>CAZEFW010000093.1:0-36053 GCA_964511535.1 uncultured Myxococcales bacterium | reverse complement strand
ACGCCGCTTCTACATGCGTGCGCGCGTCGAGCAGTGTGTAGACGCGGCGTCCCGCCGCGTTTTTTTTGGAAGCGGCGAGACGCCGCTTCTACATGCGTGCGCGCGTCGAGCAGTGTGTAGACGCGGCGTCCCGCCGCGTTTTTTTTGGAAGCGGCGAGACGCCGCTTCTACGCGCGCTCATACTTTCTGTATCGAGCGTCTCGCTGCAAAGCGGGTCGTGGTGGCCCGCGATGTCCTGACCCACCCGGAGCCGCGCCGGCGGTTCGAGGCGCTGCTCGAGCATGTGGACGGGCCAGCGCCCGAGGTCATGGACCCGGACGACCTGGAGGCGATGCTGGCAGCGCTGACCCCCCGGCAGGAGCTGCGGCGCGGCGGCCTGGAGGGGCGGCGGCAGCCCAAGGACCTGGTGGCCT
This sequence comes from uncultured Myxococcales bacterium, assembly GCA_964511535.1. Lineage (GTDB taxonomy): Bacteria > Myxococcota_A > Polyangia > CAZCFB01 > CAZCFB01. Next base: position 35,640 of record CAZEFW010000093.1, on the reverse strand, counting down.
TCGCGCTGACCCGCGGCGGCGACGGCGCGGCAGAGGTCTTCCCCGGTTACTCCTGGCGCGAGCTGCGCAGCGCCTCGGTGCAGCGGGAGCAGCACGGCGTGCTGTGCCAGACCGGCATGGAGATCCAGTCGGCGGTGGGCTGCCCCTACGACTGCACCTACTGCCCCTATGTGTCGTTCGTGTGCGTGCGGCTGGACGTGGAGTCGTTCGTCGACCGTGTGACGCGCCTGGCCCGCTCCCGCCGCTCCCAGCGGCTGTACAAGCTGAACAACCGCACCGACACCCTCGGCCTGGAGCCGGCCTACGATCTGGCCGCGCCCCTGGTGCGCCGCTTCGCCGAGCTCGACGACAGGTACCTGCTGCTCTATTCCAAGGGGGACGCGGTGGACCACCTGCTGGACCTGGACCACCGTGGGCACACTGCGGCCTCCTTCACCCTGACGCCGGCGCCCGTGGCGGCGCTGCTGGAGGCCGGGGCGCCGCCGCCGGACCGGCGCATCGCGGCGCTGAGCAAGCTGCACCGGGCCGGCTACCCGGTGCGGGTCAGGCTCTCGCCCATCGTGCCCTTGCAGGGCTGGGAGCAGGCCTACCGGGACCTGCTGGACGACCTGCTGCGCGCCGGCACGCCGGAGATGATCACCCTCTGGTCGCTGAGCATGGTGGAGCTGGACGACCTGGCGCGCATCGTGCCGCTGGACCGGCTCGACCCGGGCGCCCTGGCCGAGGCTCGGGCCGCGGCGCAGCGCCTGCGCGGGCACAAGGGCGCGCCCTTCCCCGTGTCGGTGCGCGCGCACCTGTACCGCACCATCGCCCGCATGATCCGCGATGTCTCCCCGGGCACGCGCCTGGCCCTGTGTCTGGAGTCGCCGGACGTATGGCGCGAGGTGGGCGACGCGGTGGAGCCGCGGCGCGGCGGGACCTTCCAGTGCAACTGCGGCCCGCGCTCGGAGCCCGGCTGTGGGTAAAAAAATGCCCCCCCGGAGGACCCGGGGGGGCAAGCGTCCGTCGAGGGGGCAATGGCGGGGCCCCCTCACTCCTTGTCGGACAGCATGGTGACGAGCCGGCGCGCGTCCAGGCCCACCGCGAAGCGGGCGCCGGACATGGCCATCTCGGACAGGGTGGCCAGCTCGCGCAGGCGCATCAGATCCGGCCGCTGGGCGATGGCCTCGGCCTCACGCTGCTCGGCCTCCAGCCGCAGCTGGCGCGCCTCCTGCTCGGCCCGGGCGCGGGACAGGATCTGCTCCCGCTCCACCTCAAGCCGCTGGCGCTGATCCAGCGCGTCGGCCTCGGTCTTGATCTGCTGCGCCTCGGCGTCCTTGCGCGCCTGGATCAGGCGGGCCTCGGCCCGGCGCTCGGTCTCGAGCACCTGGTTCATGATCTCCCGCAGGTTGCCCGGGAAGACCAGGTCCTTGACCTCGGCACGCAGGATGTCCACGCCGTAGGCGGCCGCCTGGCTGGAGACCACCTCGCGCACGGCGTCGGAGATCTCGTTGCGGTCACCGAGGATCGCCTCCAGGCTGCGGCTGGCCAGGAAGCGCCGCGCAGCCAGCTGTACGTCCTCATAGATGCGCTCCTCGTAGTGGGCCACGTTGTGCAGGGCCGCCTCCGGGTCCTTGACCCGGAAGTAGACCAGCAGGCTGACCCGAACGGCCACCTTGTCGGCGGTGAGGATCTCCTGGCCCTTGAGGGTCAGGGTCCGCTCGCGCAGGTCCACCAGGCGCGCCTCACGCTCCACGGACGGGCCGAACAGCTTGTCGCGGAACTTGTGCATGCCCGGCTGCAGGAGGTTGATGAACACGCCGTCCTCGTACAGGAGGGCGACGAAGGACTGCGGTACTGTGATCTGCTTCATGGTCATGATGCACCCCCTTCTGGATGCAAGGGTGGTTATGTCAACGTCCGGCCCGAGGCCGGACAGGGTTAAAGGAGGGGTGCCTACACCGTTGCAAGGTGCAGGACGGGCGAGGCGGATTTTGAAACCCAGATCTCTTTGGATGAGAAGTCAAAGCCCCGGTACCGCTGTGGCAAGAGCGGGCACCCCATAAGTGCGACCAATAAAAAAGGCCGCCTGGGAGTCCCGGGCGGCCTGAAGAACCGTTCGTATGTGAACGACCTCAACCGCCGGGACGACCCCGGTCGCAACCCAAGTTGCTATGCGCTGAGCTTATGGCGTTAAGTTCTTTCATTGGTCTCTTCTCGTGTGGGCCTTTGTGAAGGCCCGGCGCGATTTTGTCAACCCGCAAAATGACGCCGATTGTCGTTTTTTCCGTCGAGAAACGCCTCTTCGTACTCCGGGTACGGAGCCGGAATGGGGCACGGGTGCCCTATGCGGTTTCTTATGCTGTTAACTCCCACGCTGTTGGTCTAACGCGCGAGGCGGCGAGAGGTTCTCCTGCGCCACAAAAAAAGGCAGAGCGCGGCCAGGGCGAGCAGGAGCGGCCAGGTCGCGGGGGCGGCGTGGGAGGCGGCCGCGCATGAGCACCCGGCGTCTTTCGGTTCGTTGTTTGCGCCGGCGTCGTGCCGGGCAGCGTCCGCAGACGCGGCGTCGGGGCGGCGGGCGTCGAGCGGGCGCAGGTCCGCGGGCGCGCCGCCGTCCGCTGCGGCCGTTGCGCAGGGGCCGGCGGTGAAGCTCCCCCAGCAGAGCCGACCTTCGTCCGCGGCCAGCAGCGCCCAGGAGGCCGCCGCGCCGTTGACCGTCGCCTTGGTCAGGTGCGCGGCGCCGGGCAGCTCCACCAGGGCTCGCTTGGGCCCCTTGCCTGCGGAGCCGGGGCCCAGGCGTACGACGAGCGTCTGGCCGCTCTCCTCCAGCCGCATGGCGCTTGGCGTGTCCAGCTCCACCCGCGTGCCGTCCGCCAGCCGCAGCTTCGCCGCGTCCACGAGGATCAGCGGCGCCTTGCGCTCGGCCACGTGGACGGCGAACCCGGCGTCCAGGGACGCCTGGCCCAGCAGGGTGATCCCCGAGACCTTGCCGGCGCTGGCGTCGAGCACCAGATAGTCCACGCCCAGGCGGTGGAAGAACATCCACCAGGCGCCGCCAGCGACAGAGGTCGGCCCCGCCAGCTGCTTCAGGTCCAGCGGGCTGGTGAGGTTGGCGTAGGTCACGTCGTCGAACCACGCGCTCCCCTGGCCGGTGAACTCCAGCGACAGCCGCAGCCGGTCGGCGCCCGCGGGGACCGTGCCGTTCACCTGCTGCCTCAGCCACCCCGTGGCGCCCTTCTGGTAGGGCGCCTGGGCCGACGAGACGTAGGTGTTCTTGTCGTAGAACAGCACCCGCAGCCGTGCGCCGGATCCGGCGGTGGTCTGGGCCCGCACCCACGCGGTGGCCCAGACCGCGTCGCCAGGCTTGGCCCGGAGGAAGTTGCCGTAGAAGTAGCCGGCGTCTGCTTTGTTCAAAAACTGGATCCGGGCCGAAGCTGGGGCGCTTTGGTGGACATTGGTGACCACCGCGTGGCCCGACAGGGTGAAGGAGCGCGGGGTCCAGAACGCCATCCCGAGGGAGAATGTGCCGTTGACCGGCGGCTGTGCGGCGGTGGGGTGCGCCAGGGTGAGCAGCCGGCGGGTGGTGGTTTTCTGGGCCGCCTTGGGCATCCGGTAGAGCGCCGCGTCGTCGAACCAGGCGGTGCCCACGCCGGTGAACTCGAGGGCCAGGGCCAGCTGATCCGCGCCCGCGGGGACCACGCCGCTGACATGGCGCTGGTGCCAGCCCCACGCTCCGTTGACGCTGGCGCCCGGGGCATGATCCAGGTACTTGCCCTTGGCGTAGAACAACAGCCGCACTCGGGCCGAGCCTGCGGTGACCGCGGTCTTGATGTACGCGCTGGCGCCGACGCGCTCGCCCGGGGTGGCCGCGAACTTGGCCGAGTAGAAGTAGCCGGCCGCCTTGGCGGCGAAGGAGATGCGGGCCGATCGCTTGCCGCCGCGCGCCTGCTTGGTCTCCACCGTGTGGGCGGACAGCGTGGTGGACCGCGGCGTCCAGCCGGTGAACTTGGCCTTCTCGAAGCCTGGATCGGCCAGGGCCACCGCCGCGGCGCCGGTGCGCGGGGCAGTGACCACCACGGTGCTCGGCCAGTCTTTCTGCTGGGACAGGTTCGCCAGCGCCGGCTTGGCGCTGGCCCAGCGCAGCGCCAGGTGCGCCGGCCCGGCGTACAGCGATGCCTCGGCGCCCCAAACCGAGGCGAATCCCCGGCGATGGGGCTGAAACAGCCACTCCACCCGCTGCGGCCAGGGGGTGACCACGCGGTCCGAGATCACGGCGAAGCCACCCGGGTGCATGAGCGCGCAGCGACGGGCAGAGGTGACGGTGCCCTTGGCGTACGCCCCCGCCGCTTCCCCGCAAATCACGCCGAACCCCTGGCCCCCGGCCACGCGGGTGAGTCGCGCGCCGATCTTGAGCGTCGGCCCCTTACCGTCGAGGAGGATGGCCGAGTGGCCGTGCCCTTCGTCGTAGAACCGGTGCAGCGGCGGCGGCTGGGAGCCGGGCTTGGAGTAGCCGGGATCGCCGGTGAGCCAGGCCCCGCGGCCCCAGACCTGGAACGACAGGTGGTCCTTCTGGTTGTGCCCCATCAGCATCTTCTCGGGCCCCGCCTTCAGGAGCAGCAGCGCGGCGTCGGACCCGGCCCCGGAGCGCAGGGCGCCCAGGCCCACCGAGGTGAACGCCGCGGGCGTCGGCGGCAGCGGGGTCGGCTTCAGCTTCCCCCTGGCCCAGACCACGGTGATGAAATCCTGGGTCCCCATCAGACCCGAGTCCACCAGGTAGGCCTGCGCCACGCCGTCTCCCTTGAACGCGCGCCAGTGGTGCATCGGCGCGCCGCAGATCTGCCACGAATCGCCGAAGGTGCCCACGCCGTTTCCGTCGGGGGCCAGGGCGGCGAAGTAGAAGCGCGCCACCTTGTTCAGCACGGCGGCCGTCACCTTCTGCCCGCGCAGCTCGGCCACCTGCAGCAAGCGCACCAGGTGGTCCATGGCGTAGGCGCCGTAGCCGTGGTACTCGAGCGTCCCCCCGTCGGCGCCCTGCTGGCCAAGGTACATCTTGGCCAGGGCCAGGGCCCGCGCGAGCCAGGCGGGCGCGCGGCTGTCCTCGCCCCATACGGCGGCGGCCCCCACGCCAAGGCCCATGGCCACGATGGCGTGGAAGTTGTGGGCCGTCTTCTGGGTCAGCGCGTCCTGGGCCGCCTTGTCCAGCGGCTCCAGGCCGCGCTTGATGATGGCGTCGCGGATGGTCTTGCGATGCGCGGCGCTCAGCGTGGTGCGGGCCGCGTCGTAGAAGTAGGCCATGGAGAAGGCCGCGTGGCCGGTGTCGAGGCAGGCGGGCCCTGGCATGCACTTGAGATCCGGGTCGGTCCAGGTGGACCAGGCCGCCAGCTTCAGCGCGATGTCCCGGGCCGCGGCCAGGTCCGCGCTCTGCCCCTGCACCAGGTAGGCGAAGGTGAGGGTGTTGAGCCGGGTGGAGATGGAGTCGGCGCGCTCCTGGAACAGGGCGGTCCAGTAGGGGTAGTGGTCCTTGTGCGGCGCCGGGATCTTGCTGCTGAAGGTGTAGGAGAACGACTTGTGGCTGTAGCTGTAGGTGGGCGATGTGCGGAACGCCTTGGCCCGGGCGAGCAGGGCGTTGACCACCGTGGCCGGCGCCGGGCCGTACTTCGGCTTGGCGGTGAGCTTGGCCCGGGCCTTGAGCGCGGCCGCGCCGCCCGGGCCGTAGAGCAGGTCGCCGTCCGCCGCCCACGCGCTGCCGGCGCCAAGCAGCAGCAGGCAGAGGGGGACGCGCCAGATCCAGAGCGTTTGATGCATCAGGGGGAATGGTATCAGAGCCGGGACGGACCCTGCCCACGACCTGCCGGGCTCTGACCTCAGCTGACAGGGGGAGATGCAAACATCGCGTGATGCTCGCCGAGGGAATATCCTGCGCTGCGCCGGTCCAGCTGGAGCTGGCGTTTGATCCCGAGGTCGTGAGGCGCTGGAGCGTGACCGCCGGGCGGCTGAAGATCGAGGTGGCGTTGCTGCGGCGTGGAGCGGAGGCGCGGCTCGTCTCGCTGGCCGAGGAGGTGGGGCCGGGAGACGGGACACCCTACGAACACTGGTATGCCTCGCTTTTGATAAGACCGCCCGTGCGCGCCCGGCTCAAGCTGGTGAGCGCCTTCGGGCGGGCACGCACCGAGGACATCCCGGTGCCTGGCCCCGGTGTGGATCGCGACTGGCTCGCCTCGCCGCTCCTGGCGCGACCGCTGGCCGAGGCGATGCATGTGGGTGGTGGTGACATGCCGCGGGGCGGGGCGGCTGCCATCCGTGGCGCCCTGCAGGCCATGGCGCATCACCTGGAGGGGCTGTGGGATACTGCGGGGCTCGAGGCCGCCGGCCGGTTCCCCCTGGCTCTCGGCGCGCGCTGGTGGATCTACGCCTCGACGGTGAACGATCCGACCGGGCGGGTGGCGCAGATGGCCCGGAGCTGCCCCGGCGTCCTCCTGCTCTGCATGGCGCTGGACGAGCGGCGCGCGGGTGCTCTGGCCAGCGACCTGCTGCGGGGGGTGGTCGAGGGGGCGCGCCTGAACCGGCTGCTCGACCGGGCGCAGGCCGCGTGGGCCGAGGCGAACCGGCGGCACCCGGTGCGGCCCCGGCATGTCGGAGAGGTGGAGTTCGCCGCGCAGCGGCTTCGGATCCGGCGCGCGTGTCCGTCGGTCCCGCCGTCGCTGCTGTTCAACGGCGTGCCGGGGCGGCTGGCGCCGGAGGATGTGCCGGCTGGCGAGCAGGACCGGCTGGAGTGGTTCAGGGCCACCAGCGGGGCGGGGATGGCTCGGGCCAGAGAGCGGCTGTCCGTCGCCCAGCTCGACGGGCTGGCGCGGTTCCTGTCGTTCAACTGGCGCTGGGTGCGCGCGAAGAGGCGCGAGCTGGGCCGCGGCTGGCCCGCTTACCTGGACCACCTCGTGGACTACCTGATCGTCTCCGGCCGCAGGCTGTGCCGCAGGAACGCGCCCGCGCGGCTGGAGGCCAGGGTCCGCCAGTGGGGGCAGCAGCTGAGCTGGCGGCGTACGCCCCACCTGTCCGAGACGGTGCTACCGCTGCACGGCCTGCAGCCATGGCAGGGGGCGCGCGGGACGTTTGCCCCCCTGCGCACGGTTGGCGACCTCGTCGAGGAATCGGCCCGGATGAATCACTGCGTCGCGGCGTTCGCAGACTGGGCCCTCTCGGGGCGCGTGATCTTCGCGCATGGTGACATTGACGGCGCTCCGGTGACGGTGTCGCTCCGGGTCGACATGGCCGCCGGCCGGTATTGCCTGATGGAGGCGGCCGGAGCGCACAACCGCCCGCTCGACCCGGAGGAGATGGCCGCAGTACGGCAGTGGCTCGCCGCCATAAGCCCGCCAGCGCAGGGCGGCTGAGCCAGCGCGGTATAATGGCGCCATGCTGCCCGCTCCCTGCCGCCCGGTGCTCACCCTGTGCTCGCTCTCGCTGCTCGCCGCTTGCGGCGAAGGAGATGTCGAGCTGCACCGGGTGGTCTCGCAGTCGGCGTCCCTCATCTCGGCCGAGGTGAGCGTGGACAAGCCGCTGCTCGCTCCCATCGGCGCGAACCAGGAGATGGTGTCCGTGGCGTCGGACGGCGCGGGCTACCTGGTGGTGTGGCGCGACTTCCGCGGCGGCACGATCAACGAGATCTGGGCCTCGCGGGTGAGCGCGGCGGGCAAGGTGCTCGACCCGGGCGGGCTGCTGCTGCGCAAGGGCGGGGCCAGCGCCCACCGGCCGTTCATCGTGCCGGGCAAGCAGCAGTACCTGGTGCTGTGGGAGGAGTACCGCACCGCCACCGGCTTCGACATCCTCGGCAGCCGCGTGTCCACCGCGGGCACGGTGCTGGACCCGGGCGGCCTGCTGGTCAGCACGGCGACGGACAGCCAGGTGCGCCCGCGGGCCTCCTTCGACGGCGCCCAGTACTTCGTGGTGTGGGAGGACCGCCGCGGCGGCAAGGAGTACGACATCTACGGGGCGCGGGTGAGCGCGGCGGGCAAGGTGCTCGACCCGGCGGGGGTGCCCATCACCGCGGTGGTGGATCACCAGAAGCACCCGTCGGTGTGTCACGTGGGCACCACGGCGCTGGTGGTGTGGGACGACCGGCGCGTGGGGCTGCAGACCGACATCCATGGCGCCCGGGTGAGCGCGGCGGGCAAGGTGCTCGACCTGACGAGCATCGTCATCAGCGGCGCGGCTCACGATCAGAGCGCACCGACGGTGAGCTGCGACGGGACGGGCTATTTGACCCTGTGGCAGGATGGCCGGGCCGGGGGCGCCTCGGCGGACATCTACGGGGCGCGGGTGAGCGCGGCGGGCAAGGTGCTGGATCCCGCCGGCGTCGTGGTGAGCAAGGCGTACGATGGCCAGGAGCGGCCGGCGCTGACATGGAGCGGCGGGCAGTACCTGGCGGCGTGGCAGGACAGGCGCACGAGCAAGCTGTCCGACATCCACGGGGCGCGCATCACGGCCGGCGGCAAGGTGCTGGACAGCAAGTCGGTGACCATCAGCGCCGAGACGGGCTACCAGGAGATGCCGGCGGTGGCAGGGGTGGGGACAGGCTACCTGGCGGTGTGGCAGGATCGCCGCGGCGGTATCTCCTACGACATCTACGGCGCGCGGGTCAGCGGCGCCGGGGTGGTGCTGGATCCCAAGGGGTTCCTCATCTCCATGGCGGCCAACGTGCAGACCGGCGCGGCGCTGGCGTTCGACGGCACGCGCCACCTGGCGGCCTGGCGGGATTTTCGCAGCGACGGCGACGGCGATCTGTACGGGGTGCGCGTGACAGCCCCGGCCGGCGCGCCCCAGGTGGTGGACCCGTCCGCCATGGCGCTGGCCAAGGCGCCCAAGCTGCAGCGGTCGGCGGTGGTGACCTCCGACGGCCAGATCTTTTTGCTGGTGTGGCAGGACACCCGGACAGACCCCCTGGGGGACATCCTCGCCGCGCGGGTCAACGGCGCCACGGGGCAGCTTCTGGACAGCACCCCGATCAAGGTCGCCGCGGGCAGCGGGGCCGCGGGAAACCCGTCCGCGTTCCACGCCTCGGGGTACTTCCTGGTGGTCTGGGAGGACGGCTCATCCGCTGCCACCACCATCGACGTGCGCGGCGCCCGGCTGGACACCAAGGGGGCGGTGCTGGACAGCAAGCCCCTGGCCATCAGCGCCAAGCCCAAGAAGGAGACGGCCCCGCATGTGGCCAGCGACGGCAAGAGCTTCTGGGTGGTGTGGCGGGATCGGCGCACGGACAGCCTCGGCGACATCCACGGCGCGCGGGTCGACACCACCGGAAAGGTGCTCGACCCGGCCGGCGTGCTGGTGAGCGGCGCCTCCGGAGCGCAGAAGGATCCTGTGGCGGCCTGGTCCGGCAGCAACTTTTTGGTGGCGTGGCAGGACGAGCGCCCCGGGACAGCCGGCGCCGACATCTACGGGGCCAGGGTGAGCAACGCGGGCAAGGTGCTCGACCCGGCGGGCCTGGCGCTGTCGTCCGCGCCGGGGGCGCAGCAGGCGCCTGTCATCTCGTCGGACGGACAGCGCGCGCTGGTGGCGTGGCAGGACTTGCGCGGCAAGACGAGCGTGGACATCTACGGCACCCTCGTGGACGACGCTGGCAAGCTGGTCCACCCCAAGGGTTTGGCCCTGAGCGCCGGCGCGCAGAGCGAGCTCGCCCCGGCGTTGAGCTGCGGCGGTCCGTGGAACTACCTGCTCGGCTACCACCGCTTCGACATGGCGCCCAAGTTCGGCGCCAACCGGGTCAAGGTGCGGGCGGTGAGCTGGCGACCCCTGGGCGGCAGCTGCACCAAGCACACACAGTGCCAGAGCGGCCACTGCGCCGGCGGCAAGTGCGTGCCGCTGCCGCCGGACGCCGGGCCGCCTGACCTGGGCCCGCCCGACGCCGGGATGCCGGACAGCGTGGTGCCCGATCTGCCGGTCGCGGACCTGAGCCCGCCTGACCTGGGTCCGCCCGACGCGGCGCCTCCGGCGGATCAGGCCCCGCCGGACCAGAGCGCTCCCGACGCTGGCATGCCAGAGGCGGGAGCGCCTGACCTGGGGTCGCCCGACAGCCAGATCCCGGACCAGTCCAGGTCGGACCAGCAAGCTCAGGACCTCCCCCGGATGGACCATGCGCCGCAGCACCGCGAGGCCGGGCTGGACCTGCCCCAGCGGGACCTCGGTGCCGCGCAGGCGGACCTCTGGATCCCGAAGAAGTTGCAGCGCCCGGACAACGGCTGCGACTGCCGGACAGGCCAGAGCCAGGGCAGCGGTATGGGGTGGCTGCTGGTGCTCGGCGTGCTGCTGATGCGAAGGCGGCGCAATCAAGAATAAACCTCGCCGCGCGCTTCAGCAGACGGGATTGAACCGAGGATAATTGAGCGCGCGGTTTTGGGAGGTGGTGGGTGATACGCCGGTGATGGGATCGGCTAGATTTTTCCGGGGAAAAGGTCCTTGTCGCCCCAGCCGATGAAGCCCTTGAGCTTGAGCGGGAAGGTGCGGCCGCGGGAGGGGGCGCGGGGGCTGCTGGCCAGGTCGTGCACCAGCCGAAGCGCCGCGCTGGAAGCCCGGCGGTGCATGCCGTGGTTCAGGCTCTTGAAGGTGTCCCTGGTGGTGTGCAGGGTGTCGGTGGAGCCGGTGGTGATGAACACCGACGGGATGCCCCCGGCCGCGGTGACCTGGTTGTCGCTGGCGTTGAACCCCTTCTCTTTTTCGTGGCCCGGCCAGAGCTTGATGGTCTTGCGTCCGCTGCTCAACTTCATGGCCCGGCGGTAGACCGGGTTCTTCTTGGCGGCGCTGGCTGTGAGCCCGCCGTGCACGAACAGCTTGTCGCCTCGGGCCACCATGTCGAGGTTCACCGCGCCCACGAACTTGGTGTCGCCGAACTGTTTCGTGAACTTTGCGAACGCCTCGGCGCCGATGCACCCCTGCTCCTCGGCCGAGGAGAACATGAACACCACGTCCCGCTTGAGCTTCTTGCCGGTCATCCGCTGGTGGCGCGCCAGGGCCCGGGATATGTGGAGCGCCGCCGACACACCAGAGGCGTTGTCGTTTGCGCCTCGGTACTTGGCGCTGCGGGCGAAGTCGACCTTGTCCTTGCCGGCCAGGCCGTCCAGGTGCCCCATGACCAGGATCGCCTCGCGGGGTTGGCCCTTCTTGCGTGGGCCGGCGCCCCTGTGAATGCCCACCACGTTGTGGGTGGTCACCTTGGCGCCCTTTGCGGTGTTGAAGGTGAAGGTCTGCAGGTAGCCGGTGGCCCCGCGTCGACCGCGCAGCAGCGGTCTGGCACCCTGGGCCCGCAGGCGGCCGGCCACGTATGCGGCGGTGCTGCGGTAGGACGACTTGTGCGGATCGCGGCCGTCGGGCGCGTAAGTCAGCGCGCGCAGGTCCCGCGTCAGGGCGCTGCCCCTCATCGGCACCGCCAGCCCCTTGCGATAGCCCAGGGGGCGGGCGCCAGCCTGGACCGAAAGACACAGGGTGGCGGCGATCAACAGGGCGCTGGCTGCTCGTGGGACCATGGTCACTCTTCAGAACTTTGCACCGACCGTGCCACTCTCCCGGGGCTTGATATTCAACGGCTTTTTCAGATGTGTGCGAGTCGGGATCTTCGAAAACGAGAGACCGGTGGCTGGTGCGGTGGCGTATACTCGGCTGTAATGACTGCCACCACGAATCCAACCCTGACGGCCGGTGCGCTCCTGGTGCTCCTGGCCATGGGCTGCCAGGAGGACGCCGCGCCGGCGTCGGACCTGGGCCCCACTGCTGACACCGTACCGCTGGACACGCTGGCGCAGCCGCGCCCCTGGGACCCCGGCCAGCCCGACTCGAGCAGGATCGCCGCCGTTCGCGGCCTGCGCATCGCCCGCACCATCGTGCACGCCCACTCGGTGCACTCCCACGACGCCTGCGACGGCAAGCCCACCATCAACGGCAAACCCAACGAAAAATGCCTGGGCCAGCTCAAGCAGGGGCTGTGCAAGACCCGGGTGGACGCGCTGATGCTCACCGAGCACATCAGCAGCCTGGCCACCACCGCCTTCGATGAGCTGCTGCTGCTGCGCGCAGGCGACGAGGCGGTGCTCGCGGGCGGCAAGAAGGTGGCCGCGCGCTTCAAGTGCTCCGACAGCTTCCGCCCGCTGATGATGGTGGGCGCCGAGCTCAAGGCCACCATGCCCCTTGGGCTGCAGCGGCACATCGACGGCCCCACGGCTCAGCTCAAGGCGCTGTACGGCGGCAGCGATACCGCGCTGGACGGCAAGCTTCGCGCCGCGGGGGCGGCGCTGTACCAGGCCCACACCGAGAGCAAGCCTCTGGCCGAGCTGAAGCAGCACAAGCTGGACGGCATCGAGGTCTACAACCTGCACGCCAACCTCGACCCCACCATCCGCGAGAAGCATCTCGGGCTGTCCAAGCTGGGCTACATCAACGATCTGGCGCCCTTCTTCGGCAAGGATGCCACCGACCCGCAGCCTGACCTGGGGTTCCTCGCCTTCTTCGTGCCCAGCGGCAACGCCGTGGACAAGTGGAGCGCGCTGTTGGCCCTGCGCCCCACCGCCGGCGCGCTGGGGACCGACGCGCACCAGAACGTGCTGCCCCTGCCCGCGCGGGACGGCGAACGCATGGACAGCTACCGGCGCATGTTCCGCTGGTTCAGCAACCACCTGCGGGTCAAGGCCATCACCCCCGACGCTGTGCGCGAGGCGCTGAAGCTGGGCAGAGGGTACATGGTGTTCGAGGTGCTCGGTACGCCGACCGGCTTCGACTTTCACGCCGCGGCCGGCGGTACGATCCACGAGATGGGCGCCCAGGTCAGCGTCAGCGCCAGCCCGGTGTTGAAGGTGTCGCTCCCCTCGCTGCTCGATCCCGACCCGGCGGTGACCGCGCCGGAGCTGGAGCTGCGGCTGCTGCGCGTGGACTCGGCCGGCAAGCTGTCCACCGTGGCCCAGGGAAAGAGCGCCCTCAGCCACACCGCCACCGCGCCTGGCGCATACCGGGCCGAGGTGCACATGGTCCCGCGGCACCTCGAGACCTACCTCGGCAGCAAGGGCGCCAAGCTGATCAAGCGCACGATCTGGATCTACTCCAACCCGATCTACGTCGAGTAGGGCCCCGTGAAGTCGCTCCTGCCGGCCCTGTTGCTCATGCTCATGCTCATGCTGCCCGCCCCCGCCGGGGCGCGGCGCGCCGAGCCGCCGCCGCCCGAGCCGCCGCCCATGGATACGCAGAGCGTCTCGTGTGGGCGGGTCAACCGGGGCGGGCTGGCCTACCCGGCCGCCCTGGCGCCTCAGGGGGAGGGGTACATCATCTCCGAGCCGTGGCGCTCTCGCGGGCTGCGGTTCGGCACCGAGGAGCTCGTGGGCCTGATCCGCAGGGCCGCGGCCGCTGTGAACCGGGCGCACCCGGGCGCGCTGCTGGGCGTGGGGGACCTGTCCAAGGAGCGCGGCGGCTCGGCCCCAAACCACCGCTCGCACCAGGCGGGCCGGGACGTGGACCTGCTGTATTACGCCGTGGATGAGGCGGGCAAACCCATGGCGCCAGGCGACTGCATGCCGGCCTACGCGCCCGACGCCATGGCCCGGCTCTGCTACTACCCCACCGAAAAAATGCAGGTGCCGCCGCGCCGGTTCGACGTGAAGCGAAACTGGGCCCTGATCAAGGCCATGCTCACCGACGAGCATGCGCGGGTGCGGGTGGTGTTCATGTCGCTGGGCGTGCGGCGGTGGCTGCTGGACCACGCGGCGAAGCTGGGCGAGCCTCGCGCGCTGATCAGACGGGCGGAGAAGACCCTGATGCGGCCGCCCCGGGGCCGGGCGCACACCGATCACATGCACGTGCGGATCCGCTGCTCCAGGGACGATCGCTGGCGCGGCCGGTGCCGAGACGACCCGGATCGCCGGGGCCGCTTCTTCGGCCGCTTGCGCTGTCCGCGGCGCGGCAACGATCCTTGCCGGGAGACCTTCCGGCCGCCGGTGGGCCTGAGCACGCAGGGCCGGAAAGTGACGAGGGTGCGCGCGGAGCGGGTCAAGGTGCAGGGGCGGCGGGTCTGGCTGTCCCGGCCGTGCCGCGCCAAGGAGTCGGACGATGCTTGCCGCGCGCGCGGGACAACCCGGGCGGCCAGGGCCGCGGGCAAGCGCACCCTGCAGGCGGAGGTCGCCGCTGCCCCTGGCGGCGTCGGGGCGTTGCTGCAGGTGGATGGCGCCCGGGTGGAACAGACCGCGCCCACCATGGAGGCCCTGGCAGAGCAGCTGCGCGCGCTCAAGGCTTCCGGCAAGCAGGTGACGCTGGTGCGGGCCGAGCAGCTGACCGATCCCGCCCGCCGCACCGTGACGGTGTACAGCAAGCGCTGGCGCTGGCGCACGGTGCCGGCCCACGCGCTGGTTGAGCTCTCCCTCGGGGCAGAGGCCGCCGCCGCCCGCGGCGCGCTCGCAAGGACGGTCAAGCACCTGCAGGAGGTCGCCGAGCGCTGGGACCGGCCCATCCTCGAGCTCCAGACCCTCCCGGGGCAGCGGCTCCAGCTGAAGCTGCGCTGCCCGCGCACCACGCGCAAGTAGGCGTCCCACCCTCGCGCGGTGGTGCTAAAGTTCCTGGCATGAAGCCGTTCTTCGAGGTGCAGACCCTGGAGCAGGTCCTCGCGCGGGCCGCGGACATCGCGCCGCTGCCGGCCGAGGAGGTCCCGCTGGAGCAGGCGGCGGGGCGCACCCTGGCCCATGACCTGCGCGCGCCCCACGACCTGCCCGGGTTCGACCGCGCCACCATGGACGGCTACGCGGTGCAGGCCCGGGACAGCTTCGGCGCCAGCGAAGGGGCGCCAGGCTACCTCACGCTGGTGGGCGAGGTGCGCATGGGCGAGACGCCTGACTTCGACCTCGGCCCCTCGCAGTGCGCGCGCATCGGCACCGGCGGCATGCTGCCCGGGGGCGCCGACGCGGTGGTCATGGTGGAGCACACGCGCCAGCTCGAGCAGGACCTGGTGGAGGTGAGCCGGTCGGTGGCGCCTGGCGGTCACGTGGTGGGCAAGGCCGACGACGCGGCCCGGGGCCAGACCCTGCTGCCCGCGGGCTCGACTCTGCGCGCCCAGGACGTGGGGCTGCTGGCGGCCCTGGGGGTCGCCCGGCCCATGCTCAGGCGGCGGCCGCGGGTGGGCATCATCTCCAGCGGCGACGAGGTGGTGCCGGTGGAGGGGGATGCCGCCCCGGGGCAGGTGCGGGATGTCAACAGCCACACCCTGGCCGCCCAGGTGCGCGGCGCGGGCGGGCACCCTGAAGCTCTCGGCCTGGTCACCGACGACGAGGCGGCCCTGCGCGCGGCGGTGGAGCGGTCCGCGGAGCGGTGCGACCTGACCCTGATCTCGGGCGGCTCGTCGGTGGGCACGCGGGACCTGACCGCCCGGGTGTTCACCGCGTTCTCGGACAGCGAGCTGCTCGTGCACGGGGTGAGCGTGGCCCCGGGCAAGCCGTTCATCTGGGTGCGGGCCGGGGAGCGCCAGCTGCTGGGCCTGCCGGGGCAGGTCACCTCCTGCGTCATCGCCTTCCACCTGTTCGTGGAGCCGATGATGGAGCGGCTGCTGGGCCGACCCGCCGAGCCGTTCGTCCGCTTCCCGCGGGCGCGCGCCCGGCTGACGCGGAACCTGCCGGGGGCCCCGGGGCGGGCGTCCTTCGTGCGCGTTCGGCTCACCGGCCCCGAGGACCAGCGGGAGGCGGAGCCCCTGCTGGGCAAGTCGGGGCTGCTGCACACCCTGACCCGGGCGCACGGGCTCGTGCAGGTCCCGCTGGGCCATGAGGGCCTCGACCAGGGCGCCGAGGTCACGGTGCTGCTGTTTCCCTGAACCACGGAGCCTCACGTGAAGCGAAACGTCTACCTGAAGATGAAGCCGCTGGCCCGGGCGCGGGAGCTGTTCCTGGACGCCTTCGACTGGACCGCCCTGGTGGGCGACGAGGCGATGCGAACCGTCGACGCGCTGGGCCGCGTGACCGCCGGGCCGGTGTTCTCGGTGTTCAGCTCGCCGTCGTACAACGGCGCGGCCATGGACGGCTTCGCCGTCACCGCGGCCGACACCTACGGCGCCAGCGAGGAGCGCCCGGTGACCCTCACGGTGGGGGAGCAGGCGCTGCCCATCAACACCGGCCAGCCGCTGCCGCCCGGCGCTGACGCGGTGATCATGATCGAGCAGGTGCAGCAGCCCGAACCGGAGGAGGCGGTGATCCACGCCGCGGCCTTCCCGTGGCAGCATGTACGCCGGGTGGGCGAGGACATGGTGGCCGGCGAGCTGGTGCTGCCGCACCACCACCGGCTGGGCGCGGCCGACATCGCGGCCCTGGTCACCGCGGGCGTGTTCGAGGTGCGCGTGCTCGGGCGACCGCGGGTGGCGATCCTGCCCACCGGCAGCGAGCTGGTGGACTGGCGCGACCTGGCCCAGGGCGCGCCCCTGGAGCCGGGCGCCATCCTCGAGACCAACTCCATCCTCCTGGCCGGTCTGGTGCGCGAGGCGGGGGGCGAGCCGGAGGTGCTGCCCCGGGCGGCGGACGAGCTGGAGCTGATCCAGGCGGCCGTGTCGGGCGTCCTCGACTCGGGCGCGCACATGGTGCTGGTCAACGCGGGCGTGTCGGCCGGCTCGCGCGACTACACCTCCCACGTGGCCGCGGCCCTGGGCCAGGTGCTGGTCCACGGCGTGATGGCGATGCCGGGCAAGCCCACGTTGCTGGCCGAGGCGCGGGGCAAGGCCCTGGTGGGCACGCCGGGCTACCCGGTGTCGGCGTGGGTCTGCTTCGATCAGTTCGTCGGCCCGGCCCTGGCGCGCATGCAGGGGCAGGTGGCGGCCGAGCGACCGACGGTGACCGTCACGCCGGGGCGGCGCCTTGCGTCCAGGCTCGGCCTGGAAGAGTTCCTGCGCGTGCACTTGGGGCGGGTGGGGGACCGGGTGGTGGCCACGCCGCTCAAGCGCGGCGCCGGGGCCATCACCTCGCTGACCCGCGCCGACGGCGTGCTGCGCATCCCGGCCGATCTGGAGGGATTGGACGAGGACGCCAGCGCGGCGGCGGAGGTGCTCGGGCCCGCCGGGGCCGTGGACCGGACCCTCATCGTGGTGGGCAGCCACGACGTGACCCTGGACCACCTGGCCGACCAGGCCCGCCGGCTGTCGCCCCAGCTTCAGGTCTCCGCGTCGAACCTCGGCTCGCTGGCCGGGCTGATGGCCATCCGCGCCGGGCGCTGCCACATGGGCGGCACCCACCTGCTCGATCCGGACACCGGCGAGTACAACGTCAGCTACGTGCAGCGGCACCTCAAGGGCACGCCGGTGCGGCTGCTGACCCTGGCCTTCCGCGAGCAGGGCTTGATGGTCAAGAAGGGCAACCCCCTGGGCATCCACGACTTCGCGGACCTGGCCCGTGACGGGGTGCGGCTGGTCAACCGGCAGGGCGGCTCGGGCACCCGCGTGCTGCTGGACTACCACCTGCGGCGCCAGGGCATCGACCCGGGCCAGATCCAGGGCTACGACCAGGAGGAGTACACCCACATGACCGTGGCCGTGCAGGTGCTGTCGGGCGCCGCCGACGTGGGGCTCGGCATCCTCGCCGCGGCGCGCGCCCTGGACCTCGACTTCGTGCCGGTGGCCACGGAGCGCTACGACCTGTGCATCCCGGCGGCGCTGTGGGACGACCCGCGGGTGGTCGTGGTGCGGCAGACCATGGCCAGCCAGACCTTCAGGGACACCGTCGAGGCCCTGGGCGGCTACGACGTGGCCCCCATGGGCACCGTGGCGTGGGAGGGGTGAGCGCTACTTCAGGTTCTGGGCGCTGACCTGGAACATGCGGCCGGCCTGGACCGGCACAGTGCGCGCGGCGCCGGGGAAGAACTTGCTGCTGTCCTTCCAGCGGTAGATGGCGGCCCAGATGGTCTTGGGCGTCATGCTGCGCCTGGTCATCTCCGCCTGGATCGCCGCCGAGAAGAGCGGGGCCGTGCGCTGGCCGCCGCTCAGCTTCATGTCGTCATGCTTGATGAAACACATCACGCCCGACTGGCCCGGGCCGAGGCCGGTGTCCTGCATGAAGACGTAGAAATAGTCGAAGCCGCCGTCCGGGGCGCGGAACTCGGTGGAGAGCCCCGACGGCGTGCCGAGCACCGTGGCCGCGTTGACCGCCGCCGGCGCCTGGACGCTCTCGGTGGCGCCGGCGCTGGCCTGCACGGTGAGGGTGTCCGAGGTGTTGAACGCGGCGCCGGCCTTGAGCCCGGTGATGTTGTACCGCGTGCCGGTCCAGCTGGCGGTGGCCTTCTGGCGGGACGACGTCAGGGTCAGCGGTGAGAGCCCCTTGTCGCTGACCCAGTTGAGCACGCCCGCATAGACGAGGCAGTCGCTGGTGGCCCGGGTGAAGTACTGGGTCACCTGGGAGCTGGCGTGCACCACGTTGGCCGAGACGCTGGTGGCTCCGGCGTTCCAGGTCGAGCCGGCCCGCGCCAGGACCGTCACGTCAGACAGCATCAGCGCATCACCGCCCTCCTCCTCCTCGGGCGGCGCCTTGCTGCCGCAGGCCGCCACCGCCAACCCCATCGCAACAAAAAACATCATCCTCCCGCTCGCGCGCAACGCCTCCATGGCTCCGCCTCCTTGTCGATCCTGTTGACCTGTTACTGGTAAGTCTACCAGTCTGGTAGACAATGCAGGGTGAAGCCGCCACGGGAGCGAGCAGCACCTTGATCCAGCCCGGGCATGGGCTCGATAATCGATTCCAAAGACAGGTGACAACAGGAGGGGCCCAGAGCCCCGGGGAGTGTGAGCATGGGTTGGATGGTCCACATGGCGCCCCTGCGCGGGGCGCTCGCGCTGGCGCTGGTGGCGCTGGTCGGGTGCAGCGACGAGACCAGCGTCGGAGAGTCCGAGGTCACCATCAGCGGCAAGGTGAGCGGGCTCGGTTACAGCTCCGAGGTCACGTGGGGCGGCCTCGACGTGGGGGCCCTGAGCCTGACGACGGGCGACTCCCTGGGTGTCACCACCACCTCGGGCGCCGGGGAGTTCAGCGTCAAGGTCAAGGTCAAGCCAGGGGACGTGGTGCTCCTGTCCGCGCTGCCCGCGGATCCGGTCAGCCACCTGCCGCTCTTCTCGGTGGCCGAGGTGCAGGCGGACGGCACCGTGCAAGCGCTGCCCGGCGCGGCGGACGGCGTCGTCAAGGGCGAGGCGCACCTCTCGGGGATCAGCCTGGCCGCCGCGTTGATGTACGCCAACGTGGGGCACAAGCAGTCGGTGTCGGCCTTCGCGTCGGCGGTCAAGGCGCGCCTGGCGAAGATCAAGGGCCAGACCGAGCAGGCCCTGGTGGAGGCCATCGCCGACCAGGTGTCGGACGTGACCCACGACCTGCTGCCCTCGGTGCAGAAGAGCGGCGGCGCCGCCAAGGCCCTGGCCGGCGAGCCGAAGAACCTCACCCAGTGCCTGATCCAGTCCATCAACCGGGCCAACTCCGATCTGCGGTCCATCAACCAGGGCCGCTCGGGGGAGAAGTACGGCAACATGTTCCTCTACTGGCCGCAGCTGCTGCTGCGCGGGCTGGCGGAGAACGCCTACCTCAAGTCCATCGACTGGCGCGGCTGGGAGACAGACGCCAACATGGCCCACTGTCAGCTCAACCGCCTGGCCTGGCTGCAGCGAGAGGCGAACCACATCATCCCGGTGGACTTCCGCCGCGCCATCGGCAACTGCATGCAGAAAGCGTTCTCGAGCATCTACCACACGCTCAAGGACTGCCAGAAGTTCGGCGTCAAGCAGGCCTGGTACGTGCGCGCCGCGGCGCCGGATGTGCCGGTGGTCGGCGGCCTGTACGGCAAGTTCGTGGGGCACGCCTATGGCATGTACTCCACCCTGTCGCGCAAGGACTTCATCAACGCCATCCTGAAGAAGCACCCCAACAACACCATCCTCAAGGGCTTCCTCAAGGGCGACAAGTTCGTCTTCCGGCAGGCCAAGGTGGGCGACAAGTGGATCCTGGCCATCGCCGCCAACTATTCCACCAACAAGGACTACTTCGAGTTGCCCGAGGCGGCGCGCAAGAGCCTGTACCACACCGACCCGTGGGCCGTGGGCAAGATGGGCCCCAGCTTCCCCAGCTACGGCCAGTACCCGGTGGACTACCTGGGCAAGTTCACCCAGATCAAGCTGGGAAAGATGTCCAATACGCGGCGCATCACCCTCGGCTCCGCCGGCAGCCAGACCATCTCCGCGGGCAGCTGCCCCCGGCCCACGCGCCCGCCCGGCAGCTCCTTCCGCAAGGTGGGCTCATGTCCGGAGTGCGAGGTTTGCAAGCCCCCGCCCACCGGGGTGTGGATCGAGTGCCCGGCGGCCAAGACCTGCTGGGACAGCTGCATGGCCAGGCTCAAGGCCGGCTGCAGGCTCGGTACGCACCTGGGCTGCGAGGTGTACAAGTGCAAGGGCAGCAGCGGCTCCTGGGGTGCTGTCACACCCACGGGCTGCAACCCGCTGGGGAAATGCTACGGGCTGCTCTACCCCAAGAGCACCAGCGCCAGCCCCGGCTGCGGCATGGGCGGCTTCTCCTATTGCAAGAGCTTGAAAGACGAGGCAGCGAAGAAGAAGTGCTACGGGCTGTAAGGCGAGCTCGCTGACCTCACTCCACCAGCCGCCAGGTGGCGTCGCGCAGCACTGACTGGTCGCCGAAGGCGCCCTGGCTGATGCCGCCGTCCTCGCCCACCTCCGGATCCGCAAAGAGCTTCTCGCGGCCGCGGGTGGCCGTGACCTCCACCCTCTGTCCGAGGACATGGCCCGGCCAGCCGTCCAGCCCGCGGATGTAGAGCACGTCGCCGTCGTCCGTCTCCAGTATGGCCCCGCCCTTGGCGTCGTGGGCGATGCCGGTGAGGGTGACCTGGCGGGCAGATGCCGCCGGCGGCGGCGTGGGTTCGTTGCTCATGGCGTCCTCCTGATGGTCTCGTTCATGGATCAGTCTCCGAAGTAGCGGCCCAGGGCGTACTCCACATCTTCGATGTTGGCGCCGAAGCGCACCTTCAGCCCGGGGATGGCGCGCTCCAGCCGCGCCACGCCATCGGGGGTCACTGCCGTGTAGTTCAGCGACACCTCACGCAGGCGAGGCAGCCCGGCCAGGTGGTCGAGGCCGGCGTCGGTCACCCCGCAGCCCACCTCAAGCTCCAGCCGCTCGAGCGCCGCGAGCTGGCTCAGGGGCGCGAGCCCCGCGTCGCTGATGCGCTCGTCGATCCAGCCTCGGTCGATGTTTGCGTTGACCCGCAGGGACCGCAGGGCGCGCAGTCGGCATATCCCGGCCAGCCCCGCGTCTGAGAGGGTCAGCCCGCCGAGGTCCAGCTGCCGCAGGGCTGCCAGCGGGTGGAGGTGGCGCAGGTGCTGCTCGGCAACGGACGTGCAGCGATTGAGCGACAGGCGGCGGAGCCGGCTCAGGCCGGTCAGGTGTGTCAGCCCCGGTCCCTGTAACGCGCGGTTGCGGTCCAGCACGAGGGAGTCGAGCCCGGGCAACGGCGCCAGGCCCGCCAGCGCGTCGTCTTGTGCCGCGCAGCCGGAGAGCACCACATGCTCCAGGCGGGGCAGGGCGCACAGGCCGCGACCCGTGACGCGGCGGCACCCGTCAAGGTCGAGCCGCCGCAGGCCTTCGAGCGGGGCGAGCCGCGCCAGGCCGTCGTCGGTCACGGCCCAGCTGTGGTGCAGGCGCAGCACCCGCAGCGAGGAGATGTTGGCCAGCAGATCCAGGTCGTGGTCGACGATCCACGAATCGCCGCCGCAGCGCTCCGCGCCGAAGGTGAGCTCGTGCAGCCGGTGCAGGGCGGCCAGGCTCCCCAGCCCGGGGTGGGGCCGATCCGAAGACAACCCGCCCGTGAGGTTCAACGCCTCCAGGGTGCGGACCCGGGCGATGTGCTCCAGCCTGGCGTCATCCAGCCGCGCCCCCCGGGCGCAGCGCAGGGCGAGGGGCGCAGCCGCCGCGGCCTGCGCCGCGAACTTCGCCGCCGGCATCCAGCGCCACCGCCCCTGCGCGTCGTGAGCGGCGGAGAGCAAGAGGTCGGTCGCCCCTGCCGGACCGGCCTCCAGCAGCTGTCTCAAGGAGCTTCCCATGCCTCATGATATCCCAACAGCTCCGCCACCTTCTCCGACGCGGGCGCCGCGCGCACCTGCTCCGGCGGGCCGACCTGCACGACGCGCCGATCCAGCATCACGGCCATGCGATGGCCCAGGGCCAGGGCCACCTCCGGGTCATGGGTCACGTGCAAGAACGGCACCCCCGTCTCGCGCTGGATGCGCTCCAGCTCCAGCATCAGGCGGCGCCGCGCGCCGGCGTCCACCGAGGAGAGCGGCTCGTCCAGCAGCATCAACCGCGGCTCGGTGACCAGCGCCCGCGCCAGGGAGACGCGCTGCTTCTCGCCGCCGGACAGCGGCCCCACCGAGCGCCCGAGCAGCGCCGTGATGTCCAGCAGCTCGGCCACCGGCGCCAGCCTGCGCTCCACCTCGTCGCGGCCCTGTCCCCGGGCGCGCAGCCCGTAGGCGATGTTGTCACGGACGTTCATGTGGGGGAACAGCGAGTGGTCCTGGTAAGCCATGGCGAAGCGGCGCCGCTCTGGCGCCAGCGAGGTGATCGGCTCGCCCTGCCAGAGCACCTCGCCGCCGTCCAGGGGCAGCAGGCCCGCGATGATCTCCAGCAGCACCGTCTTGCCCACGCCGGACGGGCCCATGAGCACGAAGTACTCCCCCTCGCCGATGGTCAGGTCCAGCGGCGGCAGGTGGTAGTCGCCCAGCCGGCGGGTCACCCCGCGCAGCTCCAGCAGGGCCGGGGCCGCCGTATCGCGCTGATCAGGCATCCCGCGCCCCCGAGGACCGCCAGGGCCGCGCCGCCAGCCTCAGCGCCGCGAACAGGCCCACGCAGACCACCAGCAGGATCACCGCCACCGCCTCGGCGCTCTGCAGCCCGTAGTCGTTGAACCGCTGGTACACCAGCACCGGCGTGGTCATCGGGTGGTAGGCGATGATGATCACCGCGCCGAACTCGCTGATCCCCCGGCCCCACATGAGCACCATGCCCGAGACGATGGCGCGCCAGGACATGGGCAGCGAGATGGTGAAGAAGACCCGCGCGGGCGATGCGCCCAGGGTGCGGGCCACCTTCTCCAGCCGCCCCGGCACGGCGCTGAAGCCCTCGCGCGCGGCGTTGACCAGGAAGGGCAGCGAGACGAAGGCCATGGCCGCGGCGATGCCGGACAGGTGGCCCACCAGTCCCACGCCCCACCCCTCGAGGGTGGCGCCGGCCCAGGTCTGCCGCCCCAGCACCGTGAGCAGCGCGATGCCCGCGGCCGAGTGCGGGATGATGATCGGCAGGTCGATGATGGCCAGCAGCACGGCGCGCCCGCGGAAGCTGCGGCGGGCCAGCAGGTAGGCCAGCGGCACGCCGAACAGGGCGCAGACCAGCGTGGCCAGCAGCCCGGCGCCCAGGGTGAGCCAGATGGAGCCGGTGACCTCCGGGTCGGCCAGCGCCTCGCTCAGGGACGCCGGCGAGGTGGAGAGCAGCAGGCCCACCAGGGGCGCGATGATGAACAGCAGCAGGCAGGCGCCCAGGGCGGTGAGCGCCAGCTGGAACCACCAGGAGCCGCCGCCGCCCCCCTGGACCGCGCCGCTGGCGCCGCTCATGGCGCGCCGGTCTTGGCCGCGGCTCCCGCCAGGTGGGGCCGCAGCTGCTCGGGGATCGCGCCCTCACCCCGGGCCGGCGTGATGGGGCGCTGCCCGTTGCGGTCCATGATGTCCCGGCCCTCTTTTGACAGGAGCAGGTCGACGTAGGCCCGGGCAAGCTCGGGGTGCCGCGCCTTGAGCGGGACGGTCACCGAGTAGGCGATGGGCGCGCCCACGCGCGTGAGCCGCTGCCCCGGCTTCTTGCCCGTGACCGAGACCTTCGCCCGGGCGTAGCGCGCCGCCATGCCCGGGGCGGAGAGGTTGATCTCCGGGGGGAGGTCCAGGTACCTCAGCTTGTGCTGCTTGGCCACCGATCGGTAGATGAACAGGTAGTCGATCTGCCCCGCCTCCAGCAGCGCGAGCAGGTCCGTCTCCTTGGGGCGGATGAACCGCTTGCCCCCCTGCTGCTGCAGGAGCTTCGCCAGGTTCGGGATGTCCAGGTGCCGCTCGGCCAGCTGGAACAGCATGACGGTGCGGTAGCCGCAGGGGTCGCGGTCCGGGTCGGAGCGGCCGAAGTTCACCTCCGGGTCGAGCAGCACATGGTGCCAGTTGTCGGCGGTGATCTGCTCCTGGCGGCGAGACCGCTCGGTGAAGGCGATGGTCATCTCGTTGGTGGCGAACTGGATGTTGAACGCCGCGTGCGCGGGCATGAGCAGGTTCTCCACCACCCGGTAGTCGGCGGAGCCGAGCACGTCACATTGCCGGCCCAGATCGCTCACCTTGCGCGCCGTGTCCCGGCTGCCCGCGGCCTCGGCCAGCACCCGCACGCCCGGGTTCTTCTGCTGGAACAGCGCGGAGACCTCACGGAAAGGGATGGAGAGGCTGCCGGCGTGGAACACGGAAAGGGTGCGCTGCTCCGGTTTGCTCTTGCACCCCGGCGCCGTCGCTACGCAAGCGAAGAGGGCGGCCCCCGCCACCGTGAACGCTCTGAGGTTCATGCCAGGCAGGCTAGCATGTTCAGCCGGAGGTGACCTCCACCGGCCCGAGGGTTTTGTAGTCCACCACGCCCACACCCATCGCCTCCCCCAGCGCGAGGTAGGGGGGCAGCTTGCCCCGGGGCGTGCCGAGCAGGCCGCAGGCCCAGGCGTCCAGCGCCACCTCGTCCACGCTGCCGGCCACGATGTTGACCTGCTTGACGTCGGCCAGGCTCCCGCCCTGCGGGCCGTGCTGCATCAGCACCCGCGATGCGTCCATCACCGTGAGGGTGGGGCGCATGAGCGCGGCCAGCTCTGCGATGGAGCGGTCGATGTCGCCATGAAAGGAGATGCGCAGCTTGTCGGTGATGCCGATCCAGTTCTTCATGCCACCGGTGATCCAGGTCTCGCCGTGGTGCTTGGCCACCGGCACGTTGATGATCTTGTCCGCGGTGACGAAGGGCTGCAGTACATCCCAGGTGCCGAGCCGGTCGGACAGCTTGACCGTGTGGTAGCCGACCTCGCCGGGGGCGATGACCTCGGCGCCAGCGTCCACCGCCGCCTTGAGGATGCCGCTGCGGCGGAACGGCTCCTTCTTGGAGCCCATGGGGCAGTCGCTGACGATGACGCGCCCGGCGCCCGCCTCCTTGCAGGCGGTCACCAGCGCACCCACCACCGACGGGTGGGTGTTGGCCGCCTGGTCCGCGCGCCGGTTCCAGCCGATGTTCGGCTTGACCAGCACCGTCTCGCCCGGCTCGATGAAGGCGCTCGCCCCGCCGAACCGATCCAGCACGGCGCGCACGTTGCTGGCCGGATCGGCGCCGCGGGAGATCACCATCCTCGGCGCGGTGGGCGGCAGCTTGACCCGGTGGTCCCGGATGGTGTGCAGCGCGTCCCGGCCGAACCGGCGGCGGTTGTCCATGACATAGACGCCGCCTGCGCCCACCGCCGCCGCTCCCACCAGGCCGCCGACGCCCACCAGCACCCGGCGGCGGGTGAAGATGCGGCGCTTCGGCTGTTGCTCTTCCGGTTCCATGTTGTCGGGCGTGTCGCTCACGGCTCGGGTCCTCCTCGGCTGGTCTGCCCGCCCATTGTAGCGTCTATTTGCTGACGAGAGACTTCAGCCGGGCCTGGCCCGCGGCGCTCAGCCCGAGGCTGGCGAGCTCGGCGGTGAGCTGCGCCTTGTTGCCGTAGCCCCCGACGTAGCCGTTGAGCCGCGCCGCCGCCGTGGAACCCACCATGCCCGCCACCTTGGGGTAGTGGCGCCGGATCTCCTTGATCAGCACCGCGTCGAGGGTGAGGTAGTACTTCTGGTGATAGTCCTCGGCCATGGTGAAGGCGGTGGCCGGCCGGATGGCGGTGTAGATGGTGCTGCCGCCGCGGCGCTTCTGCTCGGCGGCGCGGCTCGCCTCGGCCAGCTTCTTCTGCTGGGCATCGTTGTAGAAGATGATCGGCTCGTACTGCTTTGAGCTGCACTTGACCGTGGGATCATGCGCGGCCCAGAACATCTTCAGCAGCTTGTCATAGCTAACCGCGGTGGGATCGTAGTCCACCTCGAAGGTCTCGGTGTGGTCGCCCAGGTCGGTGTACGTCGGGCTCGCCTTGGTGCCGCCCGCGTAGCCGACCCTGGTCCTCACCGCGCCGGGGAGACACCCGAACTGGGCGTCCGGTCCCCAGAATCACCCGAGGGCGAAGGTGGCGGTCTGCGTCGACTTGGGGGCGGAGAGGTCGATGGGGGGCAGCCCGGTGGGGCCGCCCGATGGGCCGGCATCGGGCGCGGCCACTGCCATCTCCTGCCCGGCCTGCATGATGTCGGCGATGATGCCCCGGTCCGGCCCGGGCGCCGCCTCACCTTCCACCGTGCTGCAGCCCGCGCCGAGGGCCAGGGTCAGCCCCGTGGCGCCGAGGCCCCGCAACATGGCCCGCCGATCGCACCCGCACACATGATTTCTGCGTCTCTCGCTCATCCATGATCCTTAGCAGAGGCCCGCCGCGCCGCAACGACGCGCCCACCGCCGGCCGCGCATCTGCTACGGTTCGCAGGTGCCCTTCCTCGTGCTCGCAGCCGCGGTCATCCTGCAGCTCTGCCTCGGCGGGATCTACGCCTGGAGCGCGCTGGTGGAGCCGATGCGGGCCGAGCTCGGCTTCTCCACCGCGCAGACCCAGCTGGTCTTCGGCGTGGTGTTCGTCTGCTTCACCGGCTCGATGATGTTCACCGGGCGGCTGATGGACCGCGCCTCTCCGGGGCCCGTGGCCATGGCAGGCGGCGCGCTGCTGCTGGCAGGCTACCTGCTGGCGGCGCTGTCGAGCGGCGGCTACGCGTCCGTGCTGCTGGGGGTGGGGGTGCTGGGCGGCCTGGCCATCGGCTTCGCCTACCCGTGCGCCATCGCGGCGCCGGCGCGCTGGTTCCCGCGGCATCAGGGCCTGGTCACTGGAGTGGTGGTGGGCGGCTACGGCGGCGGCGCCATGCTCGCCACGGCGATCTACGAGTGGCTCCTGGCCTCGGGCCTGGGTGTGCAGGGGATCCTGCTCAGGGTGGGCCTGGCCTACGGCGCGGTGGTGGTGGCCTGCGGCGCGCTGCTCCGATCGCCGGGAGGGTTCCGCGCGGACGCCGCCGGCGGCGCCGCGTTCCGTCGCCGGGACCTGCTGGGGGACCGGCGGTTCTGGCAGCTCGTGGTGGCTTTTTTCTGCGGCAACCTTCCAGGCTTGCTGGTCATCGGCAACCTCAAGCCCATCGGCCTGGCCCTGGGCAACTCCCCGGCGGTCTCGGCCCTGGCCATCATGGTGCTCTCCCTGGGCAACAGCGGGGGGCGCGTGCTGTGGGGCGCGCTGTACGACCGGCTCGGTCACGGCCGGGCGGTGACGCTGTCCATGCTGCTGGTGGTGGCCGCGGGGGCGCTGATGCTGCTGGGCGGGGGGCACCCTTCAGTCTTCCTCGCCGCGGCGCTGCTCACCGGGCTCGGCTTCGCTTCTTGCCTGGTGCTTCACGCCGCGCAGGTGATGCGCGCCTGGGGCGCCGGGAGGTTCGGCACGGTGTACGGGGTGGTGATCCTGGCCCACGGCGCGGGCGCGCTGTGTGGGCCGCCCCTCGGCGGGCTCAGCCGGGACCTGCTGGGCAGCTACACGCCGGGCGTCCTGTTCAGCCTCGGCCTGGCCATGGTGGGGCTGTTGGGGTACTGGTGGCTGCGGCGCGGAGCCCGGTGAGAGCCTCCGCCGGCTCTACTCGAAGGCGTCGTCCGAGGCGCGCAGGGACCCGAGGGATGGGCGCCGGGCTCGCGGCCTCACCGTGAACGGGACCACCTCCTCAACCGCGCCATCCCTGCACAGGATCACCCGGGAGGTGACCTCGGTGCGGCCACCTCGATCCTCGAAGATCCGCCGCAGGACCGCCCAGTCGGCCGGCGTGGCGCCCCGGGCAATGGCCGCGTCCGCGGTTTCACGCTCCAGGGGGTGGGTGTGGGCGATCCAGACCACCTCCTCGATGCCGCCGCCAAGGCTCGGCATGAACAGGGTCATGGTGGCCCCGGCGCCCACGTAGATCATGTACGTATCGTTGATGCGCATCAGGTTGACCTCGCGGTCACCCGAGTTGTTGGTGATGCGCGCCAGCTGCACATGGCTCGGCTGGCGGGTGACCACGTAGTAGTGGCCCCCCTGGCCGCGGCGGATCTGGGGCGTGGGCCCGGAGATCTGCAGCCCCCGCGCCCGGTAGACGTCAATGATCTGCTGTGTGGTCGCTCTGGGCACGTGATCCCCTCTACCCCAATAAACAACATGGTACAGCATCCCTGGCGGGTCTGCGCTACAGCGACGCCAGGGCGTCGAGGTGGGCCTTGATGGTGGCCCGCACCGTGGCGGCGGTGGACTTGCTGGGGGCGTACTTCTTGGTGCTGGTCCACTTGGTGCCGTGGCACCAGCTCTTGTCGTTTGTGATGCACTCCGAGGTGACCCGGGCGATCTGCTGGGCGAAGCCCACCGCCGGGATGCGCAGCAGCCAGGCCGCCCGCACGAAGTCCGTGGAGCCGACGATGAGCTTCTCGGTGCTGCCTCCGGCCGGGTAGCCCGCCTCGCGCGAGGTGGCCCGCAGCAGCTGGCCCGGGTTCTGTCCCGGGTAGCACTTGACCGCCTGCGCCTCGTAGCTGGCGACGTAGGTCGCGATGGGCTTGGTGAACCAGTTGGAGGGCGAGCCGGGCGGCCGCGGCGCCTGCACCGCGCCCATGCCCACCTGCCACGCGCGCTTCTTGCACACGCCCGCGGGCTTGTCGGTGAGCACCTCGCGCGGTGAGTCACACAGGGAAAACGCGATGGGGTTGCTGGTGCCGAGCACTCCCTCCTTGAGCGACCACCAGGCCACCACCGCCGCGCCGTCCACGGCCTTGGACCGGGAGCCGAGGTATGCCTTCAGCCCCGGCACTACCCGGTCGGCCACGAACCGCAGCGCCTGCTCCTCGTAGGTCTGCACCCGGTGCCCGTTGAGGGTCCAGCTCAGCCGGGGCGCCGCGCTGCGGGGGGGCTTGAGGCCGAGCTTCTTGATGGAACACCCGCCGCCAGCGCCGGAGATCTGGAACTTGCCGGCTGCGGCGTCCAGCTTGACGGTGGTGCGACAGCAGGCTGAGCGGAAGCGCTGCGTGTCGCCGCTGGCGTTGCTCTCCGCCACGCCCAGCAGCAGCCGGCCCTGCTTTTTCTGGCTCAGGTACAGCGAATAGCCAGGCCGCCCGGCTGCGTCCACCACGGCGGCCACCCGCCACTTGCTGCCCGTGAGGTAGGCCTGAAGCACGCCGAACTCGAACCGCGCCTGGTAAACCTGCCGGTCGAACGCCACGGCCGCCGGCGCCTTTCCCGTCACCGGCTCCGCTGCGAACACATGACAGGCCGCGTGGTCCAGCCGGCCCGCGCACCAGTACCCGCCGCTCCCCTCGCGCACCGGCCGCCCCAGCATGGAGCGGAGATCCTTTGGCCCCGGGCTTGACGCCGAGCACGCCTTGCCCGCCGCGTTGACATCGCAGCCGTAAAAGCCATTGTGCACCGCCACCGCCGCGCGCTGCAGCGTGTTCAGCTTGGGGTTCCCCTTGGCCAGCGGCGCAGGGCAGCTCGACAGGTCGGTGGCTGGCCTGGTCCTGTCAGGCGAAGTTGCGCCGATGTCCCCGGACCCATCACCGGAGACAAAGCCGCCATCCTGCTCACCGGTCAACTCGCCGTCACACGCCCCGGCCAGGACTGAGATGAACAAACAGAAAACCGCGCGGGCCATAAACCAAGTCTACACCGCCAATGGACGCGGCCAGAGGCCGCGTCTACATTCTGCCGCGGCCAGAAGCCGACTATTCATTCTGGCATTTTGGCATTCTGGCATCCTGGCACTCTGGCATTCGCGCGCCCCGCGCGCGCTAGATCCCCCAAAGCCTCGCCGCCTCCCACGGTCCCCACAGATCCGCGTCGTGATAAAACGTCCCCACCTCGCCGCCCTGACTCGCCTTGCTCCCCGGGTCCACGGGGAGCGCGTGGCCCATGCCGCTGACCAGGTAGCTCACCACCACGGTGCGGCCCTTGCCGTCGGTGTAGGCCTTGCGGGTGTGCCCGGAGACCGTCGAGGTCTTGTCCGCCTTGGCGTCGGCGCCGCTGGCCGCGGTCCACTGCTCGGTCAGCTCGGTGAGGTTCACCGCGGACACCAGCCCGTCCTTGTCGCCGTGAAACAGGGCAACCACGGGCCAGGGCCCCTTGTGCCCGCCGAAGCCCTTGCGCGCCAGGTCGCCCCAGGCCTTGGGCGTCTTGTCCACGCCGCCGAGGCAGGTCTGCCCGGCCAGCATGTCCGCGGCGCAGCCGTAGGGCACGCCGGCCATGATGGCCCCGCCCGCGAACAGGTCCGGGTAGGTGGCCAGCATCACCGCGGTCATGCCGCCGCCGGCTGAGAGCCCGGCCACGTAGATCCGCTTGCCGTCGATGGGGTGCGCGGCGCGCATGTGGTCCACCATCTGCTTGATTGACAGCGCCTCGCCCTTGCCTCGCGCCTGATCCGCGGCGGAGAACCAGTTGAAGCAGCCGGCGATGTTGTTGGCCAACTTCTGCCCGGGCAGCGCCAGGTAGAGCCCCTTGCGGTCGGCGAGGGTGCGCCAGCCAGAGGCCCTGGAATGACCGGCCGCCGTCTCGCCGCAGCCGTGCAGCACCACCACCAGGGGCCGCTTGCCCTTGAGCGCCCCGCCGGGCTGGTACTTCTGCATCAGCAGGTCGCCCGGGTTGCTGCCGAAGCTGGCCACGCTGGTGAGCTTGCCGCTGGCTGGCGCGCTGTCCGACGCGGCGCCGTCCGCGGGCTGTGATTTCTGGTCGGCGCCGGCGCCGCTGTCCGCGGCCGGGGCGGCGCCGTCGTCGCTGCACCCGAGTCCGAGGGCCAGGGCGAGGGCGAGCATGAAGGGTTTCATCGTCTCCTCCTGGTATCACGCTGGCGGCCCCTGTCCAGGGCCCCGTTGAGGAACGGGTTCATGGCCACGCTCATGCGCATCCATTGCACCGCCATGTTCTGCGCCAGCCGGGCCCCCTGGACCGACTTGCGCATCATCACCTTCGGGCTCATGCCTGCCAGGGCTTCCTTGCCCAGGGATCCCATGAAGTGGCCCATGTCGCCCATCAGGTTGCGGCCCGAACGCTGCGCCGTCTGCTGCAGCTTCTTGACCGCCTGCTTGCGCTGGGTGCGCAGCCTGGCCAGGAGCCCCAGCCGCCGGGCCACCGACGGGCGGTCGCCCCGGGCGCGCGCCTCCAGGGCGGCGGCCAGCGCGTTGCGCCGCGCTCCCTCGAGCTCCATGTCCCGGGCGTCATGCTCCATCTTGTGCATCACCACTTTCTGCACGCCGCCCGAGCTCCGGTGCTCACTGGCCACCTGGCGCAGCGCCGACGCGTTGTGCCGCAGCTGCTGGGCCGACTGGCGCAGCCAACGCGGCGTCAACTCGACCCGCCCCTTGCCGCGCGCCGCGCCACCGAACACCTCGGCGTCCGGGCGGATGGTCCAGCGCGAGCCGTTGAGCGAGTCGCCCAGCTGCCACAGCTCGCCGCCCACGTGAGACTGGCCCGGCTTGATCTTCGCCTTGAGCAGCGCCGGGTTCTGGGTGTTGACATGGCCGATGGCGTCCCGGTCGCCGATGAAAGCGGCAGCCTTGATCCCCGCCGGCACCCGCGCGGACAGCGACTGGCTGTAGACGCGCAGGTGGCGACGGACCGAGGGCTGCTTGTCCAGCATCAGGAACGCCGTGTTCGACGCGTAGTAAACCCCGGCGCTGTGCCCGTACAGGGTCACCGGCGCGCTCTCGCCCTTCTTGAACCGCTCGTTGAG
This sequence comes from uncultured Myxococcales bacterium, assembly GCA_964511535.1. Lineage (GTDB taxonomy): Bacteria > Myxococcota_A > Polyangia > CAZCFB01 > CAZCFB01. The sequence continues at coordinate 3,749 of CAZEFW010000093.1, read as the reverse complement.
CATGCGAGCCACCCGACCGCTCACCGGGTCGGCCTTGAACGCCTTGCCCTGATCCACCGACCGGCGCACCGTGGCCAGCTCCACCAGGTGCCCCTGGGTGGCGAACCAGTCGGTCCACCCGCTGTTGACCGCCAGCACCGGCTGCTGCTTGCCGTCGGCCCGCGCGTTGACCACGGCGATCTGCTTGGCCATGGCCATGCCCGACGCCGGATCAGCGTTGAGGCCGGGGTAGGCCACGCCCCGAAGGGGCTTGCCCCCGGTTACGTACTCCTTGATCTTCGCCGAGTCGGTGATGGGCGGCCGATCCGGGAAGACCAGCATCATGGAGCCCCGGAACGCCTGCCCCAGGATGTCCTTGCCCAGCACCTTCCAGTCGTCTCCGGTGAGGTGGCTCTGGTCGTAGGCCGTGGGCCCGGTGGGCGAAAACTGCGCCCACGCCTTGCCCGCCGCCGCCAGCGCCACCACCGCCGTCACCACCGCGATCAAGCAGACCCTGATGAACTCTCTCTTTCGGCTGTCCATTGTCATGCTCCTGTGGCCTCCCTCGGCGCTCGCGCCGCTACCTGCGCCTGTTGCCGCCCGCCCGTCGCTGGTTGTTGCCGCCGATCCCGCGCTCACGCTGCGGGACCTGGTTACGCACGGCCTGCAGCGCGCCCTTGGCCCGGCCGTAGAAGTCGACCATCTGGGCCTGCATCACCCGCCCGGCGGCCAGCTGCCTGGCGTTGTGCCGCTCAACAGCCTTCGGCCCCTTCTTCTCCAGGTGGCGCTGCTGCGCTGACTCCTGCCCGCCGTGGATGTAGGTCTTGTACTGGATGCCGTCGGTGACCAGGTTGCGGCCCAGGCCCATCATGGTCACCCGGGTCTTGAGGGAGCTGCGGATGTTGCGCTCCTGGCGCCTGGCCTGCTTCACCCCGGCCCACGCCTCCTTGATCTCCGCCGCGCTGGCGCCGCCCTTCTTCAGCTGTGCCAGCTTACCCAGCGCCTGAGCGCGCCTGGCCCGGGCCTCGAAGATCTTGCCGTTGGCCTCCATGTTGGCCGCGGCGATGCGGTAGGTGGTCCACATCTTGTCCTCCCGCGGGCTCTCGCGGTCCAGCACCTGGCGCACGCCCTTCTGCTGCTGCGCCATGGTCTCGTAGTGCCTCGTCATCCGCGCCAGCCGCTTGCCCCGGCTCCCCTTGACCTGCCGGCCGTAGAGCGACAGGCCGAACACCTGGTGGAACGGCTTGAGGGGCAGCGCCCGCTGGTGCGCCGCCAGCTCCTTGCCCACCGGCGTGTTGACCATGTGGCCGGCGTTGACGATCTTCGCCTCGCCCAGCACCTTGGACGGCGTGTTCAGGTGGCCGAACATGTCCATGGCGCCCAGGATGACCCGGTGCTTGACGCCGTCGGGCCGCGACGCGCCGGCGCCCAGGTCCATGGCGTAGGTGCGGTTCATCACCTTGCGCGCCAGCTTCGGGTCCTGCTTCTTCAGCTTCTTCTCCAGCACGCGGGTCCAGTCCGCGTCCTCGTAGGTGCCCGCGCAGTGGTTGACGGAGAAGAGCCGCGGCTGGGGCAGCCCCGGGGCGTTCTTCTGCAGCTTGAACTGCTCCTTCCACCAGCTCGACAGCAGGTCCGCCACCTTGCCCGCCACCACCTTGTCCTTGGTGGGCTGCCCGCGCCGGTTGGCCGGCTGCTTGTGCATGCCGTAGTAGTTGGACCCGGCGTCATTGCCCGCCACGCCGAAGCCGTTGACCACGAAGGCGGTGGGCTTGGACAGCTCCTGGGTCAGGGTCATCAGGGCCCGCGCCAGCTTCGGGTCGGTGGCGGCGCGCTGGGCCAGGGCCTGCTGCATGCCCGCGTTGCCCAGGTCGTACTTCTTCGCGGCCGCGGCCAGGGCCGGGTCCTTCTTGCCGATGGCGTGCATCGCCTTGCGGAACACCGGCGCGTTGCGCGCCTGCAAGAAGGCGTGCACCGCGTTCTTCACGCTGGCGGTCTTGCCCAGGTTGGCCGAGCCGTAGTCGTCCACCGGCATGCCCACCGTGGCCATGCCGCCCAGGGAGCCGCCCTTCTTGATGTACTGCTCGGCCGCCTTGCCGAGCACGAACTTCTGCTTGCCGTCGGAGCCGGGCACGCCGGCCGGGAAGTAGAGCCCGATGTCGCCGCGCTTGCCCCACTTGCTGGCGGTCTTGGCCATGCCGATCTCCACCAGCTCCCGGTCGCTGAGCACCGGGTGGGTGGCCGAGATGGTCACCGAGTTGGGGTCCGCGTTTGGGTTGGTCTGGAACGTCTTCTTGTACGCCTCGGGCGTCTTGAACATCTTGGCCACGCCCTGAAACAGCTTGCCCATGTCGCCGGTCTTCAGGTCCTGGGCCAGGGCCGGGGCGGGGAGCGCGAGCAGCGCCGCGAGCATGAGAGAGAGGTGGAACAGCTTGCTGTGGGGTCTGGTTTGCGGGCTCATTTTCTATCTCCTGTGTTCCTCGTCGTCCTTTTTCGCTGGCCTCGCCAACAGCAAGAGCGGTGCCAACAAAATCGGGCCGGATCGTGGCAAATCCGGCAGCCAGGCTTGCCGATCTGCCGGGGGCCTGAACCCCCAACTCATCTGGTTTAAGATGGTTGGATGAAGATCTTTATTTTCGGAGCGGCGCTGGCGGTCCTGGGGGGCTGCGCGGGAGAAATTTCAGGGCCGTTCCCGGACGCCGGCCCCGATCGGGGCGCCGCCGACATGGCGCACAAGAAAGATGGCGCCGCACCGTCGAAGGACAAAAAGGTGGGCGACGACAGCAAGCCACCCGCCGACAAGGGAAAGCCGCCCGCCGACCAGGGCAAGCCGAAGCCGGACAAGGCCGCGCCGCCGCCCGACAAGGCCCTGCCCAAGCCGGACCTGCCCACGGGCAAGACCTGCCCGGCCAGCAAGACCGTGACCCTGAAGAAGTGGCAAACCAGCGGCTGGAAGACCCCGTCGTCCGGCACGGCCCAGTCCGAGTTCCTGCTCTCCAAGGAAAACTACAAGCACTACCGCTCGCTCGACCTGAAGTTCGAGATGGACGTGGGCAAGCTGGACGGCGACTACAACTGCTGGATCGAGGTGCGCAACCGCGCGGTGCCCAAGAGCTGGAAGTACTACTGGCGCTACTTCGCCATCTGCAACAAGAACAAGAACCCGAAGAAGCTGGTGTGGGTCATCTTCGCCACCAAGAACGGCTACCTGACCAAGAGCTTCACCATGAAGAAGAACACCACCTATTCTGTGCACGCCAACTTCGACGCGGCGGCCAACAGCGCCTTCGTCAAGCTGACGGAGAAGGGCGGCGCCACCACCACCATCACCGGGCCGGCGTCCAGCTCCATCGTGCCGGTGGGGCAGGGGCTGCGCCTGCTGGTGGGGTTCGACGTCAAGCACCCGGACTACCCCACCATCAAGCCGCCCTGGGGCTGGACCTTCCGCGACCTGGTGCTGACCATGACGCCGGGCGGTCCGTTCGGGCCGGAGGCGCCGCCCTGTCCGTGAGGGGCTCGCTGCGCGAGCCCGGCTTCAGGCTTCAGGCCTCAGGCTTCAGGGGTGTTTGCCGCGTACAATTTCCCCTGATGCCTGCAGTCTGACGTCTGATGTCTCGGCAGAATCTCGCTGCAATCTTGACCTTCTGAGGGCTCATACGTGATAGTTCCGTAAGTCTTCGCTAGCGACGGAGCACATGCCAAAAGAAGTCGGCTTCAGACGGAACATGGGCCTGTTCATGGCCGTGATGATCGGCATCGGCGCCACCATGGGG
>CAZEFW010000092.1:0-36312 GCA_964511535.1 uncultured Myxococcales bacterium | reverse complement strand
CCTCAAGCCGCCGAGCGCAGCGAGGCCCAACCATCTCCCCTCAAGCCTCAAGCCCCAAGCCTCAAGCCGCCGAGCGCAGCGAGGCCAACAATCTACCCTCAAGCCTCAAGCCTCGAGCCTCAAGCCAGCGCCCCCCCGGGGGCGCTCAGATCCGCGCCCGCAGCTCCTGGTACTCGCGGCGTGGATCCATCTCCAGGCACACCTCCAGCGCCTGGCGAGCCGCCTGGTACTCCTGGCGCATGGCCATGAGCTCGGCCTGCTTGAACATCAGATTGGCCGAGACCTGCTGCTGGAACCGCGTGATCTGCTCGTTGCGGTGCTCCACCCGCTGCTCCTTGTTGCTGAGGAACACCTTGGCCGCCTCGGCCATCTTGATGATCTGGTTGCAGGTGGGGACGGTCTCGGGGTGGAAGTGGTGCCACTTGCTCTCCGGTCCGAACTCCCGCTTCACCCGCTCGAGCGCCTTGGGGTAGGCTCGCGGGTGATCGCTCCAGTGCACCCCGAGTTGGTCGAACCGGGTCGCATTCGTGCGCCGCTCCAGCTCCTCGAAGATCTGCTGCTCGGGGGTCAGCACCTTGGCCTCGGCCGCCGGTTCCTCGGAGATCTGGATCAGCCCCATGGCGAGCATGGTGAGGAACAGGCGCTTGGTGCGGTGGATCCCGAGCGGGCTGGTCTTGCGCACGTGATCCAGGGTGACGCACCCGTTGAGGCTCTCCTCGAAGAACGTCTGGCTCTGTGGATCCAGGCCGAGGGTATGCAGCGGCCAGCGGGACTGACGGTTCAGCGACGGGTAGCTGAACCAGAGCTTGCCCAGCTCCTCCTCGATCGCGTCGGAGGAGAGCTCCCTCAGGGCGACGTCCATCCAGGGCACCACCAGCATGCCAAAGGGGATCCCCGTTCGCCGGGTGATGACCGCGGTCTTCAGGGTGTACTCCACTCGGCCCTGCTGGCGGGCGGCGTTGAGGGTGTCGGTTGCCTGGGTGCGCAGGGTCATCCAGTAGTCCTGGACCCGGATCTGCCGGCGCTCCACCAGCATGGTGATGATGCCGCGGTCCGTCAGGTTGTCTCCCAGGCCCTCGATGACCCGCTCCTTGCGTTTGCGTTCAAGCTTGTTGTCGCGCTCCAGCCGTTCGAGCAGATCCAGGGCGCTGTCCTGTCGGCGAAAGGACACCAGGTTGCCCCGGATGTTGAAGTCGAGCACCGCGGTGTCGTCCCCCTCCAGGGGGATCTCCAGGGTCAGGGGCAGCTGGGCCGCGGAGATGGTGGCGACGAGCCGGAGCAGCGGCAACTCCCTCATGTCCGGGCTGTGGACGTCCAGGGGGGTGATGGTTTCGAACTCCCGGCTCTCCTTGCCGCCCGTGGCGATGCCGCGGACCGAGAGCTGCGGCACGCTGTCGGAGGTGGCGGCGGGGGCGGCCGGCGGCGGCTGCTGCGCCGTCGGCTGAGGCTGCGCCCCGTCAGCAGCGGCAGCCGGCGCCTCCGGGGCCTCCATCGGGGGCGGCGGCGCCTCGTAGGTTTGCTCCAGCCCGAATGGCGGGGAACCTGGATGGCTGTCCATCGTGGGCTCCGCGAACAGCGGATTTGCCGCCGGATCCTGATGGTCAAGCGGCGCCTCGCTGTGTTGCGCCGTGGAGGCCGCCTCGGGCGGAGCGACGTCAACTCGCTCATGGGGTGGCGGCGTGGTGACGGTCTGACGTCCGCGCGGCGGGGGCGTCGGATTCTCTGGAGCCATGGTGGGCGGCGGCGTCACCAGAGCGTCCCGCCCTGGCGCCCCCGGGGTACCCATGGGTGGAGCAGCGGGCTCCGGCTCCGGCTCGGAGTCGGAGCCCACCTGGGCGCGTAGCCCCTTGACCACCGCGTCCAGGGCGCGTTCGGTCATCGGCTCGAAGTGCACCTGCATGCCGAGCTTGTCGCCCGCGGCGTAGACCACCTCGGCGATGACCTTCAGCTCGGTCGACGTCCCCTCCACGGCGATTACGAACGGCAGCTTCTCACGGATCGGCAGCTCCACTTCAGCCGTGACGAACAATCCGCTGCTCTTCAGGTTGTTGTCGTACTCATTGAGCAGCTCCTCGGGAGATTCGAACAGGATGAGGCAATCAGAGGTCAGCCGTGGCATGGGGCACCTTTCGCTGTGAGAGGGCGGGGCGCCGCGTCATGCCCTGCCGCGGCCAATCCGCCTCTATCTTCCCCCCAATTGCTTGCATATCTTAGCGTGGAGCGCGGCCGCTTTGGAATCATTCTCAGCCAGGGCGCGCGCCAGGCCGCAGTGAATCTCTGGATCGAAGGGGTTGATTCGCAGGCCCACCTTCAGGTGCCGGGCCGCAGCCTCGGCCTCGCCGCCCTTCTTCAGGTAGGCCATGCCGATGGTCACCTGGGGCCCGGGCAGCTCGGGGTAGTACTCGAGCACCGGCAGCAGCGCCGCGATGGCCTGGGCCGGGCTGGCGATCTCCAGGTACGCCCGCGCCAGGTGGTTGGCCACGAACTCTTCCCGCGGGCCCAGCAGCTTCCGCGCCTTCTCGTACTCCACGATGGCCGCGCGAGTGCGCCGCCTGGAGCGAAGCAGGTCGGCCAGCCGCAGCAGGTCCCGGGCGCGGTCGTGGCGCATGGAGGCCAGCCGCTGTTCCCTGCTGGGGGCCTTACCCAGCTTCAGGGTCGGCGGCACGAAGCCGGGCAGGGTGCGCAGCTTCAGGCCGCGCAGGTGGCGCCGCCAGGCGGCGGTGAACTGCCGCCGCGTCATGCCGGTGACGCTGCCCAGGGCCTGCCAGGCGTCCTTGCCGTCCTGGCGCATGTGCGCAAGGGCCTTGCGCAGCCCGGCGGTCCCCACCTTCCGCACCAGGAAGTCCACCGCGATCTGCACCTGGCCGAAGGCGATGGTGGCGGCGCGCTGGCTCGGCAGCTTGGCCATGGAGGGGTGCATCTTGGCCCACGGGATCAGCTTCCCCTTTCGCAGCGCCTCGGCCAGCAGGTGCTCCTGGGCCGGAGCCAGCGGGGGCGACTCCCCGGCGCTGGAACGCCAGCGCGCCTCGAGGTACTTGGCCAGCCCCTCGTGCAGCCAGATCGGCACCGTGTTGTGCGACGCGCGGCTCACCACCAGGTGGCCGTACTCGTGGGCCAGGGTGTCGCGCCAGCCGTAGCCCCGCAGCAGCGAGCGAGGCGTCACGATCATCAGCCGGTTGAACTTGCACAGCGCGATGGTGCCGGTGCGGCCGATGTCCGCCACCGTGAGGGCCGACACCCGGGCCAGCGCCTCTGCGGTGGGGTAGACCTCTACCCGGATGGTGTCCTCGGGGGCGTAGCCCAGGTCGTCCTTCAGCGCCTGACGCTGGGCCTCGAGGGTCTCGGCCGCGAAGTGGGCCAGCAGCTGGTCCTTGCCGGGCGGCGTGAGCACCTCGAAGTGCCCGCCAGCCGATCGGTGGCGGACATGGCCACGGGTCAGCTCCTGCGCTGCGGCGGCTCGCTTGCGGATGAACGCCACGCGCGGGTCACCTGGCCTGAGGCGCTCTGCCTCGCCCAGCGCCTTCAGCGCCCCGGCGTAGTCGCCCTTCAGGAACAGCAGCTCGCCCTTGACCGCGAGGTAGCGCGCCCCCCCGGAGATTCCTCGCGCCTCGAGCCGCGCCAGGGCCACGGCCGCCTCCGGCTCCCGCCACTGGTCGAGCAGCAGCTGGATTCGATCGAGCCCCAGCAGCGGCGCGTCCTGGGCGTGCGCCGCGCCGCACTGGAGCAGCGCGGCCACCGCCAGCGCCAGGCCCATGTCGCGACCCCTCATCGCACCAGCTCCTCGTAGTACCGCTTGACCAGGTCCTCGAACAGGGCGGGCGCCCGCTCCTTCATCGCCTCCAGGATGTCCTCCCGGAACTCCCGCGGCGGCCGGAAGGCGTCGGCCCCCGGGATCTTGACCCGCTCCCGGGGCCCGTTGGTCCCGTCGCCGCGCACCCGCTGGGGCTTGCGCGCCCCCTTCAGGTCGTCCTGCGCCCGGGCAAGGGCGTCCGCCGCGGCCTCCTGGTGGCCACGGGACTCCTGCAACTTCATGGAGCGCAGCTTGCCCCGTGCCTTGCCCATCTGCTGCCCCGCCCCGGAGAGCTTCTTCATCAGCTCCGGGCTGAAGAAGGGCATCTCCTTGCCCTCCTTGCCGAGCCGCCCCTGCAGCTTCTTCGCCGCGCGCCGCAGCTCCTGCTGCTGCCGCTGCAGCCGCTGCAGCTCCTTGCGGTCGGCGCCGTCGAGGATGGAGCCGGCAGACGGGAAGATCGCCTCCAGATCTGCCACCAGCTCGTCGGCCAGCTTCCGCGCCCCGCGGCTCCGCCGGTGGTTCTTGCGGGCGTTCGCCCGACCCATGGCGTAGGGGTCCTCCAGCTCCTCGCCCAGGTCATCCTCCAGCATGCGCAGGCCGTTGCGTGCCCGCCGGGCGTTGCGCAGCCCCTCGTCCAGATCAGACTGGGCCAGCAGGCCATCCAGCTCCTCCAGCCGCTGCTTCACCCGCTGCAGCTGCCCCTGGTCATAGGCGCTCAGGCCAGACTCCTGGATCTCACCCACCCGGCGTCGCAGCTCCTTGAGCCGCGCCTGCTGCTTGCGGATGAAGGGTTCGATGGTGCGCTTCATCAGCTCGGAGGCCTTCTTGCGGTAGCGGCGGATCACCTTGCTGGTGCGCGCGGCCAGCTTGCGCTGCTCCCGCTCCAGGCCGCGCAGGCGGTCCATGGTCTCCGAGAACTGCCGCTCTTGCCCTTGCATGCGGCCACCGCGGAACGACCGCGCCCCGGCGCCGAGCATGCCCTCGAGCTGCTGCAGCGATCGGTCCAGGGCCGACAGCGCGCTGTCCAGCTTGTCCATCTTGCCCTGCCGCAGCTGCTCGGACAGCTGGCGCAGCTGCTTGTTCACGTCCAGCTTCCCCATGGCCTCGGTGTTGAGGTACTCGTCGGGGATGGTGCCCTGCAGCTTGGCCGCGCGGGCCATCATCTCTCTGGCCTTGGCCTCGAGCTGGGAGATGAGCCGCAGGATCTTGCGCTTGAGCGCCTCGCTGGGGGCCTTCTTGTAGCGGTCCAGCAGCTCCTTGAGCCGCTTGCGCCCCTCCTTGAGCTCCTGGGCCAGCCGGCCCAGGCCTTTGAGCCGCTGCTCGTCCAGCAGATCGGCCAGCTGCAGCACCGCGCGCTCCATCTCGCCGGTGAGCTTGCGGTTCCGCTCCGCCAGGCCGCGCAGGTTCGCCTCCTTGAACGGCAGGCGCCGGCGCAGGGGGCGCAGCGCCTTGATCTGGGTCGCCTCGGCGTCGGAGAGCGGCGACAGCCGGCCCATGATCCGGGAAACCGAGCGCCGCAGCGACGGGGTGGCCATGGGATCGGCGCGCAGCTGGTTGCTCACCTCGCGCAGGGCGTCCCTCAGGGTCAGCTGCGCCTTGTGGACCCGGGCCGCCTTGTCGAAGCGCAGGCTCGGCGCGAGGGGCGGGCGCGGCGCGAACAGCAGCAGCCGGTCTGCCAGCACCCGGATGCCGTGCTCCAGCGCACGGGCCATCAGGGCGAGGGCCACCTGGTGCTTCAGCTCCGGGCTGTAGACCTTCAGGTACCGGGGCCGGGACTGGGCCACCTTCGGGCCGCTGACCGTGTCGTTGTCCATGGCCTCGAGCCAGTAGGTCACCCGCGCCCCTGGCCTGAGATCCGCGTCGCCCAGATCCCACTCCTGCTTGCCCGTGGCGCTGCGGCTCGTCTCGCCCTCCTTCGGCTTCCACAGGATCCGCCGCCGCACCTGATCGCCGCCGATCTGGTACGCGAGCCGGACCTCCTTCAGGCCGTGGTCATCCTCCACGATGAAGCCGAGCTCCACCTGGCTCCGGTCGGTCACCTCCGTGTCGTCGGCGGGCGCGTACAGGGTCAACCCGGGGTACGCGTCGGCCTCCACCGCCACCCGCCGCTCCACCGGGTCGAGCAGCACCCTGCCCGCGGCGGTCTCGATGCGGAAGCGGTAGGTCCCCGGCTCGGAGACCAGGATGGTGCCCGCCAGGCGCGTGCCTCCAGACAGGGTGAGGGCGAGGCTGCGCGGCGCGCTGGCGCCCTCCTCGGTGAGCAGCAGCGTGGCGCGCGCGGTGGGGATCATGGTCCTCGTGCTCAGCTCCACCCGGGTGCCGCGCGGGGCGCTGATCTGCCCCGTGGAGCTCGAGACCTGCCGCGGCGTCCGGGACAGGTAGGCGGGGAACTTGTAGGTCAACGCGAGATCCCCGACCAACGGCTCCTGGGCCTCCTTTATTTGTCCCGCGGCGGCGTGGGGCCAGAGCACCAGATCCGCGCCGCGAGCCAGGCGTTGGGGCGCCACCACCGCGGCCAGGGCCCACGAGACGCTGGCCACCGACAGCAGCACCGCGGCGCCCCGGAGCGCCCGCGCAGGGAGGATGCTCCCGGGAGCCAGGACCAGCAGGCGGCGGGCCGTGCTGCGGGCCAGGGCGCCGAACAGAGTGCTGGAATAGGGGGCCCTCGCGTCGTCAGGCCGGGAGGCGAGCTCCACGGTGGAGAGCAGATCGCTGAGCAGCTTCGGGCTGCGGCGGCCCACGAGCCTCGCCTGAACGCCGGGTCGCCGCAGGCGCACGAGATCCCGGACCAGCAGCAGGGCGAAGCCGACGAAACCGGCGCCCAGCATGGCCAGCGATGCGAGCCTCAAGGCGGCGGTGACTGGCAACGAAGGCGCCGCCAGCATCAGCCCCAGCGCGAGCAACGCTGCGCCGCTCAGGAAGAGCCCACCCCTGCGCGTGGCGCGCAGCACCGCAGCCCGCCGGCCGAGGTCCGCCAGGTAGCGTTGGATTATCCGGGTGGCGTGGCTCATGGGGCGATCCACAGTCTATAGCCTTGTACTGTTCATTTCAGGCGCGATTCCTTGAAACCACGCGGAAAATAATTAAAACTGCGGTGAATATGCCATCCAGTCCATCGTCAAAATCTGGGAGCGCCGGCTGATGCCCGCAGATGATCGAGCATTGATCATGCAGGCCAAGGCCGGGGACCAGCAGGCCTTCAGGGAGCTGGTCGGTCGCTACCAGCAGAAGGTATATGGCATCTCATTCGGGATGCTGCACAACGCGGATGACGCCATGGACGTGTCGCAGGAAGCATTCATCAAGGTTCACCGGTACCTGGACAACTTCAAGGGGACCAGCTCCTTTTACACCTGGCTCTACCGGATCACCGTGAACCTGTGCATCGACCACATCCGCAAGCACAAGAAGGCCACGGTGTTGGACTTCGACGAGGCCATCGGCCATGACGAGGACACGCCCAACGAGATCGTGCCGAGCACCCTGGGCATGAACCCGGGGCGGAACCTCGACCGCAAGGAGCTGCGGGGGCTGATCAACAAGGCCCTCGAGACCTTGTCGCCGGCCCACCGGGCCGTCATCCTGATGAGGGAGGTCGAGGGATTGAGCTACAAGGAGATCGCCGATGTGTTGGAGATCTCCATCGGGACCGTGATGTCCCGGCTGTTCCACGCCCGGCGGCGCATGCAGGCCGCCCTGGTGGACGTCATGGGCGCGGATCTGCCGGACTCATTCAAAAAGGTGCAGAGGGCCAATGTCTCGGAAGCGTGACGAGGAGCTGCAGCGCTATCACGACGGGGAGCTCCCCGCCGGACGGGCGCGCGAGGTGTACCAGCAGATCCGGCAAAGCGCTGACGACCGCGCCCGGCTGCAAGCCATGGACGAGATCGGATCCATGATGCGCACCGCCGCCGAGGTCGACGCCGAGGAGGCGAACTTCGACTTCCTCTGGACCCGCGTCGAGGCAGGCATCAAGGACAACCCGCCTGCCAGCGCGTGGGAGCGGGTGATGGTCTGGCTGCGGGGCAACCGCCTGGCCACGGCCTCTGCCTTCGCCGCGGCAGCGGCGGTGGCGGTGGCGCTGGTGGTGACCCTCTCGGCGGGGCAGCCGGCTCCGGCGCGGTTCGACGGCGCCATCGAGGAGCTGGAGGTGGGGGGCAACGTGGTGAGCACCGTGCTCACCGTTGAGGATCCGGAAGGGGAGGGGGAGATGCCGATCATCTGGATAACAGATATGGACGCCGAAGGAGACGGCTGACCATGACTCGAACTACGCTGACGCTACTAATCGCCGCAATCCTCACGCCAGGCGCTGCCCAGGCCACGCCCCCGATCCCGGCCCCTCCGACGATGGAGCCGGTGGAAGGCGGGTTCGTCACCCCTGCCCAGGCGGAGGAGGACAAGGCGCGTTGCACCGTTCGCTTCGTGCATGCCACCGGCCAGGGAAAGGCAAAGGACATGGGGCCGGGCCTCGAGCCGATCCGCAAGGCGCTGAGGAAGCTGCCGTTCAAGTCGTTCAAGCTGCTGAGCAAGGAGAGCTTGACCATCCCGCGTGGAAAGAAGCGCACCACCAAGGTGCCCGACGGATCCGAGATGAGCGTCAAGTTCATCGAGAAGCTGCTCGAGGGCAAGGAGACGCTGAAGCTCCGGATGCAGATCAAGATCCCGCCCAAGGTGAAGAACTTGATCCAGTCGCTCCCCAACGGCCGCACCTGGCCTGGCGTGGTGCTGCCGTACAAGAAGGACCACCTCGTAATCGCCCTCACCTGTCGCGCCAAGTAGAGGCCACCTGAAAAAATCTCCGCGTCGCCGGATCGGCCCCTGCACCCCCCACCTCCCCGTCACCATTCTGTTTCTTGAGTCGCGCTCCCAGGCGTCCTAGACTTGCGTCAACTAGACACGCCACCACAAGCTGGAGGTCCCCTGTGAAGGACGTCACCGCAGTGATTCTGGGTGGAGGCCGCGGCTCCCGCCTCTTCCCGCTCACCCTGGAGCGCGCCAAGCCAGCCGTGTCCTTCGCGGGCAAGTACCGGCTCATCGACATCCCGATCTCCAACTGCATCAACAGCAACATCAAGCGGGTGTTCGTGCTGACCCAGTTCCTCTCGGCCAGCCTGCACCGGCACATCATGCAGACCTACAACTTCGACTCCTTCACCGACGGCTTCATCGACATCCTGGCCGCGGAGCAGACCCCCCAGCGATCGGACTGGTTCCAGGGCACGGCCGACGCCGTGCGGGCCACGCTGAACCACACCAGCTATTACAAGAGCGACGAGGTGTTGATCCTGTCAGGGGACCACCTGTATCGCATGGATTACACCGATCTGGTGGGCTACCACCGGGACACCGACGCCGACATCACCATCTGCGTCTACCCCGTGGAGAGGCTGGTGGCCAGCGAGATGGGCCTGCTGCGCGTGAACGACGATGGGGAGGTCCAGGAGTTCCGCGAGAAGCCGAAGGAGGAGGAGGAGGTCAACCGGTTCAAGGCGCCGGTGCCGCTGTTCGAGCGGCGGGGCATCAACATCGAGGGCGAGCGCTTCCTCGCCTCCATGGGGATCTACGTGTTCAAGCCGGGGGTGCTGCAGGAGCTGCTGTCGAACACCGAGTTCACCGACTTCGGGCATGACGTGATCCCGGCCGCCATCAAGCCGCTCAAGGTGATGGCGTACCCGTTCAACGACTACTGGATGGACATCGGGACCATCACCTCCTTCTTCGACGCCAACATCGAGCTGGCGCAGCCGGAGCCGCCGTTTTCGCTCTACTCGCCCAAGCAGCCGATCTATACCCGCAGCCGCTCCCTGCCGCCGAGCCGGATCATCCGCAGCGAGATCCGCGACAGCCTGGTGGTGGAGGGATCCGACGTCACCGGCGCCTTCATCTCCGACTCCATCGTGGGCGTTCGCAGCATCATCAAGCGCGGCACGGTGCTGCGCGACGTGGTGATGCTGGGGGCGGACTTCTACGAGGGCGAGGAGGTGTTGAGCACGGAGCTCGAGGGCGACAACATCCCCGAGCTCGGCATCGGCCGCTCCTGCGTCATCGAGCGCGCGATCCTGGACAAGAACGTGCGCATCGGGGACAACGTCGTCATCCGCGCCCGCCCCGAGGTCAAGGAGTACAAGGGCAAGAAGCACTGGATCCGCGACGGCATCACCATCGTGCCCAAGGGCACGGTGATCCCGTCGGGCACGACCATCTGACCTGCTTGGGGCAGGTCAGAATGCCAGAATGCCAGAATGCCAGAATGCCAGAATGGATAGCTACGGTGTTGGCCGCGGGCCGGGGGGCGGTTGTCCGGGTCTCCAGGCCAGGGCGGCGCAGAGGCAGCCGGCCAGGTTTCCGGCGCTGACGATCTCGAACATGGCCCCTCGGAACAGGGCGGAGAGGATGAAGGTGAGGGCGAAGACCGCGGCGGCCGGGAAGATCCGCCGGTCGATGTTGGCGGCCACCTGTCCCAGGGCGACGGCGAAGATCAGGTAGATCAGGGGCATGGCCATGTGCGCGTCCACGCCCAGCAGGGCGCAGCCGCCGAGGAAGACCGCGAGGCTGGCCACGAGGGTGAACATGGAGGCGACCAGGCTCCGGTTCACCAGCGTCTTGCGCAGGGTGTCCCTCGCCCAGTAGTAGAAGCCCGCTGCGAACAGGGCGAAGGTGGAGAGGCTGGCGCCCAGCATCCACAGGTCGAACTTCGCCAGGCCCCGGCGCTCCAGGAACCCCATGACGAGCGGCATGGCAGAGTAGAGCACCGCCAGAGAGAGCATCATGAACGCGCGGGTGCGCAGCCCCACGCTCGGGTCCAGGTCCTGCTCCATCTGGCGGAGGCGCTCCACCCGGCGGCGCTCCTCTTCCTCCCGACGCTCCAGCTCGGCGAGGCGGGCCACCAGGTCGGCCGGCGGCTGCTCCAGCTCGGCCATGAGGGTCGACGCCGCGCGCGGGTCGCCGTCGTCGAGCTGGTGCGAGATCATCAGCTCCAGCGCTGACCGGAGCCCATCACGCGCTGGCTGGTTCTCCGGCCAAGTGCCCAGGGCGTGCTGGAAGCCGAAGCGGCACTCGGTGAACAGGGCGTGGGCTGTGCTGTCCAGGGCGAGGTGTCGCTCCTCTGGCGGGGGCCGCAGCAGCGCCCGCAGCTGCGCCAGGCGCTCGGCGGCCTCCCGGGCCAGGGCGGCGGAGTGGCGGTGCCGCAGAAAGTCTGCCAGGGCCACCCGGAGCGCCTCGGCCGAGGCGTGGCGCGCTGCTGGATCCCGGGCGGTGGCGCGGTTGCAGATGGCGGCCAGCTCGGCGGGCACCTCGGGGCCGTACTCATGGGCAGGGCAGGCGTAGGCGTTGAGCAGGGCCACCCGCGGCGTGGTTCCAGGGTGCCGCCGAGTCCCCGTGATGCACTCGTGCAGCATGGCCCCCAGCAGGAACACGTCGGTGCGCTCGCTGAGCAGGGCGCCGTCGCCGCCGGCCATCTCGGGGGCCATGTAGCCCGGGGTGCCCACCACCTCGCGCAGGTCACGCGCCCGCCGCAGGTTCGGGCCGGGATCCTCGGCCAGGCTGACAGCGATGCCCCAGTCGAGCACGTACACCTCGCCGAAGGGGCCGATCATCACGTTGTCCGGCTTCAGGTCGCGGTGCAGGATCCCCTTGCTGTGGGCGAAGTGCACCGCGTTGCACACCTGCATCAGCACCTCGAGGTGAAACTCCAGCGGGTCCTCGCGCTGCCGGGCCGCCATGGCATCATGCTCGGGATCCTTGATCACCTCGGTCCACGCCACGCCGTCCACCCGCTTCATCACGAACATGGGCGCGTCGCGGCTGTCGCGGCCGAGCACATGGATCGGGATGATGTTGGGGTGCTCCAGGGAGCCCGTGATGCGCGCCTCCTGGAGCAGGATCTGCGCGGCCTCCGGGCTCTCGTATGTCGGGGCCAGCGCCTTGACCGCCACCTCGCGGTCCAGGGGCAGCTGCCTGGCCTGGCGCACCACGCCCATGCCGCCCTGGCCCAGGGTCTGGCCCATGTCCAGCTCCGGCGTGGTGGCCCCGTCGGACTTGGTCACCAGCGTCGGCAGCGACGCCAGCGTCGGCAGGCGCTCCGGGCCCCCGGCAGCGCAGGGCGGGGTGATGGTTCCGCCGGAGTCGGGGATCAGGTCTGCGCTGCGGATGCCCAGGGTATCCCAGACGGTGTCGAGCTCCTCGATGCTGCCGGCAGAGGCGCTGTCTTCGTCCGCCTCGACCCGCGGCGCCTCATCATCTCCGGGAGACATGCGCCTCCCCCTCAGGGCGCGCCTTTCTGCACCGCGGCCCAGGCGATCTTCGCCAGCTTGGCGGCGTCGGCCTTGGCCACACCCGACGGCACGCCGCCCAGCCCCTCGGCTGAGCGGCCAGACAGCAGGCTGTAGAACACGCACGCCGCCAGGTAGCTGCCGTATTCGTTGGGGTGGCTCCCGTCGCCGGTGTGCAGCTTGATGGTCTTGTGCGCCTTGAGGCTCGCCTCCCAGGCGTCCCCCACCGGGGCGTACAGGCCGCCGGTGGCCTTGGCCACGCTGCCGTATGCCAGGCGCAGATCCTTCTGCATCACCGCCGGGCTCCCGCCCGAATAGCTGGTGTTGTAGTACGCGTGCCCCGGCGCCCGTGCCCAGGTCTCGAACCACACCGGCTTGGCGTTCTTCTTCTTCGCCGCGTCCGCCAGCTTCTTGGCGGCGGCGCCAAACTGCGTCGGGTTGTACTGGGGCTCCACGCTCTGACCCTGGAAGACCATGTGGGTGAAGGTCCCCTTGTTGATCTTGGTCTGCACTGCGCTGTTCTGCCAGTGCATGGCCAGGGTGGCGCCGCCCTGCAGCTCGGAATCCACGGAGATGGCGGGCGCCTTGCCCGACGCCTTGGCGATGCCTGCCACGAGCTGGGGCAGGTTGTTGGCCTGGGTGTAGCTGTTGCCGATGAAGAGCACCGACAGGCTCTTGGGGGCAGAGTCCACCAGCGCGCCCCAGTCCATCACCGACAGGTCGGGCCGCGGCATGTCGGGGGAGCCCGCGCTCCCATCAGGGGAGGGGGCGCTGTCGGGCAGGCGGCCATCGGGCGGGCGGCTGTCAGCTGCGGTGGCCTCGCCGTCGTCGGAGCAGCCGACGGCCAGCAGGGCGACAAGGGTCAACATGAGGCTTGCGCGCATTGTAGATTCCTCGAGAGATTCGCGGCGTCACCTTGCGGGGCGCCTGCAGAGAGTATAGAGCATCCATCAAATGAGCGACTCACTGGACCCAACCCCGGAGCAGCTCCAGCGCATGGGTCAGGCGGTGCTGGCCTACGCGGAGCGATTCTATGGCTCACTGGCGGACGCGCACCACGCTGACCTCACCGGCGCCGAGGCGCTGGCGCAACAGAACCTGGCGCCTCCGCCCGAGGAGCCGGGGGACTTCGACGCGCTGCTGGAGCGGTTCCAGGCCAGCGCGGCGGCTGCGTACAACACCGCCGGGCCCGGCTACATGCCCTATGTCCCGGGGGGCGGGCTGTACAGCGCGGCGCTGGCGGATCTGCTGGCCTGCGTGAGCAACCGCTTCGTCAACATGTGGCGCCTGGCGCCGGCGCTGGTGGCCATGGAGTACAGCGTGGTGCGCTGGCTGTGCGACGAGGTGGTGGGCTACCCGGCGGGCTCCATGGGGGTGCTCTCCTCCGGCGGCTCCATGGCCAACCTGTCGGCCATCATCACCGCCCGCGCCGCGAAGCTGGATGAGCGCATTGATCTCGGCACGCTCTACATGTCGGATCAGGCGCACAACTCCATCGCCAAGGCGGCCGCCCTGGCGGGCATCCCGCGCGCCGGCGTGCGCGCGCTCGCCTCGGACGACTCCAGGCGGCTCGACCCGGACGCCGTGGCCCGCCAGGTGGCGCGGGACCGCGACGAGGGGCTGCGCCCGTTCTGCGTGGTGGCCTCGGCGGGCACAACCAACACCGGCGCCGTGGATCCGCTCGAAGACCTGGCAGACCTGTGCCGCGACCAGGGGCTCTGGCTCCACGTGGACGGCGCCTACGGCGGCTTCTTCCTGCTCACGCGGCGGGGCCGAGGCCTGTTCCGGGGTATCGAGCGCGCCGACTCGGTGACGCTGGATCCACACAAGGGCCTCTTCTTGCCTTACGGCACCGGGGCCCTGGTGGTGCGGCGAGGCGAGCGCCTGCGCCGGGCCCATTTCTCCGACGCGGATTACTTGCAGGACCTGGCCGGAGAGGACCTGCTGCCCAACTTCAGCGAGCACGGGCCCGAGCTGACCCGGGACTTCCGGGGGTTGCGCGTCTGGCTGCCGCTGCACCTGCACGGGGTCGCCGCCTTCCGCAAGCAGCTGGACGGCAAGCTGTGCCTGGCGCGCATGATGCACCGCATGCTCGGCGAGCATGAGCGCTTCGAGCTGCCCTGCGAGCCGGAGCTGAGCGTGGTGCCGTTCCGTTATCGCCCGCCGGACGGTGACGCGGAGGCGTTCAACCGGCGGCTGCTGGAGCGGATCAACGCCTCGGGGCGGGTGTTCCTCTCGAGCACCGTGCTGGACGGGCGCTTCACCCTGCGGGCGTGCATCCTGAGCCATCGCACCCGCAAGGACCGGGTGCAGGAGGCGGTGCAGATCATCACCCGCGCCGCCGGGGAGCTGGGGGGCTGAGATGGCCGTCTCCAGGATCCTGCTGGTCAACCCGCTGATCCACGACTTCGCGGCGTACGACTTCTGGGCGCGACCCCTCGGGCTGCTCTTCCTGGGCGGGATCCTGCAGCGCCGCGGGGTGGAGCTGTCCCTGCTCGACTGCGTGGACCCCCTGTCGCCCTGGCTGCCCGCTGACCTGCGGCCCCGTCGACGCTCGGGGGGGCAGGGCAAGCTGCACCGCGAGCCCATGGAGCCGCCGCCCGCGCTGCGGGGCATGGGGCTCGCCCGTCGCTACGCGCGCTACGGGTTGCCGCCTGCGTCGGTGACCGCGGCCCTGGACCAGCTGGGCCGCCCCGACCTGGTGCTGGTCACCTCCATGATGACCTACTGGTACCCCGGCGTGGCCGAGACCGTCGGCCTGATCCGGGAGCAGTGGCCAGGGGTGCCGGTGGTGCTGGGCGGCGTCTACGCGTCCCTCTGCCCCGACCACGCCAGGCGCCACGCCGGCGCGGACGCGGTGGTGGACGGCCCGGCGGAGCGCGCCCTGCCCATGCTGCAGCACCTGCTCGGCAGGCGGCTCGATCCGCCGCGGGACCCCGAGGCGTTCCTCCCGGCGCATCAGCTGGCGCCCGACGCCGACGCCGCGGCCCTGCTCACCAGCCGCGGCTGCCCCTTCTCCTGCGCCTACTGCGGGGTCAAGAGCCTCCACCCCGGGCACCACCTCTACTCCCCGAGGCGAGTGGAGCGGGAGGTGCGCCTCATCGGCGAGGAACTCGGCATCCGGGACATCGCCCTGTACGACGACGCCCTGCTGGCCAACCCGCAGCGCGCCGCGGCGGTGCTCCACCAGATCGCCGACCTCGGCCTTCCCGATCTGCGCCTGCACGCGGCCTCGGGCCTGGCGCTGCGCGGGCTGACCCCTGACGTGGCCCGGGCCATGCGCCGGGCCGGGTTCTGCACCGTGCGCCTCGGGCTGGAGACCTCCGACGGTGAGAGCCAGCGGCGGCTCGGCGGGAAGGTGCGCCCGGGCGAGCTGGAGCAGGCCCTGGACAACCTGGAGGCCGCGGGGTTCCAGAGGTCCGGCGTGGGCGTCTATGTCATGGTGGGCATGCCCGGCCAGCAGCGCGCGGAGGTGGACCGCACCATCCGCGACATCAAGAACGCCGGCGCCCGGCCGCGCCTCGCCCACTACTCGCCGGTGCCGGGCTCGCCCATGTTCTCCGAGGCGCAGGCTGCCGCGCGCCCGGGCTTCGACCTGGAGGAGCCGCTGTTCCACAACCCGACCCTCGGGCCGTGCGCGGGAGACGAGCTGGGCGAGGAGGCGCTACAGGAACTTCGCCAGGCTTGTTCTTGAAGTCACTGGCTTTGTTGCTCGTCAGTTGCTTGCCGCCAGCAAGCGCCTTCCTCGCGCCGCGCCAGTGACCCCAATAACTTCGCCTGGGCCGGTCTAATTACTGGATTACGGTACTAGCTGCCGTCGCCAGTGGAGGCGGCGCCCTTGTCCAGCTTGGCGCTGGAGCCGCCGCCGGTTGTGCGCTTGAAGAACTTGTCAGCGGCGCGCACGCCGTTCTTGGTCTCGTAGATGGTGAAATCGCCCTTGCCCGCCTTGGGATCGCCGTACCACGACACCTTGACGGTGTGGTCCTTGACCGTGGCGTCGAAGCTGTAGGTGATGGTCTCCGCGGTGGTGGTCTTGCATGCCTTGGACGCGCCGGAGGCGAGGGTCTCCTTTTCGCACGCGAGGGCTGCCTTGATGGAGCCGGTCCAGTCGCCTGCCAGCCCGGAGAACAGGCCGTCCTTGGACGACTTGGTGCCGCCGCCGCCGGCGTCCTGCTGGGTGGTGGCGCCCTTGTCCGGCGTGACCCCGGTGCCCTGGTCCGCCAGGGGCATGGTGAAGCCGTCGCTGGCCAGCGGGGCCATGGCGTCGCCGCCGCTGCTGCCCGAGCCCTTGAGGGTGGTGGAGCCGGTGTAGGTGGTGGTGCAGACCCGCTCGGAGAAGCAGGTGGTGTTGGACTCCTTGGTGGTCCAGGTGAGCTTGACGATCTTCACCTCGGTATCGGAGATGGAGATCTTCACCTCCGCCTTGAGGCTAGATGTATCGCAGGAGGCGCTCGCCTCGCTCTTGGTCACCTTGACGTTGCAGCCGGTGGCGAGCTCGTAGGTCCCCTTGAGATTGCTCAGCGGATCAGACGAACTGCATGCCGGCAGGACCATGATGAGGGGCAGGAGGTAAGCCAGGGTGATGGGTCTCATGTCGATCTTTTCTCCCCTGATATTTCAAGCAGTTGGGACTTTGGGCGTGCCCACCGTGTTGTTGTTAGCTACAACTAACAAGGCCTGTAACTTCACGAAGTTTATCACGAACCACGAGGTGGAGATGAGATTTTCAGCCATAACATGCCTGGCGGCCTGGGCCCTGTCCGGAATGGGATGCGGCGGTGAGGGGACGTACACTCCCGATCCGTCAAAGCTCCCGGAGGACAAGGTCCAGCCCATCACCTACCCGGCCGGACCCTATGGGACTTCGGTCGGCTCGGTGCTCGAGGACCTGAAGTTCGCCTCGGCTCTCTATGACCCGAGCTACCTGTGCAAGAAGGGCAGCGAGCACCGGCTGGCCGACGGCAAGGGCCCGCGGGCCATGTCCATGGGCGACATGTTCCGCGGGAGCAAGTGGTGCAGCAACAAGCCGGTGCAGCTGGCCTGGATCGCGCTGACCACCGGCTGGTGAGGCAGCTGTCAGGCCGAGCTCTCGAGCATGGTCAGCATGCTCAAGAGCGGGGCCACGGACAGCCGGGTGCTGTTCATCAACGCTGTGATGGAGACGACACAGAAGTACCAGAAGCCCACCACCGACTGGCTGTGGGATGCCGCCGCTGCCAAGGGCATGGAGTTCCCCCAGATCAACGACGGCGACCGCAAGCTGCGCAAGTTCTTCGGCTGCAGCTCGCTGCCCATGAACATGGCCGTCGACCTGACCAACATGAAGATCCTCTACAGCAAGTGCGGCTACTCCAAGACCGCCATCGAGAGCTTCATCAAGAGCCACTTCGGCTACTAATAAAATGTCAAGTGGCGGGGTCTGACCCCCACACTTGACATTTTATCCAGGCCTCGGGTGAGGGCTACTTGATCACTGGCCCCTTGCAGCCGAAGAGGAACTGCACCTTCTTGACCTTGCCCTGGCGCAGCTTGGTGCAGTAGCTGCCGAAGAAGGTGATCTCGCTGCCGCCGCTGGTGTAGTTCCAGCCGTCCTTGCTGGACATGCTGCGGGGCACGGCCACGCCGTCGAACTTCACCGTCACCTTGTTCGGATCCTGGGGCTTGCTGGTGAGGGTGTAGGTGCAGTTGGGCGGGATGATGCCGCCCGCGATGGCGAACAGCGCGTCCTTGAGCTGCTTCTCGTTGGCGGCGGGGTAGAACTTGTTGGCGCCGCCCTTGGGGTTGGGCGCCTTGCCTGCCATGGCCAGCTTGTTCAGGAAGCCAGGGTTGCCGTTGACGATGCTGCCGAAGCCCACCACGAACACCTTGGTCTTGCCCACCGCCAGCTTCTGCACCTCGGCCAGGGTCTGGCTCGACGTGTCGTCGGACGGGTCCTTGCCGCAGTTGGGCATGCCGTCGGTGGCCAGCAGCACGAACCGCCCGCCCTTGGCCACCGGCACGCTCTTGAGGTACTTGTTCGCCAGCGCCAGCGTGGTGTAGATCGGCGTGTTTCCCCGGGGGTTGTTGCCGTTGAGCTTGGCCTTGATGGCCGGGTGGTTCCCCTTCTGCAGCGGCACATCGATCTTTCCCGCCCCGCACGAGTTGTTGCTCGGGTAGAGGCTCAGCCCGAAGCGGATGTTGTTCTTGTAATGCTCTACCAGCGAGATGAGCACCTTCTTCATGGCGCCCCACTTGGTGCCCTTGAAGATGTTGAACAGGTCGATGGGCATGGACATGGACCCCGAGATGTCCACCACCAGGAACAGGTCCGGGATGTCGCCCTTCTTCTTGAGGATGATCGGGATGTCCTGGCCCCCGCAGGCCGAGTCCTTCTTGGGCGGGGGCGGCTCGATCTTGCTCTGATCCCACTTGATGGGCGCGTCGCTATTTTTGTGGCTCCAGTCGGCCTTGCCTCCGCCGCCCAGATCGGTGCTGGTCCAGACATCCCCATCGCACGCCGGCGCCAGGAGCAGGGCCGGCAGCAGCCAGATCAAACGTGCCGTCGTCATGGGTGCATCATACCGCACTTCTGTGCTACTCACCCCGGAGCATGGCGGGCGACCGATACGTGACTGCGCAGACCCTCGAGGCCCGGTGCGCGGCCTGGCTGGCGGCCGTGAAGCCGTACTCCAGGGGGCGACCGGCCCTCGCGCTGGACCGCGCGGCCCTGCTGGTGGTGGACGTCCAGCGGCACTTCTCCGAGCCGGCGAGCCCCGCGCACCTGCCTGCCCTGGCCGCGGTGCTGCCCAACATCATGCGCCTCGTCAGCGCGTTCCGTGATGCAGGACGGCCGGTGGTCATGACCCGCCACGGCCGCCAGCCCGGCAGCGCTGAGGACCAGATGACGCGCTGGTGGGGCGGCAGCGTCATGGCCGGCGATGCTGCCCACGCCCTGGCGCCAGAGCTGAGCCGGGCGCCGTCGGACCTGGTCCTGGACAAGGACCAGTACTCCGCCTTCGCGGGCACCGACCTCCGGGACTGGCTGCGCGCGCGCGGCTGCGATGCGGTGGTGGTTTGCGGGGTGATGACCCACCTGTGCTGCGAGACCAGCGCCCGGGACGCGTTCATGGCCGGCCTGCAGGTGGGCGTGGTCGCCGACGCCACCGCGTCCCGCGACGAGGACCTGCACCTGGGCGCCCTGCGCGCCATGGCCCACGGGGTGGCCGCCGTGCATGAGACGCGCTGGTTCCTTGGCGCCCTGGGCCAGGACCCCGGGCGGCCCCGCGAGAAGGCACCGCCGCCCGCCCCGGAGCGGGCCGATCTCGCGGTGGTGGGCGCCGGCCCCACCGGCCTGGCCGCGGCGATCCAGGCCGTGCGCGCCGGGGTGGACACCGCGCTGCTGGACGCGCACGGTCCGGGCGGCTGGGCCCGCTCGGCCCGCGCCATCGAGAACTACCCCGGCTTCCCGGGCGGCATCAGCGGCCGCGCCCTCGCCGGCCGCATCGAGGCCCAGGCCGGCCAGTGGGGCATCGCGCCCGCGCTGGCCCGGGTTGAAGCCATCGCGCCAGCGCCACGAGGCGAGGGGTACCGCCTGACCCTGCAGGGCGACGCGTCGCTCACTGCCCGGGCGGTCATCCTCGCCACGGGCACTCGCCCCCGGGGGCTCGGCATCGCGCTGCCCGACGACGCCCGGGTGGTGCACCGCGCAGATCAGCTGCCGCCGGGGCCCGGCGCGGAGCTGTTGGTGGTGGGCGGCGGGGAGGCCTCGCTGGACCAGGCGTTGCTGGCGCGCCTGCGGCTGGGCATGCAGGTGACCCTGTGCGTCCGGGGGCCGCGCGTGACCGCCATGGAGCTGCTGCGGCGTCGGTGCCGCGAAGCCGGCGTGCGGTTCATCACCGATGCCCGGGTCGTCGCCGTGGAGGCCGACAAGGCAGGCCTGGAGGTCTGCCTGGAGCAGGGCGGCTCGCGCGCCAGCCGGCGCGTGGACGCGCTGCTGGTCTGCGTGGGCAAGGAGCCGCTGCTGCCGCAGCTGCCCCGGTCGGTGGCGCTGGACGCCGCGGGCGCGCCGCGCGCCGACGCGCTGGGGCGCACCTCGGCGCCCGGGCTGTACGCGGCCGGGGACCTGCGCCGCGGGCGGTACCGGCAGGTGTCCATCGCCGTGGGTGACGGAGTGGTTGCAGCCATGCACGCGACGCGGTATCTCAAGGGCTGCCCATGGAAGGATCCGGAACCATGACCAACACCCGCCCGCGGGTGACCCTGCTCGCCACCCGGGGTGACGAGGACCTGGCACTGGTGCACCTGCTGCAGCTCGGGCAGGACCCGCGCCGCCAGGTGGAGACCGTGGACTCCATCGATCCGCGCTACCCCCGCCATGAGAAGGCCTGCGTCATCGTCTCGACCCAGCTCGGCTGCGCGGTGGGGTGCCTGATGTGCGACGCCTCGGACCGCTTCCGCGGCAACCTGACCGCGGACGAGATCCTGGACCAGGTGCGGTTCGTCAAGGAGCGCCGGCCAGGGCTGGAGCGCACCGCCAAGCTGAAGGTGCACTTCGCCAGGATGGGGGAGCCGGCCCACAACGCCGCCGCGGTGCTCGAGGCGCTCGAGGCCCTGCCCGGGGTGCTGCCGGCGCCCGGGCTGCTGCCGTGCGTGGCCACCGTGGCCCCGGCGGGCAGCGCGGCCTTCATCCGGGACCTCGCCCGGCTCAAGGACCGGCTCTACCGGGACGGTCGCTTTCAGCTGCAGCTCTCGCTCAACAGCACCGACCCGGCCACGCGCCGGCGGCTCATGCCCACGCCCCAGCTCGCCATGGATGAGCTGGCTGCCCTGGGTCGGGAGTTCTACCGGCCAGGTGATCGCAAGGTCGCCCTCAACTTCGCCCTGGCGCGAGGCATCCCGGTGGATCCGGACGACCTCGCCGCGGCCTTCTCACCCGACCAGTTCATGGTCAAGCTCACCCCGGTCAACCCCACCGAGCGCGCGCGTGAGCATGGTCTGGATACGGTGCTGTCGGCCGAGAGCCCCGAGGCCGCCCGGCGGCTGGTGGACGACCTCGGCGCCCGCGGCTTCGACGTGGTGGTGAGCATCGGCGAGGAGGACGAGATCCGCATCGGCTCCAACTGCGGGCAGCTGGTGCGCGCCTGGGCGCTCGACGAGCACTCCGCGGCGTCGTGAGGCCCCTTTCAGCCTCGCCCACCTTCCTCGCCCTCGCCCTGCTTGGAGGCACCTGCGGGCTGACCCTGACGGTGATCGGCGCGCTGGAGAGCCGGCTCGTGCAATCGTTGCAGCTGGACCACGGCCTGATCGGCCTGACCCAGGCGTTGTTCTTCATCGGCAACCTGATCGGATCCCTGGCCGGCGCGCGGATGCTGGGCGGGCACTGGCAGTCACGCCGGGTGGCCAGCGGCGCGCTGGTCTTGATGGCCCTGGGATCCATGGCCGCGTGCATCCCTGCCTTCGCCGCCCTGGCCCTCGGCCGCTTCGTGACCGGCGTGGGGCTGGCGACGACAGTGGTGGCCTTCTCCGCCCGCGTCGTTGCTGACGCACCGCAGGGCGGCGGGCGGCTGCTGAACGCCTTTCATGGGTGCCTGGCTGGCGGCGCGGCCCTGGCGCTGGCGCTGTCGAGCCCGCTGGCCGGCTGGGCCGGCGGGGCGACGGCGCCGCTGGCCCTGCCAGGCGCGCTCGCCCTGCTGCTGCTCCCCATGCAGAGGCGGCTGCGGCCCCATCAGGGGGCCTCGGTGGATGCCGGGCCCGGGGGTGGACGTGGTACGAAGCTGCTCTGCAGCTGGCGCTTCAACCTGGTGCTGTTGGCCATGGCTGCGTACATGGTGCTGGAGCAGGCGGTCTCCATGTTCGCGCCGGCGTTGCTTGAGCACGCCCGGGGTACGTCCGGCGACCTGGCAGGCTTCACCGTCGGGCTCACCTGGATCGGCGTGGGCGCAGGCAGGCTGATCTACTCCGGCTCGGCGGCGGCCCGGCGCGTGAACCAGCCCGCTACTGTGGTCGCTGGGACCTTTCTCGGGGCGACGCTGATCTGCAGCGCCCTGCTGCTAAACCCCGGCGGCGTCGGGATCGTCCTGTTTCTGGGAGGCGGCGTGTTGCTCGGGCCCGTCATCCCGCTATGCTTCGCCATGGCGGGCCAGCTCTCGGTGAGCGAGGCCGGCTCTGCCATGGGCGTGGCCAACGCCGCCGCTTGCCTGGGCGGCGCTGCCGGTCCGATGCTCGCCGGCTTCATGGCTGATCACCACGGCCTGCAGGCTGGCATGCTGGCAGCGGCCGCCGTCGCCGCGTTGGGCACGCTGCCGCTGTCGCTCAACGCCAGGGGAGGCTGACGATGAAGAACCGATGGGACCAGCGCTACGGCGAGCCGGGCTTCGCCTACGGCACCGAACCGAACGACTTCCTAAGGGAGAATGCCGCGGCCATCCCGGCTGGCAAGGTGCTCTGCCTGGCCGAGGGTGAGGGGCGCAACGCCGCCTTCCTGGCCGGGCTGGGCCACCAGGTCACCGGCGT
Organism: uncultured Myxococcales bacterium; assembly: GCA_964511535.1. Classification (GTDB taxonomy): domain Bacteria; phylum Myxococcota_A; class Polyangia; family CAZCFB01; genus CAZCFB01. The sequence continues at coordinate 13,758 of CAZEFW010000092.1, read as the reverse complement.
GGACAGCTCGGCGGTGGGGATGAAAAAGGCGCGAGAGCTGGCGGCAGCGCGGGGGCTGCGCGTGCAGACCGAGGTGGCCGACCTGGCGACCTACGACATCGCCCCGGGCGCCTGGCAAGGCATCGTGTGCGTCTTCGCCCATATGCCCCCGCCCATGCGCCAGCGGGTTCACCCGCTCTGCGTGGCCGGCCTGGCCCCGGGCGGCGTGCTGCTGCTGGAGGCCTACCGGCCCGAGCAGCTGGAGCTGCGCACCGGCGGCCCCCCGGTGGCCGAGCTGCTCTACACCCTGCCCATGCTGCGACAGGACTTCGCCGAGCTGGAGCTCGACATCGCTCGAGAGGTGGAGCGGGACGTGGTGGAGGGGCGCCTGCACCGCGGCCGCGGCGCGGTGGTGCAGGTGCTGGGGCGCAAGCCGGCTTAACACCACGCGGCGAGACGCCGCGTCTACACGCTGGCCTCAGATCATCCGCAGCAGCCGTCGTCGTGGCCGCAGCAGGAGCTGGCTTCCTTCGCCTGCTCATCTGCCTCGCACGAATCATCCCCGCACCCGCAGCCGCCCTGCAGGCCCTCACGGCCCTCCTTTATCAGCCAGGGCACCATGAGCAGGGCCACCACCGGGTCTGCCCACCACCAGCCGAAGAGCGCGTTTGCCGCCAGGCCGAGCAGCAGGGTGAACGACAGGTAAGCGCAGGCGAGGGTGCACATGGCCTCGGCGCGCAGGGCGGGGCTGTTGATCTCCGCCGCCGCGCGCAGCTTGCCCCACGAGACGAGGGGCATCACCACCAGGGACGCCCCCGCGATGATGATGCCGAGCAGGCTCTCCTCCGGTCCGCCGCCCTGGTACAGCACCCAACCACCCTGCAGCGCGACGTACACCGCCAGCACGATCATGGTGCCGCCCACGAACTTGTGCACCCGCTCCTCCACCTCGGCCACCCGCGCTGCGCTGGCGCCGCTGGCCTCCACCCGCAGGCGCCAGAACAGCACCGTGGCCGCGCCCATCTCGATGACGCTGTCCAGCCCGAAGCCGAGCAGGGCGATGCTGGACGCCGCCCAGGCAGCGTAGAGCGCCAGGAACGCCTCCACCAGGTTGTAGGCCATGGTGCCTGCCACCAGCGTGATGCCGATGGCGGTCCAGCGGGCCAGGTGGTCGGTCCTGTTTACTGCGGTGTCCATCCTGCCAGGGTAGCAACGGGACCGGCGATCAGCCACCCTGTGCTACCATTGCCGCACTCCCTTGAAGCTGCTCCTGGACACTCTCCGCTGGCTGGCAGGCCACGCCATTCAATTTGGCGCCATCGTCGGTGTTTTGCTAGTGTCCGGCTTGATCGTGTCCTCGGTTTGGCCCGGGCTGAAGATAGAATATGAGAAGCGCCATCAAAGGGTGCGAGCGCTCGAAAAAGAAAAGCAGAGCGCCAAGGAAAAACTTGAGCTGGCTGAAATCCACTTTAAGCAGGCAAACCAGCGGATGGTATTGCTCAAGACTCGCCACCTGGCCCGGATCGAGAATATCAAGAAGTACCTTGCTGCCAAGAAAACCGAGGCAGTATGGCTAAAGCATGACTTGCTCCTGAAGAAGGACATCCTCAAGTTCAATTTGCAGCCTTTCCTGAGCTTCTGCCAAAAGGGATGCAGCATCTGGATCAAGGGGGCTGAGCTCTTCTCTGAAAAGAAATTTTGCAAGGATCTTGAGGCGAGTTGCTCGGCTTCGAAGGCGCAGGCGCGTGCGCTCAAGGTATCAATGGGGCTCATGGAGGCGCAGGTCCGTGCTGCTGGCGCTGAAGCAATCGATGCAGCCACGATACTCCGGCGCATGCGCTCCCCCGATTGGCTGCTGAGCGATCCCGAGTTGAGCGCGGCTGCACAAAAATTGGGCCTCAAGCGGCGAGAGCGCTCGAGGCTGGACAGGGCGCGGGATCGGTCGGAATCTGAACTCGAATCTGCTCGGGCCCAACTCAACGCTTCGCTGTTGGCCGGGCTCAATCGCTGGAAGAAAAAGCTCGAAGTCGAATGGTCCATGCATGGACTCAAATATGTCCTGTGGGCGCTGGCCATCCTGCTCTCGCCCGCTTGCTGGAAGCTCGCCTGGTACTACATCTTGATGCCAGGAATCAGCAGATTGAGACCCCTTCAACTTGTGGAGCGTACGCCGGATGCAGACATGGCTTCGCTCCTGCCGCCCAGCACGCGGTGCAGCATCTCCATCGGCGCAGGGGATCGGCTGGCGGTACGATCGCAGTGGCTAAAGATCGTCGGTGATGAACAAGGTGTGGCCAGGCGCCGAACCAAGGTTTTCTGGCGCTGGAGTTCTCCCTTTGTCTCTTATTCGGCTCGACTGTTCCTGCTGACGGAGGTGTATGGAGAATCGGAGCGCTCTGGCACCCCGGCTGCTGTGGCAGAGATATCCTCCCCGGACGATCCTGACCGGGAGATTTGCCGGCTCGATATCCCAGCGGGCCACCCCGGATTCATCATCCACCCTCGGCACCTGGTGGGTATTCAGGGGGACATCGAACTGCGCTCGGTGCTGAAGCTGTTCAGCCCTCATGCCTGGGCCACCAGGCAGATCCGCTTCTTCCTGTTTTCAGGTCCAGGATCCATATATCTAGCAGGCTATGGCGGCGTAACAGGAGCTCCGGCCGAGGGACTTCGGCTTCGAATCGATGAGGAGGTCGTCGTTGGATACGACGCTGCCCTGCAAATGAGCACGCGCCGGACCGAGACCTTCGTTCCCTATTTGCTCGGAAAATCATCCCTGGTGGATGACAGCTTCGAGGGGCCTGGATTGGTCCTCAGCGAGGCGGTCCCCGGCGGCAGAGCCGGAGCGCCCAACACGAAAATGGAAGGCTTCTTCCAGGGCCTCATCACCGCCGTCGGCAAGTTCTTCGGCTTCTAGCCTCTGCCGAACCCCTTGATCCGTTCGCGCAGCTCGCGCTGGCGCTGTCCCAGGTCCAGGTCCCTGAGGTTCACCGTGGTGGCCAGCTCCTCGGCGAAGTCGCAGATCCCCTCCTCGTCGTCCAGGTCGCAGTCACGGGCGAAGCGCAGCAGCCGCTCCAGGTGGCCCGCGGTGTCGAGGTTGATCTCCCGGGTCAGGGCGTCCACCTGGCCGGCGAGCTCGTCGCCGTCGCCGGGGTGGAAGAACCGCAGCACCGCCCCCTCGTAGCCCATGCCGGTGCTCATGTTGGCCACGCCGTCGGCGGTGAAGTTGCGCGCTTTGAAGCAGGTGGCGGTGAGGCGGAAGGCCAGCTCCGCTCGCGGGTCGTCGATGGTGTAGGTGTAGCCGAGGTACCCGCCGCGCAGGCGCCCGGCGGCGGCCAGATCCTGCTGCAGCCGGGTGCCGCTGTACACCTCGGCGCGGCAGAAGTTGGACGGGAAGTCGGCTGCTCCTCGCATGAACTCGAGGTTGCGCTCCAGGTCGGCGAACCGGGTCCACGGCTCGAACAGCAGGATGTTGTAGCAGGCGAACATGCCCGCCTCGCGGAACAGGTCCAGGGCGCGCTCGCACGAGGCGAGGTCATGCTTGCGCCCCAGGTGCCGCAGCCCGGCTTCGGAGCCGTTCTCGATGCCGAGGTAGAGGCGGAAGACCCCCAGCTCCAGCGCCTCGGCGAGCATCGGGCCGTCCAGCTGGTCGGGGCGGCACTTGCCCACCATGCCCACCCGGCCCACGCCGCGGCGGTCCAGCGCGTCCCGCAGCTCGCGCAGCCGACGCACGGTGTCCCGCGGGCGCGGCAGGAAGAAGTTGTCGTCGTGGAAGCAGTAGATCTCGGCGCCCCGCTGGTGGTGCAGCGCGGCCATCTCCTCGGCCAGGTCCTCCACCGAGCGGAAACGCAGCCGATTGCCCTCGCTGCTGCGGTGCCAGGTGTTGATGCAGCAGTAGGCGCAGTCGGCGTAGCACCCCCGGCTGCCCACGATGGGCACGAAGGCGTGGCCCACATGCCGCGCGTGGGGGCGGTCGCGCACGGCGAAGGGCAGGGCGTCCAGGTCGTCCGGCTGCCGCCTGGGCGGGGCGGCCACCGGCTGCCCGTCAGCGTCGCGGGCGCACAGGCCGGGCAGGCCGGTCCAGGTGCCGGGGTCGTCCAGCGCCTCCAGCAGGGCCAGCAGGGTCAGCTCGCCGTCGTGCCGAACCACGGTGTCCACGTCGGGCTGGTCTCGCAGCAGCTCTCCCCAGGCCGCGGTGGCCACATGTCCGCCGCAGGTGATGTGCCCCTCGTAGCCGTTGCAGCGCAGGGCGCGCGCCAGCTCGCGGAACTCGCGCGCTCGGTGCTGAAACGCCACCGATAGCCCCACCAGATCGAAGCCACCAGCAGCCAGGGCGGCAGCGGCCCGCGGCACCTCCTCGGGGCTGCCGAAGGCGAACAGCTTCGCGCGGTGCCCCGCCTCCAGCGCGGCGGCGGCCAGGCCGCGCAGTGAGATGTTCTCCTCCCACTCGGCGCCCACCAGTGCGATGGCGCGGGGGGTGGCGGTGAGGGGGATGAGGGGGGGCATGGGGCGTGGCGTCCGGCTACGGCTACGTTGACGGATACGGCTACGGGGTGGGGTCCACGTCGTGCAGCAGCATGTCCACGCTCAGGGCGCCGTGGCCGTCGCGCACGGTGACCTGGACCATGTGGCGGCCCGGAGTCCTGGGCGGAGTCCAGCGCACCTGCTGGGCCTCGGTGCTGTCCAGCACGCCGCCGCTGGTGATCCAGCGGAACTTGAGCTGGCGCGGGTCGGCGCCGCGGATCAGGGCGTTGCACACGAGCTGCTCGCCGTCGGTGGTGACCTGGATCCGGCTGCGGAAATCCCGGCGCAGGGGCAAGGACCGGCCCGGGCGCGAGGGCGTTGACCAGCCGGGGTTGCGCTGGTGCTGCGCGCTGGCGTCGGGAGGCAGCGGGTCGGCGATGGGGGGGCCGTCGGCGCCCTGGTCCGGCGGCAACGGATCCGCGATGGGGGGACCGTCAGGGCCCTGATCCGGCGGAAGCATGTCCGAGACCGGCGGCCCGTCCGGGCCCATGTCAGAGGGCAGGGGATCGGCCACCGGCGGCCCGTCCGGCCCGGCGTCCATGCCGTAGTCGTCAGCCACAGCGTCGGGAGGCACCGGATCCATCACCTCGGTGCGTCGGTCGCATCCCGCGGTGGACGCGCCCATCAGGCCCGCCATGATCAGCGCCAGCTGGGTCTTTTCGTCCAGCGACCAGAAACCCATGGCCTCACCTCCCCTGGCGGGCGCGGCGCCGGATGAGCAGCATGAGGCACAGGGCCAGCGCCAGGGGCAGCGCCCCGCCCAGGCCCGCGCTCTGAACCGGTACAGTGCAGCTGCAGCCGTCGTCGTCGTCACCGGGCGGCGTCACGCCGCCATCGCCCTTGGTCACGCCGCCGTCGCTGCCCTTGGGGGGCAGCTCGCTGGAGCTGATCCCCTGGCCCAGCTTGGTGCCCAGGTTGCGCGTGTTGTGGTTGTCGTGGCCGAAGCTCTCCCAGTCGATGCGGCCGGTGGTCTTGCCTTTGGTCTTCCAGGCGTAGAGCCAGCCGGAGCGAGTGTTGACCACCACCTCCAGGTTCTTGTCGCCGGTGATGTCGCCCACGGCAGGGGAGGGGATGATCCACTGGCCCGCCAGCTTGGGCCAGCCGGCGGGCTGCTTGCCCTGGTGGTCCCAGGCCCGCAGCCAGTAGCCGCCGGTGCCGCCGATCACCTCGGGGTTGTCGTCGCCGCTGATGTCCGCGATGGCCAGGTTCATGAAGAACTGCCAGTCGTCGGTGCGCCGCGGGTAGGCGTCCAGGTACTTGCGGGTGATGGCGGTCCAGGCGCCGATGTGGTGATCGAAGTCAGACCGCTCGCCGCCCACGGCGAAGGCCTTGGCCGCGCCGAAGCCGCCCATGGGCATCAGGAAGTCGATGCGCCTGTCGTTGTCCAGGTCAGCGAAGGAGCCGTTGGTGATCAGCACCACCGACGGGCGGTCCTTGGTGTCGGCGTTGGGGCCGAACTTGGCGTTCTCCATGGCGCCGCTGACGCAGCTGACCTTCTTGTCTTTCTGCAGATCGTCGCACTTCTTGTTCATCTTGGTGGTGCACGGCACCACCAGCTTCTCCCAGTCGGTCTTCTTCGGGTCCGGATCCACGCCCTCCTTGCTGAAGCAGAGCGGGATCTTGTTCTCCCCGGTGTTGTTGTAGATCAGCGCCGCCGTGGCCACGCCGCCGATGCCGATCTCGGGCAGGCCATCGCCGTTGATGTCGGCCAGCGCCGGCGCGTTGGGCATGCCCTCGCCCACCATGGGCAGCACCGTGATGCTGACGATGCGCTGGGGCCAGCCGCTGTGCACGTGGCTGCCGCTCGGGTGCTTGCTGCCCTGGCCATGCACCACGTACAGCGGGCCGAACTGGTCCAGGGTCTCGGTGGTGCCCACCACGATGTCGGGCACGCCGTCGCCGTCCACGTCGCCCACGGCGGGCGACGAGACGATGCGCCCCAGCAGCTTCTTCTTCTTGCTGTTGCCGCGCTGGTCCTGGAGCTGCACCGGGAAGCCGTCGTACTTGCTGCCGTCGGCCTTGTAGGCGTACACCTTGCCGTCCATGGCCGCCACCACCACCTCCAGCTTCTTGTCGCCGTTGAGGTCCACCAGCACCGGCGCCGCGAACACGCCCTCGTCGATGAGGGCGTCCTTGCTGGTGACGTCCTCGTTGTTGAGCACCGGCAGCATCACCGGCCAGCCGGTCTTCACCTTGCCGTCGGCGCCGATGACGTAGATGCCGCCGTCGTAGGACGCGATGACGACCTCCAGCTTCTTGTCGCCGTCCAGGTCGCCCACCGCCGGCGCGGCGATGACGTTTGAGTGCGCCTCCGGGCTCACCGACTTGCTCTTGAAGGCCGCCGACTCGCGGTGGTTGTCGCTCTTCTTCGGGTCGAGGCCCGGGTAGTAGTTCACCTTCACCGGCCAGCCGGGCAGGGGCTTTCCGTCGCCGCGGATGGCGTGCACCATGCCGCCGCCGGTGGCCACGATGATCTCGCGCTTGCCGTCGCCGTCCAGGTCGGCGGTCTTGGGAGACGCCTCGCCCGACGCAACCAGCCGCACCGGGAAGCCGGGCAGCAGGTCGCTGTCCCGCTCGATGTGGAACGCCTTGCGCGCCTCGCCCTTGACCGTGGCGCCCTTGCTGTTCTTGAGGGTGGCGCGCACGCGCAGGGTGACCATGCGCCGGTTGACGCCGTGGTCGGGCGCCGGCATGTCAGGGTTGTCGATCTTCACCGCCGAGACGTCCCAGTCGTACTTCACCTTGGTGGCCGCGGTGAGGCCGGTCTTGGAGGTGAGGGTCTTGAACTCAGAATCCAGCGGGTCGGCCCCGCCGGCATACTCGATGACGTAGTCCAGGGTCGAAAACAGGTCGGCGCGGAAGCCGAGATCCACCGTCAGGGTCAGGGTCTTGGTCTTGTCCGGGTAGATCACCTGGAACCAGTCGGGCGTCAGGATGTCCACCTCGGGCGGGATCTTCTTGGCCAGGATGGCGTCCACCGCGTTGCGCACGTTTGCCCGGCCGTAGCCGAACCGCTGCTCCCACCCCTCCTTGGACGGGTACTTGGTCTTGTCGGTCTTCGACTCCGGCACGTTGATGTCGTCCGCGGTCATGGTCAGCAGCTGCTTGACCTCCTCGGCAGACAGCCGCCGGGCGCCCAGATGGTCGGTGGCCACCTGCTTGCCCCTGGGGAACTTGAGCCCCGCCTTGAGCGCCGCCGAGTACATCAGCCCCGCCATGCCCGATGACTTGCCCACCGCCTCGGACGAGCAGCCGCTGCCCGCCGCGCTCAGCTCCAGCCGCGGCCCGTAGTTGGTGCAGTTGTTGAAATTGAGGAACGTGGTGGAGGTGGAGGCCGAGGACTTGTCGTGCACGATGGCGTGGATGTAGGTGGAGTGGTGGTTCATGCCCGGCAGGTTGGCGTGCAGGGAGTTCTCATCCGCGGCCGAGCCGATGACCACCACGTTGTTGTAGTAGGCGTAGTTGATGGCGCTGATGGCCAGGGCGTTGTTGTTGATGGCGCCCAGGGCCTCCTGCACCACTGACGCACCCGAGTCCACCGCGAAGATGACGCCCATGGCGAAGTCGTTGGCGTCGGTCATGAAGCTGTCGCCCACCCGCACGGGCAGCACCCGGCAGTTGGGGCAGACGCCGATGCCGCTGATGTTGTTGTTGCCCTGGCCCGCCGAGTCCTTGGCCTCGCCCGTGCCGTGGCCGTAGTCGGTGTCGTCGTTGGCGTCGTTGTCGTTGTCGTACTGGTCCCAGCCCGAGATGTCGTCGATCCAGCCGTTCTTGTCGTCGTCCGTCTTGTCCGAGAAGATCTGGATCAGGTCCTGGGGGTCGAGGAAGCCGCTCTTGTTGGTGTCCCAGCCGCCGGTGAAGTTCTTGATGGCCGGGTGGCACGGGTTCTTGGGCAGCTGGATGCCGCTGTCGGTGGTGTAATCCTGGATGTTGAACTTGCCGTCGCCGTTGGCGTCGTACTTGTCCTTCTTCGGGTCGTACTTGCTGGTCTGGCACGCCTTGTCAGGCACCGGCAGCTCGCCCCGGTTCAGGTAGTACTGGTTGACTAGGTCCGCCTCGCGCCACTTGATGCCCGAGTCGAGCACCGCGATGACCACCCGGGGATCCCCGGTGGTCTTCTGCCAGGCGCGGTCCGCGTGGCACCCGGAGCCCATCTTCAGCTCCGCCTTGCGCACGGTGCCCTGCGCCGCCTTGGGGATGAAGGAGAACAGCTCCCACGCGCCGCTGTACCCCGGGTCCTTGGGCCACCACTTGGAATCCGACAGGTCGGTGACCGTGTCCGGGGGCGGCCAGTTGGGGTTCTGGGCGTGGACCGTGTCCACGGCGGTGGCCAGCAGGGCGATGCCGAGGACTGCGGCGAGGCAAACATTAAGCAATGTGCGGCGGTTCATGGGCGTGTATCTCCAGGCAGTTACGCTTGACCGGGCAAGTTTACGACTGCAGGCGGCCGCCGCACAACAAGCAGGATCTGGTTGTTGGAATATCTTGCGATAAAATAGGTGTTGGAGAAGTGGGCTGAATCCATGTCCGGACGCAGGAAATCAAATAGCTTCCTCAAGGCGTTTCTGGGCGTCTCCGCCCTGGCGCACCTGAACATCCTGCTGGTGGCGTCCGCCTTCCTCTCCCTCTATCCCGACGGGTGCAACCCGGACGCCGTGGACCTGCGGCCGTTCGAGGTCTCCCTGGTCTCCGAGGACGAGGCCATGCTCGAGACCGACCCGGAGCTGGAGAAGCTCAGGGAGGAGCTGGACAAGGAGGAGGAGGAGGAGAAGAAGAAGGAGAAGGACGAGAAGGGCCAGGTGGTGGAGATGCCGCCGCCGCCCGAGGAGCGACGGCCCGACAAGGCCAAGTTCCTGTCGGAGTACGACTCCAAGGTAAAGAAGCAGACCAAGAGCAAGCCGGTGCCGTTCAAGGCGGGCAGCCTGGTGGCGGACCGGCCGCTACCCAGGCCAAAGCCGGAGGTGCGTCAGCAACCGCCCCCGGCGCCCACCAGGCAGGAGAAGGCGGCGCAAAAGCCGGTGAAGCTGGCCATGCGTACCCGGCCCGACGTGCCGCAATCCGACCTGCCCGAGAGCGAGACCGGAGACCAGCCGGCCCAGGTGCAGGAGGTCCCGCCGGAGGTGCCCAGGGGGCCGGTGAGCGCGGAGCAGGCGCCGGCCAGCCCCGCGCAGAAGATGCCGCTTCGGGAGCTGAGCGCCAACGAGCTGTCCAGGGCGCTGGGCTCCAAGGTCAACGACTACATGCCCGAGGTGGCGGAAGGGGAGAGCACCCTGCTCAACTCCAAGCGCTGGCGGTTCGCCTCGTTCTTCAACCGGGTCAAGCGCCGGGTGGCGGAGAACTGGCACCCGGGCCGGGCCTACCGGCGACGGGATCCCCAGGGCAACGTCTACGGCTTCAAGGACCGACTGACCATCCTGCGCGTGCGCCTGACGCCGGGAGGCAGGGTCAAGGAGCTGCACCTGGAGACCGCCAGCGGGGTGGGCTTCCTGGATGACGAGGCCCTGTCCGCCTTCCGCGCCGCGGGCCCCTTCCCCAACCCGCCCAAGGGGCTGATTGACGAGGGCACCATCTCGTTCCGCTTCGGCTTCCTGTTCGAGATCTCGCGCCGGCCGACGTTCAGGATCTTCCGGCGGTAGCGCTCACCACACCGGGGTGTCGTCGGTGGATTGCTCCGGCAGGATGAACGAGATGGTCGCCCCTTTCCCGGGCTCCGACTCGGCCCAGATGCGCCCGCCGTGGCGCTCCACCACCCGCTGGCAGATGGCCAGGCCGATGCCGGTCCCCTCGTACTCGCCGCGCGGGTGCAGGCGCTTGAAGATCTGGAACACGCTCTCGGCAAAATGGGGGTCGAAGCCGACGCCCTGATCCGCCACGTCGAACTTCCAGGCGCCGTCGTCGATGCGCTCCGCGGACACGGTCACCCGGGGCGGCTCATGGTCGACGAACTTGAGCGCGTTGCTGAGCAGGTTGTGGAACAGCTGCTTGATCTGCCCCTTGTCGCAGACCATGGTGGGCAGCGAGCCGACCTCCACCTCTGCCTTGTGCTCCCTGATGGTCATGGTGAGCTCGCGCAGCACCGCCGCAACCAGCGCTGCCAGGTCGGTCGGTTGGAGCTGCTGCTCTCCCGTGCCGACCCGCGACAGCGCGAGGATGTCGCTGATCAGCAGCTGCATCCTCGCGGCCCCGTCTTTGGCGTGGCCCAGGTAGGTCAACGCCTTGTCATCCAGCTGCTCACCACACCGCTGGTTCAGAAGATCGAGGAAGCTCACCACCATGCGCAGGGGCTCCTGCAGGTCGTGAGACGCCACGTAGGCGAACTGGGCCAGCTCAGCGTTGCTGCGCTCCAGCTCCACCGTCCGCTGCTCCAGCGCCGCCTCGGTCTGCTTCAGGGCGGTAAGATCCGTGTGGGCGCCCAGCATCCGGATCGGCTCCCCCTGGTCGTTGCGCACCACCGTGCCGCGGCACCGAACCCACACCGTGGAGCCGTCCCTGTGCCGGTAGCGCACCACCTGATCGTACTTGTGCGATGGATCCGCGCAGTGCCTCTGGAAGTTGTCCAGGGCCACCTCCAGATCGGCCGGGTGGATCATGTCTTGCCACGCCTCGGCCAGGTGCGGCTTCTCCCCGGGCTCGTAGCCGAACACTTCCCAGAACCGGGGGCTCATCCACTCGTGCTCCGGGTTCTCCAGATCCCAGTACCAGATCCCGTCCAGGGAGCCGTTCTGGAGGAACTCGAAGATGGCGGGATCTCCCTGGACCAGCCCGTAGAGTTCCTCCTTCAGGTAGTGAGCATCAGCCACGTGGCTTTCCTCCGCTGGCGTCAGGACAAGCCGCTTGTTTCTTGATTTGCTGAAGACGGTGCCTGACAAGGAAAGGTAGCGCCGCTCGGCTCATGCGCGCAACGCGGATTTTGCTCGATTTGATGCGATACGGTTCAGGGGGCCGCGCGCTTGACCAGGGCCTGCGCCGGTGAGAACTCCACGGAGGTGATGCGGCTGCCGCTGGCGGTGGCCTCCCGCCTGGCCTCCAGGGATCCGAAGTCGGGGTAGTCGAAGCGGTCGCTGGTCTGCAGCTGCCGGGCGGCGGTGTCGAACACGGCGTCCACCAGCTCTGCCGCCAGCTCGTACTTGCCGGTGTACTTGACCATCTTCTTGATCAGCCACGCCGCGTCGGCCGCGTTCTTGTTGCGGGACATGGCGCTCTTCTTGCCGTTGATGGTCGTCTTGGCCTTGGGCTTGTTGCCCGTCTTGACGGCCCAGGTGATCAACGTCCCGTCTGCCTCGAACCGGTACTCCTGCTTCTTGCACTGCCCCTTGCTCTTGCAGTCCTTGAGGAACATGCCGAAGCCGGGGTACTTGAAGCGGCCGCCGTCGTTGATGGCCTCGGACAGGGCGTCGAAGGTCGCCTGCACTGCCTCGGCGGTGGCCTTTTTGGTCAGCTTGCCGCCGATCTTCTCGTGAACTATCTGGATCAACTCTGCCTTGGTCATGGCCTGCGCCGTGGTGATGATCTGAAGATCGCCTGCCGGCCCCCAGCCCAACGTAAACGCAATTGCAGATGCTAAAAACGTTAATGTGCGAGACATTAGATATCCCCTTTTGATGTTTTACTCGAAGTCCTTGTGGAACGCCGCGATGCCCTCGATCACCCGGTGCATCTGCTCGGTGGGCGGCAGGATGGTGGTGCGGAAGTGGGCTGTGCCGGGCACCTGACCAAAGCCGGTGCCAGGCACGACGCAGATGCCGGTCTGCTCCAGCAGGGCCATGCAGTACTCGGCGTCGGTGCGGCCCTCGGGCAGGGTGATGCTGGGGAAGGCGTACATGGCGCCCGCCACCGGGCGGCAGCTGATGCCCTCGATGGCGTTGAGCCCCCGGGCCAGGATGCCGGCCCGCTCCCGCAGGTCAGCCAGCACCCGGTCGCGCTCCTGCACGAAAAGCTCGTGCGACGGGGATCCCGGCTCGGGCGGCGACACCATCAGATAGGTCGCCACCTGCCCCGGCACGTTGGAGCAGAGGCTCACCGACTGCAGCTTCAGGATCTCCCGGCCCACGTCCGCCGGCACGTTGCGGATCTCCAGGTACCCGCCCCGGTGGCCGCACTCGCCCAGAAACCCCTTGGACGTGGAGTGGAACGAGAAGAGCGACACCTCCTCATCGCCAGCGTCCGTCAGGGCGCGCGCGAAGGAGTGGAACCCGGCGCCCTCGGCGTACAGGTTCTCCTGGTACACCTCGTCGGCCAGCACGGCCAGGCCATGCTCCCGGGCGAACGCGAGGATCATGTCCACGTTGGACCGATTCAGCACCGCGCCGGTGGGGTTGCCCGGGTTGATGACGCAGATGGCCCGCACCTCGGTACCCGCGGCGCGCGCCTCCTGCAGCGCCTGGTCGAGCATCTCCCGGTTCAGCTGCCAGTCCCGCGCCTCGTCCAGGTAGTACGGCACCGCCCGGGCGCCGAACAGGGTCAGCGTGGCGGTGTACAGCGGGTACTGGGGGATCGGGATCATCACCCCGTCCTGGTCGTCTCGGATCAGGATGTTGAGCACCGCCTGCACGCCCTTGCTGGCGCCGTCGGTGAGGAAGATGTCGTCGGGATCCGTCGGGATCCCGTCGCGCGCGCCGATGAACGCCGCCACCGCCTCGCGCACAAAGCGCATCCCCTGGCTCTCGGAGTAGGCGCCGAGGCCGTGCTTGCTCTTCTCCAGCACCAGCCGGGCGGCGTCCAGGGCGTCAGCGGGGAACAGGTGAGCCGCCTGGTCCAGCAGCGGCGGGTACTCGCACAGGCTCAGCACCTGGCGGATCCAGGTCAGCGGCGGCTGCTGCAGCGACTGGGGGTTGCCGATGTTGCAGTAGATGATCTCCCGGCCCTCTCGCTCCAGCTCCTGGGCGCGGATCACGATGGGGCCGCGTACGGCGTAGCGCGTCTCCAGGACGCGGCGGTTCAGGTCGTCGTGGCTGATGGGCATGGGATCACTCCGCCAGGGCCCAGCCGCTCTGGACCAGGTGGTTGATGATCACCTGGCCGCGGTGGGGCCACAGCGGGTGGGGCTCTTCCATCAGCTCGTCGGCCAGGGCCACCGCCTCCTGGGCCGTGGTGCGGCCCGAGGTCTCGGCGCGCTGGAACACCTGCAGCGACCGCTGGAACACGCCGGTGGGGGTCTCCCGCTCCAGGTGCGCGGCGATGGCCGGGTCACCCCGGCCGATGTAGCCGTACTGCTCGTTGGCGCAGTTGACGATGCCCATGCGGTTGGCCAGGAAG
>CAZEFW010000091.1:33674-36352 GCA_964511535.1 uncultured Myxococcales bacterium | reverse complement strand
TCTTTCGATAGAGTTGCCAATGATCTTGACATGTGTGTTTGTCGGCTTCTTTTCATTGTGGACATGGATCCCGTACACGGCGTCCATGTAGCTGTCTGAAAAGCGATTGTTGAGGATGTTCAAGTGGTCGGTATTATCAACATATACTGAAGATGTAACAGCGTTTTTGAAGGTACAATTCCTGATAGTGAGGTTTTCTGACTGCTGAATCGCCATGGAAGCGTAATACATCCTCGGCTGGTCCACGGAGTCATTTGACATCCAGCTGCCATCCTTCGGAGGCATCTTTGCCACCGGGCAGTTGGCCTTGCTGCCGTTGAAGACAATGCCCTCGATCATCATGTTAGTACAGTTCACCATCCTGATGATCTGGGTATCTTGCTTCTGCTTGAACCCATCGAAGATCAGCTCGCCCTCTCCATAGAGGGTCATGTTGCTGATGTTGGAGATCTGGATGGTGTCCGTGATCATGTACTTGCCCGGCGGGAAATAAATTTGACCAATATCCATCACCTCGGCGTAGGCGATTGCGAGCATGATGCCAAAATAGTCCGGAAAGACATCTGTGTACTGCTTCACGTTCATGATGCTTTGCATCGTCCCCACTCCTGGCGAGCTTCGCTGGCAGTTACCTGTGGCTTCGGAGCCATGGCATGCGCTCCATGAGCTATTGAGCAGAAATCGGTCAGGCGCAGTTGCGGGGGTACGGAAGCTTTTATGGCCAGCAGCTAAAGCCCGGGAGAGGGGGCGCTGATGTCGATTGCCCCCTCTCCCTCATCATGGAACGACCGGGTATTATTGGGAGGCTCACCGGCCCCCCGATCAATCTGTTCCCGCCACTGGTACCAAGCCACGCCCGGCGACTGTGCGCCGATCACGGCTTCCCTACTACTTGAATATGGCCCTCACAGCCAGCACGATGCTCTGGTTGGCGGTGGAAAACTCCACCTTCACCCTGATGTACTTTGCGAAGCCCGGTCCCTGCGTCCCCGATGCGTTGGTGCCGTTGAGGTAGTCGCTGGTATGGCTGGGGAGGGTTGGATCCGCCGAGAAGGTCACCCAGTCCGAGGAGTGCAGATCGACGTAGTACTCCTCCTCGTTGATCACCGCGCTCTGCAGCTTTACGACGATATTGGCCGCGTCCCTTTCGATGGCGGTGACCAGCAGGTCGACAAACGCCTCGGAGTACGCGGAGAAATCTTTCACGGTCTCCAGCGGTTGTATATATTCATTGTTTCCGTCCGGCTTGATCAGCAGCATTTCGTGAATTTCTGCGTACGTACCCATCTCCTCTCCTCCCTTCTGGTCGTGTTGTCGTTGAACATTGCCCTGAATTCCCCCTGAAAAAGCGATGCCAAAAGCTGGCATCAGATGCGCTATCAGGCATGTCAAGTGCTATTTGTACATTTTTTGAGTACTCACAACCCGCAACACCTTCGTGGCCCTGATCACCCGCTGTCGGCCGAAATTCGCTGAAGCCGCAGGTGCAGTGAGGCTGGCCAGCTGCTGCCACTCTCCCTTACAATCGCCAGCATGAATCCAGGGGGAAAGCTGTGCACATCGCTGCCGTCGCGTGTGGCCGGGGTCCTGCTGCTGGCGCTGCTGCCGCTGGCAGCCGGCTGCGCGGCCGACCTGTGCGAGGGCGAGGCGCCGGCGCTGGAGGTGGGCGTCGAGCTGGGCACGGGGTTGAGCCCGGGCGGGGTGGTCGACCTGCACGTGGACATCGACGCGGCGGGCATCAAACGCCTGCAGGTGCTGCCGGTGGGGGCGAAGCTGGCCAGCGGGCGGGCCGGCTTCTGGATCCGGGTGGGGGCAGCGGGCGAAGGCGGGTTCCGGGCGAAGGTCACGGTGACCGCGCGGGGGGCCGGCGGGGTCACCCTGGGGGTCGGCAGCCTCGACCGGCAGGCCACCGGCGACGCGTGCAACTTCTTCGAGCTGACGGTCAAGAAGACCGGCGGCGGCGATGCGGGGGTGGACGCCGCCACGGATGGGCCGGTTCCTGACGGGCCGGCGCCGGACGGCCCCGCGCCGGATCTGCCGGTACCGGACGGCACGGCTCGGGACGCGGGCCCGCCGGACCTGCCCGCGGATGTGGCCATGCAGGACCAGGGCCCCGCGCCGGACCAGGCGCCGCAGGCCGACCAGGGCAGCAGCCCGGACAAACCCCTGGCGCCCGACAAGGGGCCGCCGCTGGACAAGGGGCAAGCAGCGGACAAGCCCTTGCCCACGGACCAGGGCGCCACGGCGTCGGACATTGGCAAGTGCACCCCCGACGCCAGCCTGCCGCCCCCCGACCTGCCATGGCCCGATCAGTCCCTGCCCGACGCCGGGGTGTGCGGCGCGGCGGCTGCTTGCAACGACAACCTCTCCTGCACCCTGGACAGCTGCGGCGACGGCGGCGTGTGCAGCCACACGGTCATCGGCCTGCAGTGCGTCATCGACGGCAAGTGCGTGGCCAACGGTGTGGTGAACCCGGCCAACAAGTGCCAGATCTGCCTCGGGCTGACCAACCCGTGGGGCTGGAGCAACAACGCGAGCGGCTCGTGCTCGGACAACAAGCTCTGCACCCACGGCGACAAGTGCGTGGCCGGCCAGTGCAAGGGCACGCCTTACGTCTGCGACGACTGCCTGGCCTGCACCGCCGACGCCTGCACCGGCAGCGGTCCGGGCGCAGGCGG
>CAZEFW010000091.1:0-33574 GCA_964511535.1 uncultured Myxococcales bacterium | reverse complement strand
CGCGACCTCGCCCTGGACGCCAAGGCGAACAAGCTCTACATCGCGGGCTGCAACGGCGTGATGGTGCTGGAGCTGTAGCCCGCGCGTTCTACGGACACTTGCGCAGCACTGCGGCGTGCTCCCCCACGGCCCAGGTGCCGTGCTTGACGCTGGACCAGACGCCGAACAGGTGCTGGCCCGTGGGCGGATAGGCCTTGTTCCAGTTGCTGCCGTTGAACCGCAATAGCGCGCCCTTCTCTCCGGCCGCGAAGATCTCGCCGCTCGAGCCGCCCGAGATGGAGCGGATGTTGCCGCTGGCGGGCAGGGTCACCTGCTTCCACTTGCTGCTGCCGTACAGCAGCCCGAGCCCGCCGTTGCCCGCGGCAATGATGTTCTGTCCGCTGGTGCCCCACACCGCGTTGAGGTGCGCCGTGAAGCCGGTGGGCACGGTCTGGAGCTTGAAGCCGCCGGCCATGCTGGTGAAGCGCAGCACGGTGCCGCCGTGCCCAACGGCCCAGACATCCTTGGGCCCGCTGCCCCACACGCCCTTGAGGTTCTGCGTGATCTTGTTGGTGCTCACCGACGCCCAGGCTTTGCCGTTGTGCCGCGCCGCGGTGCCGTTGTCGCCCACCGCGAAGATGTTGGACTTGTCCACGGCCCAGATGCCCCACAGGTCGTTCTTGTTCACCGCCTGGCCGCCGGTCCACTTTCCGCTGTCGTAGATGTAGGCGTGACCGCCCTTGCCGACGGCGTAGATCTTGCCCGCCACGCCGGTGACAGCAAGGATGGTGGGCACGTTGCCGATGCCCGTGCCGTTGGGGGTAAAGGTCTTCCACCCGCTGCCGGAGTTGCGCAGCAGGTAGCCATTGCCCACCTCGCCCCCGCCAGCGTACAGCACGCCCGAGGCGTCGCCCCAGATGGTGTACAGGGTGTGCCAGAACTCGCCGGTGAGCGAGGTCTTCCACCCCTTGGTGTCCTTGTGATGGATATGGCCGCCTGCGGCCACCACGAACAGATCGCTGGTGCCGTACCCCCACAAGGCCTGCATGCGTGGGATCCCTCCCGTGGCCGGGGGGGGATCATCCAGCCACTTGCCGCCGTCGAACTTCCACACCGATCCGGTGTGCGAAGAGGCGATGGCGTACACCAGGTTGTTGCTGGCGGGCCACAGGCCGAGCACCGGGGAGGTGTGGCCCTTGGGCTTGGCCTTGATCTTCCAGACATTGCTGACGTAGTGGAAGAAGTTTGGACCGTCGCCGCCCACGATGATCTGGCCGTTCGGCGTGCCGGCGACGCCCCGCAGCGGGCCGGTGAAGCTGCCGGATGGCTTCATCAGGTCCCACTTGGTTCCGTTCCAGTGCAGCACCACGCCGCCGTCGCCCACGATCCAGATGTTCTTCGAGCTGTTGGCCCACACCGCGTTGAGGTGCACGGTGGTCTTGCCATGGGAGATCTTCTTCCATGCGTTGCCGTCGAACTGCATCACGAGCCCGTTGCCGCCCACCACGACGGCGTGGTTCTTCGCTGTAACCCACACCCCGCGAAGGTCCGCGGCGCCGGAGATGTAGCCGTCGGTCCAGGTGCTTCCGTCATATACAGACAAATTCCCCCCGCCAACCGCCATGATATGGCTGGCCTTGCTGCCGTTGATGGCCGTGAACTCGATGCTCGAGTTGCCGGCGGGCGTCCACTTGGCGCCGTTGAAGTGCAGGATGGTGCCGAACTTCCCCACGGCCCACACGTTGGTGGGAGAAGAGCCCCACACCCCGCGCAGATCGTTGCCCTGGGGCACGGGCTGCTCCCAGCACCAGCCGGTGGTGCTGCATACCTTGCCCTTCTTGCACGAGGCGCCGGCGTCAGGTTTGGACTTGAGGTCCTGCCCGGCCTTGCTGTCGACCTTGGCCTTGCCGTCGACCTTGGCCTTGCCGTCGACCTTGACCTTGCCGTCCTGCTTGACCTTGCCGTCCTGCTGCTTCGGCCCGTCCTTGTCGACCTTCTGATCCTTGTTCGGCGGGCCCGCGTCCTTGCCGTTCCGCTTCTCGCAGATGCCCTGATCGAAGTTGCACGCCAGGTTGCCCGGGCAGCCGTGGTGCTCCCGGCTGCACTTGTAGCGCGCCGGCTCGGTGCGGTCGAAGGTGCAGCCCGCCAGCGCCAGGCAGGCCAATAGAAGGATCGGTTGCACAGGTCGCCGCATCAGAACCTCCCCGTGAGGCTGACCGCGCCGCCCCCCGGCAGCGGGCTCAACCCGGCCACCGGCACCTCGTCCCCGCCGTCGGACAGCATCTGCCACAGCAGCAGCCCCGCCCCGGCAGCGGCCACGACTCCGCCGCCCACCAGCAGCCCGATCTGCGCCTTCTCGTACGCCTCCCCCGAGTCGGCGATGGCGTTCAGTTCGTCGTAGGTCAGGTTGGCCAGGCCGTCCTGGTATTCGCTGTTCTTGCTGTAGACCATGCCCCCGAGGACTGCCCCGGTGAGCAGCGCCGCGGCGCCGACCCCGACTGCGGTCCAGCCTGCGGTGCCCACCCACGCTGGCGGGCCCGAGCTTCGCGCCGGCTCCGGCGTCGGGGCCGGGGCCGGGGCCGGGGCCGGAGCAGGCGCCGGCTCTTCCTTCTTTTTCTGCTCCTCCAGCTTCTTCTTCAGCGTCTCCAGCCGCCCCGTCACGATGTCCCGATTGTCCGCGTTCGGCTTCGCCTTCAGGTAGGCCTCGTACATCTCGATGGCCTCGGCGATGTTGCCCAGCATCTCGTGGCAGCGGCCGATGTTGAACGCCAGCCCCGGCAGCGGCTCCAGGTCGTAGGCCTTCTGAAACTCGGCCAGGGCCATGTCGTACTTGGACACCTGGTAGTAGCGGCTGCCGGTCTCGTAATGACTCTTGGCCAGCTCGCGCTTGAAGCCCGCCCCGGTCTGCGCGCTCGCGCCCCCCGCCAGGGCCAATATCAGGCTCACCACCAGGACAACCCCGGATCTCCGCATGGCGCTCGCTCCTGCGTAAAGGCTCACCCTCTCAGACTAAAGGAGCGGCCGGAGGTGTCAACGCGGGGGCGTGATCTGGACCACGCCTGCCGTGCGTTGCATTATGTCAGCCTGTCTTACGTCCATTGTCGAAACCACTGCCAGGAGCTGTGTCATGACCCGCTGCGCCATCACCCTGTTTTCGGCCCTCGTCACGCTGACGCTGGCCACCTCGCCTGCCCTCGGAAAAGCAGGCGCCCCGGAGAAAGGCCTGAAGAAGGCCAGGAAGGTCAAGTGCGTCAAGAACCGGGACATCGTGATCAAGAAGAAGTTCATCAAGACCAAGGGCAACGCCGTCACGGTGGTGGGCAACTGCGACGTGCTCATCGAGGAGAGCCGCATCGAGGCCGGGCGCCACGGCATCAAGGTCCGCGGCAACGGCGACGTCAAGATCCGGCAGAGCACCGTCATCGGCGGTAAGGGAGCCGTGCTGGTGGCCGGCAACGGTGACCTGTACGCAAAGAACAGCGAGTTCCACGGCAAGGTGAAGGTCACCGGCAACGGCGACATGCACGACGAGGGCGGCAACGTCTTCGACGGCAAGGCCGGGGCGGGCGGCGACGGCGACAAGGAGCCCAGCCGGGAGCCTGAGGCGAAGAAGCCGGAGGCCGAGGAGAAGGAGGTGGAGCTCAAGATTCACAAGCCGGTCAGGTGCGTGGGCTCGGGCAAGGTGGTGATCAAGAACCGGGAGATCAAAGCCAACGACGTGGGCGTCAAGGTGGTGGGCTCGTGCGACGTGCACATCGAGGGCAGCATCGTGTCGGGCGAGCGGGGCATCGCGGTGACCGGCTCGGGCACGGTGACCGTGATCAACAGCACCATCCGGGGTACCAAGGCGGCCATGGCGCTCACCGGCTCGGCGACGGTGGTGGCCGAGGGCTCCACCTTCATCGGCAAGATCCGCCGCACCGGCACCGCCAAGCTGGAGGACAAGGGCGGCAACACCTTCAAGAAGAAGTAGGGCCCCGTCTACTTTCCGCTCCGCTACATCGCCAGCCCCAGCTCCGCGGTCACACCCAGCAGGAAGCTCGGCGCCTCGTACAGCGTCTCCTCGTTGACCTCCACCTCCGCCGGATCAGGCATGTAGGCGAACCTCACCGCCAGGCCGAGCTCCACGAAGCGGTGCAGCTGCATGGCCGCCCGGCCCTCCAGCCCGAGGCCCACCGACACCGCGTTGGACCGCGGCAGCATGTCGTTCTCGAAGTTGATCCAGAGCGCGGTCATGGACAGGCCGCCGAAGACGCCGCCGCGCCACCATGAGCGCCGCCACCAGCCCCCCGCCTGGAGGTTGATCGGCATGGCGTTGAACTCCAGCGCGCCGCCGGGGATCTCTCCCTCCCCCAGGGACTGAAAGCCGATGGCGGCCCGCACGGCGAGGGGGCCGTACAGGTTGAAGATCCCGCCCATCTCGAAGCCGAGGGTGAAGTAGCTGGTGTTGTCCAGGCCCACGGTGAGCGACGGCCCGACGGTGAAGGTGGAGGCCTTGTACTCCGGAGGCGGGGCCTCGTCGGGCCTGGCCCGCGCCGTGGCCGCCGGCGCGGGGGGAGCGCGCTCTGCGGACGGAGCGGGCGCCGGGGACGAAGGGGGCGCCACCTCTTGCAGCAGGAAGGAGCACTTGACCAGCAACGCCCGGGCGATCTGCTCCACGCCAGCGCCGGCGGGGAGCGCCAGCGAGACCGCCGCCCCCGGACCGGTGGGCAGGTCCATTCGGCTCAGGGCGTAGCGGGCGGTGTCTGCGCGGCGGCCCTGGATCAGGATCACCCGGCACCCCTCGGCGCAGCCGTCCGGAGCCGGGTGGCCATCTCGCCACGGCCACCCCCGGGGCGCCACCAGGGCCGCGGCCTCGCGCAGGGCCCGGGTCAGCTCCGAATCAGGGCTGGCGCTGACCTCGTCCAGGACGGGTGGGAGCCACACCTGCGGCGTGGCGCCGGACGCGCAGGGCCAGGCGCAGATCAACGCGACGGCGGCCGCCGCCTGAAGGGCACGACAGATCAAGGCCGCTGTTTCGGGGCGCACGCCTCCAGCATTCGTCGCACCCCCCGGTCTGCGCTGCAGCAGCTGCGCAGCCGGCGCTCGATGGCCGCCAGGTCCGGGTCGTCGGACCGGCCGCATCCATACCGCAAAATCCTGAGCATGGCCTCCCTGGCGTGGGCGCCGTCGTCGAAGCGATGGGCCAGCTCCTTCCAGCTGGCCAGTGCTCGCTGCCGGTCACCCGCCTCCTCGAACATGCTGGCCTGCAGGGCCAGGGCGTTCTCCCGGGTGGTCTGCGGCGCGGCGCTGCGGCTCACCTCATGGTACAGCGCCGCTGCCTGGGGCAGCTGCCCCAGCCGTCCCAGCACGCCAGCCAGCCGGAGCTTGACCCCGGTGGCGCGCTTCGGCTCCGGGCACACCGCCAGGTACCGGCGGCCGCGCTCGGCCGCGCTGGTGAAGTCCCGGGCTGCGATGGCCTGGTCCATCTCCCGCCTGACCCGGGCCAGGAAGCGGTCCACCCCCTGAACCTGCATCGTCTCGCCCTGGCGCAGAACACGAGGCGGGCGTCCGCGCCCGGTGGGGCTCACCTCCACCGCCCCGTGCTGAACCGTCACGGTGGTGGCGCCGTCGGCCCGGCTCACGGTGAAGCGGGTCCCCCGCACGCGCACCACGGCGTCAGGTGTCACCACGGACAGGCGCCCCCCGGGCCCGAGGCGCGGCACCTGCAGGCTGATGCGCCCGGACTGCAGGCGCACCGTCGCCTCACGTTGGGTGTCTCGCTCCACCGTGATCTTCGCGGTAGAGGCCCCGCCCAGCACGGCACCGCAGGCCAGCTTTCGCCCCGCAGGCCTCGCAGGGCTGCCGGACCGCCGCGCCTGCTTCCGCTGCTGAGGAGGCGGCTGCGACGACGATCTTGGCGCCGCGGTGACCCGGGTCCCGGGCCGGCGCTCGGGGTGGTTGACGCCGGCCGCGACCTCCGTTGGGGCCGGGGACGGAGCCGCCGGGGCAGCGGCCACGGCAACGGGCGCCTCGGGTCCAGCGGCGACATCATGGCCTGGCATGGCCGGCGCCTCTGGATCGTTCATCATGGCCATGCCCGCCCCCAGCGCCAGCAGGGCCGCGGCCGCGGCCGCGAGCACGGCCGGCCGCCTCAGGATGGTGCGCCATGCCGCGCGGCGGGCCATGTTCGCAGCGGCCAGCTCCGCCTCCGGCGCGACCTGCTCCCAGACCTGCTCGATGCGGTCCGCTCCTCTCAGCGTGCCGTCCGAGCTCCGGGCAGCGTCCAGCAGCTCCTGCCAGCGCTGCTCCTCCGCCCCATCGGGCCTGTCGCCGTCAACCATCATTGATCGCCTGCTCCCGATCCCCCGGCGCGCTCGGCCGCTGCGCCCGGGTCGCGTCCAGCAGCTCCTGGCGAGTGCGCTGCAGCCGCTTGAGCACCGCCGCGCGGCTGCCGCCGAGGATCTCCGCCACCTCTGCTGCGGTGAACCCCTCCACGTGGTGCAGATAAAAGGTCACGCGCTTGAGCGGCTCGAGCCCATCCATCAGCGGCGCCAGGTCCAGGAAGGTGGCCCGGGCAGCCTCTCCATCTGCCGAGGTCCCATGGCGCGCGGCCTCTCGCTGGGGCTCCGCTGCCGCGGGCAGGGGCCGCCGTCCCCGCCGCTCGATCTCGCGCAGGCAAACGTTGGTGGCGATTCGGTGGATCCAGGTGCCGAGGCCCGACTCGCCCCTGAACTTGTGAAGGCCGCGGAAGACCCGCAAGAACGTCTCCTGGGCCGCATCCGCGGCGGCGCCATGATCCCTGAGCATGTGGTCGGCCAGGCGAAGCACTCTGGGCGCGAACCGGCGGTACAGCCCCTCGAAGGCCTCCTGCCTGCCCTCGCGCACATGCTCGAGCAACAGGCGCTCCTCGTCCCTGCCCAGCGGCAGGTGAAGGATCCGGTTCTTTTTCGCTCCAGCCAGAGCCCACCTCCCGTGCACGCCCCTGCCATGACCTGTATGACGGTCTCCTCAAAGTCTAGTCCTCTTCGCCGCAGGGGCCACAATCGCCGGCCAGTCGCAGCAGCCGCGCCGCGGTCACCGCCCTGATCGACCGCACGGCTTCCTCGCCGCAGCGCCCGGCCTGGCGCAGGCTCGCCTTGGGCAGCTCCATGAGCACGCACGGCGCCGTGGCGGTGGCCGAGGCCACCCGAGGCGCGTCGTCCACCATGCCCCAGCCGCCAAAGTCATCCCCTGGCCCCAGCCGGGCCACCTCCTCGCCATCCTTGCTCAGGCGCACTTCTCCCTTGAGCAAGAAGTACATGGCGCCTGGACGTTCCCCCTGACGGTAAATGTCCGCCCCGTCATCCCGCTCGATCCGCCTGCAAAACCGCTGGAGGCTGTCCAGGCTCGACGGCGATGCCTCCCGCAACAACTCTATCCGGCCCAGGAAGGGCAATTTTCTCTCAAAGCGCATCACCTCTGTTGGACCCGGGGCGAGGGCGTTTGTGGACATCGCCTGTCCCAAAAAACGAAAAACCGGGGTCCCCGGGGTTGACATATAACACTGTTATGCAAGTATCGGGGTGATGGGACCCAAAGTCGAACCGGAACAGAATCGCCAGCGGCTGCTTCGCGCAGCGCGGGACCTGTTCCTCGAGCGGGGCTACCACAAGACCAGCCTTCGAGCGGTCTGCAGCGCGGCCGGAGTGACCACCGGTGCCCTGTATCACCACTTCTCGGGCAAGGACGAGCTGTTCGTGGAGGTGTGTGTGGAGGGCATGCGCATGCTGCTCGACCGCCTCAAGCGCACCGGAGAGATGACCGAGGGGCAGCCGCCTGCCGAGCGCATGATCGCGCTGTTTGACGCCTACCTGATGTGGGCCATGGAAAATCAGGGTTATTTCGTCAACATAGAGCGCATCCAGGTCCACCGGGAGGAGCTGAACATCAGCGTCGAGCTCGCCTCTCGGGTCAACGACATCGGCCAGGAGATGGTGGACGACATGGTTCAGGGGCTGATGCGCAACGCCCCGGACATGGACGAGGACGACGCCCGCCAGCGCGTGCTGCTGGCGGTGGCCATGACCGAGGGGTTGGTCTCGTGCCACCGGCGGGACATCCTGTCGCGGTTCCAGGTGGACATGGCGGCGTTTCGGCGGAACCTCATCGCCATCGCCGAGGCGCTGATGGGCTCATGAGCTTTTTTTTGGCCAAGTACATAACACTGTTAGGTGCTTTTTTTTGGCTGCGGACATAACGACGTTATTCAGACAATGGAGGACCCCATGAAGAAGATCACGAGCATCATGGCTTTCAGCGCCCTGGCTGTTTTTATTCTGCTGGCCGCGCCGCTGCCGGCCCACGCGGTGGAGCTGGTGGTGGGGGCCAGCGTGCCGGTCAAGGCGCCGGTGACCACCAGCGCCCGCTACGGGGTGGGCGTGATGCCGCGGCTGCAGTTCGGGCTGAGCGACCGGCTCAAGTTGAACCTGGACGTCGGCGCCATCATGTCGGCGGAGACGGGCAAGTGGAACGCCATGGAGTATCCGGTGCTGCTGGGCGGCACCTGGGAGTTCGGCAAGTCGGGCGACATGGGCCGGCCCTTTTTGCACCTGACCGCGGGCTACACCCACGCATCGGACGCCATGCCTGACATCGAATCGAACCACTGGATCACCGTGGGGGTGGGCACGGGCGTCAACGTCCACTGGAAGGACACCATCTTTCAGGTGGGGTTCAGCCTGATCAGCCCGGACGTGCGCGGCTCCGCGGGCCACCCGGTATGGATGGCGTTCAGCCTGGGGGTTTTCCACGCCCTGGTGGACTGAGCTGCCGCCGGGCGCCGGTGCGCCGCACCAGCCACCGCGTGGGCCAGGGCAGCAGCGCGTAGACCCAGGCGAACACCCGCAACATCAGCGGGTAGAGCACCTGCCGCCGGGGCCGCGCGATGGTCCGCAGGATCACCCGGGCGCACTGCTCGGGGGTGCTGGTGCGGATCAGGCTGCCGATGCCCGGGATCTTGTCCTCCGAGTCGGGGTTGGCGTCAAAGTACCCGGTGGACACCTTGCCGAAGACCACGTGGCAGCTGTGCACGCCCGTTCCGGCCAGGTCGTCGCACAGGGCCTCGTGCAGCCCGCGCAGGGCCCAGCGAGCCGCGGCGTATCCCGGGCAGTGCGGCCAGGTCATGATCGACACCGGGGATCCCACGTGGATCACCACCCCGGCCCCCCGGGCCAGCATGTCGGCCATGAACGCGTGGGTCACGTTGAACGCCGCGAAGTAGGGCGCGGCCATCATGCCCTGCGCCTCGTCGGGGGAGGTGTCCTCGATGCGCTTCCACTGCCCGGCGCCGGCGGAGTTGACGATGACGTCGGGCGCGCCATGCTCGCGCCGCACCCGGGCGGCCATCTTCAGCACCGCGTCCCCGTCGCCAGCGTCGCACGGCTCCACCACCGCTGCGTCGCCCAGCTGGCCCGCCACCGCCTCGAGGGCCTCGCGCCGCCGCGCGGTGAGCACCACCCTGTAGCCCTGCGCGGCCAGCGCCCGCGCCGTTGCCGCCCCGATACCGGACGAGGCGCCGGTGACCAGGGCGAGCTTCACCCGGAGAACTTCCGGTAGCGGATGCGCCGCGGCACCAGCTCATCGCCCAATCCGAGGCGCTTTTTGCGATCCGCCTCGTAGTCGGCGTAGTTCCCCTCGAACCACTGCACCTGGGAGTCGCCCTCGAAGGCCAGGATGTGCGTGGCGATCTTGTCCAGGAAGAAGCGATCGTGGCTGATGACCAGCACGCAGCCGGAGAACGACAGCAGCGCCCCCTCCAGCGCGCGCAGGGTGTCCACGTCCAGGTCGTTGGTGGGCTCGTCCAGCAGCAGCAAGTTGCCGCCGCTCTTGAGCAGCTTGGCCAGGTGCACGCGGTTTCGCTCGCCGCCCGACAGCCCGTCGAGGTACTTCTGCTGGTCCTGGCCGCGGAAGCCGAAGGCGCTGACGTAGGCGCGGGACTTCATGGTCCCCGAGCCGAGGTCGATCTCCTCTTTTCCCTCGGAGATCTCCTCCCAGATGGTGTTGTCCGCGTCCAGGTCCTCGCGGGTCTGATCCACGTAGGCCAGGTGAACGGTGGGGCCCAGGCGCAGCTCGCCGCCGTCCGGCTCTTGCTCCCCCACCAGCATGCGGAACAGGGTGGTCTTGCCCGCGCTGTTGGGACCCACGATGCCCACGATGGCGCCGGGCGGCACCTTGAAGCTCAGGTCCTCGATGAGCAGCCGCTCGCCGAAGCCTTTTTGCAGCCCGGTGGCCTCGATGACCAGGTCCCCCAGCCGCTCGGGCACCGGGATGCGGATCTCCGCGCCGCGCTGGCGCTCATCCTGGTGGCGGTTGACCAGCTCGTCGAAGGCGCGCACGCGAGCCTTGCTCTTGGCCTGCCGCGCCCTCGGGGACGAGCGGATCCAGTCCAGCTCGTCCTGCAGCGCCCGCTGCCGGGCGCTCTCGGACTTCTCCTCCTGCTCCAGCCGCTCCCGCCGCTGCTCCAGCCACGACGAGTAGTTGCCCGAAAACGGCACCCCGTGGCCCCGGTCGAGCTCCAGGATCCAGGCGGTGACGTTGTCCAGAAAGTAGCGGTCGTGGGTCACCAGCATCACCGTGCCCGGGTACTCCTGCAGGTGGTGCTCCAGCCAGGCCACCGACTCGGCGTCCAGGTGGTTGGTGGGCTCGTCCAGCAGCAGCAGGTCGGGCCGCTCCAGCAGCAGCTGGCAGATGGCCACGCGGCGCTTCTCGCCGCCGCTCAGGTGCTCCACGTCAGCGTCGCCGGCGGGGCAGCGCATGGCGTCCATGGCCTGCTCCAGCTGCCGGTCCAGGTCCCAGCCGTTGACCGCGTCGATCTCGTCCTGCAGCTCGCCCTGCCGCTCCAGCAGCGCGTTGAGCTCGTCGTCCTCCATGGGCTCGGCCATCTTCATGGCGATGTCGTTGAACTCGTCCATCAGCGCCTGGGTCTGCGCCACGCCGAGGCGCACGTTGCCCAGCACGTCCAGCTCCGGATCGAGCTCCGGCTCCTGGGGCAGGTAGCCCACGCTGAAGCCGTCGGCCAGCCACGCCTCGCCGCCGAACTCGTCGTCCTGGCCGGCCATGATGCGCAGCAAGGTCGACTTGCCGGCGCCGTTGCCGCCGATGACGCCGATCTTGGCGCCCGGGTAGAACGACAGGTTGATCCCCTTGAGGATCTCGGCGCCGTTGGGCGCCACCTTGCGCAGGTCCTGCATGTGGTAGATGAACTGCTCTGCCATGGCTGCTCCCCTTTCTTTGTTCTGTCAGCCCGCCCGGCGGGCGGGCGCTCTGATTCAACCCAGCAGCGGCGAGGACGCCTGCTGAAGCGCGGTGGTCATGTCCGCCACATAGTCCGGGCGGCGATCGTCCCTCCACCTGGGGTGGCCGCCCCGGTCCACGTAGGCCACCAGCCGCGCGAACTCCTCCACGGAGAAGGACATGGTGTCCAGGCTCACCACCTGGGCGTTCCAGCGCACCACGATCTCCTCGGCGAGGCTCACATGCTCGATTAGCGACTCCACCTCTTCCCGCGTCTGGTGACCGTCGGGGTCCTGCTTGAAGTCGGCCTTCTTCTTCGGAAACGGCCAGCGGCCGTAGGTGGCGCCGATGAAGCCCTTGAGGTAATCGCCGCGGATGGCGCCGTGCAGGTCACCGATCATGGCCGGGTGGTCGATGCGCCAGCACGGCAAGGTGCTCTCCGAGCCGGCGCCCCCGGCCGCCAGGTTCTTCACCACCTCGCAGAAGCGATGCGCGAAGAAGAAGCGCTTCTGCAGCAGCAACATGTCGGTCTTGATGTTGAAGAAGCCGAACGGCACGGCCCCGTGACTGATTGAGTGGAATTCGAGCGGCATGGGTTGAGGCTATACCACAACCGGGGCGGCAGATCCCGGCTACAGGGGCAGACCGCAGGAGCTGGTGTTGTTGGAGCTCGAGGTGTAGCAGTCGCCCAGGCCCAGGGACTTGCAATCGATGAGAACCCACTGCTTGTCCAGGCACGCCTTGAGCTTCGCTCCGCTGCAGCCGTCGAAGGTGTTGCCGTCGCAGCTCTCGCCGGTGCCCTGGCACAGGGATCCGTCGCAGCTGGCCGTGGCGTTGAGCGAGGGCGTGGTGTCGCCGCCGGTGCAGGTGGCGGCGAAGGCGTTGGACTTGTCCACCTGGCATGAGATGCCGGCGCCCGAGCAATCGAGGGTGTAGGTCTTGCGCGAGATCAGATCGCAGAACTTGGCCTTGCCGCCGTTGCAGCTGGCCGTGTAGCTGCTGTCGCAGCTGCCGCCCTCGCCGTGGCACGCCTTGACCGCGGCGCAGGTGGTCGCCCCGGCCACGCACTTGAAGACGGCGTCCACCGCGGGCCCCCGGCCCTGGGGGTAGGCCAGCTTGGTGTAGCCGTCCACGCAGTTGGAGACGTTGGTGTAAGCCTGCACCCCGCAGGCGGTGCTGCGAACGCAGGCGATGAACAGAGTGTTGTCAGCATCCTCGCCGCAGCCGGCGAGCGGCAAGAGGCTGAGGGCGGAGAGGATAATGGTCAGGCGCATGGGGGAAGTTAAGAACAAAAAACAAAAAACAAAAAACAAAAAATGATGGAGGCGGAGTTGCGGTTCAGGGAGAACGGCGCCGGTTCAGGGTCGACAGTAGACTGTTGACGGTTGAGCGGTCCAGGCCTGTGGCGAGCGCAGCGAGCCCAACCATTTACCCCCAAGCCTCAAGTCTCAAGTCTCAAGCCAGGCGAGCGAAGCTCGCCCAACCGTCTCCCCTTAAGCCTCAAGCCTCAAGCCGGCGAGCGAAGCTCGCCCCTACGGGAACTGCTTGAGCTGATCCTGGTTCACCGACGGCATCTTGTAGACCACCACCGCCTGCAGCTCGGGGGACTTGCGGGCGGCCGAGGCGGTGCCCTTGGCGCCGATGTTCTTGTCGATGCCGCGCTTGTTGAAGAACGGCACGTCCTCGGTGAGGAACTGGGCGCAGGAGTAGACGCCCTTGGTGGCGTCGCCGCCGCCGGCGCTGAAGTCCTTCACCTGCTTGATGCGCTTGTTGTAGATCTTCTGGGTCTCGCGCACCTCCTTCGGCTTGGCCTCGAACAGCATGCCGAAGTAGACGCTGGCAGACTTGCTGACGTTGTCCTTGCGCGACTCCATGAAGCGCCGCAGGCTGCGCTTGCGCGCAAAGGTCAGGCTCGACGTGCCGCGGATGGCCTGCAGGGTCTTCTCCATGAACTTGGGCAGCTGGGCCACGCCCCGCGAGCCGGTCAGGTCGTACAGGGCGCCGTCGCCCACGCGCACGGCCACATGGCCGTAGACGTTCTTCTTGGTGGCTTGCTTGTAGTTCAGCTCGATGGTCTCGTTGCCCACCCGGCGCAGCACCCGGCGCAGCGGCTCGCGGGTCCCCTTGCCCTTGGCCAGGTCCACCACCACGTGCAGCACCTGCTTGCCTCCCACGTCGGCGTAGTAGTGGTCGATCCCCTCCTTCTTGACCAGGTCTGCCAGGTTCTCCTTGACCGTCATCTTCTTGTTGAAGTCCGAGCGACCCACCTTCATCCGGTTGGCCCAGCGCTCCAGCCGGTCGCCGCGGTACACCTGGAACTCCTCGCGCGCCTTGGCGATGGTCTCGCGCCAGCTGATGCGGCCGGACTTCGAGGCGGGCTTCTTTTCCTGGCTGGCCGGCTTGTTGGGCTTGACCGACTTGCGCCAGAACTTCCAGCCAGACTTGGCCTTGGTCTTGGTGGTCACCGGCTTGGCTTTGGACATGGTCCGGGTGGGCGGCACCATGCGCTTGACCGGGCGCACCTGGCGGCCGCGCAGGTTCTGGGCGTTGCGGTTGGGCACCTGCTTGTACTGCGGGGGTACGGCCAGGGCAGGCGCCGCCACAGCAGCGATCACCATATAGATCATCGCGCCCGCGAGGATCCGGTTGATGTGAGGGTGAGGTGCCTGGATCCAACCTTTGTCAGCCATGTTCAACGCTCCGTCCTGGGGTCCAGAGTCTCCGGCGATCCTCCGAGACCTGCACACTGATCGGAAGGTCTGGTTGCCACTTTCCGACCTTCGAATAGGTCCGTTCTGGACTGAACCACCTGAAATCTTTGAGTTCCGCTCGTCATAGTCATGGCATCAACGTTGCAACAGTCATTCCAACACGATGGGACACAAAATGAAAATCAAAGCACTCATCACTGCGCTGCTCCTTTGCCTTGCGACTCCGCATCTGGCCGAGGCCCGAATCACGGGCGGAGCCGCCAAGAGCGCCGCAAAGGGCGGTATTCCGCGTAGTTACCGCCTTCCCACTGTAAAGGTCAAGGGGCAGGAGTACTACCGCACCTGGCGCGTCACCTCCAGGGCCGGCCTCAAGCGTATCACTGACAAGAGCAATACATTCAGATTCTTCCAGGGTGGCGGCCAGTATGGCGAGGCATTCTACCTGTTCCGCACGCGCCATGACGCGCGCAAGTTTGCCAAGGCCGAGGCCACTCGCGGAGCCGCCACCCGCAACGTCATCGCCGAGGTGCTGCTGCCCAAGGCCAAGTTCGACACAGTAAAGAAGAAGGTGGTGAACAAGGACCTGGACTGGAGCATGCAGAAGGCGCGCAGCGATCCCGGCTACGACAAGCTGCGCTCCCTGCGGCTCGACGCGCACATCCTGATGGGGAAGTGGGCCGACTCACCCCATGTGGAAGAACCCGTATACAAGCCGATGAACGGCGCCAAGCAGCTGGCCGTGGTCCAGCGTGGCATGCCGTCCATCCTCAACGAGGCGGTCATCCGCCTGCACGAGACCTTTAAACCGAATAAATAAGGGGACATACAGGAGACCAACATGCGCCATAGGATTTCTTTCGCCCTCGCCTTCGTGGTGTTGATGGGCAGCGCTGCCGCACACGCGCAGAATAACAACCTGAATAATCGCTGGGGTGGGTTGCGGGACCGACAGGTCCGGAGCCGCGGGACGGCCCAGATTGCCAAGCACAGCAGCTTCGATCGGCAGGTCAAGCAATTCGTCAGCCAGAACCGGCTCAAGTCGTTCAAGAAACACGGAAAGCCGGTCATCGGCGTCAAGAACATGCGCGACACGGCCCAGTACCTCAAGCTGGGCGGAAAGAACGTCGTGGAGTTCTTCGTGCGCTCCGGGTTCCACCACCTGTACACCCGCGTTCCCGGCAAGCAGGGCAACGACACCAAGCAGTGGGTCTTTTCGCGCATCACGGGGCTGAGCCGCACCGAGTGGCGCAAGAGCTCCAGCGAGCAGGTCAGCGTGCTCGTTGAGCTGAACGACAAGGAGATGACCAACCTCAACAAGTACCTGGACAAGGCGCGTGAGAACCCGTCCAAGGTGCTGGGCAAGTTCGTCTACGCCGGCGGCCGGCCGCCCAACGCCAGCAACTGCACCAGCTACATCACCTGCGCCCCCATCGGCGAGCGCGGCGAGAGCCTGGCCCGCGTGCTGGGCGTCTACGAGTCGGGCATGCCCCAGGGATTTTTGCGCAGCCTGATGAGCCGCGGCAACGACAAGGTCAAGGCCGTGGTGGTGCACAACCCCAAGGGCAACGACTTCACGGATCGCTACGACCTGAACAACTCGCTCCGTTAGCATGGGCCTGACGCGGCCCCCGCGTTGACCGATGGCCTGACCTCCTCCTACGCTCGTGTTCATGCCCGAGCGCCCTCCCTCGCCAAAAAAGCTCCCCCTCTGCCGCGCACTGCTGCTGCTGTTGACGCCCCTGCTCTGCTGG
The DNA here is from genome assembly GCA_964511535.1 of uncultured Myxococcales bacterium. GTDB lineage: Bacteria > Myxococcota_A > Polyangia > CAZCFB01 > CAZCFB01. Next base: position 17,880 of record CAZEFW010000091.1, on the reverse strand, counting down.
CCCACGCCGGCCACCGCCGGCCGCGGCGCCCTTCCCCTCGCGAAGCTGGCCAGTGATGAGTGGTACGGCGCCTACCTCAACGGCGTGAAGGTGGGCCACGCCCATATCAAGATGGGCCTGCGAAAGCGCGGCGGCAAGAATGTGTTCGAGCTGGCCTACAGCATGCAAACCGCGGTCACCCTCGAGGGCAAGCGGCGCTCGTACAAGATGCGCTCTCGCGAGTGGTTCGACGCGCGGCCGCCGCACAAACTGCTCGGCACCTGGATGCAGGCCGGCTCGGGCGACGCCGGGGTCAAGGTCACCGAGCGGCTCAGGGGCGGCAAGTTCGAGGTGGTGACGGAGACGGCCTCGGGCAAGCGCCAGCGCACGGTGCCCCGGCCGCGGGTGGGCCTGGCGGACACCCTGCATGTGCGCCTGGCCTGCATGCGCGGCGTGAAGGTGGGGCAGAAGGGCCAGAGCAAGTGGTGGAGCACGCGCAACCAGCGGCTGGTGGGCAACCGCTGGTCGGTCCAGCGCATCGAGCCGCGCACCGTGGCCGGGGTCAAGACCCGCCTGGTCCACCTGCGCGAGCGCTCCGAGGGCAAGGAGCCGCGGCACACCATCTACGAGCTGGGCAGCGGGCGGGAGGTTCAGTTCGGCGTGGGCGGCGGCATGGTGATGCGCGCCGAGCCCCGGGGGGTGGCCACGGACAACAAGCTGGTGCGGGACTATCTGCTGTCGTCCGAGATCGCGGTGGACCGCCCGCTGGGGTACGACGATCCCGCCGGGATCGAGCGCTGCGTGCTGCACCTGCCAGGGCTGAAGCCCGCTGACGTGGCCGTCAGGCCATGGGTCAAGACGACTGCGGACGGCGACGGTGTGCGGGTGGAGCTGAATTCGCGCATGCGCGCCCGGGCGGCGGCGGCGGATGCAGGGCTGCCGGCCGACGCGCTGCACGCGCTCAAGGAGACGCCGCTGGTGCAGGCGCGCCACCCGGAGATGGTGAGCAAGGCGCGCGAGATCGTGGGCAAGAGCAAGTCCCCGCGTGCCGCCGCCGAGAAGATCGTGCGCTGGGTCTTCGACAAGATGAAAAAGGAGCGCGCCTTCGAGGGAGACGCGCTGCAGATCCTGCGCAAGATGAGCGGGGACTGCTCCGAGCACGCGCGGCTGACCATCGCCCTGGCCCGGGCGGTGGGCATCCCGGCCATGGAGGTGGACGGCATCACCTACACCGGGGACCACAGCGGCCGCTTCGAGGCCCACGGCTGGGTGCAGTTCTGGCTCGAGGGGCGCTGGGTCGAGATGGATCCGGCCCTGGGTCAGCTGGATGTGGACGCCACCCATGTGCGGCTGGTGGGCAGCGCCGGCACCAAGCTCAACGGCAAGCAGCTCCGGGTCATGGAGGCAGGGGACGGGCCCGCCGTGCCCAACGAGCAGGCAGTGGCGCTGGTGCTGGCGCGCCTCGAGCAGAGCATCAAGAAGCATGACCCGACCTTCTTCAACAACACGCTGCACTCGGGGCTGATGATCCAGCGGGCTGCCGCGGGCGTCAAAGCCCCCACCTCGTTCCGGCGGGACTTCATCACCGGGGCGCTGCGGGCCCGGGACAAGGCCGTCATGGCGGGCACCAGCTGGGGACACACCTACGTCGACAAGGTCAAAAAGGGCGGCTCGTTCAAGCTGCTGCGCCGGGTCAAGCGGGGGGAGGGGGAGCCGCGGGCTCTGTTCAGGGTCATCGACGAGGGCGGCGGCATCAACTACGCCGAGATGGTGCTGCAGCGGCTGCCCACCGGGCCGGTGAAGGTGGTGGACATCTACAACTACACCTCCGGCGAGCTGCTGTCCGAGCAGGCGCGGCGCTTCTTCCTGCTGGCGGTGGGGGAGACGAAGAAGGGCTTCTTCGACCGGCTGTTCGGCAGCGGGCCGTCGCTGGGCGAGCAGCTCGGGGCGTTGATGAAGTTGACCTCCCTGGTGCGAGGCGGCAAGCACCGCGAGGCGCTCGACCACTACAAGGCCATGCCCGCGGTGATGCAGCGCGAGAAGCTGGCCCTGGTGCTGCGCCTCACCGCCGCCGAGTCGCAGCAGGACAGCGAGTACATGGCAGCGTTCAGGGACCTGCGGCGCTTCCACCCCAAGGACCCGAGCGTACAGCTGCATGGCATCGACCACTTCTTCCTCAAGAAGAAGTACGGCCAGGCCATCAAGCTGATCCGGCGGCTGGACCGCCACGTGGGCGGCGATCCGTACCTCAAGGTGCTGGAGGCCGGCGTGTGGCTGGAGCGCAAGAAGTACCGCCGCGCGCTCAAGCTGGCTGACCGGGCCAGCGCGCTGGAGCCCGAGCTGCTGCCCGCCCAGGACACGCGGCTGACCGCCCTGGTCAAGCTCCGCCGCTGGGACGACGTGATCAAGCTGTTCGAGCTGCTGGAGAAGCGCTTCGAGCTGAAGATGGTCAACTTCGACGACACGCTCTACAAGGCGTTTCGCAAGACGAAGCAGTACCGCAAGTGGATGAAGAAGGTGGGCGAGGAGAAGGAGTAGCTGCGCCCTCAGCGGCGGCGCCGCCGCCGCGCCAGCAGCCAGCCCAACAACAGCAGCCACGCCCCGGCCCCGCCCCGCGCGTGGCCCACCCGGCAGCTGCACCCGTCAGGCTCCTCGTCGCCGCCGCTTCCACCTCCGGCGTCGCCGGTGCCGCCGCCTCCGTCGTCGCACAGGTCGGTGTACACAGTGCAAGCGGACGGGGTGTTCGGCATCTTGCACGCGCCGAATGAATCGCAGCGGTTGGACTTGATGTCGCTGTAGTCGCGACACTTGGTGTCCAGCTTGTCGCAGTCGATGGCGCCGCATTTGATGTCGTCGGGCGGCATCTTGAAGCAGCGCCCGGTGCCGTCGCACGCCTTGCAAGTGCCGCAGACCTTGCCCAGGCCGGGGTAGTCGCACTGCCCCTTGCCGTCGCAGCGGCCCCCGCACTTCGGGTCCTTGCCGGGGCACTCCTTGCCCGGCTGGCTCTGGGCCGGGATGGCGGTGCAGGTGCCCACGGTCTTGGTCAGCCCGCAAGACATGCAGGCGCTCTTGCAGGTGGTCTTGCAGCAGTACCCGTCCTCGCAGGTCTTGTTGGCGCAGTCGGCGTTGACCTTGCACTTCTGCCCCACTGCAGGTTTGCAGAAGCCCGAGCCGTCGCACGCCTTGTTGCCGGTGCAAGTGTCGTCCTTCTCCCCCACCTTGACCGGCAAGCAGGTGCCCTGCTTGCCCTGGAGCGCGCACGACTTGCAGGTGGCCTTGCACGCCTTGTCGCAGCAGTAGCCATCAGCGCAGTGGCCGGTGAAGCACTCGGACGCCTTGGTGCACGGCCTGCCCGGGTCCTTGATGCAGGTGCCCGTGCCGTCGCAGGTATCCGGCGCCTTGCACTTGGGCGTATTGATCAGGTCGGGCTTGCCCTTGGCCACGGGCGAGCAGACGCCCTTAAGATGGACCAGGGTGCAGGTCATGCAGGTGCTGTCGCATTTCGTATCACAGCACAGGCCCTGGACGCAGAAGCCCGAGCCGCACTCCACGCTCGCCTTGCACGGCTGGGCGTTGGCCTTCTTGCAGCCCCCCTTGCCGTCGCACGCCTTGATCCCCTTGCAGGTCTTGCTCGCCTCGGTATCAGGCATGCCAGGCCGGGAAAAGGAACAGGTGCCCACCTTGCCCTTGAGCGCGCAGTCCATGCACATGGCGGTGCATGCCTGGTCGCAACACTGGCTGTCCACGCAGTGGCCGCTGAGGCAGGGATCCGGATCCATTGTGGTGGGAAAACAGACATTGCCCTTGAGCAGCTTGCACATGCCCTTGCCATCGCAGGCGACGATGGGGTTGTCGCACCCGTTTCCGGCCGGGTCCTTCTGCCCCTTGGGCACGAACGTGCAGATGCCCTTCTTGCCGGGCATCGCGCAGTTCTTGCACTGCTGGCTGCACACCTTGTCGCAGCACACGCCATGCTTGCACACCAGGCTCTTGCACTGGGCTCCGCTGGTGCAGGGGCTGCCGTTGGGCAGGTTCTGGGCGGCGGCGGCAGCCGGGATAAGCAGCGCCGCTGCGAATATCACCCCGATGATGGATTGCCGCATGGGGACCTCTCTAGCTCGTCGAGGATACCACCCGCCCACGGGCCCATCACCACCCCATCTTCCCGCGGATGCCATACACCTTTCCCGCCTTGCCCGCAGCGCCCGGGGCGCCGAGCAGCAGGTCGGGCAGCTCATCGTCGTGGTTGAAGAAGCCCCCCGCCACCCACGCGCCGGCCAGATCCCCCACCTTGTCTCCCATGACCTTTACGCGCACACGGTCATCCCTCTTCAGGTCCACGGTGACGCCATTGCCGAAGTTCTGCTGCCGCAGCCACAAGGCGCCGCCGCGGGTGCCAAGCTGGCCTTGCACGCCGAACAGCAGCGACCACTTCGGGCTCTGGCCGATGCTCTCGGGCACGGCCGCGATGGCGCCACCCAGGAAAGCTCCGGCGGGGCCGGTGAACTGCCACTTGTACTTGCCCCCCTTGATGCTGATGGTCCTGTCCTTGGGGGCCTTTGTCAGCAGCCCGCTGTCCCCCTCCACGACCCAGGCCCGGCTCTTGGCCGGGGCGCCCACGGCGATGTCCGCCAGGCCGTCGCCGGTGAAGTCGGCCACCGCCAGCCCGTCGCCGAAGTCGCCGTCCACGCCGGGGCCGAGGATGGTGAGGCTGTGCTTGTCCTTGGCGATGTCCAGCTCGAGCCGCGGTGTGGTGAACTCTTGCCCGCGCAGCAGCCGCAAGGCGCCGAACGTGCCCATCGATTTCAGGCCTGGACTCGCCGCCACCAGGCCCTCCTTGCCGTCCGAGTCAATCTTGCCCGCGGCGAGGGCCGTGCCGAGGCGCTCGTCTTTGACGCCGCCCTGCAGCACCACCAGGTTCGACTTCATGCTGCCCAGGCTGACCGAGAACGCGCCGGTGAGCGATCCGTAGGGCAGGATGTACACCGCCCCGGCGCCGGGTCGGCCTGGGGGGCCGGCGCCCGGCGCCCCCATGAGCAAGTGGCCGAAGCTGCTCTGCTCCATGCGCCCCACCGCGACGGCCGCGCCGAGGGCGGCCTTTGCAGCGGTGGCCCCCACCACCAGCAGATCGGCCTTGTTGGTCTTGACCGACAGGTCAAATCCGGTCACCCCGTAGACCCTGCCCCCCTTGAACATGTAGACCTTGCCGCGCCCGCTGTCTGCGCCGGGCGCGCCGATGACCAGATCGTCGGTGCCGTTTCCGGTCAGGTCACCGCAGGCCAGCGAGCTGCCAAATCGGTCCTCGTCCGCCGCGCCGATGATGGTCACGGCCGCGCTGGAGGCCAGGCTCAGATCCAGCTTCAAGGGTGTGCTGTTGAGGTCCGCGCCGCGGATCAGGTACACCCGTCCGCGCTTGTTGTTGCCGGTCATTGGACCGCTCGCGTTGGGCGCCGCCACCACCAGGTCGTGATACTTCTTGCTGGTCAGCTTGCAGCTGATGACCCGCCCCACCGCATCGTTTGCCGTCTTGCCCTTGATCTCCACGTCGGCCTGGCTGGCGAGCTGCACCGTGACCAGGCCGCCGCCGCCGTCCTTCTTGCCGCCGCCGCCGTCCTGCGGGGAGCCGCTGCCGATCTGCAGGGTGAAGAAGTTGCAGCCGTTGGCCTTCAGCGTCACCGGGTCGCCGGTGAGCTTGCCGCTGGCCAGGGCCTTGCCGGCGCTGTCGAGGGCCGACATCTCCAGCGATAGCCTGTCGCCTTCGCGCACCTCCCCCCGGTCGAGCACCAGCACGAAACGCCCCGCCCCGGCCGCGAAACCGGCAGCGCTCCTGTCCACCTCTTTAGTGATGGGCGTGGTGCCGTTGAGGGACAGCGACAACCTGAACTTGACCACCTTGCTCGCCGGGACGCTGGTGCCCAGGACGAAGGCGATCTCCGCCCGCGGGGAGAGGCCCGCGCACTTGTCGTCGGCGCACCCGCTGGCCAGGGCCAGCGCGCAGGCTGCAAACCACAGCCGCCTCACCGACCACCTCCGGACCAGGCGGGCAGCGACAGCGGGAAGCTCGAGGTGCTTATGGGCGGCCCCTGGGGCACGCGGTCGTCGCCGCCGGTGGTGGCCGCCACCACGCCGCCCACCGTGCCGCCCACCACCACCGCGCCGACCAGGGTCCAGAACCACCACTTCTTGTAGATCGGCGTGTGGCTCACGGTCGGCGAGGGCTCGGCGGGCTTTGGTTTGCCCAGGCCCTCGAGGCCAGGCGACGGTTTGGGTTTGGCGGCGGGCGCGGGATCGGGCGCGGGTGCGGGAGCGGGGGTGGGTGCGGTGGCGGGCGCAGGTGGCTTTGCTGCCTCGAGCTTTGCGATCTTCTCCTCGATCTCAGCCAGCTGCTTGTTGACCGCCTCTGCGGCGCGTGGGTTGTCGTTGGAGCGCAAAAAACCCCGCAGGTAGAACCGGGCCCGCTTGAGATCTTCCAGGTCACCCAGCCGCCGGTAGCACTGCCCCAGGTTGAACAGGAACACCGGCGACGCCTTGGCCTCGTACGCCTTTTCGTAGTGACCGGCCGCCTCCCGGAAGCGCCCCAGCTCGAAGGCCTTCTTGGCCGCCTCGTTGTGCTCGCGTGCCCGCGCACGGGCGGCGGCGTCAACCGCCGGCGCGGCGCCCTCCCCCTGTGCAAGGGCGAGGTCCGGGGCCCATAGCAGGAGCCCCGCGGTCAGGCAGGCTGCCAGCAGGCGCCTCACAGTTCGGGCTCCATGATCCATTCGTAATCCTTGTCCGGCTTCTTGCCGCCAGCCGGGGCCTTGCCGCGCCCCTTTCGCCGCGCGCCCACGGGCTGCTTCTTCTTTCGCCGCACAGCTCTGGCCTGGCCCCGGTCCGGTTTTTGCGCCGCCGCAGCGGCGCCCATGTCCGCCGCGGTCGCCGCCCGCAGCCTGCCATCGCCGGAGGCGAGCGCTGCGTCGGGCGCCACCAGCGCGGCGGCCGCCTGCACCGGCGCTGCGGGCGCCAGCGCCTTCGTCGCGGCCGGCGGGACAGGATCTGCCTTTGCGGACGGCGAAGACGGACCGCGCCCCCACAGAAACAACGCCGCCAGCGCCACCAGCGCCACACCGCATGCCGCTGGCAGGATCCAGGCCCGGCGCCGCCGCACCTCCTGGGTATCAACCTCTGATTGCGCCTTGTCCGGGCCTCCTGGCGGCTGATGCTCCGTCTCCTGCGGCTCCGGAACCAGGATGGTGCCCGCCTGGTCCGTGGGCACCTCCTGCAGCGCCTGCAGGGTGGCATCGCCCATGCCCACACCGCCCACGCGGACGCGCGGCCCCAGGGGCGGATCGCTGGCATCCGTCGCCCGCGCTGCCACGGGCTGCCCCGGCCCCGGTTGCCCGCCGTCGAGATCCAGCGCGGTCTCCCCGAGGCCAGTGTGGGTGCGGAAGATGCCCTTGCTCTCGTCCAGGACCACCCCGATGGCGTGACCGAATCGCTCCACCACCTCCAGGGCGCTGGCGGGCCGGTCCTCGGAGCGCTTCTCCAGGCACTGCATCACCAGCTTCGACAGGTCGGGCGGGATGCCTGGCGCGGCCAACGCCAGCGGTTTCGGCGTCTCGTTGATCGCCTTGAGCAGCAGGCCGGTCACGGTCTCGTCCGTCAGCGGCGGCCCGCCGCCGAGCATCCAGTACATCAGCACACCCACGGCGTAGATGTCGGTGGCCGGCGAGATGTCCCGCACCTTGCCCGCAGCCTGCTCCGGCGACAGGAACAGCGGGGTGCCGAAGATCGACCCGGTCTTGGTCTGCAGCATGCCGGCACTGTCGTCGCCCGTGAGCTTGGCCAGCCCGAAGTCGAGCACCTTGAGCCGCATCGGCTTGCCCTCCATCACGAAGATGTTGTCGGGCTTCATGTCCCGATGCACGATGCCCTGCTCGTGGGCCGCCTGCAGCGCGCCGCCCATCTGCTCCAGATAGGGGAACACCTCCTTCGGCGTCATGCGACCGCGCTGCTCGATGATCGGGTCCATCACGTCGGTCAACGGCTCGCCGATCAGGTACTCCATGACGCAGTAGGGCCACCCCTCGTCCGTGCGGCCAAAGTCGTAGATGTCGATGATGTTCGGGTGGCGGATCTTGGCCGCCGCGGTGGCCTCGGTGATGAACCGCAGCAGGGACGCCTCGTTCACCCGCTGGTTGAGCACCTTGATCGCCACCTCGAGGTTGATCTCAGGGTTCCGCGCCAGGTACACCGCCCCCATGCCGCCTTCACCGATGAGGTGGCTGATGATGTAGTTGCCGAAGTGACGGCCGATGAGCGGATCGTTGGACACGCCGGGACCTCTCCTCCCCGACGCCTCACATCTTATCCCAGGACCGCCCGGCCGTGCAGCATCTCCGGGCTCCCCGCGGCGATGATGCGCTGCCGTCGCTGGCACGGTCGAGTGGGTTCTGGGACAATTCCGCATGCCAAAAAAGAAAGACCCGCCCGCCAAGATCAAGGACAGCCTCGACCGCCGGGCTGTTAAAAGAATCTCCGGTGCATTGCAGGCCGCTGATCCCGAGTTCCCGTCCGCCCATTTCGTGCGCCGGGCGTGCAGGGGCCTCGGCGACATGGAGCTCAAGCAGCGAGTGCTGCATGTCATCGACGCCATGGACGCCTGCTTGCCCGACGACGACCTCGAGGCGCTGCAGGTGGTGCTCGCCGCGGGGCAGGCGCTGCCGCCTGGCGCGGAAGGAGACACCCTGTCAGGGCTGGCGGCCTGGCCCCTCATCGACTGGGTGCCGGTGCGCGGCGTGGCGCACTTCGACGAGGCCATGGAGGCCCTGGGCCAGCTCACCGGGCTCTTTTCGGCGGAGTTCGCGGTGCGGCCGTTCCTGCTTGCGGATCCCGCCCGGGCCATGGATCACATGCAGCGCTTCGCCCGACATGAGAGCGACAGGGTGCGTCGGCTGGCCTCCGAGGGGTGCCGCCCGCGCCTGCCCTGGGGGCAGCAGCTGCCCATGTTCCGGCAGGACCCGGCCCCGGTGCTCGACCTGCTGGAGCGGCTCAAGGACGACCCGTCGGAGTTCGTGCGCCGCTCCGTGGCCAACAACCTCAACGACATCGCCAAGGACAACCCGAAGGTGGTGGTGCAGGTGTGCAAGCGCTGGATGAAGGGCGCATCACCCGAGCGCGCGCGCCTGGTGAGCCACGCCCTGCGCAGCCTGGTCAAGGCGGGTGACCCAGGCGCCATGCAGGCGCTCGGGTTCACGACCCGGCCCAGGGTGAAGGCGACCCTCACCCTGGAGCATGATCGGCTGAAGGTCGGCCAGCGGCTGTCCTTCACCGTTACCCTGCGCTCCACGGCCCGCAAGCCCCAGCGCCTGGTGGTGGACTACGCGGTGCACTACCGGAAGAAGGACGGCTCGCTGCGCCCCAAGGTGTTCAAGCTGCGCACCGTGGACCTGAGCCCGGGCCAGGAGATCACCCTGAACAAGACCCACAGCTTCGTGGTCCGCTCGGTGCGGCCGCTCTACCCGGGCGAGCACCGCATCGAGTTGCTGGTGGCGGGCGAGTCGTCCGCGGAGGCGAGCCTCACCCTCGATCCTGCGCGAGGTTGAGGCCAGATCGGTTAAAGTGGACCCATGCCCGACCCTGGCGATTTCCTGCAGTGCAAGAACTGCCACGGACCACTGAAGCCCGGACTGGACCGGTGCGAGTACTGCGGGGTGTACCTCGTGGTGCCCGCAAGCCGCCCCTGGGAACGGGTGACCAAGAGCCGCTCGGCGCGCAAGGGCCTGATCTACCCGGCGCTGATCCTCGCCGGCGTGGCCGCCGTGCTCTACATATACGGTTACGCCTTCGACGACTTCTCCGAGACCGAGCTGGTGCGCATCACACCGCTGTGGTTCTTCGCCATCACCTTCGGCACTTACGGCTACGTGGCCGAAAAGATGCTCGACCGCGTGGCCGCCGGCCGCGAGCCGAACATCGCCGCGGCCTACGTCAACTGGCGCGCAGAGAACTTCAAGGCCCACCCCATGACGGCCATGCTGCTCAGCTTGCTGCTGATCACCTTTACCTACGTCAAGACCACCAGCTCGCTGCTCACCGCGTTCCTTGGATCCGCTGCCTGGGGGGTCCTGCTTTGGATCTTCTTCACCGGAATCTTCCCGGCGCTTTAGACCGCCATTCCTACCGCGCCGCAGCCAAAATCCGCTGCTTCGAAAAGCCGATGATCACCCGGCCGCCCACCTCGAATACTGGCACGGCGTTGCGGCCGCCAGCGGCCCGCAGCCAGGCGTCCCGGGCGTCCCGGTCGGTGTTGACGTTGTACTCACGCAGGCTGAAGCCTTTTTCGTTGAGCCAGTACCTGGCCCGCACGCACACCGGTCAGGTGGGGGTCATGTACATGGTGATCACCGTGCCGCGTACCGAACGCTGTCGTGTAGTCGGCGCGGGCCGGCGAGTGGGCCGGCGCGCCGGATGTCGAATGATCACGGGCTTCTTTCGGCGCCGGGCTCGGCGCTTGCGGCGCGCCTTCTTCGGCGGCTCCTCTGCCAACTGAGCCTCCTCCTGCTCCTGCGCCGCGGCCAGCTGGCGGTCGAACGCAGCGGCCTCCGCCTTCTCCGCGGCGAGGTAGGCCCGCCGCTGCCGCCGCACCTCGTCGGCCTCGCGCCAGCGGCGCTCCTGCCGCTGATAGCCCGACGGCACCAGGTAAACGAAGGCCAGCGCCGCGGCGCCCACGCCCAGCAGGACGATCATGGCGACCAGGGTCCCCCATCGGGCGATGCCCCTGTTTTTCTGGGCGGCGACCTGTTGCTTGATCCAGGGCATTGGGTCCCCCTCCTGTTGCTTATATTACCCGAACTCCGGCAAGCGCGGGCAAGTCAGGTCTGGCCATCTCCAGTGTCAACACACCGGATCGCGCGTTGCTTAATGCGGTGATTTTTGTTGCCTTTTTTGCTCTCCACGGATTGTATTCTGCGGCCACTCTGATACACTTAAATATCCGAAACAAATAACAAAACAGGCAATAAATGGACCTCGAAAACACCCTCGAGAGCGCGCCCGATCTGTCCCGCGACTCCACCGACAAACTGGCCGACGAGATCGCCATCCTGGCCGCCCACATCCAGGCCGCCACCTGCCGGTTGCTGCTGCTGATAGCGGAGATGGACCGGCGCGAGGGCTGGGCCGACCTGGGCTTCGTATCGTGCGCGCACTGGCTTTCCCACCGCACCGGAGACCGCCTGGACACGGCACGCGAGAAGGTGCGCGTGGCCCGCAAGCTGGGGGACAGCCCCCTGGTGCTGAAGGCGTTCTCACAGGCACGCATCTCGTACTCGAAGGTGCGGGCCATTACGCGCATCGTCACGCCAGAGAACGAGGCCACGCTGCTGGAGTACGCCCTGGACGGCTCCACGTCCCAGCTCGAACGCATCATCCGTTCCTACCGCAAGGCTGCTCCGGCAGACCAAGAGCACGCCCAGCGCCAGCATGACGAGCGGTATCTGAGCTACCACACCGACGAGGACAACATGTTGGTGCTCAAGGGGAGGTTGCCGCCCGAGGTGGGCGCGCTTCTGGTCAAGGCGCTGCAGGTGGCGTCCGAGGAGCAGTGCGAGGACAGCGATGCCGAGCCGAACCAGCGGCTGTGCGACGCCCTGGGCGAAGTGGCCGGCGCGGCCCTGGACAGCGGGCTCGCCGACCGGGCAGGCAAGGCGCGGCCCAAGAACTATCAGGTGATGGTGCACGTGGACCAATCCGTGCTGGAAGACTCGAACCAGGAGGGTCGTTGCGAAGTGCAGGGCGGCATCGGCATCTCGCCAGAGACGGCAAAGCGGCTGTGTTGCGATAACCCGGTCCTCCATATGCCGGTGGAAAATTCTAACAGCAGCTTTCAGCTGAAGGCTCATGGCCGTCGAGCAAACGCCCCCCTGGAGCGGGCGGTGAAGGTACGCGACGAGGGAGTCTGTCAGTTCCCTGGCTGCGAAAACAGGCGCTTCATACACATGCACCATGTCAAACACTGGGCTGATGGCGGTCCGACGGACCTCGACAACCTGGTCCTGCTCTGCAGCACGCACCACAGGGCTGTGCACGAGGGTGGTTTCAGCCTGGAGAAGACAGAAGAAGGCGAACTCAGCTTCCGCTCACCCGATGGGCTGCAGCTTGAGCACCTGCCACCGCCCGTGGTGCTGCCGCCCAGGCCGGTGGAGGGCCTGATACAGCAGAACAAAGAGCTCGAGTTGTCGATTCACGGCGAGACGGGCCAGCCGACCTGGGATGGGATGGTGCCGGTGGACTATGACGTGGCGGTGGAGTGGTTGCTGGAGATTGACGCCACGACATAGGGGCTGTGGACATGACGCGGCCCTTGGGGGCCGCTTGGACGGCCGCTTCGCGCCCGCCCACATGCCCACAAGCCCGGGCGGCGATTTCTTTTTCTGTTTGTGGTTTTGATCGTGGCTCGGGGCGCGTTTGTGCTCGTGTGATGCGTTGTGCCCGCTTGCTGTGGACGGTGGGGACAGCCGGCTGCGCCGCCTGCCCCCGACCGACCACAGGCCCGGGCAAGGATGCGATCAAGCACGGCGTAACGACAGCACGCATGGGGTCCAACCCACCTCCGCCCTATCAGCCCCACGCCATCGTCTACACGAGCACAACGAAAAAGCAGAGCACCAACGTCCCGAGCCACCCACAACCCCCACCACAGGCCGCGACCGGTCGAGCGCAGCGAGCCCGGAGCGGGCGGCCCTGTGGCCGTTGTCAGCCCATGGCGCGTTCTCCATGTCGATCCCTGACTCCCGATCCTGTCTCCAGCTTTCGACTCAAGATTTCCCTCCCTCCGGATCCAGGACCGATCCTCGAAGATCGGCTACTCGATCCGCCAGTCAGGGGGCAAAAACCCCCAATAAAATCAAGGCAATCCTGCGGGCACGAAAAATGCATTAAAGAGAGGCATGACTTTCACCAGGAAATCAGCCATGACGCGCTCCTCGAAAATCAGCCTGTTCACTCTGCCCCTGATGGCCTCCCTGATGGTCCTTCCGGCCGCCCCCGCGGATGCCGCCCCGACCGTGTACAACGAGCGGCCGATCCAGCGGCAGGAGCTCCGCCTGGACAAGGCGGCCATGCGCCAGCGCACCCGCATCATCCGCCAGTCTCGCAGCCGGCGGGTCAAGCCCCAGGCGCACAAGGACATGGCTTCGGCCCTCAAGCGGCTGCAGCCCGGCACCTCCGAGTTCCGCAAGCTGGCCGGCAAGACCAGCATCCAGGCCCGCGCCCAGCTGCTGGTCAAGCACGGTCAGACCTCCGGCACCCCGGTCAACACCTTCACCCGCCGCCTGCGCGGCATGATGAAGGTGGGCAAGCGCTACAAGGTGGCCCACTCCAAGAAGACCTTCCTCGAGGTGACCGAGGGCAACTTCGCCAAGTTCACCGAGACCATGGGCCAGAACACGGTGTGGTTTGCGGTCAACGACAGCCCCGGCCACCTGCACACGCTGGTGGGCGACCAGGGTGACAAGGGCAAGATGTTCCACAACGTCTACGGCGTGAAGACCGACAACGCCGGCATCACCGGCAACATGACCCAGTACGCCATGGGCGTGCACCTGACCGACGGCGAGATGGACCGCTTCGTGCGCTACTTCAACGCCGGCATGAAGCATGGCTACTCCTCCGGGACCACCTCGGGCACCGAGGGCAAGACCACGGTCTACGGCTTCTACAGCTCCAAGGGCGACAAGATCACCGGCACCGACAAGATCAAGTGCACCAACTGGGTCACCACCGCCCCCATCGGCGCCCTGCCCCGCTGGGCCAAGACCATCGACAAGCGCCTGGTGAAGATGGCCAACGCGGGTCAGCTGAACAACGCCTCCGAGATCAAGGCCGCTGGCGGCCTGCACGCCGCCCTGGCCAAGGCCACCGACCACGCCTCCCGCCAGGCCCTCCTCGGCAAGGTGCTGAGCCACAACATGAGCAAGTGGAACCGCAGCGCGGTCAAGCGCATGGGCAAGGCCTTCGTCAAGCAGCTCACCGACTTCCCCAACCGCCCCACCGACCTGGTGCTGCGCAAGTCCTTCGCCGAGACCTTCGGCGCCAGCCGCTCCCAGGACCCGGCCAAATGGTCCTACGACCTGCTGATGAGCAAGAAGGTGCCGGTCATCGCGGTGCTGAACAAGACCGCTGACGGCGGCCTGAAGGACAAGACCTTCAAGTGGGAGATCATGGGCAACATCGCGCCCAACGGCCACGTGGTGCCTGGCAGCCACTACGGCTCCACCAAGGACCTGGGCGTCATCCCGGCTGACCGCCGGCCGGCCCAGCCCGAAGCCGCCCCCGCCACCCCGGCCCAGTAAGGACATGGAGACCATCATGAAGACCCGCACCCTGCTCCCCTTCGCCATCGTCCTGGCCCTCGCCGTCGCCGCTCCGGCCGCCCACGCCGGCACCGGCAACCGGGCGCCCCTGCGCAGCACCATCAGCCAGAAGGTCAAGGCCCGCCCCATGGCCAAGGCCAAGGCCCGCTCCAAGGGCTTCGTCAAGCGCACCATGCAGCGGCTGTTCAAGCGGCCCAAGAAGGTCAGCGCCGACAAGGCGGCCTCCCTGATCAAGGGCGGCGACAAGGTCTGGATCCCGGTGGGCCAGGTCACCTCCAACGTGATCCTCAAGGCCATGAGCCAGCAGATCACCGCGGGCAAGAAGCAGGTCTCCTCCAAGAAGCCCATCGAGATCGTGGGCCTGTCCAACACCGCCAGCCGCAAGGTGTTCGACCGCGGCGGCAAGGTTGTGCCCCGCTCGCTGTTCATCGGCGGCAACGTGCGTGACCCCATCGCCGCCGGTCGCGGCGACTTCGTGCCGGTCTACTTCGGCCGCATCCCGCGCATGATCGAGGAGGGCAAGGTGCCGGTGGACGTGGCCGTGGTTCAGGTCTCCAAGCCGGACAAGTTCGGCTACGTCACCCTCGGCCCCACCGCCGGCGCCACCCGGGCCGCGCTCAAGCAGGCCAAGACGGTCATCGCCCAGGTCAACAAGCATGTGCCCCGCACCAACGGCGACACCAAGATCCACGTCAGCAAGCTGGACTACATGGTCAAGGCGGACAAGCCGCTGCCCCCCATCCCGGCTGCCAAGATCTCCGCCACTGACAAGAAGATCGCCAGCCACATCGTCAACCTGGTGACCAAGACCCAGCAGCCCCGCAAGACCCCCCGCACCATGCTGGGCCGCGCCCTGGCGCGCATCAAGGCCAAGGTCAAGGGCGACAAGGACGTCCCCACCTTCCAGTTCGGCATCGGCGGCATCCCCGACGCCGTGGCCAACCAGCTGGCCGAGTCCAAGAACGTCAAGGCCTGCAAGGTGCGCTCCGAGCTCATCGGCCCGGGCACCCGCAAGCTGGTGGAGTCGGGCAAGGTCAAGGGCAAGGTCAAGTACACCTTCGCCATGGGCGACGAGAGCTTCCTCAAGTGGATGGACAAGAACCCGAAGCTGGTGGCCAAGCGGGTCAAGAACCTCAACGACCCGTTCAAGATCTCCCGGACCCCCAACATGGTGGCGGTCAACAGCGCCATGAAGGTGGACCTCAACGGCCAGATCAACGCCCAGTACATCCGCGACAGCTGGTACAGCGGCGTGGGCGGCCAGGTGGACTTCATGCGCGGCGCCATGGGCAGCAAGGGCGGCAAGGCGATCCTGGCGCTGCCGTCGGTGGCCGAGGTCAAGGACGGCCGCGGCGGCAAGAAGCTGATCTCCAAGATCGTCCCCCGCCTGGGCGAGGGCGACGTGGTCACCACCAACATGCACGACGTGCAGTACGTGGTGACCGAGCACGGCGTGGCCAACCTGGAGGGCAAGACCGCCACCCAGCGCGCCCAGGCCCTGATCAAGGTGGCCCACCCGAAGTTCCGCGACCAGCTGACCAAGGACCTGAACAGCCAGATCGCCGCCCGCAAGACCGCCGAGGCCAAGCGCTACGAGGCGTACCAGGCGGCCAAGTAATCGCGGCATTAATTAGGGCGTGCACAGCGCGCGCCCTGTGGAACCCTTTGCAGTTCACTAGCGTAAGAGGTTGACGATGTTTAGCAGATTCTTTTCCCTGGGGGCGGCCCTCGCCCTGACCCTGTCCCTCGCCTGCAGCGACGACGCAGACAACACCCCGCCGGCAGACGCGGGCGGCGGCGCCAAGGACAGCAAGGCGTCCACGGCTGACAAGACCGCGGCCCAGCCCGACATGGGCAAGTTGACCAGCCTGAAGGTGGCCGCAGTTCAGTACGGCGCGGGCACCTTCTCAACGGCCCCGGGCTGCTTCGACGACCTGTGCGGCCTGACCCACTACATCAACAAGGCGGTGACGAACCGGGCCCTGTTCGTGGCCACCCCCGAGTACGCCCTCGGCGCGTTCCAGAAGACCTACGAGCCGGTGCCCAAGATCGGCGACAAGCCGGCCATCGACAGCCGCTACAAGGACACCAAGATCACCAAGGTGCTGGCCAAGCTGGCCGACGACAAGAACATCACGCTGACCTACAACGTGCAGACCCAGGACAGCGCCGGCAAGTACAACTCCCTCGTGGCCATCGACGCCGCAGGCAAGGTTGTGGCCCGGCACCACAAGTTCCAGCTGTTCGGCAGCGAGAAGACCAAGCTCACCGCGGGCGCCTCCATCAAGGATAGCTTCCTGCAGACGCCGGCGGGCAAGGCGGGGCTGCTCATCTGCGCCGACGTGCAGTGCATCATCAACGGCATGAACATCAACCAGGACTGCACCTCCCACGCCAAGTCGACGCTGATGGAGTACTTCAACACCCACAAGCCGAAGCTGCTGCTCTTCTCCGCCTACTGGACCGTGGGCCCCACCAACGGCTACAAGACCTGGTGGTCGCTGAGCGTGCAGAAGAAGGTGGCCGAGTCGGCCAACGTGTGGGTCATCGCGGCCAACACCACCAACGGCGCAGGCAAGGGCGGCGGCATCTACAAGCCGGGCGGCGCCATCGTCAAGCAGACCGACTCGTCGAGCCCGTCAGTGCTCTACGCGGACATCCCGATCAAGTAGGAGCCTGCCATCGGGCTTCGCGCAGCTTTCGACAGTTAACTGTTAACAGTTGAAAGTTGAGGGGGCCGGCAGCGGTCTTTCCCCTACCCCTCCCCGAACAGCAGCTTCACCAGGCGGTTGGTGATCAGCTCCGCGTCGCGGATGTCCGCCTCGTGGGCGAGATCTTCCAGTTCGCGCACCTTGGCGACGAACCTGTCCTTACGCAGGCCAGACAGGTACTGGCTCAGCGTCGGGTTCTTGCTTACCGTGATTGCGATATCCACGCCGGACATGAGGGGCACCAGGTCCTTGCCCTCCGAAAGCAGGACCTGCATCGCCGTGTTGAACCGCAGCTCCTCTGGAGGCAGCTCCTTGGCCCAGGGCAGCCAGCGCTTCCACCCGGGGCACTCCGGCGGGCTGGCGATGGTGCGCTCCAGCAGCTGCTGGAGGATGATGACGCGCCCGCGTCTGTTCAGGCCCTCGGCGTAGGTCAGCTCGAAGGTTACAGTGCCAAGGAGCTTCGCGCGCTTCTTATCCTCGCGCGCCTCGAGCTGGTACGGGCGCTGCACATGCAGCAGGTCCGGCTCGGCAAATCGGAAGAGGGAATCGGTGATTTTCTTGGCCGTGCTGGTACCGCCGCCATGGGCCAGCGAGAACTGGACATCCTCTTTCTGGTGCCACCTCAAATCGATGGCCTGCTCCAGGGTGTTGACCAGGATCTCGATGTTGGATCCATAAAGCCCCCCCACCTTGTCTACCTTGATCCCCAACATCTGAACCACCGCCGGGGTGGCCGACTGGTATAGCCCTGAGATAGACATCCGTTCACCCCCCCCTGAATACGTATTTTACGTTACATTGTTCGCCTTCCAAGATCCACTTAGAAAGCTCGTTAAACA
>CAZEFW010000090.1:0-36467 GCA_964511535.1 uncultured Myxococcales bacterium | reverse complement strand
TGGCGCAGAGCGCGTGGAGTCGACAGTTGCCGCTTCCGCTCCCGACCCCGCTCCCAAACCCGCTCCCTCTCCCGAACCCGTCGCCGCTCCCGCGCCCGTGCCGCCCAGAAAGGCGGCCAGGCCGAGGGCCAAAAGGTCGCGAGCCCGCGAGCGGAAGCCCTCGCTCGTCGCCCGACCCATTGAGTCCGCCGACGAGCCGAAGCTGGCCGAACCGGCGCCTGCAGTTTCGCCCACGCCCACGCCCACGCCCACGCCCGCGGCTGTGCCTGCGGCGCCTGCCCCTGCGCCCGCGAAGAAGGCCACGCCGACCACCGTGGGCGAGGGCACCATCGACCCCTACGCGGGAGGCTGAAAAGATGCGCCATTTCGGACACCTCCTGCTGATCGTTCTGGTTCTATGCCAGGCCGCGCCGACCCTGGCCCGTGGGCAGAGTTCACCCCGCGATCAGGCACGCAAGCACTTCTACGCCGGCGAGGCGAGCTACCGCACCGGGAGCTTCCGCGAGGCGGTGCGTTCGTACCAGGCGGCGCTCAAGCTGGACCCCCAGCCGGCGCTGATCTTCAACGTGGCCCAGTGTCACCGGCAGCTGGGCGAGAGAAAGAAGGCGCTGTTCTACTATCGCCTCTACCTGTCCGACTGGCAGCGCAAGTTCCCCTCGCGGCCGATCCCCTACGACAAAGAGGTGCAGGGCCACATCAAGAAGCTCGAGGCCGGGCTCGAGGCAGAGGCCGGCCGGGCGGAGCAGGACCGTCAGGCGCGTGAGGCCCGCGCAGCGGCCAACGCGTGGCGGCCCATCACGGGCTGGACCCTGGCCGGCGTGGGCCTGGCTTCGCTGGCCGCGAGCGTGGCCACCGGCGTGATGGTGGACCGCACGGTAAATGACTACGAGGCGGGGGCCGCCGGGGGCATGGTCTACTCCGACCTGAAAGCGCTCGAACAAGACGGCGAGCGCTACCAGACCGCCCACCTGGCCACCCTCATCGGCGGCGCCGTGCTGGCTGCCGCGGGCACGGGGTTGCTGGTGTGGCACTACCTGCTGGACTCCGAGAGCGGCGCGGCCGAGGTGGCGCTGGCGCCGGGCGTGGCGCCAGGCGGCTTCATGTTGGCGGGGGAAGTGAGGTTCTGAGATGAGACGGGTCCCCCACATGATGCTGTTGCTGGCTGCCCTCGGGAGCCAGGGCTGCCTGTTCGATGTTCAGGAGCCCGCCCAGTACGCCTGCTCGCCGTCCAGGCTCGATTGCCCCGAGGGGCTGACCTGCCAGAGCGGCGTGTGCGCGGTGCCGCCCGGCGACCTCGGCCCTGACCAGCCGCGGCCAGACCTGGCCGTCCCCGACCTGAGCCCGGACGCCGGCCCCGACCTGAGCCCCGACCTGGTCCCCACCCTCTGCTTCAACATGGAGTACGCCTCGGTCTCTCCGGGCAGCTTCACCATGGGCTCGCCCAAGACCGAGCAGTGCCGCGATCCGGTCAACGAGGAGCCCCACAAGGTGACCCTGACCCGCAAGTACGAGGTGGCGACCACCGAGGTGACCCAGAAACGGTTCTACCTGCTGATGGGCTACAACCCGTCCTATTACAGCAAGTGCGGCGACGACTGCCCGGTGGAGCAGGTCAAGTGGCACGAGGCCGCGGCCTACTGCAACGCCCTGTCCAAGGACAAGGGGCTGACCCAGTGTTACGAATCGGCCGGCACCTACTGCACCACCACCACCCAGTGCCCCACCATCACGGCCGAGTGCCTCAAGGGCAAGTGCACGGCCATGCAGACCGCGGCGGCCTATCGGGCCACGGGAAAGACCATCCTCGATTGCCCGGGCTATCGCCTGCCCACCGAGGCGGAGTGGGAGTTCGCCTACCGCGCCGGCAGCCAGACCGCGTATTACGCGGGCAAGATCACCCACTGCTTCGGCAAGGATCCCGTGCTGGAAAAGATCGCCTGGTACAAGGTGAACTCGGGGGTCAAGGAACCCGTGTCCCACCCGGTCAAAAAGAAGCTGCCCAACAAGATCTGCCTGTTCGACATGGCAGGCAACGAGTGGGAGTGGTGCCATGACTGGTACAAGGCCAAGCTGGGCACCGCCGACGTCACCGATCCCGAGGGCCCGGCCCTGGGCACCCAGAAGGTGCTGCGTGGCGGCTCATACTTCGAGGACGCCCACCACCTGCGGGCCGCCCGCCGCGGGTACAACCCCCCAACCCACCAGAACGGCAACATCGGCTTCCGCTGCGTCCGCACCATCAAGTAACCCTCAAATAGCCCTCAAAGACCTCTAACAAGAGGACGCTTTTTAAAAGTTAAGAAATTAAGAAACTCCGCGCCGGGGCCTCCAACGGCAGAAACGAAAAACCCTCCCGCCGCCGAAGCGGGGGAGGGCTCTGGGGTTGCTTGGCGTGTGGTGCTAGCGGCGGATCGCGTACTTGCCGATGGGCTTGAGCATCTTGGTGCTCCACTTACCGATGGGCTTGAGGCCGGCCTTGACGTTGGTCTTGGTCTTCATGGTCTTTCTCCTGGTTCGTTGTATTTGTGGTTCGTCGTGTGTTGCGTTTGTTGCCCGAGATAGATTGCATTCGGCGTGCCAAAACCAAACCGGGCGTTTGGGCCCCAAACAGGCCATTTGCGTGGAGGGTGTAACAGGTGTGACGCGCCGTGTTACAGCAGGCAGAGGGTGTAGCCGGGGTGTATCCGGGGTGTATCAGGCTGAGGTGTTACAGGTGCTTGAGCAGCTCGGCGTAAGCGTCCAGCAGCCGCTTGACCGTCCCGGGACCCAGGGAGTTGGTCTCCTCGTAGTGGTCCCCCTTGGCCTCTGACATGTAGGGCGGCGTGCCGAGCTGGTAGTTCCACTCCGGCACCAGGTAGCCGAGCTCGTCGTTGCCCAGCCCCACGAGCATCTTGTAGGTGCCGGGCACCTGCTGCTTGAGGTAGGGGCCCTTGGGCGCGCCGGTCAGGTCCGGCGGGTTCGGGTTGGTCTTGTCCACCAGGTTGGCCCCGTAGGAGAACTTGCCATCGTACCCGCCGACGTTGATCTCCGGATCCGCCTCGCCGGGCAGCGAGTAGAAGGTGACGGGCCCCAGCCGGATGACGCCGATGTCGGTGCGGATCTTGGGCTGGTTGTTCTTGTCCACCGGCAGGTTCGGGTTGTACCCGGTCACCTCGCGCTCGAAGATTTTCAGCTGCATCACCATGACGAACTGGGTATTGAGCACCGGCAGCAGCAGCTCCTTGGCCACCGCGGAGACACCGGGCCTGTCCAGCGTCACCCCCTTGGCCAGCGCCGCGTGGGCCTGGGCAGCCAGGTTCTCCCCCAGCGCCCTGGACTTGGCCCAGTCGCTCTTGCTCTGCACCACGCCCGCGCGGTCGGTGATCTTCACGCCGAGCGGGGTCATCAGGCAGCCCACCGCGCCCTGCAGGTAGAGGGCCGTGCCGCCCAGGGCGGGCAGCGCCTTGTGCTTGCCCGCCGCCGGCAGCCCCTTCTCCAGCGCCTCCCGCAGGTAGTGCGCGTAGTCGCTGGTGAGGTAGTTGTTGGTGTCCGACAGCACCTCCGGGTGGTTGCCCCAGTGCACCAGGCTGCCGATGGGCTTTGAACCGCTCGCCTCGGAGAAGTGCATGGCCACCAGGTCGAGGTCGAAGATCTGCGGGTCGCGGCTGTCGCGGATGTACCCCTCACGCGGCGTGGTCACCTGCCCCACCTTGACCGTGGCCTTCTTCAGGCCGGCCGCAGCATCGGAGATGGCCGCCGCGGTCTGCTGGATCACGAGCTTCATGTGGGCCCTGTCCACGCCAGTGCTGGTTGGGATGTCGTTCTTCGTCACGCCCCACTGGCCCATGGTGTCCGGCCCCTCGTGCTGGTGCGTCGAGGAGATCAGCACGTAGTCGATGCCCGCGGCCTTGGCGTCGGCGGCCACCTTCGCCCGCACCTCCTTGACCCGGTCGTAGAAGAAGCCCACCAGGTCCAGCGAGACGATGGCCACCGTGACATCCCCGCTGCGCAGCACCAGCGCGCGGGCCCAGATCTCGTCGTTCACCCCGAGCAGCGGGTGGTTGCCGTCGAAGCCGCCCATCCAGATTCCGTCGAAGGTGCCGTTGCCCTCGGAGCCGTCGGCGTCGGCCGCGGTCCAGGCGCTGTTGCTGCTGTGGCCCGTCAGGCAGGTCTTGCCGTCCTTGCCGAAGTAGGCCGGCTGGCCGGCGGCGTCCTTGCACGGGCAGACCCGGTCGCGGCCGCAGTCGAGGAACCAGTCGGGCTGGCCGTCCCCCTCGGAGCCGTCGGCGTCCGGGGCGCTGTACTTGAGCTTGCACCGCTTGGCCGCCGCGTCGCAGGTCAGCCCGGCGGAGCAGGGGGTCTTGCTGTCGCAGGCCTTGCGCGTGGTTATTTCGTCGCCCTTGCACACCCCGTCGGTGCCGCAGTCCTTGCGCAGGAACATGGCCTGGTCGTCCAGCTTGCCGCAGCGGGTCAGGCCGAAAGGCGCCGCCGGCGTGGGCGTGGGGCAGAACCCCTCCTCCTTGAAGTAGGCGATGCGCGCCGCCTCGAACCCCCTGGGCGAGATCTTCCTGGCGGACATGCCCACGTACAGGTCGCCGCTGTTGTTCATGCATCCCGCGGCGCCCGGGCAGCGCACTGACAGGCCGAGTGAGCTGGGGTCGATGGGCTTTTTGCCCCCCGTGTCGGCGGCGGCGCCCGCGTCGGCGGCCGGGGAGGTGGTGTCGTCGTCGGAGCAGGCCGGGGCCAGGGTCAGTGCCAGGGCCAGGGCCAAAGCAGGGGCCAGGGGCTTGTTGCGCATCATTTCTTCATCCCCGGGAACCAAGGGGTGGAGGTGAAGATGGTGATGGCGTCGGCGAACACCTTGACCTTGTAGCTGGCCAGCCGGGTCGCCTTGCCGCCCACCCTGGCCGCGGCCGCCACGGTCATCACGCCCCCGGCGGGCGGCTTGATGTTCACCGCGGCGTACAGGCCGTCCTCGTGGGTTGACGTGGCGCTGGTGTCGGGCATGCCCGCGTTGTCGAAGTAGGTCAGCTTCTGCGGCAGCAGCGACAGCGAGACCGTGGCGCCCTTGACCACGTCGTCCTTGCAGTCGTGGATCTCGCCGGCGATGGCCGCGGCCCCGGGCGGGATGCTGCTCACGCCGGCCGCCGCCGCGATGAGCTTCTTGGACAGGTCGGAGATGACGTACGCCTCCTCGTAGATCATGCTGTCGGCGCCGACCTTGTCTGCCGGCAGCCACAGGTTGTACTGCACCGTGGCCGCGAAGCCGGTGCCCGACGCGCGGAACACCAGCAGCTTGTTGGTGGGGATGTCCTTGATCTGGAAGTAGCCGATCGGGTTGAACTTGCCGTCCTTGTCCTTGACGCACTTGCCGTGCATGCACACCTTGCCCGAGCCGCACGCCGCGGTGCAGGTGGTGCCCGCCGCCTTGGCGGCCACCGTGGTGTGGGTGCCGAGGGGCGTCTTCAGGTCAGGGTCCGCGCCCTCGTCGAAGATCTCCAGCTTGGCCCCCACGGTGGTCTCCTCCAGGCCGAAGACGGTCACCTTGCCCCAGACCGTGGCCTTGGCCGGGCCCGCGGGCAGGGCGGGCGCGGTGGTCAGGCAGCTCAGGTCCGGCGTGCCGGTGAACTTGCCGTTGACCTTCACTTTTGCGTCGGCCGAGGGGTCAGGCACGCACAGGCTGTTGACGCAGCTGCCGGCCAGGTCTTTGCCGCCCTTGAGGGAGCAGTCGCGGGTGGCCTTGCACACAGCCGCGCCGGTGCAGGCGTTGATCGCCTCGCCCGGCTTGCAGCTGCCCGCGGGGGTGGTGTCGGGCGTGGCGCCTGTGTCGGCGGTGGTTCCATCGGCCCCGGCGCCCAGGTCGGGCACGGCCGAGTCGGTGGTCTGTCCGGTGTCGTCATCGGAGCAGGCGAGGGCGAGGGTGAGCATCAACGGGGCGGCGAGCCAGCAGCGGGGTCTCATGACAACTCCTCTATGTACGGTGAATGTGGCGGAGTATAGCGCCCGTGTAACATCTGTGTGAATGTTCCCGGACGCGGTTCCCCTCGGACCGAGAAATGGGTATCATCCCCTCCGCTCCGCAGCGGCCCCGCCCTTTTGGCCGGGCGCGGCAGAGCCGACAAAATCCACCCCAAAAAAACTGTGAGGGAGGTTGAGATGCTGATTCTGATTTCCGACGCCTTCGACGCCGGCCTGCCGGCTCGCCTGGAGGCCTTCGGCGAGGTGACGGACGACAAGGGCCGCGTGGCCGAGGCCACGGTGGTGCTGATCCGCAGCAAGACCAAGGTGACGAGGGAGTACATCGACGGCGCGCCCAACCTGAAGCTGGTGATCCGCGGCGGCGTGGGCCTGGACAACGTGGACCTGGTCTACGCCAAGGAGAAGGGGATCCAGGTGCACAACACGCCGGCGGCCTCCAGCCCGGCGGTGGCCGAGCTGGCCATGGCCCTGCTGCTGGCGGGACCCAACAACCTGGTCAAGGGCCACATCGGCATGACCAAGGGCGAGTGGCTCAAGAAGCAGTGCAAGCGCAACGAGCTGCTCGGCAACACCCTCGGCCTGCTCGGCATCGGCCGCATCGCCACCGAGGTGGCCAAGCGCGCCGCCGCCTTCGGCATGACCGTCATCGCCCACGACCCGTTCGTGGACAGCTCCGAGTACGCCGAGATGGTGGGCCTGGACGAGCTGATTCAGCGCGCTGACTACATCTCCATGCACACCCCGCTCACCGACGAGACCAAGGGCATGGTCAACGCGGACTTCCTGGCCAAGTGCAAGGACGGCGTCTACATCGTCAACACCGGCCGCGGCAAGTGCGTGGACGAGAAGGCCATGGTGGCCGCGCTGGAGTCGGGCAAGGTCGCCACCTACGCCACCGACGTGTGGCCCAGCGATCCGCCGCCGCCCGAGTGCCCGATCCTGTCGGCGCCCAACGTGGTGATGACGCCGCACATCGGCGCGTCCAGCGGCGCCAACCTGCTGCGCATCAGCGACATCATCTGCGAGAAGATCGAGGCCTTCCAGGCCGACAACGCCTAACCGCCACCAGGAGGAGAATCCGATGACCCGCACCATGAACTTCAACCCCGGCCCCTCCTGCATGCCGCTGCCCGTCCTCGAGCAAGCGCAGGCCGAGTTCCTCGACTTCGCCGGCACCGGCATGAGCATCCTCGAGACGAGCCACCGCTCCCCCGAGTACGACGCGGTCCACAAGGAGACCAGCGCCAACCTGCTCAAGCTCATGGGCCTGGGCGACGACTACGCGGTGCTCTTCATGACCGGCGGCGCGTCCACCCAGTTCGCCCTGCTGCCCACCAACTTCCTGGCAGCGGGCCAGACCGCCGACTACGTCAACACCGGCACCTGGTCCAAAAAGGCGATCAAGGAGGCCCAGAGCCTCGGCACCGTCAACGTGGCTGGCACCGGCCTGGAGGGCGAGAAGTTCGTGCGCTGCCCGACTGACGACGCCTGCAACTTCACCGACGGCGCGGCGTACGTGCACATCACGAGCAACAACACCATCGCGGGCACCCAGTTCCACCAGTACCCCGCCGTGGCCGCCCCCCTGGTGGCGGACATGAGCTCGGACATCCTCTGGCGCCCCACCGACTACAGCAAGTTCCACATGATCTACGCCGGCGCCCAGAAGAACCTGGGCCCCTCGGGCGTGACCATCGTGGTGATCAAGAAGTCCTGGGTGGAGGAGCAGGCGGCCGACGGCCTGCTGACCATGTTCTCCTACAAGACCTACATGGCCAAGGACTCGCTGATGAACACGGCGCCCTGCTTCCCGATCTACATGGTGGGCAAGACGCTCAAGTGGATCGAGGGACGCGGCGGCCTCGAGGCGGTGTACGCCGAGAACAAGCAGAAGGCCGAGCTGATCTACAGCACCATGGACGAGAACCCCGACTTCTTCTCCTCCCCCGTGGAGAAGCAGAGCCGCTCGTACATGAACGTGGTGTTCCGCATGCCCACCGAGGAGCTGGAGCAGAAGTTCATCGCCGACGGCAAGCTGCGCAACATGAACGGCCTCAAGGGCCACCGCTCGGTGGGCGGCATCCGCGTCTCCATCTACAACGCCGTGCCCCTGGACTGGATCCAGCAGGTGGCGGACTACATGAAGGAGTTCGCCGCGGCCAACGGGTAGGGCTCGCTACGCTCGCCCGGCTTCGGGCTTCAGGCTTCAGGCTTCAGGGGAGATGGCTTGAGGGTCGATGGTTCGCCGCACTGCTGGGCGAGGCGATGTAGAAGCGGCCTCTGGCCGCTTCGCGGCCCCGGCTTCAGACTTCAGGCTTCAGGGGTGTTTGTAGGGCTCGCTTCGCTCGCCCGCTGCTGATTACCCTCGCCTGTCCGTGGCTCCGGCCTCGGGGATCATCTCCAGAAACGGCGAATCTTCCGGCGCGTCGGTGGGGATGGCGGCGCGCACCTGCGAGGTGGGCGAACCTGCGCCGTGATCCACCTGGATGGAGAGCTCGGCGTAGCCGTCGTCCTCGTCGGTACGCCCGGCGCCGGCAGGGATATCCTGGGCAGCGTCCGCCGCCGGCGCGGCAGGGCGGCGCGAGTCGAACGGGTCGAAGTTCGGATCCTCCATCATGCCTTGCACCACCTCGGCCAGCATGTTCTTGCCCCGGCGCGGCGACGAGGAGCACCCCTCGAGCGCGTCGGCCACGGCCCCCATGTGCGGAAACCGCTTCGCCGGGTCGGCCTGCAACATCCGGTAGAGCGTGTTGGTCAGCTTGCGCGGCAGGCTGGGGAACACCCGGTCGGCGTCGGGGATATCGCCGGCGCGCATGCGGTTCCAGGTCTCGGCGCTGTTGCCGCGAAAGAGCCGCTGGTTGGCCAGCATCTCCCACAGCAGCACGCCGAGGCCGTACTGGTCCGCCTGGGCATCGATCTCGCCGCCCGAGGCCTGCTCCGGTGACATGTAGCCCACGGTGCCGGCGATTTTGCCCCCCAGGGGCGGCGGGTTATGCCCGTCGAGGTAGCGGGCCAGGCCGAAGTCGATGAGCTTCAGATCGCCGCGGCGCGAGATCATCACGTTCTGGGGAGACAGGTCCAGGTGCACCAGCGGGTGGTCACACTGGCGGTGCAGGTACTCCAGCACCACCGCCAGCTGGTAGCCCTGGCCCACCACCGCCGTGCGCGGCATGCGCTCGCCTTGCTGGGCCAGGCGCCGCAGCACCGCGCGCAGGGTGCAGCCGTCCACCAGGTCCATGGTGAGGAACGCACTGCCGTCCACCACGCCCAGCTCCATGCAGCGGCACAGGTGCTCGTGATCCAGCCGGGTCAGCACCTTGGCCTCGCGCACCACCAGCTGGACATACGCCGGCTCGCCGATCATGGCGGGGGTCACCCGCTTGAGGGCCACGTGGCTGTCCTCATCCTCCAGGTGCTGCGGCGCCACCTTGAACACCTGCGACAGGCGGCCGCCCCCGATGTGCTTCACCAGCCGGAACTTGCCGAAGCATGTCTCCATGAGTAGATCCCCAACCTCGCTGTGAATAGTGCCGAGCTTTGTATTCAGTAAACTGCCCCCCCTGTCAACGCGCAAGTGCCCTGCTGTCAGCGGGCGCCCGTGGCAGCGATCGGCGTGAGGCGCGTGGGCATGGACGGCAGGGAGGCATTGCGGCTTCAAGTGTAGCCCGGCAGTATTCTGTGGCAATCTTGTACGCCCCAGCTAACGGGCGCGGGCGACAGGCAGAACATCAGGGACGCCGCCGGCCATGCCGCCAGGAGGAGACACCCCCAATGTCCAGATGGGACAGCATCTCCATCACCGCTCATTACACCGCCCAGATCTGGGTTCGCAACGGCTTCGCCTGCGCCTGGCCGTTCGACACCTGGAGGGGGCGGCTGATGTACAGCCTCTCGAACCCGCTGTTCAAGTGGGCCACCCGGGCGGGGCTCAACACCCCGCTGCAGTTTTGCATCCAGCGCCACCGGATCATCGACCACCTGCTGGAGGCGGCGCGGCCGGTGCAGGTGGTGGAGCTGGCCGGGGGTCTGAGCCCGCGCTGCCTGGCCATCACCCAGAAGCTCGGGATCCCGACCATCGACGCGGACCTGCCCGACATGGTGCGCGCCAAGGCGATGCTGGCGGGCCGCCGCACGCCCTCGGGCTACCAGCCCATGCCGCTGGACCTGATCGAGAGCCAGGACTACGTGGCTGACCTGGCCCCGGCGCTGCGCCGCGAGAGCCCCACGGTGGTGGTGACCGAGGGGATCCTGCCCTACTTCGACGCCCCGCGGCGCCAGCATATCTTCGACCAGATCGGCGCCCTGCTGCGCTGGGTGGGCGGGGGCGTGTACCTGACCGACATCCACCACCAGGAGGCGGTGGACCGCATGGGGCCGGTGGCCTTCGCCTTCCGCACCGGGCTGCATCACCTGACCAACACCGTGCAGAGCCCGCTGATCAAGGACATGGACGAGGGCAGGGCCGACCTGCAGCGCGCCGGATTCGACCGGTTGATCGGTCATGACCCCAAGGACTTCGAGCGCCGCCTCGGGCTGGTGGTCAACGACACCTCCAGCGGGCTGAGCATCTACGAGGCGCGAGTTGAGGCTTGAGGGCTGAAGCGCCATGAGCGCTGAGCACCGTTCGGGGCCTGGACCAGGGGCCGCGCGCGCCCTGGGCGAGCACGCGCTGGTGGTGGCGGTCTACGCGCTGCTCACCTGGCTGGTGATGTTCGGCCGCTCGGCCCTGATCCGCGAGCAATCCTACGCCGGCGGGCTGGAGCATGACGCGGGCACCTACGTCTGGTACCTGTGGCACCTCAAGGAGGCCCTGTTCGGCGACGGGGAGCTGCTCTTCTCCGACCGCCTGTTCTTCCCCGTGGGCATGAACATGGTGCGGCAGGACTGGACACCGGTGACCGCCGCGCTGGGCCTGCCCTTCGCCAGCCTCGGCAGCATCGGCGCCTACAACATGGAGGTGGCCCTCGCCTTCGTGATGTGCGGCTACTTCACCTACCTGCTGTGCAAGCAGCTGGGCGTGGCCCCGGTGTGGGCATTTCTGGCGGGGCTGATCTTCGCCTTCTGCGAGTTCCGCATCCTCAAGGCGTGCTACCACGGGCACCTGACCCACGTGAACCAGCAGTTCGTCCCGCTCTACCTGATGTTCACCCTGCGCTACCTGCGCGGCGGCGGGGCCTTGTCCGCCGCGGGGGCCGGGCTGGCCTTCACCCTGGCCACCTTCTGCACCCCGTACCAGATGGTGTTCCTCATCGTCTGGTCGGTGCCGCTGGTGCTGCACCGGTTCGCGGCGGATATCGCCAGCTGGAGCCCGCTGCCGCGGCTGCGCCCCGGCGCGTTGAAGCCGGCCCTGCGTCGCAGCCTCGGCTTCGCGCTGCTGGCAGGCGGCACCGCGATCCTGCTGGTGATGCCGCTGATCATCGCGGTGGGGCCGAAGTCGCTGTTCCTGATGCCGGGGGCGCTGTCCGGCTTTCAGTCGATCTTCTCGGCGGACCTGCTGTCCTTCGTCATGCCGACCCTGGGCAAGGAGCTGGGCTGGCCCTACTTCTCGGGAGAGGGCGGGTGCGCGTTTCAGGGTTACACCGTGCTCGCCCTGGGCGTGGTGGCGCTGGTGGCCGCGGTGCGCTGGCGCATCGGCAGCGGCTACTGGCTGGCCTTCGGGCTGATGTTCTTCCTGCTCTCCCTCGGCTCCATGCTGGTGGTGGGGGGCAAGGAGGTGGTGTGGTTGCCCTTCTACGCCACCATCGAGCAGTTCCCCATCCTGCGCCACGCGCGGGTGGCGGCGCGCTTTTCGGTGCTGCTCACCCTGTGCGTCGGGGTGGCCATCGCCATCACCCTGACCCACCTGGAGGGCAGGTGGTTCGCGGCCTGGGACCGGCGGCGGCTCTGGCTGGGCCGGGCCGGGATCCTGCTGGTGGTGGGGCTGGAGCTCACCGGCCACCGGCTGGCGACCACTGTCTGGCATGATCCAGGGGTGCGGCCCTTCCCGGTGCCGCGGCAGTACCGGGAGATGGCCGCCCAGGAGCAGGACTCGTCGCTGCTGACCTACCCGCTGATCTGGGAGGTGGCCTCGGGGCACCTGGGGCCGCTGCACTACCCGCGCGACTACTACTACTTCCAGACCGTGCACAAGAAGCGGCTGATCACCGGCTTCGGCGACGCGGTGCCCAACACGGCGCTGACCTACTATCGCAGGCTGCCGCTGCTGGCCGAGCTGGTGCGCATCGAGGCCGGCGAGAAGCTGCCGCCTCCCACGGCGCAGCAGCAGCAGGACGCCCGGGCTCTGGCGCGGGCCCTCGGGATCCGCACGATCCTGGTGAACATGAAGAAGGTGGTGCGGGATCAGGTGGACGCCGAGGCGCGTGCGAAGCGGGCGCTGGCGTTTGTGCAGGCCGCCCTGCCCACGGAGGTGCTGGAGCGCTCCGAGGCTGCGGTGTGGCTGCGGGTGAAGGCGGAGGTGTTCCAGGGATCCCCGGTGGGGGTGATCACCTTCGACCGTGCTGGCTCCAACGCGCACCTGGGCAGCGCGCTGCGGCGCACAGAGGACGGCGGCAGGTGGTACGCCGAGGGGGCGCTGTCGGGCGAGGAGCCGGAGGTGTTCTACCTGCCCATCGAAAAGCGCGCCGGCCAGGAGATGGTGATCGACCTGCGCTGTCCCCACGGCGAGGCCAGGCTGGTGGCGCGGCTCAACGGCCAGGAGGTAGCCAAGGTGCCGTGCCGGCAGGCCCTCGGGCTGATGAGCTTCGACCTGCCCGAGGCGAAGCTGCGCGACGGCATGGACCGGCTGCGGCTCACCTGGGCCGGCGAGCCCGGGGAGCGGGCCCTGCCGGTGGGCGGCACCGGCGTGACCACCCGGGCCCAGCTGAAGGTCAAGAGCGAGGGGCTGCGGGTGGGCAACAGCGCCAGCATCGTGCTCGGCAGCCGGGACCTGGCGCCGGACAGCCGCGGCTACAACATCGCCGTGATCCAGCCCGAGTCGGGAGAGCTGCTCATGGCCGCCGGCTTCGACCTGGTGGCCGGGGGACCACAGCAGGCGGTGCGCCTGGCGCAGTTCCTGCGCGGCATCCCCAGGGGCATGATCGTGTGCGTGGCCGTCAAGGACGACGGGGCGATGAACCTGACCGCCGGAGTGGTGGAGGCCTTGCGGGCCATGGGCGGCAAGGTGGACATGCGGGGCAAGACCCGCGCCTCGTACGCGCTCATCGGCGTGCAGGGGGCCATCGCCGGCACGGCCCTGGAGCGGCTTGGCACCGACAGCGCGGCCACCATCGAGCTGGGCAGCCTGGTGCAGGTCAAGCGCATCGAGGTGCGGGATCGGCGGAAGTAGCGCCTCGGCGCCGGGCGCTGGCTGGCGAATGCCAGAGTGCCAGGGTGCCAGAATGCCAGAATGCCAGAATGGCGGGTGCCTGAAGGCGTGTGGGAGCCCTGAAGCCGCCCCCCGCCTACCTCGACCGCCCCAGCAGCGTCATGGCGTTCTTCGCCCGGTCCTTCAGGTCGGACAGCGAGCGCAGGGACCGCGCCTGCCTGAGCAAGAAGCCGGGCCGCAGGTAGAAGCGCCGGATCGCCTCCTCGCGCAGCCTGCGGATCTCCTGATCGCTCAGCCCCTCGCTGGGCAGCGTCGGGCCCACGGTGCTCAACACCTGCACCGGCCCCCCGTCCACCACGCCCTGCCGCACCGCCTCGTCCAGCAGGGTGGTCCCCGGGTCTGGCGTGGGCACCGAGAAGGAGGCCAGGTCCGGGTCCAGCTCCAGCGCCAGCTGCACCGACTGCTCCACGCTCTCGCGCGTCTCCCCTGGCAGCCCGATGATGAAGAACGCCAGCGTGCGCAGGCCGAGCCGCCGGCAGCGCGCGAACGCCCGCCGCGCCTGGTCCACCGAAAAGCCCTTGCGGTAGCGCTTGAGGATGGCGTCGTCGCCGCTCTCCACGCCGAGCTGCAGCAGGTCGCAGCCCGCGTCCTTCATGGCCAGCACCACCTCGTCGTCCAGCTGGTCCACCCGGCCAAAGCTGGTCCAGCGGAACCGCGGCGAGAACCGCGCCATCTCCCGGCAGAGCTCCAGCACGTATCGTCGGCTGGAGGTGAACGTGTAGTCCACCATGAACAGGTTCTCGATCCCCATGGCGCGCAGGATCTCCAGCTCGGCCAGCACCTCCTCCTTGCGCCGCCGCCGGTAGCGGATGGAGGCGCCGGTGCAGAAGCTGCAGCTGTGGGCGCAGCCGAACCCGGTGAGCACCGTGGAGAACCGCCCGCGCCAGCCGAGGGGCATGGAGTACCGCTCCAGGGGGAACAGGTCATGTCTTGGGGTCGGGTAAGACAGCCGCCGCGGCGCCGGCCGCTCCGCGAGCTCACCCTGCCCGCGCCGCACCAGGTCGGGGCCCACCCGCTCGCGACCCAGCAAGGCGTCGCGCAGGTCGGGCGACGAGTAGTCCAGCAGCATGGCGTCGACCCACGGGTACGCCTCGAGGTAAGCCTGCGGCTCCTGCACGAGCGGGCTCATGCCCGTGATCAGGGCGACCTCCGGCAGGGCCTCTTTCAGCCTGCGCGCGAACTCGGCGTCGTCCTTGAACGTGGCGCTGCTCGAGAGCATGAACAGGGCGTCCGGGGCTGCGCCGCGCAGCCTGCTCAGGCAGGCGTCATCGCTCATGCGCTCGGCCACGGCATCCATCACGCCGAGGCTGAACTTGCCCGCGAGCCATCCGCTCTGGACCAGCAGGTCGATGGGCGGCCACAGGTACGACGCCTTGGCCATGAAACCGCAATAGTTGTCACGCAGAACGGGGTGGGCCGCCGGGGGGTTGAGCAACATGACCCGGGGTCGCCTCGAGGCGATGCGAAGCAACGGACCGGATGACATGTCGAGATCCTAGCACAGGGCAGGGCGGAGCAAAGCGCTATGATTCATTGAAAAAGGGGCGATTCTCCCCGATCCTTCCTCCCATGGGTCAGCGCGAGGTCGACCAGCAGCCGGTTGCGCCGCGGGGCATATCGGTCCCCGGCCTGGTGGCCATGCTCGCGCTGTTGGCGCTGGCCGTGGCCCTGCCCCGGGTGCTGCTCCTGCGGGGGGTGGAGACGGCAGCCATCATGGATTTCGCCGACATGGCCGACCACCTCTACTTTCTGGACATGGTCTCCAAGGAGCGGTCGCTGTCCCCGCAGCAGCAGCAGGACCCCTTCCTGATGGCCCACCCCGAGACGCGGCCGCGCCAGATCGCGGTGCAGTGGCCCCGCGGGCTGTACAACCTGGCCAGCCTGTGGGCGCCCGCGCTGGGCACGGGATCCATGTGGACCACCCTGCTGACCAACTTGCTGTTCACGTTGCTGCTGCTCGGCGCGGTGGTGGGGCTGGGCCACGCCCTGGCCGATCTGCGCGTGGGGCTCTGGGCCGCGCTGCTCACCGCGCTGAATCCGGCCCTGCTCGCGGCGACCTTCTACTTCTCCCTCGACTTCCCCATGCTCGCCATGGTGCTGCTGGCCCTGCTGCTCCTGGTCTGGAGCCGCGGCTACCGGCGCTGGCTGCCCACCTGCGGGTTCGCGCTGGTCTCGGGCCTCGGCTGCTTCATCAAGCCGACCTTCGCGCTCTACCTGCTGTGCCCCGCGCTGGTGGCGCTGCCGGTGGGCCTCGCCTCCGCCGGGGCAGGGCGTCGTGGCCTGGTGGTGCTGCGCTGCCTCGTGGGCGGCGCCCTGTCGGTGGGCCTGGTGCTGCTGATCTGGCGGCCGGACTGGCAGAGCATCGGCATGGAGACCCGGGTGCACTTCCTGGGCGACCAGCTGCCCGGCTCCACCACCAACCCGTGGACCGCCGAGTGGGCGCTGACCAACATCAAGTTCGCGGTGGTCAGCTACCCGTGGCCGCTGTTGCTGCTGGCCGCGCCCGGCCTGGTCTGGCTGCACCTGGGCATGCATCGCCCTCGTGGCCGATGGGCGCTGCTCGCCTTCCTCTGGGGGGCGTACCTGCTGCTCACCATCCTGTCCACCAAGATGGAGCGCTACGCCCAGCCCGCCTACCCGGCGCTCTGCCTGCTCACCGCCTGGTGGCTCAGCAGGCTGCCGCCCAGGCGATGGCGCCTGCCCGCCCTGGCCGCGGCGGCGGGCGCCTTCGCGCTGATGCTCGCCGCCGTGCAGTACAACCCGACCCCCTGGCTGCCGCGGGACTCAGGCGCCGTGTCTCCCGAGAGCGCCTTCAACAGCTTCCGTTACGAATTTGTCATGCCCGGCGCCGAGCGGCTGGAGCGCCTGCGCCGCAACCGCTGGGATGCAGAGTGTGACCTGCGCGAGGCGGTGCAGGCTGCCGCGGACCTGGTGAAGGATCACGCGCCGCCTGGACGACCCCTGGGGGCGGCGCACCTGCTCGGCGGTGAGGCTGGCGGCCAGGACGGCGCCATGGTTTTCCGCCGCATGATCCCCGCGCTGATGCAGGCCAACCGGGATCGATACTTCCTGGTCAGCGGCCTTCACGGCACGAAGGATCTCACGCCTGCCATGCTGCACGCGCCCGCGCTGCTGGTGTGGCACGACGCCGCCGCGCGACCAGAGCGCCGCTACCCGCGGCTGCTGCGACTGGCGGAGCGGCGCCGCGTGACCTACACCTGCATGGGGCGTCAGCACCAGGTGTGGATCTCGCTGGTGCTGCCCAGCCAGCCGATTCCGGGATCGGACGCTCCTGCGAGCCGGGCCCGTCACAGGTGAAATATGATCATCCATGTTAAAGCGTCGGTTCTGTCATAAAATCGCTGGATCATGGAGAGGAACGTTAGCCCGATGAACGAGAGAAGCGTGCCAGCTGTTGGGACCGGACCCGGTCGGATCGCCGCCGTCCTGATTCTCCTCGCTTGCCTGCTCGCAGCGTCAGCCGGCTGCAAGTCGCGCGAGAAAGAGAAGGAGATCGAGCGGATCAAGAAGAACCTCAAGGAGATGCTCAAAGACCCGGTGGACATGCACAAGGCGCGCATGGATGAGACGCAGCAACGGTTCACAAAGCAGTTCAACGCGCTGCTGAAGAAGCCCTCCCCATCCACCCGGCAGATGCTCATCACCGAGATCACGGACCTGCAGGGCAACCTCAAGGTCAAGCTGTACGGCGAGGAGATCCTGGGCGTGGGGATCTCGCCCGATCACTGGACGGTCAACGGCGAGCCGGGGGGCGTGTTGATTCACAACATGGACGCCGCCCCGATCAAGCCGAGCCTGGTGATCAGCACCGGGGCGCCCGAGAAGGTCTACCCGCTGACCCTCACCATCGACGAGGGGGAGACCCGGCAGACGGTGGTGTTCAAGGAGATCGGCGCCAAGAAGGTGACCTTCGCCGAGGTGCCGCCCAACGAGAAGCGCCTCTACATCCTCAAGACTGACAAGACCTGGACGCCGGGCACCCACGACAAGCGCAACCTCGGGGTGCGGCTGTCCGTCTCCCTGCAGCCCTTCCTGGCGCAGCTGCTCAAGCCGGACAGCGCCGAGCGCCGCGCCTCGCTGCTGGAGGCCATCGTCAAGGGACAGGTCTCCGACGCCATGCCCATCGTGGACCCGAACCTGATGGCGGTGAGCCTGTCCCCCGACGGCTGGACCTCCGGCGACGGCCCGTCAGGCCTCGTGGTCAACAACCCCGACAAGGCCCCCTACACGCCCCGGCTGACCATCAGCTGCAACGCCCGGGCAAAGGACCTGCCCATCACGGCCACCTTCCACGGGGTGGTCAAGCCGTGGAAGTTCACCTTCAACAAGCCGGGCCACCAGCTGGTGACCTTGCCCACCGTGCCGCCGGGCAACAAGCGGCTGTACCTGGTCACCACGGACAAGACCTTCGACGCCGGCGGCCGCAAGGGGCTCGGCGTGCGGCTCACCGACCCGGTGGACGGCAGCTTGCGCGCTCTGCTCACCGCGCCGTCGCCCAAGCTCCGGGCCAAGGTGCTCGAGGACATGTACCAGCTCAAGATCGACAAGCTGAACATCCTCGGCGACCTGGCCATCGCCGTGGGGCTCAGCGGCGATCGCTGGACCGTCGACGGCAAGCCCGCGGGCCTGGCCCTGGCCAACCCGGGCGACAAGCCGTTCGTGCCACGGGTGCTGCTGTCGTGCGGCGCCACGGGCAAGGACGCGCCGGTCACCGCCATCGTGGACGACGGCAAGGTCAAGCGCTCGGTCACCTTCAACAAGCCGGGCGGCGAGGAGGTGGAGCTGCCCCCGGTGCCGCCGCGGAAGAAGAAGCTGTACATCATCACCACCGACAAGACCTGGACGCCCGGCACCCACGACAAGCGGTTCCTCGGGGTCAACGTGGGCGTCACCCTGGGCTCCGTGCTGCGCGGCATGCTCCACGGGGCGAGCCAGGCCACCCGGGCCCAGGTTGCCAGGGCGATCATGAGCACCCCTGGCAGCGGCAAGGTGGCCCTCGGCAGCAGCTTCCTGCTGGCCGACG
Source organism: uncultured Myxococcales bacterium (assembly GCA_964511535.1). Classification (GTDB taxonomy): domain Bacteria; phylum Myxococcota_A; class Polyangia; family CAZCFB01; genus CAZCFB01. Next base: position 18,102 of record CAZEFW010000090.1, on the reverse strand, counting down.
GCGTGACCGCCGACCGCTGGACCACCGACGGCAACCCGGCGGTGATCGTGGGGCAGAACCCGGGGGACGTGGCCTGGGCGCCGCGGGTGATGTTCTCGGTGGGGGCCAAGGCCAAGGACCTGCCGATCAACGTGATCGTGGATGACGGCACCAAGGCCACCAAGCTCGAGTTCGCCAAGGCGGACTCCAAGCTGGTCACCCTGTCGCCCATCCTGCCTGGCAAGTACCAGCTGTATGTCGTCTCCACCGACAAGACCTGGACCCTGTCGGCCCAGGACCCCCGGGCGCTCGGGGTCAACATCCGGCCCGCGCCGGGCAGCGAGCCCCCGGGCGCCAAGGCCGCGCGCATCGCCAAGGAGCAGGCCCCCGCTCCCGCTCCCGCCTCCGCGCCCGCGCCCGAAACCGCCCCCGCCCCCGCCCCCGCTCCCGCCCCCGCCCCCGCTCCCGCCCCCGGAACCGCCCCCGCGGCCCCCGCGCCTGGAAGCAAGAAGGGCGCCGCTCCTGCCCCGGCCCCGGCCAAGGCAGCAGGGAAGGCGGGCTGACCGGCGACCATGGGCAAGGGGAAGAAGATACTGCGCGTCACCCGCTGGGTGCTGGTGGGCCTGGTGGTCTTCGCCCTGCTCAACGAGCTGGCCATCCGCGTGGCGGTCCACTTCAAGAACGAGAGCAGCTTCCGCCACTTCATGGACACCCTGCCGGCCATCAAGCCGTGGCAGAAGGTGACCTTCGGCGCCCTGGTGCAGCCGAGCGAGCACCGCAAGCTGATCTACCAGCTGCGCCCCAACATGAAGGTGACCCACCGGGAGCAAAAGGTGACCACCAACTCCCACGGCTGGCGCGACCGGGAGTACCCGAAGGCCAAGGCGCCCGGGGTGGTGCGGGTGGTGGGCATCGGCGACTCCAACATGTACGGCTGGGGCGTGCCCCAGGGGAAGGACTTCCTGTCGGTGCTCGAGCAGATGCTCAACAAGGAGTACGGCAGCAAGCGCAAGTGGGAGGTGATCAACACCGGCGTGCCCGGCTACAACACCTACATGAAGGTGGAGAGCCTGCGAGCGCGCTCGGTGGCCTTCGGGCCTGACGTGGTCATCATGCAGCACACCATCAACGACCTGCTGCTGCCGGAGTTCGTTTACGAGTACCCCGACGTGCTGTCGCTCAAGCGCTCCTTCGCGCTGGACTTCGCCCTGGGCCGCTACAAGCTGGCCGACAACAAGCTGAAGGTGGTGTTCGAGGCGGACTTCAAGGAGGTCCCCCAGCGGTTCAAGTACATGGAGGGGGAGGAGGGGTTCGCCCGGGCCATGGTGAGCCTGCGCGACCTGCGCCGGGAGCACGGCTTCGAGGTGGTGGTGCACATCAGCCACGACCACCCGATGGGCATCGCCCACGGGCTGATGGCCCTGTGCAAGGAGATGGAGTTCCACTGCTTCATCAAGCTGCACCGCACCGACGATCCCAAGCTCATCGTGAGCAAGAAGGACCTGCACCCGTCCGAGCTGGGGCACAACCTGCTGGCCGAGCACTTCTTCAAGTTCCTCGAGACCGAGGGGCTCATCGACAAGGCCATTGCGAGGTAGCGCCTCTGCCGCGGCGCGGCGGGAGGCCCTGACCCTGGACATCGCCGTGGGGCTCATGTGCGCCCTGGCCCTGAGCCGTGGCGTGCTAGCCACCCGGGGCCTGAGCTGGCCCTGCGACGTGGACCTGTACCGCGACATCGGCTTCGCCCGGTCCATGCTCGACGGCTTCCCCTTCGCCGATCCGCTCTACCGCGGCGAGTCGCTGTGGTACCCGCCGCTGGTGCCGGCGCTCATCGCCCTGGCCACCTGGGTCAGCGGGGCGCCGCTCAACGAGGTGGCCACCCACCTGGGGGTCTACCTCAACATGCTGGCTCCGGTGGGCTTCTACCTGCTGTGCGCCAGGCTGCTGGGCCGTCGCGCGGGCGCGGCGGCGGTGGCGGCGTTCCTGTTCATCGCGCCCGGGGCGTACCCGTCGTGGGCGGCGGGCACCTACTCCCCGTGGCTCTTTCCTGGCAACTTCGTCCAGGGGCTGTTCTACCTCGGCCTGGCCGCGCTGCACCGGGCCGCCACCAGCAAGCTCTGGCGCTGGTGGGCCGGGACCGGAGCGCTGCTGGGCCTGTGCGCCCTGGGCCACGCCGCTCCGGCATTGCTCCTGGGGGCGGTGGCCGTGCTGGTCACCGTCCAGCGGCTGGTCCGCCCCGGCGACGCGGGGCGCGCGCCCGCCGCGGCTCAGCTGCTGGTGCTGCTCGCGGTGGCCTTCGTCGTGGCCCTGCCCCTGGTCAGCTCGGTGCTGCTGCACTACGGCCTGGAGGTCAAAAACGCCGCGCCCTCCAGCTGGACCTACCTGCGGCTCGAGCTCCGCAACCTGCCCCGGCTGTGGGACGACCTGCTGGCGCCGTCCCTGGCGCTGCCGCTCATCGGCTACTTCGGGGTCGTGCTGGCGGCGCGGCCGCGGCCCTGGACGCGTCCGGTATTGCTCTACTGGTTCGGTTCAGCCGCCGCCCTGCTGGTCCACGCCTACCTGCAGCAGTGGCTCGAGTCCGAGGGGGTGCAGGCGCCGGTGGTGGCCCCGGCGCACCACTTCCACCTCTACCTCAAGGCGCTGGAGTCGGTGTTCATCGGCTGCGCCCTGGCGTTGGCGGCGCGCGGCGTGTCCGCCCTGGCTGGCCGGGCGGCGGGCCGCCTGGGCCGGGGAGGGGGCCCGGACAGCGCGCGGGATGTGGCGGCCCTGTTGGGGACCCTGACCCTGACCATCGCGCTGGCCTGGCCCATCTATCGTCACCGGGACGACTTCACCGGCGCCCCCCAGAAAGCAAGCATCCTCACCCCCGACGCGGACCTGGCCAGGACTTATCGCTGGATCGTCGACAACACTCCCCCGGACGCCGTGTTCCTGGCTGGCGACCACCTCTCGCTGCACGTGGTCTCGCCCGCCGGCCGCAAGGTGGTGGCCATGATTCCCTTCTTCTCCAACCCCTTCGTGCCCTGGAAGGAGCGTCACCGGCACCGGGCCGAGATGTTCCCCGCCCTGCATCGCGGCGACGGCGAATCGTTCGGCCCCCTGGCGCAGAAGTATGGGGTCTCGTACCTGCTGGAGCGCGGGGGCGTGGCGGTCAAGCTGTACGCCTCCTCCGCTCACCTGCTGCGCGTGGCGCACCGGGCCGGAGAGGTCTGGGTGCTCCAGGTGAAGTAGGACCCTACTTGGAGCAGCAGAGGATGCGGCCGAATTTTTGGCTCGCTCCTATGGTGGTCCAGTAGCCGCCGTGGCTGGGGAGGTTCAGGCCCACGCGATGGCAGGTGGTGGCGGTCCAGATGGCCAGGTACAGGTCGGACCTGGGGATGGCCCCGCCGCCGCCGGCGCAGTACCAGCTGGAGACCACGTTGCTGCCATGGGTGCCGGCGCAGCTACCGCAAACGCCGTCCAGGGGCCAGGTGGTGAAAGGCAGCCCGTTGCGAACGCAGCCGGCCATGCCGGCGAAGCCCTTGCCTCCGGAGACCTTGCCGCCGCGCGCCAGGTACTCGGTGGCGGTGCACAGGTGCCAGCCCGTGGCGCAGCGCTTGGTGGAGGCGCACTGGGTCAGCGCCGTGCCGGTCTTGGTGCTGCACTCCACCATCTTGTTCCAGCCAGTGTACTTGGCCTCGGTCATGCCCGCAGTGCACCCGCCGGTGGACGCGCTGCCGTCTCCGGCGCTGGCCGCGTCGGCGACGCCGGGGCCGCCGCTATCCGGGCCGGCGTCCGGAGCGATGCCGGCTTCTGGCTTCGGACCGTCCGGCCCAGCGTCTGTCGGCCCGGCGTCCTTGGTGCCGCCGTCGGACGCCTTGACCTTCTTCTGGCACTTGCCCTTGGCGCCGGTGCTGGCCAGCACCACGCAGTCGGTGAGCTGATCCAGGCTACAGTCCAGCTCGCCTGGCAGCTTCGCGCTGCTCTGCGGCTGGCAGTCGGTGCAGGTCTCACACCCAAGCCCCTCGGCGCAGCGCTGGCAGAGGGTCTCGCCGCCGCAGTCCTTGTCGGTCTCCCCTCCATTGCATGTGCCGTCGGCGCAGGTGACGGGCACACAGATGGTGATGACGCCGTCAGGCACCGGGATGAAGGGGTTGAACAGAGGGGTGCAATCATGGCCGGCGGCGCAGTCCGATTTCTGCTTGCAGGCAGCCTTCGAGGGGCAGGCTGAGCACTTGCCGCCACAGTCGGTGTCGGTCTCGCCGTTGGCCGCATCCTTCACCCCGTTGGCGCAGGTCCCGCTGCAGGAGGCGTCCCCTGCGGGGCACTTGATGCAATGGGCCAGTGGGTGGGTCTTCTTCCCATCGAGCAAGAACATCATCAGCTTCTTGAACCCCCGGGGGGTGACCCACAGTCGGCCGTTGACGGTGGCGCCGCAGTCGCGGGCCTCGCGCTTGCACTCCCAGCTGTCCGAGGCGTACCTGTTGCCTCTCTTCTTGTTGTTGGGGACGTAGAGCTTCAGGTATTGCTCCCACCCGATATCGAAGCAGCGGGGATCCTGCCTCACGACGAGGTCGACGGTGCGGACCTCGGCCGAGAACTTGAAGTTGACGCTGACCCACGCCGACTGACCGATGGCGCGGGTCACCGGCTTGAGCGGATCGACGATGCGCACGCGGGCCCCCTCCGCCCGCGAGGAGTAGAGATCGTAATGGGTCCAGATCATCCAGGAGAAGTGGCTAACCCTGGCCGTCACCTTGCGTTTTCCGCCGGCCAGCTCCTCCATCTTCAGGTCGTCGGCCCTGTCCACGGCCTCGAAGTTGCCGGCTCGGTCCACCAGCAGCACGGCCCAGCCGCGCCACTCCTCGGCGCTCGTTTTGGCCGGCGCCGGCAGGGTGGTCTCGATGGACAGCGGCGGGTCGAACTTCGCCCCCGGTGGGCTCAACTCCGCCACCCGCGCCACGGTGATCTTCGCGTCGGCCAGCGCCTTGCGCAGGGCGGCCGGTAGGGCGCTCTCGTTCACCACCTTCACCCCGACCCCACCAGCGGGCATGCTGGTGCCCGCCGCGGCCGTGACCGTAACCTCGCCGCCGGGGGACTGGAACACCCGCGGCTGGTCGCTGACCGCGCCCTCGTCGGAGCAGCCACCCGCCACCCAGACCACCACGACAAACACCGTCGCCGAACACGAAACCCGTCCCATCTCGCACCTCTCGAGGCCAGATCGTTAAGCTGTCATACCCGGGCGCGGACGCAAGCGGCGGGGCAGAGTCGGCGGTCGGCAGGCCAGGACGCGGCGCCCATGTTGTAAATGTCAACATCCTCGATTTTCCCACTGAATAATCTGGCCGCTCTGCTAGCCTGAGCCCAACTCGACATCCATTCAGCGGCGGTGGTCCGATGGAGCAGGTCTCGGCTCTTACAGAACGCGTTCGGTTGATCAGGCAGGTGGCGGCCTCCATGCAAGAGGGCGCCATCCATACCCGGCTGTTCCCCGAGGTGGACAAGATCCTCGCGCTGCCCGAGGAGCTGGCCGCCGCGTCGGTCAGCGACCGCGAGGCGGTGGCGCGCCAGGTGCGCGAGCACGAGCAGCTGTTCGACCAGCTGGGCTACTCGCTGCTCAAGCAGATCATGCCCACGTCCGGCGTGTCGCACATCTTCCAGGTGGTCCAGGCGGCCGAGGCGTTCAAGGCAGACCTGGGCGCCATGGTGGGCCGCGCGGCGGGCCAGGACGCCGCGCTGACCCACGGCGACCGGGACGCCCTGAGCCGGTTCAGCCTCTCCATCGGCACCCCCCCGGTGACCGAGGAGATGAGCGACCTGGTCAGCGGCATGCTGCTCGGCTGCCCGGCCGACGAGCTGCTCGGCTACGTGGACCTGCTGGGCGGAGATCGCGCCGTGCTGGAGGAGCTGCTGCGGCTGCTCGGCAGCCTGGTGGACTCCAGCCTGCACTACTGCACCGCCGCCGAGGAGCGTGAGTTCCTGCGCGAGGCGGCCGAGTTCGTCAACTTCGAGGGCGGCCGCATCTTCAACCGGCTGGTGATCACCGAGAGCCCGGAGCGGGTGGTGGAGCTGATCCAGCGCCACCTGTTCGACAAGTTCGGCGCCGGGGACGAGCCGCCGGTGGAGCTGGTCCCGGGCCTCGACGGCCTCGGCGCGGACCTGGTGCGCCAGATGCGCGCCCGGCCGAACCAGATCTTCGTGGTGCGGGTCACGCGCATCCCCCACAGCATCTTCGCCGGCGCGGCGACGGCCGCCGACGAGGGGGAGGACGGGTGGCGCGGCGTGCTGGGGCGGCTGGTGCTCATCGACGCCTCGCGCAACGCCCGCGCGTCCAACACCACCGTGGTCTACACCCTGTTCCCCCACGTGGCGCGCACCCTGCGCAACATCCAGAATTGCCTGGCTGGCCGGCCCGCCAACACCCAGCTGCACCTGCGGCGCATCCTGGAGCGCTTCAGCCCGGCCACCCTGGCCAGCGTGCGCCGGGCGGTGGCGGCGCAGGTGAAGTTCCTGCAGGGGCAGGATGCGCTGGACCTGGACGTGGAGCAGGCGCGGGAGCACGAGTGGCGCCGAGACGGCCTGCGGGACCTGCTGGTGCTTGGAAAGCTGAGCCGCCTGCTCGGCTTTTTGGAGGTGATGGCTGGCGGCGACGCGCAGGAGCGCCGTGACCAGGGCAACGCCCTGGCCCGCGAGGTGAGCGACCGCTGGCGGCAGTACTTCTACAGCGGCCTGCCGGCCGACGAGTACCCCGCGGCGGTGCTGCCCGGCGGCGGCCGCGGCACCCTGACCCTCATCGGCGACTACCACCGCGCCGAGCTCCGCGCGGCGGTGGACCGCTTCCGCGACGAGACGCTGGGCGAGTGCCGGGAGCGGCTGGCAGAGCTGAAGCGCTCTCTCGACATCCCTGACGGCAGCACCGACGAGATCCAGGCGGCCATCAAGCAGTCCCAGCTGCGCGCGCTGTCGCCCACCCAGTGGAAGAACGGCCACGCCGAGGCGAGCCTGGCAGACCACCTGGCGCGCAGCCTGCTCTACCGCCTGGCCGACGGGGCGAGCAAGGTCACGCGCCAGACCCGCGCGCGCCTGGACCGGGCGTCATTCGGCAACGTCACCGGCGGCGCCGCGGCGTTCCTCAAGCAGACCTTCAACCGCCGCGGCCTCGGCGCCCTGCACGGCCGGCTGGAGCAGGTGGTGGGCGAGAAGATGGGCCGCTACGACCGCCGCGTGCGCGACGTGCTGACGCCCTTCTCCGAGCTGATCCACGGCGCCCAGCGCACCATCGACGAGCTCAAGGGCGAGCTCGACCCGGTGGCGGTGAGCGAGATCGAGGCGGTGCTCGAGCTGGTGGACCGCGGGCACTTCTACCCGACGCTGATCCTGCCTGAGCTCTCATGGAGCTACGGCGATGTCTTCCCGGAGAAGTACTTCCCCGCGGCGTGCGTCATCCGCGTGCCCATGGGCGAGCGCCACGAGATGGACCCGCTGAAGCTGCTGTTCCGCCTCGAGGAGCTGCGCTACCTGTTCCGCGCCTTCCCCGAGCTCTTTGCGCTGTTCTGCCGCGGCATGCTGCTGGTGATCAACTCGCCCCACAACCCCACCGGCGTTGTGTACAGGCGCGAGACCGTGCTGCGGCTGCTGAAGATCGCCTCGGAGTACGGCATCACGGTGGTGGACGACAACTCGTACCACAAGCTGGTGTTCTCGGCGCACAAGGCGCGCGAGGGCGAGCTGTCGGTGGCGCAGCTGTACGAGCGGCACAGGGGGCACTTCTCCCGGCCGGTGCGGCTGTTCACCGCGGGGGCCACCACCAAGGGGCTGCAGGGGGCGGGGGACCGCACCGGGCTGCTGTGCGCCAACCTGCCCGAGGCGGTGAACTTCGTCCGCCACCGCGCCTCGGCGCCGCACCAGCTGTCGCTCTTTTTGACCCGGGCCAAGCTGGAGGTGGGCCAGGCGGCGCGGGAGGCCACGACGGAGCTGGAGCGCATCGCGGGCGAGACCGCGGCCGGCGGGGGCGCGCCGTGGGACGGGGTCCGGGCGCTGCTGGAGCGGCACCTGGAGCAGCTGGGCGAGCCGGCCTTCCCCGTGGCGTTGCTGGAGGTGCTGCTCGACGGCTACGAGGCGCTGCTGCGCTGCCGGCACCGCGGCGGCGCGCGCCACGAGCTGTCGCGCTGCCTCAGCGAGATCGTCTCGCAGGTCAAGGGGCTGCGCCTGGAGCGGCGCCTGCGCGGCGACATCGAGCGCCGGGTGGGCGAGGCCCGCGGCGCGGCACAGCGGGCGCTGCCCGACCGGGAGGTGGTGCAGCCCCAGGGCGCGTTCTACCTGTGCGTCCGCCTGTGCGATGCGGGCGATGACCGGGGCCTGCGCGAGTTCCTCATCGCCATGAGCCGCTGGCGCAAGGTGGACCTCACCGACGCGGGCGGCGGGTTCGTGCGCATCTCGCTGGGAGGGAAGCTGCGCGGGGACGACGCGAGCTACGCCGAGCTGGGCCGCGCCATGGAGGTGTACCTGACCCTGCTGGCCAGGCACTGGGAGCGGTTCGACGCCGCGGGTCGAGATCCGGCCAGGTTGCCGCAGCTGCTCGGGGCCGACCGGGACGACGCCATGGCCGCGGCCCTGGAAGACCTGGCGCCGCTGCTGGAGGTGGAGGCGGCCCGGGGCGCGGCGCCGTCCGGGCTGTCCGTGGCGCCGAGCGAGCGGGGCACGGTGTACTGCATCGAGGAGGGGCGCTCGAGGGCGGACAAGATCTTCGTGCAGACCGGCGACGGCGAGGGCGCGCGCGCCGCGCCGTGCCAGACCGTGGACGAGCTGCTGAAGAGCCGGGCCTTCCGGGTGATCTACCGGCGCCTGCTGCGGCGGGTCTACCGCCAGGACCCGGCGCTGGCCGAGCTGCCCTACGCCCAGCTGGAGAACCAGTTCGGCCCGCTGGCCTGCCGCGCCGCGTACCACGACCGCCAGCTCATCGACGACGACCTGCGCGGCATCCTGGCCCGGCTGTACCGTGAGTGGCACAGCGACAACACCACCCGCGCCCTGGCCGCGCGGCTCAACGCCCGCCGCCAGGGGGAGAAGCGCGCCGCGCTGCACGGGATCAACCACTGGCTAAACGAGCTGCTCAACGAGCTGATGGACGCGTTCGAGGTGGACGAGCAGCGGCGCAGCTGCGCCTTCGACCTGGGCCTGGAGCTGCTGCCCGGCGTGGAGCCGTCGCCGCTGTTGCCGCAATACCTGGCGCGCATCGCCGGCGCCTGCGACTTCGTGGGCTCCACCGCGCCGCTCAACCGCGCCCCCTCGTGCGTCACCGGCACGGCGCGGCGCATCGCCGACTACCGCTACGGGTTCATCCGCCGGGACGGCGACGGCGATGAGAAGTCCGCGCCCGGACGGAACTACTTCCGCGGCCGCCTCGAGCGGCTGTCGCGCAGCCTGGAGCCGGCGGACTATCTGTGCAAGGCGGTGCAGGTGGGGCCGTTCCGCATGCTGCTGGTGATGCACAAGGCGAGCATGCACCTGATCAGCGACGAGCTGCGGCTCTTTCCGCAGATCGACGCCGTGCGGCTGCGGTCCGAGCTGGAGGGCGCGCGCTGGGACGGGGTGCTGCTGTTCGGCATCCCGGCCAGGGCCATGGGCGGCAGCTACAAGTCGGGCTACATCATCGACCGCGGCGAGGACGGCGAACCCCTGCCCACGGCCTGGGTCGCGCGGGAGGACGCCACCGACTACACCGGGTTCCTCAAGAAGTCGCTGCTCACCCTGCACAACGAGCAGGTCAAGGCCCTGGGCGGCATGCCGGTGCACGGGGCGATGATCACCATCACCTTCCTCAACGGCCTGCGAAAGACCATCGTCTTCTCCGCCGACAGCGGCACCGGCAAGTCGGAGACCATCACCGCCATGATGGAGCAAGCGGCCACCGGCCTGGGCGTGGGCGCCGAGCTGCAGCGCATCGACATCCTCGCCGGGGACATGCTGTCGCTCTGGACCGGCGAGGACGATCAGATCTACGCCTTCGGCACCGAGACGGGCGACTTCTTGCGCCTGACCGACATCACCGAGAGCTGGAAGCGGCGCTACGGCGACCTGCTCAAGCAGGGCAGCTACTCCAACCTGGACCACCCCACCAACCCCCGGGTGACCATCCCCGGCATCTGCGATGCCCGGCGCGTGCTGTCGCCCACCCGGGTCAACGCGTTCTTCTACATCAACAACTACGAGGCGCCCCGGGGCAGCGCCGTGGAGCTGAGCGACGACCCGCACCACGCGCTCAAGGTGTTGCTGGTGCGCGGGCTGCGCAAGAACAAGGGCACCAGCGGCGACCAGCCCGACCTGCGCGCCGGGCTGACCTTCGCCGGCCGCGGCGACCTGGTCACCCGCCACCGCCACGAGATCGACCGGCTGCTGGAGTGGCGGCACCGCCAGGTGGACGGCGCCAGGCGCGCCTGCCTGGTGTTCCGCGACGGCGCCGGGGACATGTACACCGCGCGCGAGATCGTGGCCTCCACCTTTCGGGACCGCACCGTCTCCGACGAGCAGGGCGAGGCCGTGCGCGTCACGGGCGTCGAGTTCGACCTGATGCGCAACATCTTCTGGCTCACCGCGGGGCGGCGGCGGGTGCTGCTGGACCGGCGCGCCTACGACCAGGTGCTCGAGCCGCTGGTGAGCACCTTCTGCGGCAACCCGTTCGTGGACCCCGACGGCATGGACCGAACCCTGGACCACTTCGCCGAGGTGATGCGCAAGGCGCGGGTCCACACCGGCCAGGTGCGCACCCAGCTGGCCTGCCCGGGCCAGGAGTTCTCCGGCCCGGACCAGGCGGCGCGGGACATCATCACGTTCTTGATGGAGGACGAGGAGGTCAACGCCCGCTACCAGCGCAACAAGGACGAGGTGGCGGCGGCCATGGAGCAGCGCTACGGCGCGGTGCTGCCGGCGGGGGGCAACCTGCCGGTGGAGCTCGAGGGGTACAACCTGCTGCTGCTCGAGGAGTACGAGAGCACCCACGTGCGCTTCCGCGATCTATCGGGCGGCGCCCTGAACATCGGCACGCCGCTGTACCGGCCGCGCCAGGGCGGCAGCCGCGGCGGCTTCGTGCCGGCGCTGGCCCTGCCCGCCACACTGGACGCGCTGCGCGACATCGCCGCCGACCCGGACCACCGCGTGGCCGTGGCAGAGCTGGAGCTCGACCCCGCGCGATACCGCCGCATCCGCCACCACAACAGCCTCGAGGAGCTGGCGTTCCAGGTGCTGCTGATCAACCGCATCATCACCCTCGGCGCCTCCGCCTCCGAGGTGGCCCGCTTCCCCGCAGAAGTGATTAAGGCCCTGCACCTGGCCAGGCTCGTTCAAGAGATGAACCGCTAATTAAAATGTCAAGTGGTGGGGTCAGACCCCCCTATATGACATTTTGTTGGCCGGGATGAGCGGGGGAACTTTAAAATGTCAAGTGGTGGGGTCAGACCCCCCTATATGACATTTTATATGGGCGCGATGGTCGGCGGGGCGGATGGGGCCCGGTGGTCTTCGGGTGGTACGCTGCGGGACCATGCTCGAGCACACCCACGACAACTACCCCGTGCTGGCGCACTCGCTGGTGGCGGCTCGCCCCGAGCGGGTGCAGGCCTTCAGCCGGCTCTACCAGTCGCTGGCGGAGGCGGCCGCCGGCGGTGAGCTGGACGGCGCCGCCCCACGCCAGGCCCAGATGGCCTTGCTGGAGCTGTTCCATGGATGGCGCCTGGCGGACCACGCCGACGACCTGCAGGACCTGCGCCGCCCGGATGGCGAGGACACGGCCTATATCCAGGCCATGCTGCCGGAGGCGGCGGCGCGGTGCGCGCTGGTGGACGAGGCGCAGCGCGACGAGGCGGCGGCGCGCCTTCGCGCCGCGCAGGCGGACCTGCCTGCCATGCCGCGAGCCTGGCTGCGGCGCCTGCTGAAGAGCCTGCGTCGGCTGGAGCGCCTGCTGGAGCTGAACGGGCCAGGGTTCTTGCTGGGCAACGAGGTCCGCATCGCGGCGAGCTACCTCGACGGCTGGACCGATCCCCCGGCGCCCCCGGACAGCGAGCCGCGCTGGGACCGCGGCTGCGAGTGGCTGCTGCATCACGGGTTGTACCTCTGCCTGGTGGAGCACCCCGACGGCCGGCGCGGCGCGGACCTGGGCCTCGGGTTGACCCACGGCCACCTGCCCCTGCTCGGCCTGAACCGCGAGCAGCTTCACCTGGATCACGGGGAGCTGCTGCCGTCGCTTGCGCCCCCCGCGCTGGTGCCGAGGCGTCGGTTCCACGATCTGGGAGCAGACATGAAGCTGGTGCGCGACCATGGCGAGGAGACCGGCCCGCTGGGCTGGGCCGTGGGCGATGAGATCCATGAGCAAGCCGAGGCCCTGCAGGCCCATGCCCGCCGCTCGCCAGAGCTGGCCGAAGATCTGCGCCAGGTCGCTGCCCGCCTGGAGCGGGCGGCCGAAGCCGGTCAGGCCGTGGTGGGCTGCCTCGAGCTTCTGTTCTACGAATCGGACGGCATCCGCACCTGGCTGGTGGAGGAGGAGGAAGCGTAGCCGGCGCGCCTCCGGGCTACGGGACGTTACAGCTCATGGCGCCCCATCTGTCGTAGCCGGCGGGGTTGATGCCCGCGGGCAGCCACTGGGCCGGGACGCGCAAGCCGCGGTAGAAGCCGAACGCCTGCTTGGCCGCGATGGCGGGCGAGGCCCAGCGCCAGACCACTTGCTTGTCCCGCGTCACCTCGAACATCTTGCCGCCGTCGCCCTCGGTCACCAGGGTGTTGCCGTTGGGCAGCCGCTGGGCCGAGCTGACGAAGGCGCTGTAGAACCGGTCGGGCCCATCCCGCACGCCGTACTCCCAGACCACCTTGTAGGTGGTGGGATCGAACTCCACCACGCGGGAGTACTCCCGGCGGTGCCTGGGAAAGCCCTCGGGGCCGCCGTAGCCGGCGTAGCCGCCGTTGTCGAACACGAGGATATTGCCCGCGCCGGGCAAACCCTCGGGGATGATGTGCGCGTGGTGCGGCCCGATGAGCTGCCCGATCTCGTGCCACGGCGTGCTCTTGTCGTACTCCGGCCCCACGCGCCAGACGATCTTGCCCGTGGCGCGGCTGATGATCAGGATGAAGTTGGCCTCCCTGGAGTCGATGATGATGTTGTCGGGGTGAAAGCGGGGGTCGGCGTTCTTGTCGTACCAGCGGTTCTTGCCCAGCCACGAGACGCTGTTGATGTGCAGCCAGTCGCTGGTCTTGAGGTCCCCGTCGAGGCGGTGGTCCTTGGCGATCTCGGCCCGCGCCTCCTTACTGAAGCCCATGTCCTCCACATGCTTCGAGGGGTACCAGATGAAGCCGGTGGACTTGCCCGCGTGGTCCACCTCGTAGATCACGTCGTCCATCAGGGGGTACTTGCTGATGGTGGGCTCATTGACCGTCTTGTGGGACAGGACCAGGGTGTTGCCCTTGGCCTTGAACCGCTGCCCGGGCGCGAAATAGCCCACCGGGTTGCCCTGCCGCTGGAAGTCGTGGTGCTGGCGGGACATCTTCTGGCCGGTGCCGTCATCGTCCCAGCCCGCGTAGGACCACCGCTCGGCGCCGTCCCAGGAGACCTCCACCAGCTCGATGGCCTCACGCAGAAAGGGCGACTCCGTCTCCCGCATGCGCTTGGTCCCCATGACCGAGCCGCCCGGCAACAACTTCGACGGGTGGTTGAACACCTTCCAGCGCTTGATCTCCTTGCCCTGCATGTCCACCAGTACGGTGACTTCTACCTCCTTGATCCGGCCCTGGCGGCATGCTGACCAGGTTGTAGCCATCGCACGGGGTGGTGCCCCAGGTGCGGTCATCTGCCGTCGGATCAGAGCAGCCAGCCGCCACCGGGAGGGTCAATAAGAAGAGGATCCATCGAAAAGGTTTTTTCGCCATGATGCAATGGATCCAAGCAAGGCGAGTGCCAGCGGTAACCTATTGAAATCTGGTGGGCAGGATGGTGCGATCGTGCGCAGGGCGAACGTTATCAGGCCAGAGAGGCGTGCGAATTTCGCACGATGCGAGCTGGATCTTCGATGCGGCTGGCTACAACCGCTCCTCCTCGACGCGGCCGGGGGCGCGGACGCAGGTGCCCTCATGGCCGGTCAGCCCGTCCCCAAGGCATCGGCGCGCCCAGTTAGCCATCCCGTTGAGGCGCGACACCACCTGGGGGTGCTGCAGGGCAAGATCATACTGCTCGCCCGGGTCGGCGCGCAGGTCGTAAAGCTCCGAGCCCATATCAGCTTGCTCGATGCCCCCGGGCTCACCGCCCACGCCCGGATCCGTGACCCTGAGGTAGGTGTGGGGAAAGTGGAGCTTCCAGCGTCCGTCACGCACGGCGTGCAGGTCGGTGGTCATGTAGTAGAAGAAGGCGTCATGGGGGCTCCGCCCGCCGCGGGTGAGCGACCAGATATGCTTGCCATCGATGGGGCGCGCGGGCAGCGGCGCCCCGGCCAGGCCCACCACCGTGGGGAAGATGTCCATCATGGTGGCCAGCTCGCCGGTGACCCCGCCTGCCGGGATCTGACCGGGCCAGTGCATGATGAACGGCACGCGCATGCCGCCCTCCAGGGCGGTGGTCTTTTGGCCTCGCAGGGGCCCCGGCCGACCGCCCCAGTCACCGAAGATGGTGGCCGGCCCGTTGTCCGAGGCGAACATCACCAGGGTGTCGTTCTCCAGGCCGAGCCGCTGCAGGGTCTGCATGATCTGCCCCACGGACCAGTCGATCTCCTGGATGACATCCCCATATTCCCCCCTGCCTGACCGGCCCCTGAACCGGCGCGAGGCAGAGATCGGGTAGTGAGGCATGGAGTGGGACAGGTAGATGAAGAAGGGCGATCCCCGGCTCTGCTGGATGAAGCGCACCGCGCGCCGGGTGTACTCGCCGGTGAGCTCTGACTGATCGGGGTCCAGCGCGATGACCGAGTCGCCCTCGATGAGCGGCAGGTGGTCGGGCCAGCGGCCGTCGTCGGGGCTGGTGGACACCGACTGGGCCATGTCGTTGCTGTAGGGCAGGCCGTAGAACTCGTCGAAGCCTTTGTTGAGCGGCATGAACTGCCTGGCGCTGCCGAGGTGCCACTTGCCGAAGCAGGCGGTGCGGTAGCCGCGGGCCTGGAGCGACTCGGACAGGGTGAGCTCCCCGGGGTGCAGACCGATCTCGGAGTTGGGCTCGAGCACGTCGCCGAAGCTCACGCGCTGGGGATAGCACCCGGTGAGCAGGGAAGCCCGGGTGGGGCTGCAGATGGGCGAGGCGGCGTAGAAGTCGGTGAAGCGCACGCCGCGGCCAGCCATGCGGTTGAGGTGCGGCGTATCGAACCCCTCCGCGTCGTAGCAGCCGAGGTCGCCGTAGCCGAGATCGTCGGCCAGGATCATGATCACGTTGGGCGGCCGCTCCCGGGCATAGCGGCGATTGCCCGTGGGCCACGGGTCCTGGACGGGGCCGTCGGAGCACCCGGGCAGCAGAGAACCGGTCACACCGGTGGCGCTGCCCACGAGCATCTTTCTGATGAAATCTCTTCGTTTCATTTTTGAAAGCCAGATAACAGTATATTTCATAGGAGAAAAAAATGCAGCATGGATCCAGGATTAAATTATTGGCGCACGGCGCTGGCTTTTCAGGCTGCCAGGGCGACGGGATTTTATCCGAATATCGGAGACCTTCCGGGGGTCAATCCCGCATAAGTACCTGAAATCACGTGGCGCCATCCGGGGCACGCTTCTTGCGACTCTGGCCCGTCATGAGAACTCTGCGAATTTCCGTACTGGTACTGGGGCTGGGGATGCTGGCGCAGGCGGCGCACGCCACGCCGCGCGCGGCGCAACGCAAGAAGGTGGTGAGGGGCATGGAGATCAACTCCATGATCCACAAGGCCATGGCCCAGCGCGGCCCCACCGCACGTGGCGCGGTGCAGCGCCTCATCTCGCGCGTGGCGCGGGAGCGAGATCCCTCGCTGCATCGCATGGGCGTCATGGCGCTGGTCAAGCGCAAGATGCCGCTGCTCCGGTCGCAGAAGAAGGCGATCCTGAAGATGGTGCGCAGCCCCACCCGAGGCCTGCTGCCCAAGCGCCCGCCGATCCCGAAGAAGGGCAAGATCGAGGTGCGGCACTACTCCATGCACGGCTTCATGAAGGATGACCTCAAGCAGATGGAGCGCGCAGGGTTCAAGATCAAGAAGATCCCGGGCGGCGCCGAGGCCACCCGCGGCCGTTATCACGTGCTGGTGCGTGAGACCCACAAGAACATCATGCGCGACCTGCACGACAGCAAGGTCAACATGATCGTCTACAACGGCCACTCGCAGATCGGCGGCACCGTGGAGCAGGCGCTGCTGCAGCCGAGCATGAAGCAGCCCCGCGGGCGCAAGCTCATCGCGCTGTTCCAGTGCGTGGGCACCCAGACCCTGCCGCTGCTCAAGGCCCGCGCGCCCGGCGCTGACATCATCACCAGCAACGTGCCGCTGTACGTGGCCGAGACGCCGCTCCTGGTCAAGGCGCTTTACGACGGGGTGGAGAAGGGCGACGGCTACCACCGGCTGCGCCGCCGCCTCGACAAGGTGGCGTGGGGCAAAAACCGGATGGTCTATCCGAACCAGACCGCCAGCCTCGGGCACACCGACTTCGACATGAACGGCATGCTCGACAAGCACCAGAAGCCGGGCTCGATCCAGGTGCTGAACCACAAGGAGCGCCGGGGCGCCAAGAGCCTGATGAGCGGCGTGCACTACCTGCGCACCATGAACCCGTACTACGCGGGCGACACGCCGGGCGCGGTGTTCAAGCGTAGCCAGGCCGACGTGCCGCTGCGGTCCATGGGGATCAACAAGCAGCCGGGACAGAAGACCGTGACCAAGTTCGTCGAGCACAAGGCGGCCGGCAAGAAGTGGTTCGAGATCGCGCTGAACCAGAACTACAAGACCGCGCCGCGGCATTTCATCGGGGCAGCGGCGGTGTTCGAGACCCAGATGGCGCTGCAGAAGAAGTTCCTCGGCAAGAATGACAAGCGCGCCAAGGTTCGCGCGCTGGCCTTCACCGGCGAGTACCTCGACCTGGTGCCGCGGAACAAGGCCAAGGCCCAGCAGGCGCTGGACCGGCTGACCCGGATGCACGGTCTGCCCAAGCTGAGCATGTACCAGGTCAAGAGCGCCATCGCTGGCGACCATGTCATCGGCGAGCGCCAGGTGGACAAGCTCGAGGCGCTGGTGGACCGCGCCGGAGGGCTGCGGCGGCCAGCGCCGTAGCGCCCGCTCGGCCCCGGCAGCGAGATCTTCCGGCGACGACTCCATTGGCCATGCTTTTCGGTTGAATTCGGAGGTTTTTAGTTTAATTCCGGGTAGTTTGTTCCAGTATTCTGGGGCCACTCTGGCGCAGGTGATCCGGCCACAACCGCTTGAATCTACAGAAGAATAATCTACCTTCCCCGGCTCGAGTCCCCTCTGGCGCCCACTTGGCCCGCTTCCTGCTTTGTTCACGGTCAGATCATGGGAGCAAGGATGCACAGCGAGCACACGCAAATCAGCAGGACGGGCCGAATCACCCTGGTGGCCGCCACCCTCCTGGCGCTCTTCGCCAGCTCAGTGGTGGAGGCCCGACAGCCCCTGGCCCGGGTGAGCGTCTACGCCAAGAAGCGCCAGACCATGGACCGCCGCAAGGAGTTTTCGGTGGCCACGTTCAACCTGCAGAACCTCTACCGCTACCGCCGCGGCACCGCCAAGTCGTTGCACGCCGAGGCCAGGCGCCAGGCCAAGGGCAAGCGCTCCAAGAAGGCCGACCGCACCGCCAACTACCTGCCCAAGTCGCCCAGGGCTTACGACGCCAAGCTCAAGACCCTGGCCCGCACCATCGTCAAGGACCTCAAGCTGCCCGACGTCATCGCGGTGCAGGAGGTGGAGAACTCCAAGGCCGCGGCCGCCCGCGGCTACAAGCCCGCCATCGAGGACCTGGCCCAGCAGATCTCGGCCCAGAGCAAGGGCGTGCAGTACAAGGTCGCCTGGCACGAGGGCTCCTCGGATCGACGGGGCATCAGCCAGGCCTTCCTTTACCGCGCCGACCGGGTGCGCCTGGCCCCCCGCAGCCGGGAGGATCCGCTGCTCAAGCACCGGCCCGACCCGCACAAGCAGAACAAGCGCG
>CAZEFW010000089.1:8563-36610 GCA_964511535.1 uncultured Myxococcales bacterium | reverse complement strand
TCGCGGGACAGATCGGGCGCGCTCTCGATGGGTTTTTCGAGGGTCATGAATAAGCCTTTTTATGATTTATTTCGGAGGTTTAAGTATAGTTCATGGGGCGAAAAAGTCAACCATGGAGCGGCCGAATTCGGCAACAAAATCGCGTCATTTGGCCCCGTCGAGGTGCCATGTTTTCCCGGTGGAATGTAGACTGTCGGCTGCCTGTGTTCTTCGCCGGAACCAGCATCAGGAGGAGCTGCCCAAATGTCTCAGTACATCATCCAAAGCATCGAAGGAAACGCCCAGCGCCTCGACGGCGGGGCCATGTTTGGAAACGTGCCGCGCGCGCTCTGGTCGCGGTGGATCGAGGCTGACGAACGGCACCGCATCCCGCTGGCTTGCCGGGCGTTTCTGATTCACGACTCCGCGCGGGACCGGCGGATCTTGCTGGAGGCCGGCATCGGCGTGTTCTTCGAGCCGAAGCTGGCGGATCGCTTCGGCGTGGCGGAGCCGGGGCACCAGCTGCTGATGAACCTGGCGCGCGCCGGCGTGGACCCCGGGGACGTGGACGTGGTGGTGCTGTCCCACCTGCACTTCGACCACGCCGGCGGCCTGCTCACCCCCTGGCGGCCCGAAGGCGGCTACCAGCTCGTGTTCCCCAACGCGCGCTTCGTGGTGGGCGCCCGCGCCTGGGAGCGGGCAAACGCGCCGCACTTCCGCGACCGCGCCTCGTTCATCCCGGAGCTGCACGAGCTGCTGGAGGCGTCGGGCCGGCTGGAGCTCATCGCCGAAGGGCAGGGGAGCGACACCCTGGGCCCCGACTTCTCCTTCACGCTCTCCGACGGCCACACCCCGGGCCTGCTGCTCACCCGCCTGGACGGCGACGGCGGCAGCGTGGCCTTCTGCGGCGACCTGATCCCGGGCGCGCCCTGGGTCCACCTGCCCGTGACCATGGGCTACGACCGCTACCCCGAGCTGCTCATCGAGGAGAAGCAGGTCTTCCTCGGCCGCTGCATCCGGGAGGGCACGCGCCTGCTGTTCACCCACGACCACGAGGTGGCCATGGCCAGCGTCAGTCGAGACGACAGGGGCAAGTACAGCGCGGTTGACGGAGTGGAGAAGGTGGAAGGCCTGGAGCTATAGGCTCCATCACCATTTTGGCATTTCGGCGTTCTGGCATCCTGGCATCCTGGCATTCGGCGGCGGCGCGCCGCCGCCGCTACCGCCGCCGCTACCTGGCCAGATCCTTCAGGCTCACCTCGGCCAGCAGCTTCTCGCCGGCCGCGTCCGCCTCGGCCAGCGCTTCGATCACCCGGGTGGTGGTCTCGTCCTCGGCCATCTCGAACGACTTGCCGTCCTCCTGCCGCAGCACCCGCACCACCCCGGCCAGGGTCTGCTCCCCGATGTCCTGCCCGGGCAAGAAGCCGCCTCGCCCCTCCTCGCCGTTGCCCTCCACCTGCACCAGCAGCCCGTGGGCGCACAGGGTGTCCATCACCCGGCGCACCACCGGCCCGAGCGCCTGGACCTCCCGCGTGAGCTGCTCCAGGGTGGGCGGGGCATCCCCCGCCCGAAACCGCGCCGCCACCGCCGCGCACAGCCGCAGCGACAGCTGCTCGCGGAAGCGCTGGTTGAGCCGCAGCGCGCCCACCTCCAGCGACTCGGCGCGCACCGACTGGGTGGCGAAGGCGAACGTGGCGCCGAACAGCACGATGATCCACGAGACGTACATCCAGATCATCAGCAGCGGCAGCACGCCCAGGGCGCCATACACCGCGCTGTACTTCATGGAGCCGGCGGTGAGGTTGATGAACAGGTACTTGCCCAGGTTCCACAGCACGCCCCCCACCAGCCCCCCGGCCAGCGCCGCGGTCACGCGGACCTTGGCCGACGGCACGATGAGGTAGAGCAGCGTAAACGCGATGCACACCGAGAGGATCGAAGTGGCCGACAGGACCAGGGTGCCGAGGCCGAAGGGCAGCCAGCCGAGCACCTTGATGGCGAAGGCGGAGCTCTGGAAGCGCGCCGTCAGCGAGATGGAGTAGCCCACCAGCAGCGGGGTGAGGGTGATCAGGCACCAGAAGATGGCGAAGCGCACGAAGAAGGTCCGCTTGCGCCGGGTGGCCCAGATCTCGTTGAGGGACTTCTCCATGTTGGTCAGCAGCCCCACCGCCGAGTAGAACAGGATCAGCACGCCCACGCCGGCGATGGCCCCGGCGTTGATGTTGTCCACGTACTTCTCCAGCATGGACATCACCTCGTCGGCCCGGCCCACCGCCAGGTTCTCCACGATGGTGCGCTTGAGCGGCGCCTCCAGCCGGCGCAGGCCGCCGAACGCCTTGAACAGGGCGAACGCCACCGCCAGCAGCGGCACGATGGAGAGCATGGTGTGGTAAGTCAGCGCCGCCGCCCGCAGGGTGATCTTCTCCTGGTACAGGGAGCGCGCCGTGAGCATGAACACCTCGAGCTGCCGCACCGCGAACGCGCGCCAGCCCTTCTTGCCCCGGTACTCGTTGGCCCAGACCCGCAGCCACACCGGATCCCACAGGCTGGCCAGCCGCTGCCGCAGGGAGGTGGGCTGCTCTGCGTCGCTCACAGCTCACCTCCCGCCTCGGCTTCGCCGCCCAGCACCACCAGGGACGAGATGCGCCGGATGAACGCCTTGCGTGACGAGCCCCTGCCCAGCTCCAGCGCCGAGACCAGGGCGCGGTTGGCGCGCATCATGGTCTCGCCGCCGCCCGGGCAGAGCTCGAGATAGCCGGAGAAGAGGTGGAACGCGTACAGGTGGTCCCCGTCGCGGCCGAGGTAGAGCATGATGTGGCCCTTCATGTACAGCAGCACCACCGCGCCCTGCGCGGCCTGCTCGATGGCGCGCTCCTTGGCCTCGTCGTCCAGCTTCGAGACGTCCACGCGCCGCACGCCGGCCCGGGACTGCATCCAGGAGTTACGCGGCAGCAGCACGCCGAAGGTGCCCATCAGGTCCATCATGAAGCGGGAGCAGTCGCGGGTGCCGCCCACGCCGCCCCAGCCGTATGGGGCGCCGAGCATGCTCATGGCGCGCCGGATAACCGCCGCCCGGGTTACGGGCGAGTACGACATGGAGAGGTCGCCGGGGCTCAGGTCCGCCCAGCCCTGGCTGATGCCCGAGGCCGTGGGCAGGGCCACGCGCACCCGCCCGCCCGCGGTGGCCGGCGCGGTGAGCAGCGGCAGCCGCAGGCCCATGCGCACCATGCCGATCAGATCGCCGCCCTCGGACGCGGACCAGATGGGCAGCCGGTCGGCCTGCACCACCACGTAATCCTCGGGGGCCAGAAAGGCCCGGGCCTGCTCGTCGCTCAGGGCGGGAGTCAGGGCCGCCGCCTCCACCCAGCCCTCGGCGTAGCTGGCAAAGACATAGTAGTAATCTGGCGCCAGGGCCACCACCTGCACCGGCTCGCCCACCCGCAGGCGCGAGCACTGCACCATGTCGAACGACTCGTCCCACGCCTTCTCGTACAGCGGACTGGCCGTGGGGAAGCAGCGCAGATCCGCGCTGCGGTGGACCACGCGGTACTGGCGCGTCGGCTTCGCGTCCTGCATGCGCCGGCGCACCTGCTCCAGCACGCTGTCCGCGCGGGATCCGTCGGGCATGACCCACTTGCCGCCCTCCACCACCTCCTTCAGGGCGGCCATACGTCGGGTGAGGGCGGCCTGGATCTGGGGCTTGGTGCGGCGGAACCTCAGCAGGTCGAATCGCCCCACCGGGTAGCCGTCCTTCTCCATGGAGAGGATCCGGCGGTTATGACCGTCGATGGCCTCGGGCGTCAGCACCACCCGGTCAGGCTGCTCCATGCGGGAGAGCCAGAACTCGGACAGGCTGTGCTCGGGCCGCGCCAGCGGCAGCACCGGCGGCGCCGGCGCGTCCGAAGGGCAGGGCCGGGCCAGGGCCGCCGGGGTGGCGCCGGTCTCGGGCGCGGATCCGGCCTTGGGCGCGGGACAGCCCGCGCAGAGCAAGATCGCCAGTAAACAAGCGGATCCAGGGTATGCAGCGAGGGATCGCATCGGATCAACTCCGCACCCTAGCACCCCCGGCCAGGGATCGCGCATTTTTGGATCCTTTTCGCGCTGCCACAGGTTCGCCACATTCTCTCCTCGACTTCTCAATACGGCCGACATCTCCAGGCCTTTCCCCGCCGCGATAACAGGGGAAAGGAGAAACGAACATGTCCAACGCCAAGCCGTTCAAGATCACCGTCCGCTACCTGGTGGCGGTGGGGTTCATCTACCTGGTCACCGCCTGCGCGTGGCTCTACCTCGGGGCGGTGACATACCGCCGCACCGTTGACCAGGACCACACCCTGCGGGCTCAGGTGGGTCGCCTCTGGGGCGGCACGCACACCCAGGTGCCTCCCGGGGTGACCCTCTCCCGGGTGCCCGCGCCTCTGGCCAGATCCGCCCCACCGATCCTCGCCGCCAAGGCGGGCAAGGCGGGCAAGGCGGGCGAGGCGGCCCCGGCCCCTGCGCCCAAGCCGCCTCCCGTGCCAGACATCTGTCAGCAGACCGTGGCGCTGGAGCCGGAGGCCACCGACGCCGCGGTCAAGCTGGATCTCGAGCACCGTCGCAAGGGGCTGCTCTGGTACAGCACCTACGGGGTGAAGTTCGACGGCGCCTACGCGTTCAAGAACACCAGCCCGTGCCGTCGCAAGGCCCAGCTGTGGGTCGCCTTTCCCGCCAGCGGCGCCATCTACGACGCCTTCACCATGGAGGTGGACGGCGAGGAGGTGCCGGTGGAGATCACCAACCAGGGCGACGACTCCGGATCCAGCGCCTCGGCCGCCGTGGCCCGGGTGACCTTCGAGCCGGGGGCCACGCGCAAGGTGCGGCTGAAGTACAGCTCGCGCGGAATGGACCGCTGGAACTACTCCTTCGGCGCCAACACCTCCCGCGCGCGCAACTTCAAGCTCGCCGTGCAGACCAACTTCCAGAAGGTCGACTTCCCGGCGTCCTCCCTGTCGCCCTCGGCCAAGGAGGCGCGATCGGGCGGCGGCTGGGACCTGACCTGGCAGTTCGGCAACCTGCTGGCAGACAGCAGCATCGCCGTGGACATGCCTCACAAGCTCAACCCGGGGCCGCTGTCGTCGGAGATCTCCCGCTTCGCGCCGGTGTCGCTGTTCTTCTTCTTCTTCGTGCTGATGCTGGTGTCGGTGCTGCGGCAGGTGCGGCTGCACCCGGTGCACTACGGCATGCTGGCCGCGGCGTTCTTCGCGTTCCACCTGTTGATGGCTTACCTGGTGGACCACCTGCCGCTGTGGCTGGCGTTCTCCATCGCGTCCGCCACCTCGGTGGGGCTGGTGACCTCCTACCTGCGCCTGGCCGTGGGGACGCGGTTCGCCATGCTGTGGGCTGGCGGCGCCCAGCTGCTGTACCTGGTGCTCTTTTCGCTGGCCTTCTTCCTGGACGGCTACACCGGGCTGACCATCACCATCTTCTCGGTGCTGACCCTGTTCGTGGTGATGCAGCTCACCGGGCGCATCGACTGGGCCGAGAAGTTCGGCGGGGGAGGGCCGCCCGTTCCGGGGCATGACCCCGACGGTGAGCCCGCACCGCCGCCGGCCCAGGTGGCCGTGCCGGGCGCCGCGCCCGCGGCTGATGCAGCCCCGGTGGCCGCGGCCGCGGCCGGCGTGCAGCTCTACAGCCGGATCGACTGACCGTGGACCTGGTGGGCACTGTGCGGCCGCTGGTGGCCCTGGAGGCGCCGCTGTCCGGTGCAGGTTGTGCCCTGTACCGGGTGCGGCTCACCTGGCTCCAGCGGGTGATGGAGGGCTTCAGCCCGGGCGGCAGCTCCGAGCTCACAGGCGCGCCCTTCCTGCTGGTCTGCCGCCTGGGCGAGGTGCTGGTGGACTGGACCCGGGCAACCCTGCACCTGGAAGCCGCCCGCCGGCACCGGGTGCGCCTGGGCAGGCTGCCCCCGCGGGATGAGCGCCTGGCGCAGCTCTACCGGCGGCTCAACCGCCGGGCTCCGCGACCACGCCAGCGCGTCTCCATGCTGGAGCAGCGCTTGCTGGCCGGGGAGCGGGTGTGGGTCCAGGGGCCGGTGGAGCGGGTGCCCGACGTCAACGGCGCCCCGGCAGGTTACCGCCAGCCTCCGGCTCGGCTGGTGCTCCAGGCGACGGAGCTGGCGGCCCTGCCTTCGTGACCTGGACAGAGCCTTGTGGGGGATCTCACAGGTGTCCCCCGCCCGATGAGCTATGCTCCCTACATGCACAACGCGCTGATGCTCTTTCCCATGCTGATCCTCTCCTGCGGCGGTGGCGTGCTCAGCGGCCCGGAAAGCCCGGACACCGTGGCCGCGCCTCTGGATAAGCGCGGCGGCCCGCCCCGGGACCTGGGCAAGGCCACCCCCGACCGCGCGCGGCCCGTGGACCGGGCCACCCCAGTGGACAAGAAGCCCGCGGGGCCGGATCGCAACCTGCACACCGGCCCGGCGCTGCCCAACAAGCTGAAGATCACCTACTACTACCTGGCCCACGAAAAGGACCACAGCCCCGGCCCGCCCAACGAGACCATCGTGGACTCCTCCTGCAAGCCCATCGCCACCGTCTCGCAAAAGTTCTACTACGCCCTGTGCATCGAGGGCAGCGGCAAGCTCAAGGACGGCCGCGTGATCAACTACTGGACCAAGTGCTCCTGCGCGCCGCCCTGCTCCAAGGGGGCCCGCATCTGCTACAAGGTGCTCGACGCCAAGAAATTCCCCTGGGGCCTGGGTGCCAAGGGCAACGGCCTGATCCCCTTGCGCTCCTGGGCGGTGGACAAGTCGGTCATCCCCCTGGGCACGGTGGTCTACGCGCCGGCCTGGGACGGCGTCATGATGCCCAAGGTGGACGGGCTCGGCGGCTGGAAGCATGACGGCTGCTTCCGCGCGGACGACGTGGGGGGCGGCATCAAGGGGTACCACTACGACTTCTTCGCCGGCACCCGCGCCATGTACCTGGCGCTGTCCAAGGTCGCAGGGGGCAAGTACAAGACCTGGTCCACGTTCACCGTGCACACCAACCCGGGCCGCTGCGCCTACCTGAAGAAGCCCTGAGGATCCATGGAGGTGCCGTCCATCTGCCCGCACTGCGGCGAGGCGTATCGCTGGGAGGTGAGCCTGGCCGTGGATCAGGAGCTGGCCTGGCAGGCGCCGGCCGCGCCGCGGTTTTTATTCGCCTGCGCCGGCTGCGAGGGGATAGCGGCCGTGACCTTCGCGTGGTCCCTGGAGCAGGGCGAGGATCCGCGGCGGCTGCAGCTGGCCGGCGGGCCCACCGAGCTGGAGCCGCGCCCGAAGATCCTGCTGGTGGACCGCTGCCCCCACGGGTGCGAGGCCCTGCTCGGGCTGCAGCTCGAGGCGGATGATCCCTGGGCCCAGGGTACCGCATGGCCCGACGAGGAACATGTGCTGGGCGGGTACCGCTGCCCGCGGTGCGACGGGGAGGGGCTGCTGAAGATTCGGCCGGTTGTTGAGGCTGGTTAGCGTTTATTTATCGGGTCTTGTGTTTACTTTCTCAAAGCGACGCTTTAACCGCTTGAGCACCGTCTCCCACGCCTCGCCGAAGTAGCTCCGGCCCTCGGTCCAGTCTGCGCCGGCCTGAAACCCGTCATGCTTGATGGTCACCAGGGTGCCGCCCATGCGGCCCTTCTCGAAGTTGACGGTGACCAGGGTGTGTGCGTCCCTGAGGCTCGGGATGGTGGGCGGGAAGTTCCAGGTATAGGCCAGGGAACGCTCCGGCTCCAGCGCCACCACCACACACCCCTCGCTGCCCTGCTTGCCCTTCGGCGCGTCCTGCATGAAGTACATCTCGAAGGCGCCGCCCGGATAGGCCTCCACCTTCGCCTTCGGCGCGAAGAACGACTCGACGCCCTCCCTGGTGGTCCAGGTCTTCCACACGAGATCCAGGTCGGCCAAAACCTCGACGCTCCTGACCACCGGGGCCAGCGGCGCGGCCACCGGGGTGGGATCCTTCTCCCAGCGCCAGCGCGCTTCCTTGCCCCCCTTGCCGCGGATCTCCACGTCCAGCTTGCCGTCCTGCAGCCGGTAGTCGATGACCTGGGGGAAGTCATGCTCCAGGTTCTCGAACACCGCGCGGGCCCGCCCGGAGTTCACCATGGCGAAGCGGGTCATCTGCTGGCCCGCGGGCCAGGCGGTGTACCACACCAGGTTGCCGCTCACGTGAAGCTGCAGGTGCTCGCGGGTCACCTCTTGCCCGCCCTTGACGGTGCGATTGAGCCCGACCATCAGGTTTTTGTGCAGCCGCCACCAGCGCTCCTCGGTCACGGTGCCGTCCTTTTCCGCCCGCCAGGTCCCCTCCAGCCATGCCGGGATCTCCGGGGTGGAGGGGGGCGGATCAACCGTCACGGGTGTGTTGGGCGGGGCAGGCGGGGGACAGGCAGCGCACATGAGGATCACCGTCAGGAGCAGGAGGGGCCGTCTAGTAGTACACATCGATGGCCACCTTGCGTTTGGCGGGCAGCTTGTCGATCTTCAGCTCGAAGCGGCCGGCGCCCTTGAGGGTGCCGCCCTGGATCTCGCCCAGGCGGACCCGGGTCATGGCCTGCGTGGCCACCGGCTTGTCCGTGCACGGGTAGGTGGGCGCGCTCGCCTTGCACGCCGACAGGGTGGCGCCGTCGAAGTCGAACACCGGCTCGCCGCCGGACTTGCGGGTGTCCTTGAGCACGAAGGTGGTGCCGTCGTACATGGTGAACGCGCCGTCCTGGGCCAGGTGCACCCGCACGCCCAGCTCGCCGGTCTCGGCCTCCTTGAGGCCCTTGACCGAGGCGTCGGTGGCCTTGTGGTCCAGGGTGTCCACCTGCACCCGGTGGTACGGCACGATGCCGCCGTCGGGGATGAACACGGGGATGGAGGACAGGGCCGCGGGCACGTCGTGCTCCTGGCCGCCCTGGTACGCCTTGTCCGAGAAGAAGTGGCGCCAGTTGCGCCCCTTGGGCAGGTACACCTTGCGGCTGGTTGCGCCCTTCTCCTGCACCGGGGCCACCAGCAGGTACGGCCCGAGCATGAACTGGTCCTTGATGTCGGCCGCCCTGGGGTCCTTCTGGTTGTGCAGCAGCATGTGCCGCACCATGGGCATGCCCTTGTCGGCGGCCTCCTTGGCCAGGGAGTAGCGGTACGGGAAGAGGTCCACGTGGACCCGCGCCATCTGGCCGAAGTACTTCAGGGTCGCGGCGTCCTGGTTCCACTGCCAGTTGTCCTTGGCGTCGGCGCCGTGGTGGGTGCGCATGATGGGGGAGAACGCGCCCAGGGCTGTCCAGCGGTAGAACAGCTCCTTGGTGCGATGGGGCACCTTCTGGCTGGAGTAGCCGCCGATGTCGTGGGTCATCACCGGCACGCCGCTCATGCCGCCGTTGACCATGATCGGGATCACCGAGGCCATGCCGTCGTAGCCGCCGAACTCGGTCTGCTGGTCGCCGGCCCACACCACCGGGGCCTGGCCGGGGGTGCCGGTGTAGCCGGAGCGCACGAAGAAGACGTAGTCGCCGTCGGGCCGCTCCTTGTCCAGGATCTCCCGGTTCACCTTGTGCCACATCACCGGGTACAGGTTGTGCGACTCCTCGCCGGTGGTGCCGTCGCTCAGGTTGGCCTCCATGGGCAGCCACTCGCCGTAGTCCGCCATCCATCCGTCCTGGCCCATATCCAGGGCCAGCTTGGCGTAGGACTTGAACCAGTCCTGGGCCGCCTTGAGGGTGAAGTCGGGCAGGCTGGTGGGCTGGCCGAAGACGCCCACGAAGGAGACCAGCTTGCCGTCCTTGTCCTTGATCAGCGTGCCCTTGGTCTCGCCCTGCTTCCAGTGGGCGTAGTTCTTGTCGATGAACTGGTTGAAGTAGCCGAGGAAGCGGAACCCCTTGGCGTGCAGCTTGGAGATCACC
Source organism: uncultured Myxococcales bacterium (assembly GCA_964511535.1). Classification (GTDB taxonomy): domain Bacteria; phylum Myxococcota_A; class Polyangia; family CAZCFB01; genus CAZCFB01. The sequence continues at coordinate 26,734 of CAZEFW010000089.1, read as the reverse complement.
CCCTTGAGGTCGGGGTAGAGCTTGGCGTCGTGGGTCCACTGGTAGTTCAGGTGGTAGCCGCCGGCCTCCTTCTTGCCGCCGATCCAGTCCTCGCTCCAGATGGCCGACACGGGCACCTTCTCCTTGCGCAGGGTGGCGGCCCCGTCGAGCACGGCCTTGGAGCCGTGCACGATGTCCACCCACGGCCCCATGGTCCACTTGGGCAGCATGGGCGGCCGCCCGGTGATGCCGGTGAGCCGCTCGAGCACCGTGGCGTACTTGGGCCCGTCCACCAGCAGGTACTTCAGCGCGCCGGTCCAGGTCTCCACGGCCCAGCGCTTGTCGTCCGCCTTGGTGCACAGGTGGAACAGGTTGCGATGGCTGTTCTGCACCAGCACGCCGAAGCCGCTGGAGTGCAGGGCGAAGGGGATCGGGAAGTAGCTGTCATGGATGTCCCCCATCAGGGGGAAGTTGTCGCTGAGGAACTTGCGGCGGATCTTGCCGATCCCCTGCTCGCCGGTCCAGGTGGGGATCATCTCCCCGCGGTGCTGCGTGCCGTGCACCAGCGCGCCCATGCCGTAGAATTTGTCGCCGGCGCCGCAGTCGAAGCTCATGGCCACGCGGTTGGCCGTGGAGGGCGCGGTGACCGTGACCGAGAGTACGCCCGGCTTGTGCTGGCGCAGCTCCACCGTGGCGACCCCCGCCTTGAGGGTCAGCTTCTCCTTGGTCGCGGCGGACACCGTGATGCCCGGCACGCGGGTCCAGTTGGGCGCGGTCTCGTCGAAGATGCTCATGCCGTAGGCGGTCTTGATGTCCACCTCCGCCTTGCGCCAGCCCAGCAGCGGCGGCGGCGCCTTCTCGTTGATCTTGGTGCCGTGGGCGGTGGCGCTGTTGAGCAGCAGGGCGCCGTCGCTCTTGCGGTGGATCGCCAGGCCGTTGGCGGTGACGACCACGGTGAAGTCACCCAGGATGTGGCTGCCCGCGTTGGGGCCTCCCGGGGTGGTGCCGCCGTCGGAGCAGGCGGCGGCCAGGAACAGGACGAACAGGATGATGTTTATGGTCTTCATGAGAGCAGCATAACAAGAAACGTATGTGGCTACATTTTCCAGCCGGCTTGCCTCATAATGCGGGCTGTGACAGGAGTTACAGCTGAATAGGCCCCGGCCTTCTATCGTATTCCCAGTACAGGAGGAGATAACCGATGCGCAGAAGCGACCTCAAACTGAAGCTCATGACCGCCACCCTGATCATGGCCGCCGCGGGCCTGCTGCTCGCCTGCGAGCCCACCGAGGACGAGTGCCAGCCCGGCGAGGGCGTCTGCAGCTGCACCGGCTTCGCCGACTGCTCCCGCATCTGCACCGGCAAGGGGTGCGAGTTCTTCAGCGACTCGGCCGCGCTCACCTCCTTCACCTGCGACTTCGGCGAGTGCAAGGCGACCCTCAAGGGATTCGGCCTGGCGCGGGTGTTCTGCAACGGCGGCGGCTGCCAGGTGACCGGAGAGGGCGCCGGCGCGCGGGTGCTCGACTGCCCGGGCGGCAACTGCACCATGACCTGCAAGGGCGCCGGCGAGTGCACGCTCAAGTCATGCAAAAAGAACTGCAAGATCGTGGCGCTCGGCACCGGGCGCGCGGTGATGACCGACTGCGGCGACACCTGCACCCAGGAGTGCTCCGGAACCGGCAACTGCGTCATGACCGGCTGCAAGACCAACTGCAACCAGTCCTGTACTGGCACGGGTGGGTGCACGAAGAACTAGTGAGCCCTCGCCACGACCCGTCACGCACCTCGCTTGCCCTCGCGGCCCGTGGCTGCGTTGCTCGTCGGTTGCGCACCTCCAGTGCGCGCCCTCCTCACGCCTTGCCACGACCCACGATCGCTGCGCGATGCACGCAACGGTCTGCGGTTCGAGCCCACTAGTTCTTGACTGAACAGGGATATGGTTCGATGACCCTCCCGAAGCTCACCGCTTCTCTCGTCCCGGCGCTCACGGCGCTGGTGGCCATGGCCGTGGGCTGCTCCCACCCGCCGGTGACGCCCCGGGCGGCGCCCGACTTCGTGTCGGGGCGCGTGCCGGTCAAGACGGTGGCGCTGCTCCCGGTGGACGTCAACGTCTCGGTCAAGGACGAGGACTTCACCCCGCAGCAGGCCGGGGCGCTGCAGAGTGAGGTGATCCGGTCGCTCACCTCCACCATGACCGCGGCCCTGTCGCGGCGCGGCTACCGGGTGGTGACCCAGGTGCACCCGGACGGCACCGGCCGCCGGCCGGATGGCAAGGCCCTGCCGGTGATCCACCCCACCGACCTGAAGCACCTGCGGATCCAGATCCACCGGGCGTCCCGGGGCGGCAAGCCCGGGCTGGAGGCCACGGTCTCCACCGACCTGGCCGGCCAGGTCGGCAGGACCACCGGCGCCGACGCATCGCTCTACGCCCGGAGCTGGCTCTACCTGGCGCCGGGCAGCGACGACCGCTCCACCGCGGTCACCGTGCTCATCGCCGTGCTGCTCATCGTGCTGGTGGTGGGGATCATCGTCATGGTGGTGGCGAGCAAGGGCAAGGGGGGCGGCAAGGGCGCGCTCAAGGCCACGGGCAAGATCGCCAAGGGCGCGGCGTACACGGCCATGATGATGGGGCGGGTGGCCCTGCGCACCGCGCCGCACGTGGCCATGGCCATCGCCCAGGCGCACCACGCCAACATGCCCTGCTACACCTGCGGAGAGCGCGGCGGCGGCCCGGGGCCCTCGCCCCCGCCAGGTCCATCCGGCGCCCGCGGCGCGCCGCCGCCTGGCGACACCCTGGTGCTGCGGCAGGACACCAGCGCGCCCGAGCGCTCCACCGTGGGGCTGTTCGTCAGCATGGTGCACAACAAGACCGGCCGCATGCTGTGGCACGCCCAGCAGGAGCTGGAGCTGCGGGTGGAAGAGGGCGCCGACGCAGAGGACCTGGCCGAGCACTTCCTGAAGCACCTGCCGGCGGCGGCAGGGGCGCAGGCGCGTTAGGTAGACCCCGGCTCGCCCAGCGACTGCAGCGCCGCGCGCACATCTTCAATCAGGGCGGGGATGTCATCGGCCGAGGTGCCGTCGGTGGGGATCGGCGCGCCGAAGCGGATGTGGGCGGTCCTGTCGCTGTTCACGATGAAGCTGTCCGGCGGGATGATGGCCTCGGTGCCGCTGATCCAGGCCGGCATGATCGGGACGCCGAGCTGGCGGGCCATGTGGAAGCCGCCCTTCTTGAACTCGCCCAGCTCGCCGCTGCGGCTGCGGGTCCCCTCGGGGGCGATCCAGATGCGCACCCCGCTGGAGAGCAGCCCCTTGGCCTTCTCCAGCTGAGCGATGGCGCGGGCGCGGTCGCCGCGGTTCACCGGCACGAAGCCCGAGGCCACCAGGGCCCGGCCCCAGATCGGCACCCGGGTCAGCTCCTCCTTGAGCACCATGCGCATGCTGCCGGGCACGGCCAGGAAGAGGGCGGGGATGTCCAGCAGCGAGCGGTGGTTGGACATCACCACGTACGGTTGCCCCGGGGCGAAGTTCTCCTGACCGTCCACGGTGAGGCCCGCGTTGCCGGCGTTGAAGATCTTCTCGGCCCACCAGGAGAGCAGCGCGTCTCCCCGGGCCACCGATCCCTTGCCCGCCACGCTGAGGGCCAGGAAGCGGCAGGAAATGTTCAGCGTGTAGGCCGCCGTCATGTAGAGCGGGACCTTGCTGGCTGGTCTGGACCCCGGGAGATCCTGGGACAACACGATGTCTGTGAGCACGCGCCCTCCAAAAATAGTGACCCTAGCGTCACTTTGTCATGGAGTTGTCACGGCCGCACCGTCAATGGACGCCACCGCGGTGGGGAGTTCGCGGGCGGAAAGCCAACCCCGGCGCGGAATTCGCTCTCACCGCCCCGTTTCTGCCACCCGCGGCACGGTGTGCTCCCCGCTGGTGTTGGACAGGACCCAGTCCAGCAGGGGGCGGTAGAGATCCCTGTCCGCCTCGGCTGTGGCGGCGTGGACGAGATCGTCGTGGGCGTAGCTGGGCAGGTCGAGGAATGAGAAGCCGCCGGTCTTCAGGTCGTGGTCAGCGCGGCGGGCCCCGGCCCGGGGGCGCCCCGCGCCCACCTTTGCGCTGATGGCCTCCCAGAAATGGCGATGCCTGGCGACGCCGTCGGGCACGGTGCCCTTGCCTGCGTTGACGGCCAGCACGGGGGCCTCCATGGATGCGGCCTGCGTCGCCTTGATGCCCAGGAGGTCCTGCCAGCTTCCCGCGGCGATGGGCTGGTTCGAGACCGCGAAGGTGTCGATCAGGAGGCGGCTCGGGAAGTACCACTCCAGCCGGTTGGTGGGGCCCTCGTGGGCCACCCGCGCCAGCACGCTGATGGGGGTCTTCTCCTTCGGGGTCACCTGGTCGTGGTTCAGCCAGCGGTACTTATGGGTTGTGCTGGAGGGCCGCACCCGGGGCTCCTGGGAGAGGGCCGATGTGAAGGTCTCCACGGGGCCGTCGGGCTTTCCGCAGCTCGCGCGCATGGCGGGCAGCAGCGAGGAGCCGTCGTCCACGGTGAAGCCCATCACTGCGGCCGCGGTCATGGGCGGCGGCTCCTTGAGGAACAGCAGGGACAGGTAGCGTTTGACATGGCTGTCCTGGACGAGCTTCCCCGGATCCAGCCAGGCGCGCATCCCGGTGACCTCCACCGCCATGAAGGCCTCCAGACCGAAGCCGTAGTAGCCGAGATAGACCCCCTTGCCGGCGCGTATGTCCTCCAGGCCCGGCGTGGTTCCGGAGCCCTTTTTCAGGTAGTACGCCTCGGACATGGGGGTCTTGTATTTCGTGAAGCCGCCGTCCATGAGCACCAGCCCGGCGAGCTCCTCCGAGGCCGTCGTCGCCCCGGCGCGGTCCCAGATGGTGTAGGCCTGGACCATGGACGCCCCGAACGAGTGCCCGAGCAACACCACGGCCCTGGCGCGGCTGGTCGCGGGCACCAGGTCGACCACCGCCTTCAGGTCCGCCACCGCCGTGGCCAGCCCCCACTCGGACATGTAATCCAGGCCAGTGGGGCGGCCGGCGTAGCGCTTCCCGTCGACCTGCAGGTTGTCGTCGTAGTAGCGCCACGCCAGGTCCGGGTCGCGCTGGCGCTCGGCGTGCTGCATGCCGGTCAGATCCTCGAGCAGGTTGGCCCGCCGGTCGATGGCCCACACCTCGACGGCTCCCTCGGAGAGGCGCACCAGCCGCCGGGCCAGCTCGTCGAATGCCATGGCCCCGGCCGGCGCGCCGGGCACGCAGATGACGATGGCGCGGACCTTCCCCGGGTCTGCCTCGGCCCGGTATCGCAAGAAGCGCGCCCGGTTGTAGATCTGCGGCGTGGCCTTGCCGCTCTTGCTGTTGGCCGCCGGCGCCGGGGCCGGGATGTCGACCATCACCCGGTGTACGGTCAGCTCCTGCTCGGCGCACCCCGCCGCGGCGGCCGCCAGCAGCAGCCACCACAAGGCGCGCGCCCGGGAGTTGTCCGGCCAGGCCGACATGGAGAGGGTGAGCTTCACCGACAAAGGTTAGCACCGTGGGGCGACGCGCAAGCGATGGCCCGGAGGCGGGGTCCAGCGCATGGCCGCCCGGGAGCCCCGCGGAGACATGCATCGCCCGCTGGTTACAGTCCTCGCAGGACATGGGTTCAGCCTCGTTGGCAGAGCGCCGTTGGCTTCCCGATTTTTTTCCCAGAAAATGCCAGAAAGCTGGCTCCATCCGCAGATTCAAGCGTTACCATCCTGGCCATCCATAGCCCAGGAGGTCCGAGGATGCCCGGTACGGCGGTGTTCATCTGTGACTGCATGGGGCAGGTGTCCGATCACGTGGACACCGCCTCGCTGGAGGCGCTGGCCAGGACATGGGATGAGGTGACCCTGGTCCGCCGCGAGGGCAAGCTGTGCGGCCGCCAGGAGCTGGCCGGCATGGCCGCGGCGCTGGGTGAGTCGGGCGCCGACCGCCTGCTGTTCGCCGGCTGCTCTCCGCGCATGTCCCTCAAGCTGCCCGAAGACTTGCTGGAGCAGACGGCCCGGGACGCCGGGCTCGACCCGGCGCTGGTTGAGGTGGCCAACATCCGCGAGCAGGGCGCCTGGCTGCAGACCGACGACCCGGACCAGGCAAGCGCCCGGGCGCGCGACCTGCTGCGCATGGCCCGCGCGCGGCTGCAGATCGCCGAGCCCACGGCGCCCGCGGTGCCGCTGGAAAAGCGCGTGCTGGTGGTGGGGGCCGGGCCCGCCGGGCTGTCAGCGACCCAGGAGCTGGCCCAGGCCGGCGTCCCGGTGACCCTGGTGGAGAAGAAGCCGTACCTCGGCGGCAAGATGTGCCAGCTCAACTACATCTTCCAGACCGAGGGGTGGCCCTCGTCGTGCGAGAGCAACTGCACCGGGCCGGTGCACGCTCGCAGGGCGGACATCGATCCGCTGGTCACCGCGCACCTGTCGTCGGAGGTGACCGACCTGCGCAAACAGGACGGCAACTTCATCGCCAGCGTCAAGGTGGGGCCGCGCTTCGTGGACCCGGACGCCTGCATCTCCTGCGGCAAGTGCGAGGAGGTGTGCCCCGAACAGACGCCCAGCCCGCTGGACCTGGGCGTGCGCACGCGCAAGGCCATCGCCAAGGAGTCAGCCCGGGCGGTGCCCGACTGCGTCACCATCGTGGACGAGGCGTGCACCCGCTGCGGCGACTGCCTGCCGGTGTGCCCCACCGGCGCCATCGACCTGGAGGCGAAGGAGACCACGGAGCAGGTGCGCGCCGGCGCGGTGATCCTGGCCACGGGCACAGAGCCGCGGGATCCGGCCGCATCACCGGAGCTCGGCTCAGCGCACCCCAACGTCATCACCTCGCTGCAGATGGAGCGGCTCATCCGGCATGGGGTCGAGCGCCCCACCGACGGGGAGGAGCCCGAGCACATCGTCTATGTCCAGTGCGCCGGCTCTCGCGCCGGCATGCACAAGCAGGGCTCGGGCGTGCCGTACTGCTCCAAGACCTGCTGCTCGGTCACGGCCAAGCAGGTCAAGCGCCTGGCGATGGACGCGCCCATGACCGAGGTCTCGGTGCTCTATTACCGCGACTTCCGCACCTACGAGCGCGCCCTTGAGAAGCTGCACCAGGACCTGGAGAGCATGGGGATCGAGTTCCACAACGGCGAGGTCACCGCCGTGGCCCCGTCCACCGAGGACGACGAGCTGCTGGAGGTGCGCTACGACCAGCTCGGCTGCGCCGAGGACGCCGATGGGGACGAGGACGGCGGCGGAGGTTCGCTGGAGTGCGACATGGTGGTGCTGGCCTGCGCCCAGGAGCCGCGGCTGCCCGACGCGGCGCGCGCCCTGGGCCTGCCCACCGACCCCCACGGCTTCCCCATCGAGAACCAGCCCCGGCTGCTGCGGCCCACCGAGACCTTCGTGGACCGGGTCTACGCCGTGGGCGCGGCGGTGGGGCCCAAGGCCATGCAGCCGGCGGTGGGGCAGGGCACCCAGGCGGCGCTCAAGGCGATCCAGGCCCTGAGCCCCGGCGAGCGGGTGCCGCTCAAGCACGCCAGCAAGGTGGACGCCGGGCGCTGCTCGGCCTGCGGCGTGTGCGCCAGCGTCTGCCCCCACGGCGCTGTGCGCATGACCGACGACGGGGCCGTGGTGGAGGAGGCGTTCTGCCAGGGGTGCGGCATGTGCGGCGCGTCCTGCCCGTCCCACGCCGCGGCCCTGCGTAACTTCACCGACGAGCGCCTGCTGGCCGAGGTGGACGCGGCCTTCACCGAGGCCCCCGCCGACCAGCCGCGCCTGCTGGCGCTGCTGTGCTACTGGTGCGCCTACGGCGGCGCGGACCTGGCCGGCGCCGAGCGATTGTCGCTGCCCGCCAGCGTCAGGACCATGCGCGTGCGCTGCTCCTGCTCGGTGAACCTCGGCCTGGTGACCGAGATGTTCCGCCGCGGCGTGGACGGCGTTTTCATCGGCGGCTGCCCCGAGAACTCGTGCCACCACATGTGGGGCAACTGGTTGTCCCACAAGCGGGGCGCCATGATGAAGACCCTGATGGAGCAGGCTGGCCTCGACCCGCGCCGGCTGAAGTACGACGTCATCGGCATCCCCCACGCGAAGAAGTTCGCCGACGAGCTGGGCAAGATGCACCGCATGCTGGCCGGGCTCGGGCCCAACCCGTGGCGCCAGGGGGACGGCGCGGCGCTCAACGACGCGGAGGTCTCATGGCTGACAAGGTGAAGATCGCGGTGAACTGGGCCGCCGCCTGCGGCGGGTGCGATGTATCGATCCTGGACCTGGAGCAGCATGTGCTGGCCCTGAGCGCCATGGCCGAGTTCGTGTTCTGGCCCGTGGCCATGGACTTCAAGCGGGATCAGCTGCGCGCCATGCCCGCCGGCTCGGTGGACGTGGGCATCTTCAACGGCGCGGTGCGCACCTCGGAGCAGGAGGAGGACGCCCACCTGATGCGCGACAAGTGCCGGGTGCTGGTGGCCATGGGCGCCTGCGCCTGCTACGGCGGCATCCCCGGTCTGGCCAACGTCGCCGACCGCGAGGCGATCCTGCAGACCGCCTACGCCGACACGCCGAGCACCGACAACCCGGACGAGGTCCGGCCCATGGAGGCCCACACGGAAGGCGCCGCGGCCCTGACCCTGCCGGCGCTGGAGGAGCGGGTGCGGCCGCTGCATCAGGTGGTGGACGTGGACCTCTTCTTGCCAGGCTGTCCGCCCACCGAGGCGCGGCTGCTGGATCTGGTGGGGGCGGTGGCCGCGCTGGCCGACGGCCAGGAGCCGCCCCCCGCCGGCACCTTCCTCGCCTCGGACCGCGGGCTGTGCCACGAGTGCCCGCGCCGCGAGACCCGGGGCAGCCGGCCCGTTGAGACCTTCACCCGGCCGCACCTGGTGCAGGCCGATCCGGACATATGCCTGCTGGACCAGGGGATCCTGTGCATGGGGGTGGCCACCCGCGGCGGCTGCGGCGCCACCTGCCTCGGCGCGGGCATGCCGTGCAGGGGCTGCTTTGGACCCTTGCCGGCCCAGCGCGATCCGGCTGCAGAGCTGGTGGGCGCGCTCTCCGTGCTGCCCGGCCCGCGCGGCGAGTGGGACATGCCGGTGCACCAGGTGGTCAACCCGGTGCGCAGCGTCAAGGACCCCCTCGGGACGTTCTACCGCTTCACCTATCCCGTCTCAACCGGGCGGCGCACCATCAAGCAAGGAGGCTGACCATGGGCAAGACCATCACCATCTCGCCCATCACCCGGCTGGAGGGGCACGGCAAGATCGACATCCACCTCGACGACGACGGCAACGTGTCGGACTGCTTCTTCCAGGTGGTGGAATTGCGCGGCTTCGAGGAGTTCCTCAAGGGGCGCCCCGCCGAGGAGCTCCCGCGCATCACGCCCAAGGTGTGCGGGGTGTGCCCCGGCGCGCACCACATGGCGAGCGCCAAGGCGCTGGACGCCCTGTACCAGGTGCAGCCGCCCCCCGCGGCGCGGCGGCTGCGGGAGCTGTACCTCAACGCGCACATCGCCCACAGCCACATCCTGCACTTCTTCGCCCTGGCCGCGCCCGACTTCATCCCCGGCTCCGCGGCGCCGGCCACCGAGCGCAACCTGCTGGGCGTGGTGGAGAAGGTGGGTCTGGAGGTGGGCCAGCGGGTGCTGCAGGCGCGCGGCTACTGTCAGCGCATCCAGGGCGCCATCGCCGGCCACCCGATCCACCCGGTGGCGGCGCTGCCGGGCGGCATGAGCAAGGCGCTGTCCGAGGCCGAGCGGGACGAGATGACCCCCTGGGCCGACGAGCTGGTGGACTTCGCCCGGTTCGCCCTGGACCTGTTCCGCGACAAGGTCCTGGGGGACGACCAGTACCGCGAGCTGATCACCGGGGATGTCTACTACCACGAGACCAACTATGCCGGCATGGTGGACGCCGACGGCAAGCTGAACCTGTACGACGGCAAGGTGCGGGTGGTGGACCCGGCCGGGGACGAGCTGTGCCTGTTCGACGGCGCCGACTACCTCGACCACATCGCCGAGCGGGTGCTGCCCTGGAGCTACCTCAAGTTCCCGTACCTCAAGGCGCTGGGCTGGAAGGGGCTGGCCGCCGGGCCCGACAGCGGCATCTACCGCGTCAACACCCTGGCCCGGCTCAACGTGGCCGCGGGCATGGCCACCCCGGGCGCGCAGGATGCGTTCGACGAGCTGTACGCCACCTTCGGTTGCCGCCCGGTGCACCACACCCTGGCCTATCACTGGGCGCGGCTGGTGGAGCTGCTCTACTGCTGCGAGGCGGTCCAGCAGGCGCTGGCGCACCCGGAGATCACCTCACCCGAGGTGCGGACGATCCCCACCGCCACGCCCGAGGAGGGGATCGGCGTGGTGGAGGCCGCCCGCGGCACGCTGTACCACCACTACCGCACCGACCGGGACGGCATGATCAAGGAGGCCAACCTCATCGTGGCCACCGCCCAGAACAACGGCGCCATGGGCCTGTCGGTCAAGCGCGCGGCGGAGCGGTTGATCAAGGACGGCGCGGCGGACGAGGCGATCCTGAACCAGGTGGAGATGGCGTTCCGCGCCTACGACCCGTGCCTCGCCTGCGCCACCCACGCGGTGCAGGGCGGGGTGGCCCTGCGGGCGCGGATCCATCAGGGCGGCGAGCTCGTGCGGATACTATCCAAAAAATAAAAAAAGGCGGGCCGCCACGGCCCGCCCTCGGTGTTTAAGGTCGGTTCCTCCTCAGGCCCGACGCACGTTCCTGGCCTGGAGGCCCTTGGGGCCCTCGGTGACCTCAAATTGCACCGCGTCACCCTCGTTGAGGCTGCGGAAGCCCTCCATCTCGATGGCGGTGTGGTGGACGAACACGTCCGGACCGCTCTCCTGTGAGATGAACCCAAAACCCTTTGCATCGTTGAACCACTTCACAGTCCCTTTTTCCACTGCCACTTCTCCTTCTTTGCCGGCCCGGTCTCTGCCGCGGCCGCCGGTTACACTTCGCGGGTACATCCTTCTCTGCCGTCATAAACCCGCGTAGAACGGCCGAAGGTTGGCAAAGCCTGTTTGCGGATGTCAAGAACTTTTCTGAAAACGACGAAACAGCAATAACAGGCAGCAGAGGGCAGGTAGCCCCCCATCTGCGATGGCAGACCCGCCCGCGTCGCAGCCGCAGCCGCCGCTCAGGGTGTTGTAACCCGCGCCCGCGGCGCCGCCCTCCCAGGCCGCCGGCACGCTGTCACCGGCGGCGCCCGCGTCCCCGGTGGAGGGGTCGCGAAGGTCCACCCCTGGCGAGGCGTCCTTGCCGGCGCACGCGCCCTCGTCCACCTGCCCGTCACAGTCGTTGTCCTTGCCGTCGCACTTCTCCAGCGAGGAGGGGGTAACCGGCGCGCAGGCGAGCGCGCCCCCCTTGCAGGCGCGCTTGCCAGACTTGCACACCCCCTGCTGTCCCGTGTCGCAGGCCTGCCCGGCGCCGGGCGGGTTGCTGGTGACGTTGTATGTCAGGAACATGGTGGGGCCGAACCAGGCCACGCCATCGCTCACCAGCATCCACTCGGTCTTCACCTTGCCCTCGGTGGCTGGCGCCTTGCCGGTCATGGTGAAGGTGGTGGTCTCCCCCGGCTTGACCTTTGAGTCGCTGGAGGCCTTGACGCTCTGCCGATCCGCCACGCCGAGGGGGTCCTTGACCTTGGAGCCGAGGCGCACCGCCTGGCCAGCGGTGCCGCTCTTGTTGTTGTCCTCCCAGGTGACCGAGCCGGTGTTGGTCAGCTTGAACCAGAACTTCACCTTCTGCCCGGGGCAGAGGGAGTAGTACTGCCCGCCGGAGCCCTTCATGCCGTCCGACCCTTGCCCGGCGAACTTGGCGTCCAGCTTCGGCTTGCAGTCCTTGGGGCAGCTGGCGCTGGTCTCCCCGCCGTCGCACTTGCCGTCGCCGCACACGGGGCCGCTCGGGCCGTCACACTTGGTCCCCGGCTTGCTCAGGTAGCTGCCCTGGCTCTTCCAGTAGCCGTAGCCGCCGCAGGAGCCCTTGTAGGCGTCCCGTCCCTTGGACGATCCGGAGCGCACCTCGAAGTGAAGGTGCGGCCCGGTGGAGTACCCCGAGCTGCCCACCATGCCGAGCTTCTGCCCGCACTTGACGGACTGACCCACCTTCACCGCGACCGTGCCCTTCTTCATGTGGGCGTAGTAGGTGACCTTGCCGTCCTTGTGCTGCAGCTTGACGTAGTTGCCGAAGCCGCCGCCGCCGCTGCAGTTGGCGGTCTTGCACTGGTCGAAGTGTCCGTCGGTGGTGTAGACGACCTTGCCGTCGGCGGCCGCCACGATGTCGCGACCGGCGCTCATGCCGGACCACGAGCCGACGCCGTAGTCGTTGCCCCGGTGGCCCGAGTAGCGCTTCTTGCCGCAGTTCCAGTCCTTGCCGCCGTGGTCGTAGTAGGCCGTGACGTAGCTGACGCTCACGTGCTTGTCCGCGATGGGGTAGCGGTACTTCTGCGCCTGGGCCTGGCAGGGCAGCAGCAGCGCCAGGACGAGGGCAGGAGCTGCGCGCCTCATGGCCGCACCTCCCGGGTGAGCGCGGGGCCCCCGGGCGTCATGCGGAACAGCGACGCCCCATGGCCGGTCGCGTTGGGCAGCACCAGCGCGCCCGACGGCGCCACCACGCGGTGTCGGCCCGCGTGATCCACCAGCACCACCCCCTCGCCGCTGTCGAAGATCAGGGCGCCGCCCACCTGCACCGGGCCGGCGTGTCCCGCGGGTGTGGGGACGAACCGGGCGCTCAGGATGTCGGCCTGGCCCAGCCGGTGGTTGGTCAGCCTGCGCGGGGCGCCGCCGGCCTGGCTCACCCGCCACAGGGAGGCCAGGCCGGACCGCCCGCTGGTGAAGAGCACGGCTTCACCGTCGGCGGACATGGCGGGCTGGCCGTCGGGCCCGGGGTGGTGGGTGAGGCGCCGGGTGGAGCCCCTGGCGCGGTCATGCAGGCAGAGGTCGGTCTCCGGCGCGACGCCGCAGGTGAAGACGATGAGCTCCGCTCCGGCGGAGACGGCGACACCTGGCAGGGCCGGTACGCCCCCGGTGTCCAGCGGGAGCGGGGCGCCTCCTGTCCGGGCAAAAGCCAGCGCGCCTCCGGGCATCACCACCGCGAGCCGGTCCCCGCCCGGGGCGAGGGCCGCGTCCAGCACCTCGGGGTCACTCCGGAGGCACGGGCGAGGCGCGGCGCCCCGGGAGAGCAGCCTCAGCCGGTAGCGGGCGATGCCGTCGGACTCGGGCGCCAGGCGCCGCCCCGGGATCCCGAGCAGCAGCGTGGCGCCGCCTGGCGAGCCGTGCAGCAGCCGGGCTCCGGCCATGGACATGCCCCGCGTCTGCGTCGTCGCCACGGGATCCCCGCCCCGGTCCTGGCAGGCGAGCAGCCCGATGGAGCAGATTACAATGAATATATGGGGTCTCAACGCGCGCATCACCTGACAGTATAGTATCAACTTCCTGACCGGTGGTTGCGTGGGCCTGTTCCATGGCTCATATAACAACCCCGTTGGGGCAGTTTCTCGCATCAATAAATGGAGGCGCACGATGAGCGATGATCCGCTGCAGATCAAACGCATTCACCATGTAGAGCTCTGGGTGGGCAACGCCCTGCAGGCTGCCTACTACTACCGCAGGGCCTTCGGCTTCGAGTTGTACGGCTACCGCGGGCTGGAGACCGGCTCCAGGCAGGTGACGTCCCATGCCCTGAGGCAGGCCGAGGCCAGGATGATCCTGTCCGCCCCGCTGAGCGAGGAGGGGGAGCTCGCCGAGCATGTCAAACGCCACGGCGACGGCGTGCGGGACATCGCCTTCGAGGTGGCCGACGCCGACGCGGCGTTCGCCGCCGCCGTCGAGCGCGGCGCCAGGCCGGCCGCGGAGCCCCACGACATGGCGTCCGACGGCGTCACCGTGCGGCGGGCCTCGGTGTTCACCTACGGCGAGACCGTGCACTCGTTCATCTCTGCCCCGGGCGGGGCGCCGGACCTGCTGCCCGGGTTCGAGCAGCGCCAGGACGATCGGGGAGAGGCGGCCGCGGGCGCTGGCCTGCTGCTCATCGATCACATCGTGGGCAACGTCGAGGTGGGCAAGATGGACCACTGGTGTGACTACTACCAGAAGGTGCTCGGCTTCCACCGCTACATCACCTTCGACGACAAGGACATCTCCACGGAGTTCTCTGCGCTGCAGAGCGTGGTGATGTCCGACGCAACCCAGACGGTGAAGTTCCCCATCAACGAGCCGGCCGAGGGCCGCCGCCTGAGCCAGATCCAGGAGTACATCGACTATTACGACGGCCCCGGCGCCCAGCACATCGCCCTGCTCACCGACGACATCGTCACAACGGTCAAGGCCCTGCGCGCGGGCGGCGTGGAGTTCCTCGAGGCGCCCAAGGCGTACTACGAGACCCTGCTGGACCGCGTGGGCGAGATCGACGAGGATCTGGCGGTGCTCGAGCCGCTGGACATCCTGGTGGACGCCGACGACGAGGGGTACCTGCTGCAGATCTTCACCAAGCCGGTGGAGGATCGGCCGACGCTGTTCTACGAGATCATCCAGCGCAAGGGGTGCCGGGGGTTCGGCAAGGGGAACTTCAAGGCGCTCTTCGTGGCCATCGAGCAGGAGCAGGAGCGGCGCGGCAACCTATGAGGTTCGTCAACTTCAGCCCTCCGGGCAGCGACCGGGTGGAGGCGGGCTGGCTGCGGCGGGACAGGGTGCGCCCGGTGGCATCGCTGCTGGGCCTCGCCGAGCCGCGGCCCGTGGGCGCCGGTTGGGGGCTCGACACCGTCGGTGAGCTGGCCGGCTGGCGCGATGCCCTGGAGGCGCTGCCCGATGCTGACATCGCCGCGGTCGCCGCCCACACGCTGGACGAGGTCACCCTGGCGCCCGCCGTCTACCCGTGCCCCTGCTTCCGCGACTTCTACGCCTTCGAGCAGCATGTGCGCACCGCCCGCGGTCGCCGCGGCCTGGAGATGGTGCCCGAGTGGTACGAGCTGCCCGTGTTCTATTTCTCCAACGCCGACGCCCTGCTCGGTGACGGCGCGGAGGTGCAGGTCCCGCCCGACGGGGAGTGGCTCGACTTCGAGCTGGAGGTGGCGGCGGTCATCGGCGTCGCGGGCAAGGACATCCAGGCAGCGGACGCCGACGCGCACATCGCCGGCTACGCCGTGCTCAACGACTGGAGCGCCAGGGCGATCCAGCGCAAGGAGATGAAGGTGGGCCTCGGGCCGGCCAAGGGCAAGGACTTCGCCACCTCGGTGGGGCCATGCCTGGTCACCCCCGACGAGCTGACCGACCGTCGCCAGGGCAAGGGGTTCGACCTGACCATGACCGCGCGGGTCAACGGCCGGGAGCTCTCGCGCGGCAACTGGTCGGACATCACCTACTCCTTTGGCGAGATGATCGCCCGCGCCAGCCGCGGGGTGTGGCTGCGCCCCGGCGACCTCATCGGCAGCGGCACCGTGGGGACCGGCTGCATCCTGGAGCTGGGGCCAGAGGCCGCAGGCGGCTGGCTGCAGCCGGGCGACATGGTGGAGCTGGAGATCGAGCGGCTCGGCGTGCTGCGCAACCGTATCGCGACCCAATAACCTGATCTGCGTCGGAGAACGACATGCCCATCTACCATCGACTAGGAGAGATACCCCCCAAGCGGCACTCCGCCTTTCGCAAGGCCGACGGGAGCCTCTACCCCGAACAGCTCATGGGGAACAAGGGGTTCATGGGGCCGAGCTCCATCGTCTACCACCGCCGCCTTCCCACCGCCGTGGCCGCCACCCGGCTGCTGGGCGAGGTCGCGCCGGAGCCGGAAGAGCGGGGCGCCCTGAAGCTGCGGCACTTCCGCAGCCAGGGGCTGGCCGTGGGCGGCAGCGCCACCCTCGACCGCTGCCCGGTGCTGTTCAACGAGGACGTGACCCTCTCGGTGGCGCGGCCCACCCGCAGCGACGACTTCGTCTACCGCAACGGCCAGGCCGACGAGGTGATCTATGTCAGCGAGGGGGAGGGGGTGCTCGAGTCGCTCATGGGGGAGCTGCCCTACCGCAAGGGGGACTACCTGGTCATCCCGCGGAGCATCCCGCATCGCCTGCGGCTGGGAGAGTCCGAGCACCGGCTGTTCATCATCGAGAGCGCCGGGTATGTACGGACCCCGGCGCGCTACCGCAACGAGCACGGCCAGCTGCTGGAGCACAGCCCGTTCTGCGAGCGGGACCTGCGCCTGCCCGAGACCCTGGGCTCCTACGACGAGCAGGCCGAGAACCGCCAGGTGGTGCGCCAGGGCGGCCTCCTGACCGAGGTGATCCTGGAGAACCACCCGCTCAATGTGGTGGGCTGGGACGGGTACTACTACCCCTGGGCGCTGAACATCGACGACTTCGAGCCCATCGTCGGCTCGATCCACCAGCCGCCGCCCGTGCACCAGACCTTCGAGGGAGACGGGTTCGTGGTCTGCTCCTTCGTGCCGCGGCCCTTCGACTTCCACCCCGACGCGGTGCCGGCCCCGTACAACCACTCCAACGTCATGGCTGACGAGGTGCTGTACTACGCCTCGGACGAATTCATGAGCCGCAAGGGGATCGAGTACGGCTCCATCACCCTGCACCCGGACGGCCTGTCTCACGGGCCGCACCCCGGCAAGGCTGAAGGCTCCATCGGCAAGGAGCGCACCGACGAGCTGGCGGTGATGGTCGACACCTTCCGCCCGCTGAAGATCGCCGCCACGGCGCTGGCGCTGGAGGACCCGGACTACAGCCTCAGCTGGCGCGAGCGGGGAGGGCGATAATGGCCGAGTTCGATCTGAAGGCGCTGGACATGCGGCAGGCTTACGGGCTGCTGGCCCGGGTGGTGCTGCCGCGCCCCATCGCGCTGGTCTCGTCCTTCAACGCCGAGGGCGAGGGCAACCTCGCCCCCTTCTCCTTCTTCAACCTGGGCGGCATGAACCCGCCGTCGGTGATGTTCTGCCCGCTCAACGATCGCAGCGGCACCAGCAAGGACACGGTCAACAACATCCGCCAGACCGGGGAGTACACCATCAGCCTGGTGACCCGCGACATGGCGGACCGCATGAACCAGGCCTCATACAGCTACCCCCCCGGTGTAAACGAGTTCGAAAAATCGGGGCTCACCGCCGCCGCCTCGGTGCGGGTCGCCCCGCCGCGGGTGGCCGAGAGCCCAGTGGGGCTGGAGGTGCGCCTGCACCAGCTGGTGCAACATGGCGAGGGCGCCCTGGCCTCCAACTACATCATCGGTGAGGTGGTCTACATGCATGTGGATGATGACAAGCTGGAGGGCGACCTGCCTGACCACACCGGGCTCGATCTGGTGGGCCGGCTGGGGGGTGACGATTATTGCCATGTCACCGCGGATAGCATCTTCAAGCTCCCGCGGCCCGAGTCACCGTAATAACCATCCGCAGTTTGGCTATTATCAAACAGCCATATAAGAATAATACCGTAGGGGTGTAGCGGCGGGGGGATGAGAGACGCCCCGCGAGGGGGGAAGCACGCGGGGCGCACGGGGCGCCCTCGCGGCCATGGCAAGAAACGAAAGCTACTTCTTCTTGCGGGCGGCCTTCTTCTTGGCCGGCTTCTTCTTGGCCGGAGCCTTCTTCTTGGCCGGCTTCTTCTTGGCGACCTTCTTCTTGGCAGCCTTCTTCTTGGCAGCCTTCTTCTTCCGCTTCTGCCCGCCGACGGCGCGCTTGGTGCGGGAGATGTCGCCCTTCTTGTCAAGGAAGTAGATGAAAGCGCTGTCCATCTCGATCCCCGCGTCGACGAGCATCTTCGGCTTGCCCTTCCGCTGGCCGGGCTGCTTGCGTGGGACCTGCCACACCTGGCCCTTCTTGATGTAGTAGAGGAAGTTTTTGTCGTCCCGCTTGACGCCTGTCTTTGCTACTTTCTGAGCCATTCCCTTGACCCTCCTATAAGGTCCTATATTGATAGTAATTCTCTAGAGGCCCAAATTACGCTGTCAACATTTTCCGACGAGGAATGAGGCGTTTCTCGACGGAAAAAGGGGTCTGAAAGCGCTCCGAAGCCAAAATCCTGGCGTCAGCGGAGATCTAACCTTCTCCGTCGAGAAATATTATTGCTTATTATCGTTTGGCCCCGATCTCCGTCGACGACGGCGACCGCGGGGGCGGTGGGGGGGGGGGGGGGGGGGGGGGGTGGGGGGGGGGGCCCCGGGGCCCCCCCGGGCCCCCCCCCCCCCCGGGCCGGGCCCCGC
>CAZEFW010000089.1:0-8553 GCA_964511535.1 uncultured Myxococcales bacterium | reverse complement strand
AATTTTTTTTTTTTTTTCGGGGGGGCCCCCCGGGGGCGCCCCCGCGGGCGCCGGGGGCGGGGGGGGCCCGCTCGAGGGGGGCGAGGATTCGGCGGGGCGCCGCTGGCCAGCGCGGTCCAGCGCTCCACTGCGGGACCGTACAGGCCGGTCTGTTGATGCCGCAGCTTCAGCAGCGCGAAGGCGTCCTGAAAGTACTCGCTCGACAGTAACGTCTTGGGCCGAGCGCGCCGCCCCGGGCGGGTCATGCGCACCTGCGCCGCGAGGATCTGCTGCATCCGTTGCCGGTCCCGCCGGGAGATGCACAGCCGCGAGGAGACGGCCTGCACCAGCTCCTCGATCAAGTCCAGCGCCTCGGAGATGGGCAGCGGCTCGTCCAGCGGGCGGCTGGCCAGGGGGCAGAGCGCCACCGCCAGCAGCAGGCCATGGCTCATGGGCTCCTCGCGGGAGGCGGCCAGCTCGTCCAGGAGCGTCAGCAGGGGCATCAGGGTTCGCCCCGCGGCGCGCCACGCCTTCTCTTCGTCGCCCAGGAGCAGCCCGAGCAGCCGCCGCAACTGCTCCTGGTGGTGCTCCAGCCGCTCCTGCTCCTCCATCTCCTCGCCCTTGCTCGCGGGCGGCGCCCACCAGCGGTCCCCCTTGTGGCGCAAGGGCAGCACCGGCTGGCGCGCCTTGAGGCTCCGCGGCAGGGGCATCAGCGCGCCGAGCTCGGGGAAGAGCACGGGCAGCACCCCGTAGCGGTGCATCATCCGCACCCCGGGCTCCGCCTTGCCGCCGCCGAGCATGCGGTAGATCTCCTCCAGCACCCGCGCCACCGAGCAGCTGGCGATGAGCCCGCGGTGTTCCACCATGCCGCGCACCGTGGAGGGGGAGATATCCAGATCCAGGCGCACCGCGAACTTGATCGCCCGGATGATGCGCACCGGGTCCTCTGGCAGGCGGGTCCCCGGATCGCCGATGGTGCGGATCACCCTCGCGGTGACGTCCTTGACCCCGTCGAGGAAGTCGATGACCTCACCCGCCACCGGATCGTAGAACAGCCCGTTGATGGTGAAGTCCCGCCGGTAGGCGTCCTCCTCCGCGGTGCCGAACTCGTTGTCCTGCCAGATGATGAGCTCCTCGCCCTCGGCGCCCTCCTTCTGCCGGGGCGCGCACCGGAAGGTGGCCGTCTCGATGATCTTGCGCCCCTTGAAGATGATGTGAGCCAGGCGGAACCGGCGCCCGATGATGCGGCAGTTGCGGAACAGCCGCTTGACCTGTCGCGGGGTCGCTGAGGTGGCCACGTCGAAGTCCTTGGGCGTCACCTCGAGCAGCAGGTCGCGCACGCACCCCCCCACCAGGTACGCCTCGTGGCCATGAGACTGCAGTCGCCGCACCACCTTCAGGGCGTCAGGGTCCATCAGGTGCGGAGGGATGGCTGGGTCTTTTGTCGCCGCGCGGTTCATGGCAGGTTAGTCGCTACTACACCAGGAGCTTATTGACAACAGCGCAGGTGGCGGCGCCGCCTCGTCGCCCCGCGCCACGCGGCAAGAATCCGCCTCTGCGGCGGGTGCTACTCCGCTTCTGGCTCGTCTCCGCCGAAGGCGAGCTGTTTCTGCTGGCCCACCGGGGTGGGCAGCTCCGGGGGCGACACCGGGCACCGCGTGCTCGGCAGCCCCGGGTTGCCGCAGTGACATGCCGCGACGTGCAGGTCGTACTCCTGGGCCAGGGCCTGCACGCGCTCGAAGCTGGAGCGGATATGCTTGAGCGCCATGCGGTGGTACAGGGACATGTTGGCGTCCCGCCGCGGGAAGCTGCCGAGCACCAGCCTCGTCTGCTCCTCCGGCGCCTCCCGCTCCACCTGGGCCGCCACCCCCGGGCGCAGGTGCATATAGGAGACGATGACCGAGGAGAGGCCGACCCCGCGGATGGCAGAGAAGGTGGCCCGGACGCTCGCGGTGTGGTCGTTGATGAACGGGATCATCGGGTCCAGCCGCACCCGCGGGCGGAGGCCCGCCTCCAGCATCCGGCGCACGCCCACCAGGCGCTTGTGGGCCGGGGCGGCGCCCGGCTCCCAGGCGGCGTTGTACTTGGCGTCCATGGAGACCACCGGGACGAAGATCCGCACATGGCGCGCGTGGCTGGCCAGCAGCTCGATCACCGCCGCGGGCACCTCGCCCCGGGTGCTGAAGGAGACGCCGATCTGGTGCTGGACCAGCGCCTCGAGGCACTCGTGGGTCACCGAGACCACCTCGCTGCCGCCGAGGAACCCGTCGGAGGCGCTGTTCAGCAGCACCCAGCGGGCGAGGCTGCCCTGGCGTCGAGGGGACTTGAGCTCGCTGCGCAGCATCCTGGCCAACCCGCTGTACACCATCAGCCTGCCAGGGGGGGGCGCCCCCGAGTAGCAGCGGGCGAAGCAGAAGACGCACTGTCCGGCGCAGCCGCGGGTGATGTTGAGGGTGCGGATCTCCCCCTGACAGGCGAGTTGGCCCCTGGAGAGAGCCTCCCTTTTGCGGGCGCTGGTGATCTCCACGATTGTTTTATTCTATACTCCCGGGGCGCAGGAGCGAGAAAACCACCATGAGCGACGACAGAGAGCGCAGGAAGAAGAGCTGGAAAGAGATCGACCGCATGCGGGACGGGAGCTCCGGAGGGCGCGACGACCGGGACTTTCAGGGACGCAAATCGCGGGGTGGTCGCAGCCAGCAGTCATACCGGGCGGCGCTGGATCGTGCCTTCGAGAGCGGCAAGATCGCGGACCTCGTGGCGGCCCAGGCGCCGGCGGGCCAGGCAGCGCAGGCCGCCACCACCAGCAAGAACAAGCTCAAGATGCTGGCGAAGATCCGCGATGCCGGGGGCCGCGACGATGTCACGGCGGCGGTGGACGCGCTGCTCAAGCAGTACGAGCTGCCGGACGACCTCGACATCTGGGGCAGGGTGCTGGAGCACCGTGACCCCTCGCTTCAGCTCCAGGCCATGGAGCGCATCAACGCGCTGCTCGACACCGCCAAACCCAAGCGCACCGGCGCCATGGTGGGTCAGCTGAAGATGATCCGGGACCTGGGTGATGATCCGGAGATGGTGGACCTTGCCAGGAAGCTGATCGACCGGCTCTGACGGGGGCGAGCCCCGGCCAGGCGAGGGGGCCTAGACGGCCGGCTTGTAGGACTGGTGATCCAGCAGGCTGGCGTGCTGCTCGTCCAGGAACGTGCGCAGGGTGGCGTCCACGTCCTCGATGAACCAGACGCGGCCCTTGGCGATCTCGCGCAGCGCGGTGACGGCGGGCTTGTTGCTGCACTCGACCAGCGCCTGCGCGCCCTTGGCCAGCTGGCGGGCTCGCTGGGCGGCGAGGATCACGAGGGCAAAGCGATTCGGGAATTTCTCCAGGCAGTCTTCGACAGTTACGCGTGCCACGGGGGGCCTCCGGATGAATAGGGGCTGTATTGTAGCCATGGGCGGCCCGCTGTCAATGAGATGGATACCGTGGCAGGCGACCGGGCGAACGCCTCTGGGCCCTGGGCCCAACAGACTCCTCCTTGAACTGGAACCGATCCGAACCTAAACTGTCCCGTTTAGAGAGAGAGGATGCCTAAGCTAGTGGTTTCTGGGAGATGTATCGATTATGAAGAACATAAAAGTGAACTGGGCCTACGTGGAGACCGCCTTCGAACGTAACTCGCCGGATCTCCATAGCTATATCGATCGGGACTCCGGTGACGTCCTGGTCGTGGTAGACGGCCAACCCGAGGACGAGGAGAACCGCCGCCGGATCGCCGCCGAGCCGACGCAGTACGTCAGGATCGATCCTGCCTCGTCCCGGGAGCAGTACCGGTGGATGGAGCAGTTCGTGGCCTCCCTCGAGGACCTCCAGCTGCGGGAGCGGCTGCTGGTTGCCATCGACGGCAAGGGGGCGTTCCGCCGGTTCAAGGACGTGCTGCTCAGCTACCCGCAGGAGCGGGAGCGCTGGTTCAACTACCGCGCCGCCCTGCTGCATAACCACATCAACCAGTGGTTCTCGAGCAAGGGGCTGGAGCCGGACCCGCCCGCCCCCTGGGGGGACGTGACCGTGCCCACCGAGCCGGTGGTGCCCCTTGAGCGTACCTCGCCCAGCGGCGAGACCGTGACGGACGTGCTGCGCAAGCAGGTGAAGAACCTCGTGGACAGCTTGCCGGCCTGCGAGCTCCACTCGGCGCGGGTCTTCATCGAGTACCTGCGCGACCGGGGGACCGCCGCGCTGGTTGAAGACGACCCGGCGGCAGGCGCGCGCGTGGTCGTTGCCGATGAGTCTGCCGAAGAGGTGGGGGAGGTGGGGGAGGCGCCAGAGGCCGACTCCGTGGCCTCCTGAGTCTCGAAGCTACCGACTCGGTCCCTTGCGTTTCTGGTACAGGTTGGCGGCGTGAAGCGCCGCGCCGATGACCACCGCGCGCTCCGGGGGGATGGCCATTCGCGGCGGCTTGCCGAACATCTCGGTCAACGCGTCCCGCACCGCGGGGATGGCCGAGGTGCCGCCCGACAGATAGACCGTGTCCACCTCCTCGGGCTGGATCTCCAGCGTCTCGCGGCAGGTCTCCAGGGACCGCTCGATGAGCTCGGCGCAGATCTCGTTGAACTGATCCCGGTTGCACGGGTAGCGAAGCGCCAGCGAGCCCTCGGGGGTCAGCGCGGCGTCTGGCAGGCCGAGGATGGTCTGCTCCTTGAACGAGAGCTCCCGCTTGGCCTTCTCGGCCGCGATGAGCAGCCGCTGCCAGCGCACGACCTGGTTGCGGATCTCGATCTTGGTCTCACGCCAGAAGGCGTTGGCCGCCGCGCTGGCCATGGCGAGGTCGAAGTCGTCGCCCCCGAGCCAGGTGTCGCCGGCGGTGGAGACCACCTCCAGGTTGTTGCGCCGCACCTCCACAACCGAGAAGTCGAAGGTGCCGCCGCCGAAGTCGTAGACCGCGATGAGCCCGCGGAACGAGTCGTCGAAGTGGTGCGCCAGCACCGCCGCCGTGGGCTCCTCGATGAACTCCAACACCCGGAGCCCCGCCAGGGAGGCGGCGTCCCGGATGGCCCGGCGGCGGTAGTCGTCGTAGCTCACCGGGATGGTGAGCACCACGTCGGTGACCTGCTGATCGAGGAACTCCTGGGCCATCACCCGCATGCTGAACAGCAGCGGGGCGCACACCTGGGGGATGCTCAGGGTCTTGCCCCGCGGGTGCACCTGCACCTCGCCGTTGGGCCCCTCGGAGTGTGCCATGGCCATGCCCGCCA
Source organism: uncultured Myxococcales bacterium (assembly GCA_964511535.1). Classification (GTDB taxonomy): domain Bacteria; phylum Myxococcota_A; class Polyangia; family CAZCFB01; genus CAZCFB01. The sequence goes on along the minus strand of CAZEFW010000089.1, from coordinate 3,330 downwards.
GGTACGGCTCCAGCTCCCGCTCCTGGTAGCGGCGCCCGAGCAGGCGCTTGGGCGACACGATGGCGTGGGTCGGGTCGATGATGAACATCTCCCGCGCGTCGATGCCCACCACGGGGTCGCCCACCTCGGTGAACCCCACCACAGACGGGATGTCCCACAGGCCGTTTCGCGCCTGGAGCACGAGCACCTCGTTGTTCTCCACCACCGCCACGCTCGAGCGGGTGGTGCCGAGGTCCATGCCCACGATGGGGATATCGGGGTTGGCCGGCGTGTCCAGCAGGCCGGGGTGGGGGTAGCGAAAGTCGCTGTCGTCCTCGGGGACCTCCTCCTGGGGCGGCACCTGGGGCGCTCCGGCGGTCACCTGTGGCGCGCGGGTCCTCGACGCGGTCTGCCGCCTGACCGGCGGGAGCAGCGACTCCTCTTCGGCCGGGGGCGTGGGCGCCGGGGTGGGCCGGGTCGGGCGCGGCGTCGGCTCCCTGGGCTCTGGCGCCGGTACGGGCGCCGGGGCTGGCATCCTGGGGGGCGCTGGCGCGGGCGCGGCGGCATGCTCCGGCGGGGCGTCGAGTCGGAGGGCGTGCTGGCGCATGAGCTCGATGCGCGCCTCCTCCTCCCGGTTCACACCCTGCAGCGTGATGCCGAGTCCGCGCTGGCTCCCGTCGGGGCCGCGCACCACCTGCAGGACGATGCCGATGGCCTTGAGCGGCTCACCCTGTGGCAGGAAGACCAGCACAGGCACCCGGGAGCCGCGCTGGTACGGCAGCTGGCTCGGGATGACCAGGCTTATCCTGCCCGTCTTGGGGGAGAAGAGCCGCAGGTAGTTCTTCCAGGTCGAAACCTTCGTCTTCAGTGGCTTGGTGGGCGGCATTTCACCTTCCCTCTCGAGCGGACCGCAGAGCCGCGAACCTACATTGTTCCTGATCCCAAGGACTCTACAGGGTTTCGCGTCATATCGCCAATTTGAAAGCCTGAATCGAGGCGCTCTGTTATCTTTTCCCGATGGCCACGCGCGGGCGAATATTCAAGCGATACATCGGGGTCGATCTGGGCGGCGGCAAGGGCCGCAACACCGCGGTGGCCCTGCTCGAGCCGGCCGAGCAGACCGTGCGGGTGACCTTCCTGAGCACCCGCACGCCCACGCGAGAGCCGTTTCATGACCGCGCCTTGCTGCGCTTCATCCGGGAGCACGGGGGCGGCGCGCTGCTGGCGGTGGACGCGCCCCTGCGCCCCACGGTGTGCGTGCGATGCCGCCTGGAGCGTTGCCCCGGGCTGGAGACATGCGACGACCCGGTGGTGAGCTGGTTCCGGCGGCGGGGTGACCCCATGGTCCTGGCGGCGGCCCCGCGGCGGGGGCGCAAGCCGCCCACCACGCCGTACACCCAGCGCGCGTGCGAGGTGGTGCTGCATCGGCAACACGGGATCATGCCCCGGGAGACCCTGGGCCAGGGCATGGGCCCGCTCACCGCCCGGGCGCACTACCTGGTAAGGGCGCTGGAGCAGGAGTTCGTGCTGAACAGGGACCTGATCGAGGTCTATCCCAAGGCCACCATCACCCGGCTCTTCGACGAGGACAGGGCCCGGCGCTACAAGCGCGGGACAGAGGACTGGACGGTGCGCGCGGAGATGCTCGAGGACCTGTCTAGCAAGCTGCAGTTCCAGGTGTGGAAGCAGGTCTGCCTGGACAACGACCACTGCTTCGACGCGGTCATCGCGGCCTACACCGGATACCTGTGGGCCACCGAGGGGTGGGAGTTGCCCGAGGAGGACCGCGGCGTGTTCGAGCAGGACGGGTGGATCTGGGTTCCAGGGACGGAGGGCGAGGCCTGACTTCACCCTCCGTCCTCGCTCTCTACTTACATCCACCCGAACCGGACGTGTTCTGGCAGCACCAGGTGCAATCGTGGGTCTCGTTGTAGCTGCTGCCCTGGCCCTTGCAGCCGTTCTTGCAACAGCCGGCGCCGATGTTTGACCAGCCCTTGTACTTGAGCCAGGTGCCGCAGGAGGCCTTGCACAGCCCTCCGGACCATTTGTAATGCGGTGACTTGCCGCACTTGCAGGTCTTGGTGGAGCTGTCGCACTTGGCGAAGCCGTCGCAGGGCCCGTAGCAGGAGCCGCCGCAGTTGTCAGACTCACCGCACTTCTTGCCGCTGCAGGAGGGGTTGCAGCAGCCCGATCCCGGCTGGCAGGTGCCGCCGCAGCCGTTGGACTGGCCGCACTTCTTGCCCGCGCAGCTCGGCGTGCAGCAGCCGGAGCCGGGCTGGCAGGTGCCGCCGCAGCCGTCGGGCGAGCCGCACGGGATGCCGTTGCACGTGGGGTTGCAGCAGCCGCTGCCCGGCTTGCAGGTGCCGCCGCAGGCGTCGGGCGCGCCGCACTTCTTGCCCGCGCACTTGGGCTCGCAGCAGCCGCTGCCCGACTTGCAGGTGCCGCCGCAGCCGTCGCTGTCGCCGCAGGTCTTGCCCTTGCACTTGGGGGTGCAGCAGCCCGAGCCAGGCCCGCAGGTGCCGCCGCAGCCGTCCTTGGAGCCGCACGCGACCCCCTTGCACTTGGGCGCGCACGCCACACACTTGCCAAGCTTGCAGGCGCTCTTGCTCTTGAAGCAGTCGAGGCACCAGGCGCCGTTGCGGCCGCACTGGGTGTCGGCGTTGCCCGTGACGCAGGTGCCGCCGGGCAGGCAGCAGCCGGTGCAGCTCTGCGGCCCGCAGGAGCCGCCCTCGGGGTAGGTGATGGTCAGGTCCGGCCGCGGGCCGACGTCGAGCTTGGCCCCGCCGCCCGTGTCGTCCGCGGCCACATGCCAGTCGAGGGACGGATCCTTGCTGCCGGGGCAGGCCACGACGAAGAGAGCCAGGAATGGGATAGTGAGGTGCCGGCGATCCATCTCGTCGGCCATTTTACATCACGAACGCCGGCAATACCGACTGTCAACTGTCGACTGTGAACTGTCGACCGTCGACGGGCGCGACGCGCCCTACAGCTTGGCCAGGAACTTGTCCAGCTCGGCGCCCAGGGTGGCGCCCTCGAGATCGGCCAGCTCGTAGCGCACGCGCACCAGCGGCTTGTCGATGTTGATCAGCCGGCCCAGGTCCATGGGCGTGGCGTACACCACCGTGTCACAGTCCACCGCGTTGATGGTCTGCTCCAGGTCGCTGGTCTGCTTCTCGCCGTAGCCCATGGCGGGCAGGGCGGTGCCGAGGTGCGGGTACTTCTTGAAGGTGTCGGTGATGGTGTCCACGGTCTTGTCGCGGGGGTCCACCACCTCGGCCGCGCCGAACTCGTCCGCGGCGATCTTGGCCGCGCCGAAGGGCATCTCGCCGTGGGTCACGGTGGGGCCGTCCT
>CAZEFW010000088.1:15390-37083 GCA_964511535.1 uncultured Myxococcales bacterium | reverse complement strand
CGCCCCCGCTCCCGCTCCCGCTCCCGTTCCCGCTCCCGCTCCCGTTCCCGCTCCCGCTCCCGCTCCCGCCCCCGCTCCCGCCCCCGCCGTGCAGCCGGACGCGCCGGACGACGACGCGTCATCTGTCCGCCGCACACGGACCCTGTGGGCCTGGTCGACCCTCGGTGCCGGCGCTGCCCTGGCCGCCACCGCGGCGGCGCTCTACGGCGTGGGCGTCAGCCGCGGCGAGTCGGCCCATGACGCGTACACCGCGGCCGCTGCCGCCGCCCCGGGGCCGCCCGATGACGAGTTGGCAGGGCACTACGACGATATAGAGTCGGCCAGGGACATGGTGCTGGCCGGGAACATTCTGATGGGCGCGGCGGCGGTGGCCGCCGGGGTCTCCATCTACCTGTTCGTCACCCGGCCCGCGGAGCCTGGCGGCGAGGGCGTCACCGCTGTGGGCGTGGCACCCCTGGCCCGGGGCGCGAGCCTCGGCCTGTCGGGGAGGTTCTGAGCCATGGCCCCAAGAGACTCCGCCCTGCGACAGGTCTTGTTCGCCAGCCTGGCGTCGCTGCTGCTCGGCGGGGCCGGCGGCTGCGACGGCCTGTGGCCCCTGGACGCGCCCTACGATCCCCGGCGCTGTGAGCCGCGCTGCGCGGGCAGCAAGGTCTGCTTCGAGGGCGAGTGCGTGGACGCGCCCGTGGACGGAGGGGTGGACGCGGCGCCAGACGGACCGCTCCCGGACGCCCCGCTGCAGGACCTGAACCGCGCCGAGACTGGCGGGGGAGACCTGCAACCAGACGCGCCGGCCACCGACCTGCCCGTGGCCGACGGGCCCGCGCCGGATCAGAAGCAGGCCAAGCCCGACGGACCGGCGCCGGACAAACCCGGGATCAAGGTGGACGGACCGAAGCCCGACCAGCCCGCCCCGCCCCCTGACGGGCCGCAATCCGATCAGCCGGGGACCTCGCAAGATATTTACACCGGCGACCTGGGCATCTGCGCCCAGCCGACCTACAGCAAGTCGTGCAAGGGAGACGAGCTGGGCATGACCTGGTGCGCGGTGCCGGCGGGCTGCTTCTACATGGGCGCCATGCCGGGCGACAGCTGCAACCCAACCAACGAGGACCGCCGACGGGTCACCCTGACCCACGCCATCGAGATCACCGCCTTCGAGGTGACCGGCTCGCAGTACCGCGCGGTCATGGGCGCCAACCCCTCGTCCAAAAAGTGCGGCGAAGCCTGCCCGGTGGACAACGTCACCTGGCACCAGGCGGCCGCCTTCGCCAACGCCCTGAGCGCGGCCCGCGGGCTGACCCCGTGCTACGACTGCACCACCACCACCTGCGCCGCGGCCCAGCCGTTTCTGGGCTCCGAACTGTACCTCTGCCCGGGCTACCGGCTGCCCACCGAGGCGGAGTGGGAGCATGCCTACCGCGCCGGCGGCAAGGATCAGCTGTACACCGGCAGCCTCGGCGGCTGCGGCACCCTGTCGCCGGCGGCCAACAAGATCGCCTGGTACGCGGGCAACGCGTCGATGACCACCCATGTCGCCGGCGACAAGCAGCCCAACAAGCTGGGGCTGTACGACATGGCCGGCAACGTGGCCGAGTGGGTCCACGACGCGTACAAGGCGAAGCTGGGCAATACCCCGGCCAACGACCCGGTGCAGGCCGGCGCCGGCAACCGCGTGACCCGCGGCGGCTCGCACAGCCACCTGCCCAGGGACCTGCGCGCCTCGGCCCGCATCTCCGCGGCCGCCACCTACGCCGGCGGTGAGACCGGCTTCCGCCTGGTGCGCACCACGGACACGCCGGGCGGCTGGGTGCCGGTGCCCCGGGGCAAGTTCTTCATGGGCTCGCCCAAATCGCCGCTCGCCGAGCCGTGCCGCAACACCAACGAGGAGCGGCACCAGGTGCACATCACACGCAGCTACGAGGTGCAGGTCACCGAGGTGACCCAGGGAGCGTTCACCGGGCTCATGGGCTACAGCCCATACGATGCCGGCCCCGCCTCCAAGCCGCCCTGCTTCGACACCTGCCCGGCCGAGAACATCACCTGGCACGAGATCGCGGCCTACTGCAACGCCCTGTCCAAGGCCCGCGGCCTGCCGGCGTGCTACGCCTGCACCGGCGCGCAGAAGACCACGGACTGCAAGGACACGCCTTACCCGGGCAAGAAGCTATTGGCCTGCCCGGGCTACCGCCTGCCCACCGATGCCGAGTGGGAGCGCGCCTACCGCGCCGGGACGACCACGGCGCTTTACAATGGCACGCTGACCCAGGCCCAGTGCTCGCAGGGCAACGCCGCGGCCGACGCCATCGCCTGGTACAACAAGTCGACGCCGTTCCCCGTGGGGGGCAAGAAGCCAAACGCCTGGGGGCTGTACGACATGGCGGGCAACGTGTGGGAGTGGACCTGGGACTGGAACATCTCCAAGCTCGGGTTTTCGCTTCTCACCGATCCCATGGGCGGCGGCAGTGGCACCGAGAAGATCGTGCGCGGCGGATCCTTCCTGTTCTCCGCGGGCAACCTGCGCGCGGCCCGCCGCAGCCAGGACAATCCTTTGAACCGCGGAAAGTCTCGCGGCGGGCGGTGCGTGCGTACGCTGCTGCCCGGCGTGCTCGACCAGGTCAGCATCCCGGTGGTGCAGATGGTGGGCGACCAGCGCGTCAACGACCTGGTCTTCGACGGGGAGAACTTCGTGGTGCTCTGGCGCGCCGGGGCGAGCGCCACCTCGCGGGTGTACGCCACGCGGGTGAGCCAGACCGGCAAGGTGCTGGACAAGGCAGGCATCCAGCTCAGGCCCGGCGCGGGCAACGAGTGGCATCCGGCAGCCGCCCACAACGGCCGGCACACCCTGGTGGCCTGGGCCGATTACCGCCACAAGAACTGGGACATCTACGCCACGCGGCTGGACCGAAACGGCAAGGTGCTCGAGCCCAAGGGCATCGAGGTGGTCAAGGCCTCGGGCGAGCAGACGGTGCCCCGGGTGGCCTCTGACGGCGCCGGCTTCATGGTGGCCTGGCGCGACCATCGCGGCCTGAACCGCGAGGTGTACGGCGGGCGGGTGGACGCCGCGGGAAAGGTCGTCGACGCCGGGGGCAAGCAGATCCACAAGGGCCCGCTGCCCCTGGACGGCACCGTGGGCCTGGCATGGAATGGCAGCGACTTCCTGGTGACCTGGAACGCCAAGGGTGGGGCCAGCGCCTACGACATCTTCGGCGCGCACGTGGACAGCAGCTTCAAGTTGCTCAACCTCAACGCGGTGACGGTGTCCGGCGCCATCGGCGCTCAGCTCACTCCGGCGCAGGCAGGCGGGGTCACCCAGGGTACCGCGCTGGTGGCCTGGCTGGACAACCGCGCCTCGACGCAGGGGCTGTACGGCGCGATGGTCTCGTATGCCAAGGGCCCGAGCCCGAAAAACGGCACCATGCTGGCGCCCGGCGGAAACGTCGTCGCCGGGCCGAGCATCGCCGCGGCGGGCCAGGAGTACCTGGTGGTCTGGGCTGACAAGCGCAACGCCAGCTCCGACATCTACGCGGCGCGGGTGGCTCACACCGGCGCGCTGCTCGACTCCGCCGGGCTAGTGGTGGCCGCCGTGGCGCCCAACCAGACCACGCCGCGCGTGGTCCGTGGCAACCGGGAGTACCTGGTGGTCTGGTCCCAGTGGAACAACACGGACTGGGACATCCACGCCGCGCGCGTGGCGTACTGAGCCGCGCCCTGATCAGGGCGCGCCGGCGCGGCGAGGGAAGACCACGAACCGTCCGACGCGGCGGCCGTCGCCGAAGGTGGCCTTGACGTACCTGGCCAGGGCGGGCAGGGCCCGCAGCTGAGTCAGCGAGTCGCTCTGCTCGATGTCGTTGCGATCCCGGGTGCCGACGATGAACAGCCGCGGGCGGGCGCGCCGCAGGTCGTCCAGCAGCGCGGCCACGTGGCGCTGGTGCAGGGCGGCGAACCGGGGCATCAGCGGGTAGTCGTAAAGGAAGCGGGAGGCGGCGGGGCGCTCCGACTGGAAGTAGATCCCCGGCTCGAATCCCCAGACGAAGATCGCCTCTCCTCGCGGCACCTGCCGGGCCACTCGTCGGGCCAGGCGCGCCGTCTCTGCGTACACATAGTCAGCGCGCCGGTAGGAGAGCATCGTTCGCTGCGCCACCTCCCCGCCGGTCCAGTGCAGCAAGACCCCGTGGCGCCGCAGGTAGCCGCTCCACACCGCCAGGTCCGGCAGCGACAGCCCCGCGGCCACCAGCACCGTCAGGCCCACGGCCAGCGCCGCCGGCATCCAGCGGCGCAGCAGCGTGACCACGGCGTGGAGCCCCGCCGCGGCGGTCAGGCAGAGCGGCAGCAGGATGACATGGTAGTGGTAGGCCCAGAACTTGCCCTGCCAGAACACCTGCAGCAGGCAAAGCAGCCACAGCAGGGCGGCCCAGACCGTCACCTCCGCGGGGGTGCCTGCCCTGTCCGTGCCCCGGGGGCTTTTGCCGCGGCCCCACCAGGCGGCCAGCAGGGCGCCGGCGCTCGCCAGGTAGAGCAGCAACAGCGGCATCAGCTCTCGCAGCACATTGGCCAGCGGCTCGGCGTGCCAGGCCCGGGTGGCCACCTCGCGATGCATCAGGTTGAACTGCACCGTGGAGGACCAGAAATCGGCCAGGCCGCCCGTGGCGCCGAGGTAGGCCAGCAGGAGAAGGGCCGGCGCCAGGCCGCCCGCCGCCAGCGCCGCCAGGAGCTTGAGCCCCACGGCCCGGCCGGCGCCCCTGCACCGCCACCCCAGCGCGGCCACCGCCCCGACGGCCAGAGGCAGCGCCGAGTACTTGAGCAGGATCGCCGCGGACACCATGGCCCCGACGGCGACCGCAGCCCGGGGAGCCCCGGGTCGCCCGGGGCGCAGCGTGAACAGCAGCCACAGGGCCCCCACCACCAGCGGGTCCATCCACACCTCGGGCTGGCCCGTGGCCCAGTAGCCGCCGAACAGCGCGCCGCTGGCGTGGACCAGGTACAGCGCGCTGGCCACCAGCCCCGCCGCGCCCAGCCCCGCGGCCCGCGCCAGCCCGAGCAAGCCCAGGGCCGTGGCCCACAGCGCGAGCCAGTCGGCGACCTGGACCGCCTCGTAGGAGCGGCCCGCCACGGCCATGGCCAGGGCGTACAGCAGGATGATCCCCGGCGGCTTGTGCTCCCAGATCTCGGAGTAGAGGGCCTGGCCGTCGAGCAGCATGGCCGCCTGGGTCAAAAACAGCGACTGGTCTCGCCCCGGCGGCTCGAGGAAGAACAGCCCCTTGAGCGCCAGCGACAGCAGGGTGACCAGCGCCACCGCCAGGATCACCCCGCGGCGCGAGCTGGCCTCGCCGGGGGCTCCAGCGCTCCGCCGGGGCGCGTCGTCGTCGGGCCGTCCAGCCGTGGCGGACATGCTACCGGGCCGCGGCGTCCGGGGAGGCCTGGTCCTGCCGCGTCATGTCCGGCGCCGTGGCGCCGCCGTCCGCGCCGAGGTCCGGGGGCAGGCCCCCGTCGCCCAGCTTGCAGATCCCCTCGTGGCACACGAGGCCGCGAGGGCACGCCGGGTCGCAGCGTGCCGGGTCGCGCGGGTTGTCCCGCGGCCAGAGCCAGCCGCAGCCGCTCAGCGTGAGGCACAGGAGCAGGGCGAGGGCGACTGTGAGGGCCAGGTACCGCATCAGAAGCTCCCTCCCAGACTCACCGAGCCGCCGCCCGGGACGAGCCCCGCGCTCAGCCTGGCCCGGCTGCCCTGATCGGGCGCCGCCGGCCGGGCGATGAACTGGTAGAGCGACAGGCCCAGGGCCACCACGCCGGCGGCTGCCAGGCCGTGGCCCACCATGACCATGGTGCGCGCCTGCTCCACGTCGGCGTAGTGGGTGGCCATGGCGTTGGGGTTGTCCGTGCCCATGTACCGGTCATGGGCCCTGGAGCCGCGGGCCCCGCCCACGCCGTAGAGCACCGCAGCGCCGCTGGCCAGCACCAGGCCAGCGCCCAGGGCAACGTAGCCGCCGATGGTCATGTTGCGCCGCGCGCGGGCCTGCTCGTCGGTGGGACAGACCGGGCAGAACGGCTCGGGCGGCTCGTGCACCAGGGGCGCGCAGGGGACGAGCTTTTTGGGCGTCCCGGCCGGCGTCGGCCCGGCCGTGCCCGTCGCCGTCGTCGGCTCGGGCGCTGGCTTCGGCTGCGGGTCCACGGTGAGCAGCTGGAAGTCGCCCCGGCGCAGCTGCACCGTGGCCTCGTAAAGGGTCTGGCCATCGCGGACGATACTCACCAGGTGTGGCCCCGGGTTGAGGTACAGCGGGCCCGCGAGCGGTAGCGTGCCGTGCGGGCTGTCATCCACGGTCACGCGGGCGCCCGCCGCGGTGCTCTTGATCTGCAGCCGCCCGAGCCAGCGCTTGAGCCCGTCCAGCCGTAGCCACGCCTCCCGCCGCGCCGCACGCGGCGCCGTCTTGCCATGGCGCTCCAGGTAGGCGTTGTAGGCCGCCGCCGCCTCGGTGCTGCGCCCCATGGACTCCAGGGTCGCGGCGATGAGCAGGTCCACGCCATGCCCCGGCGCCAGCTTGCTGGACGCGCGGAACGCCTCCAGCGCGCGGCTGTAGGCCCCCTTCTTGAACATGTGCTGCCCCCGGGCGATCTGTGCGCGAGCCTTGCGCCGATCATCGGCCGAGGGCGCGGCCTGGATCTGCGCCGGAAGCAAGAGGAGCAACGCGAGGGAGATCAATGCGGTTCGCAGCATGCGCGGTTCCTGAGCCAAGATCAGTCGTAACGTGCCGTCATGGTATCACAATCCAGAGTCCTGTCGCTCGAGCTCCTCCAAAAGATCAGCCGCTTTCTGGCCTGAAGCCCGAAGCCTGAAGCCTGAAGCCGCGAGCGTAGCGAGCACATGGCCACCTGACCGATGGCCCCGGGCTCCGGCGCCGGGGTACACTGTGCAACATGCGGTCCCGAATTGCGCGCCTGGCCCTGTCCCTGCTGCTGCGGGGGTGCGCGCGCGCGCGACGGGACGAGCGCGGCCAGGCCCTGGTGGAGTCGGCCATCATCATGCCGCTGATGACCTTTTTGATCCTGGGCATCATCCAGCTCGTGATGATGCAGCACGCCCGGGTGATGACCGAGTACGCGGCCTTCAACGCCGCCCGCGCGGGCATCGTGTGGAACGCTGACAAGATCATCATGGAGAACGCGGCGATCATCTCGCTGCTGCCCACCTACGAGGGGCTGTTCAAGCAGTCGGACCTGGGCAACCCGCTGCAGATGCTCAAGCGAATCGCCCAGCGGGCGCTGCTGTACCAGAAGAGCCGCCGGCTGCCCCAGGCGGTGGACCTGCTCAAGAACGGCACGGGCAAGATCATCAACAACCTGCCGCTGATCAACGACAAGAACAAGAAGGCGCTCAACAAGCAGAAGAACAAGCTGCTCAACACCGCCGAGAAGATGGCGGACAAGGCGCTGCAGAAGGGGATCACCAAGGCCCTGGGTCCGGGGGACGACCGGTTCGTCTCCGTCAAGATCATCAACCCCAAGAGCAGCGACTTCGGCCGGCGCGGCCGCGAGATCGAGTTCGACGATCCCAAGACCCGGGACCAGACCCGGCTGTCGATCCAGGTGCAGTACCTGTACATGATGCGGGTGCCGTTCGCCAACATGATCATCCACCAGGCGTGGCTGGCCGGCGCGGCGGGCAAGGAGCTGTACGGCGCCATCTGGAACCCGCAGATGCAGAAGAAGGAGACCGGCTTCCGCTCCGTGGCGCCGCTGAAGCTGGGCAAGGGCGGCTACGGCAGCTCCATCGTGGGCAAAATGGCCAAGCTGTCCAAGCAGGGCGTCTACATGGTGCCGATCAAGACCACCTACACCATGCGCATGCAGTCCAACCCGTACAAGCAGAGCCTGGAGGTGAAGTGATGACCCGGCGGGACAGGCTCACGCGGGCGTTGACCCGGCGCCGCCGCAACGAGCGGGGGCAGGCCATGCCCCTGGCCGCGGTGGGGATCTTCTGCATGGTGCTCGGGGTGCTGGCCACCCTGAACCTCGGCACCGCGGTGCACCAGAAGATCAAGCTGCAGAACACCGCCGACGCGGCGGCCTACACTCTGGCCGCCATGGAAGCGCGGACCTTCAACTACATTGCGTTTTTGAACCGCGCCCAGATCGCGCACTACAACACCGCCATGGTGGTGCAGAGCTACATGACCTGGGTCGGGTTTCAGATCGCCATGTTCGCCACCTGCGTGGACATGCTCAACGCGCTCAAGGGGGCGGTGGAGACGGGTACCAAGTTCCCCTATCCAGCGAACCTGCCGTACTCGGCGGTGATCGGCATCATCTCGGCCATGGCGTCGTTCGCCTCGGCGTTCAGGGATATCGCCGTGAAGCTGTACAACATCGGCCACGACGTGGGGCACAAGATCGTCGAGGCGATGAGCATCTTCAACAAGGCCACGTTATGGCAATCGCAGCTGGCGCGTGCGGCCTTACTCAACGTGCACATCCTGACCGGGATGCAGAACTATATCGAGAAGCACGACAAGCAGATCAGCTTCAAGAACGGCAAGAGCATCGTGCTCAACCTGCTGGTGAACATGGCGCTCAACAGCATCGAGTACTACAACGCGTTCGACAACGCGTCGGGCATGAACCCGTATGTGTACGGGCTGGTCCGGGACATCAAGCGCGTCTCGCCGTCGGGGGACTACACCAAGCACAAGGACAAGGGCGGCGAGGACGCGTACCGGCTGATGGCCGAGCTGTGCCACGCCACGCGCACGCCGCAGTTCGTGTCCAACCGGCGGGGCGGCGCCTACGGCGTGGCCATCGTGACCACCCTCATCGGCTCCAAGATGGGGCAGACCAAGTTCACCAAGGACCGCAAGATCAGCGACAAGGCGGAGATCAAGGGGATCGGCTCCGAGGGCAACTACCCGGTGGCCGACACCCTGTCTTCTGACGACTTCATGAAGTCGGGCCAGGGGTTCGGCGCCATGGGCCCGGCGTTCGTGTCGTACACCTCGTCGGGCAGCAAGCTGGGCGACGCCATCGCGGCGTACGAGGACAAGGGGGAGCACTACAAGTACAAGGGCAACGGCACCACGGGGCTGCCATCGCCGGGCAAGCGCGGCATGTTCGCCATCCCGCCGCCATCGGGTGGTCCCAAGGAGACCATGGAGACCAAGTCGAACAAGGCGCCGTGGCCCGGCTTCGCGCCGTACTTCAAGTTCAAGCCGAACAAGGACCGCACCGCCGACTTCGGCCAGCCGTCCACCTGGATCTTCCTCAACAAGAGCCACAAGGACTTCCAGACCAAGTACTCCAGCCACTCCAAGGAGGTGCCCTGGTACTCCAAGTGGTCGTGGAAGACCGCCACCGCCGACGGCAAGCTGGCCGAGATGAAGCTCGACACCACGGTGGGCGGCAGCCGCAACTCGTACCTGTTCGAGGGGCTCAACGTCATCAGCCGGGGCATGGCGTACTACCACCGCCCCGACAACTGGAACGAGCACCCGAACTTCTTCAACCCGTTCTGGCGCGCGCGGCTGGCTCCGGTGGGGCAGAAGCTGCAGAACTTCTGGGACCGCTACGTCACGAGCAAGATCACCACCAAGTCGGACAGCGCGGTGATCAAGGGCATGGTGGCCCTGCTGCGCAACGCCCAGATGGACATGTTCACCGCGGTGATCACCAGCGTGATCACCCACTGAGGAGGACGTGAGCTTCAACAGGCGACATAGGTTGTGGCGGGACACCGAGGGCCAGGCGCTGACCGAGTTCGCGCTGGTGGCGCCGATCATCGTGATGGTGCTGCTGTTCAGCATCTGGTTCACCGAGCTGGTGACCATCAAGCTCAAGGTGCAGGAGGCGGCGAGGTACGTGGCGTGGGAGACCACCAGCTACCCGATGCACGACTACAGCAAGGGGCCGAGCGCGCTGAGCAAGCTGGGCAGCCAGGCCATGAGCAAGGCGGCCAAGGAGGCGGGCAAGCGCTACGCGAACCTCGACTCCACCAGCATGAACCCCATGGGCAAGCGGATCTTCTCCGCGGCGTGGACCAAGCCGGTCATCGTCACCATCAACTGGCAGGAGGAGGCGATCTATGGGGGCGCCATCGTCAACTTCATCTTCGGCATCGCGGCGGCGGTGATCGACATCTTCTCCGCCATGCAGTTCAAGAACGGCAACTACGTGGCCATGGCGCTGGTGGCACTGGGCAAGGACTACGGCGGGGCGCGCACGGCGCGCATGTTCGGCTCGTCGGAGTGGGGCTTCAACCGCAACGGCTACGTGGAGGCCATCGTCACCACCTACGTGACCAACAAGTGGTTCATGCGCGGCACCAGCCAGTTCTTCATGAAGCCGTTCGGGGTGCTGTTCACCGAGAGCCACGGCGTGCTGGCCGACTCGTGGCGGCTGAACAAGGGCGAGGACGTCTACGGCAACGCCACCCGGCCCGGGGTGGCCAAGAACACCGCCTTCTGGAAGCAGGTGGACCGGATCTACTTCGTCAACAAGCGCACCAAGGGCGTGGCCAAGGGGATCATCAACCTGTTCAAGCTGGCCATGCGCGCGGCGCTGGCCCTGTCGTTCACCATGGCCCAGCCGCCCAACCTGGGGGAGAGCGACTTCATGCAGACGGCGGTGGTGTCCAAGAACTACAAGGACGCCAAGAGCGGCAAGGTGGACATCACCCAGGACCGCGGCGCCACCAAGACCTACGACTCGGCGCCGGTGTGCGGGGGCAAGGGTAGCAGCTGCCCGGGGGGCGACGCGCTCAAGCCGTACGGCGAGACCCTCGAGGGCAGGGGCAAGTACTTCATGGGGTGCGACAAGGAGATGCAGCTCGGCTGCCCGTCGGCCACCCTGTCCCAGGGCAACCCCTTCGGCGACTACGTGGCGCGGTAGCAGGAGCGACGACCATGGCACGCAAGCGGAGCGACAGGCAGCAGCAGGCGAGGCGGCGGCGGGGCAAGCCGGCGGCGAAGGTCGCGCTGGTGCTCTTTTTCTGCGCAGGCATCGCCTTCCTCGGCCTGCTCGGCGGGGGCGACTACCCCGAGGCCGGGGCCCGGCGCACCATGGACCCGATGGTGGGCTACTACGGCCAGGACATGCCGCGCTACCCGGGGGTGCGCGAGCTGCCGGCGGGGCCCAACAGCGCGGTGGGCGGCGCGGCGGTGCGGATGAGCTTCTTCGCCACCGAGGACGACCCGGCCAAGGTGGCGCGGTTCTACACCAACGCCTGGCGGGCGCGGCGGCTGTTCGTGCGCTCGGACGTGACCCACATGGGCGGCGTGGTGTCCGCGGTGGACGGGGCCGGGGGCAAGGTGTACCAGGTGATGCTGACCAAACGCGGCGAGGATACGCTGGCCTTCCCGTCGGTGACCGCGGCGCCCTTCGAGGCGGCGGGCGAGGCGGCGGAGCCGTCGGTGGTGCCGCTGTTCCCGGGCTCCAGGGGCGTGCTCGACCTGGCGTCCAAGGACGACGGGCCCGCCGGGGCGCGGGTGAGCATGTCGGTCAACGACGGCACCGTGGACGAGAACGTCACGCACTACACTCAGGCGCTGGCCGCCGCGGGCTACGAGCGCGAGGTGACCAAGCAGCCCGATAACATCGCGCCCGGCCACCGCATCCTGCTCTACCGGGGACCCGGCAGGGAGGTGACGGTGAACCTGCACGCCATCACCGACAAGAGCACCCGGGTGCACATCGCCGAGGTGGGCCAGCCATGATGAGGCAGCTCTGGCAGCGCTTCCTGCGCGACGAGAGCGGCCAGGGCCTGACCGAGTACGCCCTGGTGGTGGCCTCGGTGCTCGGCGTGCTGGTGGGCGCGGGGTTCACCTTCCTGCCCGACTTCATCGCGGCGCTGCAGCAGTACTACGACTCGCACTACATCATGCTGAACCTGCCGATCCCGTAGCGTCCGCTTCGCGTCCGCAGGCTCGAGGCTTGAGGCTTGAGGTTCTCTAGCGCTTCTTGCGGCGCAGGATGGCGTAGAGCACCAGCCCGAGGAAGACCACCACGCCGGCGGCGATGTTGAAGACGATCTGGAACTCGTCGTCGGTCAGGCTCTCCAGGTCCCGGGTCTCTTGCTCCACCGCTTCGGGCACCAGCACCTCGGCGCGGTCCATTGCGGCGGCGAGCTCCTGCTGAGAAAACGGCACGAGCTTGGGCTCCAGCATGGCGTCGATGACCAGCGCCGCAAAGGGGCGCCAGAAGCGCGTGTCCACTCCGGCGGGGGCCGAGAACTCGCCCTCCACCTTGTCGCCGAACAGCACGCGCACCTTGACGCCTGCGTCGCCCAGGGTCTCGGGCGGGCCGGAGTAGTTGTGCACCCAGTAGGTGTAGCGCCCCTTGGGCGGGTCGAGCAGGGTGACGGTCTCGGGGCCGCCCCAGTCGGTGTCGTCCACGTCCAGGGCGATGCTCACCTTGCTGGAGGGGTAGATCTTGTGCTGCCAGAACACATGCAGCTTGGGTGACATGTCCAGGCGCATCAGGTGGGAGTCGGCGTCCTTTACGTGCGCCTCGGCGTTGCCCCAGTTGAGGACGATCTGCACCCGGCGCTGGCCGGCCTGGCCAGCGGCCTCGAGCATCAGCGACAGGGTGGTGGTCACCAGCTGCCCCTCGCGCTGGAGCTGCGTGGCGCTGTCGCGCACCGGCACATAGCCGTCCTTGAGGTAGGTCACGAAGTATTCGCCCGGAGGCAAGGAGGCCATCATCTTTCCGCTGGCGGTGGTGACCCCGGTGGCGGCGTAGTCGGTGTCGCCGCGGCTCCGCTTGATGCCGACGCGCACCCCTGGCAGCAGCTTGTTCTTCACCAGCGAGTCGTTGACCTGAAAGGTCACGCTGATGGCCTCGGCGCCCGGGGTAGGGGGACTGGGCGCCGGGGGAGAGGCGGCGTCGGGCGCGGCTAGGGCCAGAGGAGAGGGAAAGGGGAGAGCCAGGGCCAGGGCGAGGGCCAGGGCCAGGCGATTGCGGATCATGCGTCTTCCTCCGGTTCCAGGTCCAGGGTGTGGACCTCCAGGCTGGCCTCGCGGCCGGGCACCTGGATCTCGCCCAGGCTGCGCATGGGCGGCAGGTCCTCGCCGCTGGCGCCCTGTCGCGCGGCGTCCACGGCGTCGGCGCTGATCAGCACCTGTGCGCCGGCGGTCTTGGTGGCGCTCTCCAGCCGGCTGGCCAGGTTGACGCTGT
This sequence comes from uncultured Myxococcales bacterium, assembly GCA_964511535.1. Classification (GTDB taxonomy): domain Bacteria; phylum Myxococcota_A; class Polyangia; family CAZCFB01; genus CAZCFB01. Next base: position 23,931 of record CAZEFW010000088.1, on the reverse strand, counting down.
CGCCGATGACCGTGAACTGCAGCCGCTCCAGGTTGCCGATGTTGCCCGCCACCACCGGCCCGTAGTGCACGCCGATGCCGTGGCGGAAGGCCGGCCGGCCCTTGCTCACCCGGCGGCGGTTATGCGCCGCCAGCGCCTGGCACATGCCGTGGGCGGTCTGCACCGCCGACAGCGCGTCGTTGTCCCCGGGCTCGGCCGCGCCGAAGACAACCATGATGGCGTCGCCGATGAACTTGTCCACCAGCCCGCCGTGCTCGCGGATCACGTTGACCATGGCGTCGAGGTAGGCGTTGAGCTCCACCACGGTGGCCTCCGGGCTCAGCCGCTCGGCGTAGCCGGTGAAGCCCCTCAGGTCGGAGAACAACACCGCCGCCATGCGCCGCTCGCCGCCCGGCTGCAGCGTGGTGTTGCGCATGGCCTCGGCCGCCACCTCCTCCGAGACGTAGATCCCGAGCCGCTGGCGGGCGAGCTCCGCCTCCACCGCGGCCTCGGCGCCCTCGTGCACCAGGCGCTTGGTCCGGGACGCCACGGTGTAGCCGAACAGGGCCGCGCCTGTGAGCAAGAAGCTGAAGTTGACGATGTCCGCGGCGCCGTACTGGATGACGCCCCCGTTGACCGAGCGGTCGAGCAGGAGCAGCCCCGCGTAGAGCAGGACCATCATCGACGCGCCGAGCACCGCCACGGTGCGCACCAGCCGCACGCCGGGGGTGATTGCGCCGATGACGATGATGGCGAGGTTGCTCTCGCGCAAAAAGCCGCTGTAGCTGGCGGGGTGGTACAGGACGTAAGAGGTCAGCGCCATGGTGATGATCAGCGCGTCCATCACCACGCCGATGTAGAGGTGCGTGCGCAGCCGCGGCCCGTCGGCCAGCCCCCTGAGCACCCACGCCGAGTAGACCAGCCCCAGCGAGAAGGCGCCGATGCTGACGAAGTAGGCGTTGCTCTCGGTGGATCGCCCCAGGGCGTCCGACAGGAACAGGTACTGACCCAGGAACAGCGCGCACAGCAGCAACCTCACCAGGGCCACCACCTTCTCGCCGCGCAGGGCTGCCCGGGCGAGGAATCGGTCGACGACGGAGGGCGCGTGCTCCGTGGGCACTCAGAGCCCCGCGCCGGTGATGGTGCACCCCACCGCGGTGAAGCCGAGCCCGATGGAGAAGTCCTTCTTGCCGTCACCGTCGGCGTCCACGTCGCCGGCCAGCAGGTTGCCGATGAGCACGTTGGCCTTGAGCTCGGCGGCGGTGATGCTGCCGTCCTTGTTGGTGTCGAGCAGGGTCTTGAGCAGGTCCTTGGTGCTCTGCTTGGTGGTCGGGTCGGTGTAGGTCTTGTTGATGAGGGAGGCGAGGCCCGGGATCACCACGGTGTCCATCTGCGCCCCCGGGATGGCGCCGGACAGGACGCCCGTGGTCAGCCCGCTGGTGGCGGCCACGCCGGTGAGGCTGACCTGGATCAGCGACAGGTTCAGCTTGCCCACTCCCTTGATGTCCAGGGGAAGCAGCAGCTTGGACGGGCCGAAGGTGAACTTGCCGCCGGTGATGCTGCCCGAAAAGACCATGTCCTTGGGCGACTTGGTGGAGACGTCCAGCGCCGTGGAGCCGGAGAAGCACTTGGACTTCGCCTGGGCCTTGCAGGCCGCCACGCTGGAGGTGTCGGTGCAGCACTTCATGGTGTCGCCCAGCCAGGCCTGGGCCCTGGCCGTTCCGCTGGTGAGGCTGGAGGCCTTGACCCGCACCAGCAGCAGGGTCTTGCCCTCGTACACCGATAGGTCCACGTCCTTCTGCACGTCGAGGGAGCTGACCTGGGAGCCCACCAGCACCATCAGGTCGCCGAAGGCGTTGTAGATCTTGCCCGCCTTGCGGTAGCCGTACGCCTTGGACTGGGCCGAGCTGGTGGGGAGCAGGATCCGGTCGAGGACGAAGTCGTGGCAGTCGCCGCTGCACTTGAAGCTGGCCGAGGCGTCGGAGGAGGCGACCTTGCTGTCCGTTCCGGGGGAGACGTAGCCGTCCGGCCTCGGGCCGATGTCCTGGTACGCGCCGTGATCGAAGCCGCCGCTGCCGTCGCCCCCGCTGCTGTTCGGCTGGAGATCGCCCGGGCACCCCGCGCCCACGAGGGCGAGGGAGGCCAGGACCACAAACAGGTGACCGCGCATGTCGCTCGCTCCGTGGTGCCGGTGAGGATCCCAGCTTATCACGACGGTGGCCTGCCCGACTCGGTCGTGGCATCGTGGCCCCCATGGCTGGACCGGCACATGACCTGGTGGTGGTGGGCGCGGGGCACGCCGGGTGCGAGGCGGCCCTGGCGGCGGCTCGCATGGGCGCCCGCGTGTTGCTGGTCACCCTCGACCTCGAGGCCATCGCGCGCATGTCTTGCAACCCGGCGCTCGGCGGCCTCGGCAAGGGGCAGCTGGTACGGGAGGTGGACGCCCTGGGCGGGGCCATGGGGCTGCTGGGCGACGCCACCGGGATCCACTTCAGGCGGCTCAACCAGCGCAAGGGGGCAGCGGTGCGGGCCACCCGGGTCCAGTCCGACCGGGAGCGCTACGCCAGCGGCATGGCGGCGCGGGTGGCGGCGGCGCCGGGGATCGAGCTGCGCGCCGGTGAGGCCACCGCGGTGCAGGTGCGGGCAGGGCGGCTGCGCGCGGTGACCCTGGCGGACGGCGCCCAGGTCCCGTGCCGGGCGGCGGTGCTCACCACCGGCACGTTCCTCGGGGGGGTGCTGCACACGGGCCTGGAGAGCCGGCCGGGCGGCAGAGACGGCGAGGCGGGGGCCGACGCGCTGTCGGCCTGCCTCCGGTCCCTCGGCTTCGAGCTGGGGCGGCTCAAGACCGGTACGCCGTGCCGCCTGCATCGCGACAGCATCGACTTTCACCGCCTGGCCCGGCAGCCCGGCGACGATCCGCCCCCGCGGCTGTCGAGCTGGAGCCGCTGGCCCGACGGCGCGCCGCCGCTGCGCCAGGTCAGCTGCCACCTGACCTACACCAACCCGCACACCCACGAGATCATCCGCTCCGGCCTGGATCGCTCGCCGCTGTACGCCGGGGTGATCCAGGGCACCGGGCCGCGCTATTGCCCGTCGGTGGAGGACAAGGTGGTGCGCTTCCCGGACCGGGATCGGCACCAGATCTTCCTCGAGCCCGAGGGGCTGGACACGCCGAGCGTCTACCCCAACGGCATCTCCACCAGCCTGCCCGTGGACCTGCAGCGCGAGCTGGTCCACAGCATCGAGGGGCTGGAGCGCGCGCGCCTGATCCGCCCGGGCTACGCCGTGGAGTATGACTTCGTCCAGCCGACCCAGCTGGAGCCGACCCTGCAACTGCGCGGCCTGCCGGGGCTGTACCTCGCGGGGCAGATCAACGGCACCTCCGGCTACGAGGAGGCCGCAGGGCAGGGGCTGCTGGCCGGGATCAACGCGGCGCTGGCCCTGCGGGGTGATGAGCCGCTGGTGCTGGGGCGGGACCGGGCGTTTTTGGCGGTGATGGTGGACGACCTTGTCACCCGGGGCACCGCCGAGCCGTACCGCATGTTCACCTCCAGGGCCGAGTATCGCCTGCTGCTGCGGGAGGACAACGCCACCGACCGGCTCACCCCGCTGGGCCGGGAGCTGGGGCTCATCGACGACGAGCAGTGGGCGCGCCACTGCCGGGCGCGGGAGGCGCGCGAGGGGCTGCGGGAGCGGCTGGCCAACACCCGGGCGCGGCGGGGCCCGGAGCTGGAGCGGGCCCTGGACCAGGCCGGCTCCTCGCTGGAGTACGCCGGCGCCACCGCCGCCGAGCTGCTGCGCCGGCCCGAGCTCAGCCTGGCGCTGCTGGAGCAGGCGGGGCTGCTTGGCGAGCTGCCCGCTGAGCTGGGCCCCATGGATCGGGAGCAGGTGGAGGTGGAGATCAAGTACGACGGGTACATCCAGCGCCAGCGGCGCGAGGCGGCGCGGCTGAGCAAGCTGGAGCATCGGCGCATCCCGGCGGCGTTCGACTACGCGGCCGCGCCGGGGCTGCGCAACGAGGTGCGCGAGAAGCTGCAGCGGGTCCGGCCGCGGACCCTGGGGCAAGCCGGTCGCATCCCCGGCGTGACCCCCGCGGCGGTGGCCATCCTCGAGGTGATGCTGCGGCAGCGATGAGGCGGCGGCTTGACGCCGGGGAGCTCCGCTCGCGATACTTGCATCTCCCATGCGCTCGACGACCTTGATTATTCTGCTGCTGACGCTCATCGCCGCCGGCTGCGCCAGCTCCATCGGCCGGCCGGCGAATGAGTCTGACTCCGGGCCCATCGGCAACGGCAACGAGGGGTGGCCCTGCTTCGCCAACAAGACCTGCCACGCGCCGCTGGTCTGCCTGTCCAACACCTGCGTGCGCCTGCCCGACAGCATGGCGCTCAAGGACGCCGGCGCCAGGGACGCCGGCGCCGCGGCCAAGGACCTGGTGGGATCGCTCCCCGACGGCAAGCTGCCTCCAGGCACCCTCGGCTCCGTGTGCGACGGGAAGACAAAGTGTCCGCCTGGGTTAACCTGCGTCGTGACCAGCATCGGCGGGAACCAGGGCTACTGCACGGTGGGGTGCAAGAAGAAGGGGGAGCCGTGCAGCGGCGCGCCCGCTGGCATGGCGGCGTACTGCATCGGCCAGGACAAGAACTTCGGCAATTTCTGCGTGTTCCTGTGCGCCATAAAGGACGCCAAGGGCATCAAGCAGACCTTCTTGTGCCCCTCCTTCCTCTCCTGCGAGGCCAGCGGCCAGTCCGGGGTCGCGGTCTGCAAGTAGGCGCGACACCCGCCCCGGGTGTGGTAGGTTCAAAGCTCCTGTTTCGATGATCAAAGGAGACGAGCTTTGAGGCGTCCTCTATCACTGTTTTCCCTGGTGGCAGCCCTGTTGTTGGCCCCGGCCGCGGCGTCCGCCGGCGGCTTCACCTACCCCGGCCAGGGGGCCGACGCCCTGTCCCGGGGCGGCGCGTTCACGGCCCGCGCCGACGACCCGTCCGGCATCTTCTACAACCCGGGCGCGCTGGCGCGGCTCAAGGGCACCCACATCGTCCTGTCGGGCAACGTGATCTGGGAGGACATCCGCTTCCAGCGCCTGGTCTACGACGCCTCCACGGGCAAGTCGTCGGAGTTCTACCCACAGAAGCCCACGGTGAAGATGCCCGAGGTGCAGAACCAGACCGGGCCGTTCTTGTCGCCCATCATCGGGGCGTCCACCGACCTGGGGCTCGACCTGCTCGACCGCATCGGCCTGAAGCTGCTCATCGGCTTCTACGGGCCGCATACCCACAACACGCGCGACTTCCCGCGCTGGTGCAAGAAGGACGTCACGCCCTGCGAGCCCACCACCTCGGACGACGCGGACGGGGTCACCAGCCCCGCGCGCTACGACACGGGCTACATCGAGATGCTGGTGACCTACCCCTCGGTGGGCCTGGCCTGGGAGCCGCTGCCAGGCCTGCGCATCGGCGGCGTGTTCCAGATGGTCTACGTCAACGTCTCGATTGAGACCGTGGTCACCGGCATCAACGCCGCGCCCAAGACGCGCGAGGACGAGCTGTCGGATCTGGACATCCGGGTGGACTCCTCGGACTCGTTCTCGGCCACCGGCGTCATCGGCGTGCACTGGGCGCCGATGTCGTTTTTGGAGTGGGGCGCGTCGGTGCGTATCGGCTACCCCATCGAGACCGACGGCACCGTGGCAGTGGACAGCAAGATGGGCATCCATAACCTGGTGGATCCGAACCCGGCGAGCATCTCCATCGCGTGGCGCATGCCGTGGGTGATCCGCTCGGGCGCGCGCTTCATCAGCCGCGACGACAAGGGTCGAGAGCGGTTCGACGTGGAGCTCGACTTCGTCTACGAGACCACCAGCGAGATGGACAAATTCCTCATCGAAACTGACGCCAAGTTCGGCGGCACCGCGTTCAAGGAGCTGAACCAGGACCACATGTGGAAGGACACCTGGAGCCTGCGCTTTGGCGGCAGCTACCAGCTGTGGGACCTGATCCCCGACGGCATGCTGCGCGTGAACCTCGGCGGGTTCTACGAGTCTGAGGCCATGCCCGAGGAGTACACCCGGCTCGACTTCCTGCCGCTGGCGCGCTGGGGCGTGGGCGGAGGCCTCGGCGTCAAGTGGCGCTGGCTCAACCTGACGGTGGGCTACATGCACATCTTCCACGACAAGCGCACCGTGGAGGGGAGCAAGATCCAGCAGATGGCGCCGCTCAATCCGCCGGTGGGCTCCATGATTGGCGACGGCAACCTGGCCGTGGACATCGACATGCTGATCATCGGCCTGGGCGCGTCCTTCGGCGGCGGCGAGAAGCCGGGCCAGCCGACCTGCACCTTCTGTCCCTGAGGGCGGGGCGTTGGGCGCCTACACGAAGCTCACCCGAAACAAGATAGACGACCTGATGAGCCGCTTCGGCGTGGCGGAGGTCACCTCTGCGACCCCCATGGCGGGCGGGCTGGCCAACACGAGCTACCTGGTTCGCGCCGGCGCGGAGCGGCTGGTGCTCACCGTGTGCGACGACAAGGAGCTGGCGGAGGTGCGGCGGATGGCGCTGCTGCTGGCCCACCTGGAGCAGGTCGGGTTCCCGGCCACGCGGCTGGTGAGGCGCGGGCCGGGGGAGGGCGGGCTCTGGGCGGAGCATCGGGGCAAGGCCGTGCTGGTCAAGCGGTACGTGGCGGGCGAGGCGCGCCGGCGGGCCACCGCCGGGATGCTGCGACAGATCGGGGCGGCGCTGGCGGACCTGCACCACCTGGACTACCCGGGGCCGCTGCCCGAGCGTCACCCCTTCGGCCTGCAATGCTTCGCCGAGGCGAGCACCTGGCAGCTGGACCACCCCTTCGTGCCCTGGCTCAAAGACCAGCAGCAGCGCCTCGAACAGGGCCTGGACCCGGACTTGCCCCGCGGCCTGATCCACGCCGACGCCTGCCCCGACAACGTCGTGTTCCACGACGGACAGCTGGCCGCGGTCATCGACTTCGAGGACGCGTGCCGGTACTACCTGGTGACCGATCTCGCCCTCTGCATCGCCGGCTCCTGCGTCCGACAGGGGCAGTACGAGGGGCGGCTCGTCTCGGCCCTGCTGCAGGGCTACCAGGAGCGCCGCCAGCTCACGCCGGCCGAGGCGGCGCAGCTACCGCTGCACGTGGAGTTGGCCGCCACAAGCTTCGCCTTCTGGCGCTTCCGCCAGTTCAACATGCGCTCACCAGACCCGGAGCGCGCTCAGCTCTTCCAGGAGATGGTCGACCTGGCCCAGGAGGCCCGCCTGCATCCGATACGACCGACGCCGTAACCCCGCTCATACGTTCTTTGTTCTTTGTTCTTTGTTCTTTGTTCTTTGTTCTTTGTTCTTTGTTCTTTGTTTCAAGCAACCCGCATCACCACTCAAACCCATCCACAATCCCCGCCCCACGGCTCGCCGCCACCCACAACCCCACATGGTGCGCCACCGCCCCCGGGTGACGCAGCCCCTCCTGGCCCGCCGGGAACGGCTCTGGCGGGTCGAGGTCGTACGTGGCGCATGCGCCGGCGTGCACCAGGATCTGCATGCCGGTGATGGCGGCCACGTAGGCCTCTCGCTCGGACTGCGGGTCGCGGTCGGTGAGCATGCCGTGGTTGCGCGCGGACAGCAGCGCCACGGCCAGATCCGAGACGCAGATGTCGGTGCAGTCCCCGACGAGGATCAGGGTGGTCAGCTGGTTTTCCACCACCCAGTCGCACAGGCGGTTGCGCCAGCGGCCCTCGCCGTCGGGCTCCATGGCGCCCACGAAGCCGTTGATGCAGTCCTTGTCCAGCACCACGGCGCCGGGGCGCTCCGCGGCGTGGGCGATGACCGGGTCGAGCTCGTCCTCTCCGCTGCCCTTGATGCAGTGGGGCGGGTAGGGCGGCTCCGGGATGTCAGCGTGGTGGGTGTCTCGCAGCAGCAACAGGCGCAGCCGCGGGCCGAGGGCCTCGTCCAGCTCCGCGAGCACCGCGTCCACGGCCTGCACCATGGGCGCCATGGACGCCGCGTCGCTCAGGTTCCCCTCGCGTGTGAAGCCGCGCACCACGTCCACGACGACGAGACCCACGTTGCCGGGGCCCAGCTTTGCCCTGCGCGCCTCCACGGGCAGCGCCTGTTGCAGGGCGGTCAGTAGCTCCTGTCTCTCCATGAGATCACGTTGAAACAGCATGGGCCGATTTGCAACCTGCTACAGTTCACAACAGGAGGAGGTGAGCATGATCGGGATCCCGCTGGGGCTGCTCTACGCCAACGCGGCGGAGTGGGTGTTGCACCGCCGGGTGCTTCACGACATGGGCCGCGACAAGAAGAGCTTCTGGCGCTACCACTGGTGGCACCACGGCCAGGCGCGCCGGCACGGCTTCGAGGACCCGGATTATCTCCAGTCCGTGTGGGGATGGAACGCCAAGTCCAAGGAGGCGCTGTCCCTCGTGGGCGCCGCGGCGCTGCACCTGCCGCTGTTTCCGGTGGCGCCGTTCTTCACGGCCACCGTCCTGTTTTCCGCCTGGGACTACTACCGCAAGCACAAGCGCGCTCACCTCGACCCGGCCTGGGCGCGCGA
>CAZEFW010000088.1:0-15290 GCA_964511535.1 uncultured Myxococcales bacterium | reverse complement strand
GGGACTACTACCGCAAGCACAAGCGCGCTCACCTCGACCCGGCCTGGGCGCGCGAGAACCTGCCCTGGCATGTGGACCATCACTTTCACCGCAACCCGGATCAGAACTGGTGCGTGACGCGGCCGTGGATGGACCGGCTGATGGGCACCAGCGAGGCGTGGATCGGCACGGAAGACGACACCGTCTCGCAGAGGTGGTAGCCGACCGTGGCCTGCGCGAAGCGCCAGCCGGCGCCTACCCGCCCCACTCGTCCTTACAGCGCGCCAGCAGCGCCGACAGCTCGGCGGTGGGCTCCGGCGTCACGGCGTCGTCTTCGGCCAGCAGCGCCTCGCGGGGCAGCAGCGCCAGGCTGGCCCTGGCGCGCTCGCGGTGGGCCTTCAGGTCGTCGAGGCCTTCGGCCACCAGCTCACCGCCGCGCAGCACGGGCTGCAGCACGGGCTCGCCGTCCGGCCGCTCGTGGGCCAGGGCCAGGGTGTCCCCGGCCAGCCGGCCCTCGCCGTCCAGCTGCCTGAACACCTGGTGCCGGCCGGGCCAGGTGGTCTTTCCCGCGCTCAGCTTGATCACCGGCCGCTGCCCCACCTGCACCACCTTGTACACGCCGCCCAGCGATGGCGCGTCCTTGGAGTTGACCAGCTCGGTGCCCACCCCGTAGGCGTCGATGGGCTCTCCTGCTGCCTGCAGCGCCCCGATCCGGTACTCGTTGAGGTCCCCCGAGGCCACGATGCGCGTCTCGCCGAACCCCTCGTCGTCCAGCACCTGGCGCACCTGGCGGCAGATGCCGGTGGGCTCGCCCTGGCCGTCGAACAGCTGCGCGTCCACGCGCACCGCTGACAGCAGCGCCTGTCCGCCCCGCGCCCTGGCCGAGGCGCAGGCTCTCGCCGTCCCACGCACGATGTCGTAGGTGTCGATGAGCAGGGTGGTGCCGCCGCTGTACACGTCGAGGTAGTTGTCGAAGGAGGCCTGCTCCGCGTCGTGGCACATGACCCACATGTGCGCCATGGTGCCGAAGATCGGCACGCCGTAGCGAAACCCGGCCTCCACGTTGGAGCTGCCCAGGCAGCCGGCCAGGTACGCCGAGCGCGCGGCGTTGACCGCGGCCTCGTCGTGGGTGCGCCGGGTGCCGAACTCCAGCACCGCCGCGCCTCCCGCAGCGGCCACCACCCGCGCCGCCTTGGAGGCCACCATGGTGCTGTGGTTCAGGATCGACAGCAGGTTCGTCTCCACCAGCTGCGCCTGCCACAGCGGCGCCTCCACCCTCAGCAGCGGCTCCCCCGCGAAGGCCAGCGTGCCCTCCGGCATGGCCCACAGGTCGCCCTCGAAGCGCAGCGCCAGCAGCGCCTCGCAGGTCTCGTCGTCCAGCGCCCCCCCGGCGAAGGCCGGCTGCTTTCGCAGGTAAGCCACCTGCTCGGCGTCGAAACGAAACGCGCGCAGGTACTCCACCGCGCGCTGTAGCCCGGCCGTCAGCAAGAACGAGCGCCGCCGGGGCAGCCGCCGGACGAAGGCCTCGCACACCGCCGGCTCCTGGGCCATGCCGCGCTTGAGGTAGCCCACCGCCATGGTGAGCTGGTACAGGTCGGTCATCAGACCCGGGGGATGCGTCACGGCGTCTTCCTCCGTCAGGGGTTCGGCTCGGCCACCAGGTGGATCACGCAGGACGCCTCGGGGAGCTCGGCGCCCAGCTCGTAGAACGCCTGGCGCAGCTCGGGCGGCCAGGCGTCCATCTGGCTGTTGGACAGCGGCTTGAGGAACAGCCCGCCCAGGTGCACCACCCGGTACCCCGCGTCCTGCACATGCGCGCGCAGGGTGGCGGAACTGTAGACCCGGCGATGCCCCAGGGAGTCATCAGCGGGCGTCAGCTCGTCGGCGCGCGCCAGCATGCCCATGCGCACCCCCACCCGTCGGTGCAGCGAGCCGGCGTTGGGCACCAGCACCACCACCCGCCCCTCCGGCTTCAGCCACCCGCCCGCGCGGCGCAGCAGGCCCACGGGGTCGTCCACATGCTCCAGCACATGGCCCATCACCACGCTGTCGTACGGCTCGGCGGGCTCGAACTGCTCGAACAGCGCCACGTGGCCCGTCACCGCGCCCGGGTTGTCAGCCTCGGCCTGCCTGACAAAGCGCTCCACGGCGTCGACGATGTCGAACCGATCGAACCGCTCCAGCAGGGGCGCGGCCCAGGCCCCCACCGCGGCGCCGAGCACCAGCACTCGCGGCCCACGCACGGTCTCGGCGGCGGCCCGCGCCGCGAACAGGTTCGCGCCGGTCTCGGTGACGCTCTCGCTCTCGGCGTACGCGTCGGCCAGGCCCTCCAGGGCGGCGATCTCCGCGTCGGGATCGAAGGGGCGGTCGTCCATGGGAAGCGCTACTTGTTGGAGTGGCGGGTGAAGCCGACGCCGAGGTTGCTGTACTTCTCCTTGTGCGCGGCGATCTCCTCAAGGGACCACTCGCGTCCCTGGCCCACGCCCCGGCACCAGGAGGAGCCGTCATCCCCGATGAAGGTCGGATTCCAGTGCCCCGCCTCGGTGTCGAAGTGGTTGAACGGGAACACGTAGCACAGGTCGGTGCGGCAGCTGTCGTAGATGGCGCAGAACCGGCTGAAGTGGAAGATGCAGCCGTTGTTAGGGTCGCCAGGGTTGTTGGTGCGGAAGGCCAGGATATAGGCGTCGAGGTTCCCGTCGTACAGCTCCTGCAGGTAGCGGATGGCGAAGGACCACTCGTTGAGGTGCAGGTAGCGGGCCAGCTCGCGGATGTTCTCCTCGGACGGCTGGATCCGCCCCTTGTGTGAGCAGCAGATGCCGCAGTTGACGCACTCGAAGCGGCGGTTGGTCAGCGCCGCCTGCTTCGCCTCGGTGAACTCGACCTCGCTCATGGGTTGATCTTGACCACGCTGCCCGAGATCTGCACCAGCTTGCCGGCGCCGTCGACCTTGATCCCCTCGGCGCCGACCTTCACCGTGGCGCCGCCGGCGGTGATGGTGACCCCGGTGCCGCTGACCGTGATGACGCCGCTCTGGATGTTGACCTTCTTGGAGTCGATGAGCACGCTGGCATCGCCCTTGAGGATGGCGTCGGAGATGCCGTGGGCGATGAGCCCGATGGGCCCCTCGCCCTTGATGCTCACCCCGCGGCCCTTGCCATGGATGTTGACGCCCTCGGTGGTGCCCTTGATCTTGACGCCCTTGTCCTTGCCCTCCACCTGCACGCCCTTGCCGGTGCCCTCGATCTTCACCCCCTCCACCTCGCCCAGGATGTCGATGCCCTTGCCCGCGTCGATGCCGTAGTGGTTCAGGATGTGCAGCGCCGCGCCGCCCGGCCCGTTGACCGTGTAGTCCTGGTTCCCCTCCACCAGGGAGCTGTCGTAGTCGCCCTTGATGGTGGTCCACCGCTGCTCATGGACCGTGCACTCCCGGTTCTTCTTCACGGTCAGGGTCTGCTGGCCGCCCACGGTGGTGGTCAGGTTGCGCCGCACCGTCTCGTTCTGGTCCTTCTGGGCGTGGGTGATGATCTGCTCCTGGTCCTTCTTGTCCTCGAAGCAGATCTCGTTGTACCCGCCGCCGCCGATGGAGGAGTCGGAGCGGATGTAGCTCATGGTGCGGTTGGTGGGCAGGGTGTGGTGCGGCGTGTTCTGCCCGTTGTACACCCGGCCGATGATCACCGGCTTGTCCGGGTCCCCCTCGAGGAACTCCACGATCACCTCGTGGCCCACCCGCGGGATGTACATGGCCCCCCACCCCTTGCCGGCCCACAGCTGGCTCACCCGCACCCAGCGCGAGCTCTTCTCGTTCTTCTCCTGGCGCCGGTCCCAGTGGAAGCGCACCCGCACCCGGCCGTGCTTGTCGGTGACGATGTCGTCGTTGGAGCCGGTGGTGCCCACCACCGTGGCCGACTGCGCCCCCTGGACGAACGGCTTGGGGGTGATGCGCGGCGGACGGAACGGCGTCGCCTTGGGGATGATGGTGAAGTTGTTGGAGTAGCGCACCCGGCGGCTCACCGCGCCGCCCTCAAGATCGCCGTGCTTCTGCCCCGAGTGCGACACCTGGGTCAGCAGGTAGTCGCCCTGCTTGAGCGCCCCGTGCAGGTTCAGCTTGTCCAGGGTGAAGGCGTAGCCCGAGGTGAAGCGGATACAGTCAGAGCCGCCCTGGGCCACCGCCCGTCCGGCCTGGATCGCCTGCAGCCGCATCTCGGGCATGGACGCGGCGAACTTCTTCTTGATGTCCACCTCCGGCGAGCCCTTCTCCTCCTCCTCCGGGTACGGCATCAGCCCGGGGAAGTCGTAGACCTCGAGGTCGGTGTCCAGCTGCGCCGGCTTCTTGCCGCGGTTGTCGAGGGTGGAGTTGAGGAAGGTGAAGTCGTTGAGCATCACCTGCCCCGAGCGCACCCGCTCCTCGTAGGTCAGGCGGAAGATGTGCTCGTTCTTGGGGGTGGTGCCGGGGGGCATGTAGCCAAGCGTGGTGGAGCTGCCCGAGATGTTCGGGTGGTACGTGGCGTCGTTGGAGATGTGCAGCACATGGTCGTCCTGCTTGTGCTCGAAGTAGTAGTGGAAGCCCTCCTCCTCGAGCAGCCGGCAGACGAAGCTCCAGTCGGTCTCACGGTACTGCACCGTGTACTCCCGACGCGGCGGCTTCTTGTTCCCCTTGAGCCTGATCTGGTTCTTGATCTGGTGCTTCTGCAGCACCGTGGTCACGATCTCGTTGAGCCGCTGCTTGGTGAAGATGCGGCTGTCGCGTCGGTGCTGCAGCCGCCACGCCTTGGGCACCAGGGTCAGGTTGTAGACGATCCAGTTGCGGTCCATCTGGGTCTGCTGCAGCCGGCACACCATGCCATGGATGTACCGCTTGCCCGACTCGTTCTCCAGGGTCAGGCAGCCGGCCTTGCCGATGGCCATGGAGAAGTCCACCGGCTTCTTCTCATCCACCGCCAGATCGATGTCGAACCGGAACAGGCGGCTGATTCCCTCGTCGCCCCTGAACCCGAGCACCTGTAGCTCGGTGCTCAGCCCGTTGATTTTAAAGGTGACAGTGACATCTTTCGGCTTGCCTGGTGACATACCGGGTTTCCTCCGCGCTGCGCGAGCGCCCAGTCATACTCCCACTCGGGGTAGAGGCCAGAACCAGGGAATTATAGCTTCTAACAGTTGATCTTCACCAGCGGCGCGTTGATGGCGATTTTGCCGGGATCCATCTTGATGGTGCTGCCGCCGCACCTGAGGGTGATGGAGGTCGTGGCGTCGATGGCGATCTTGCCCGTGACGCTGATGGTCTGGTCACCCGATTTGAGGGCCACTTTCTGATCGCCCTTCTTGATGGTGAAGGTGTCGTCGCCGTCCACCATGGTGGAGGTGCGGTTGTGCTGGATGGTGCGGGTCTGGTCGTTGCCGATCTTGATGGTGTGGTCGTTCTCGATCACCTGGTTCTGATCTTTCTGGGCGTGGATGTAGACCTCCTCCTGGCCCTTCTTGTCCTCGAACCGGATCTCGTTGGAGCCGCCCCCGCCGATGGTGGAGTTGCTCTTGATGGTGCTCTTGGTCTTCTCCGCCGGCAGCCCGTAGGGGGGCACGTTCTGGGCGTGGTACACGCGCCCGGTGATGATGGGGCGGTCCGGGTCGCCCTCCAGGAAGTCCACGATCACCTCCTGGCCGATGCGCGGGATGTACATGGCCCCCCACCCCTGGCCGGCCCACAGCTGGCTCACCCGGATCCAGCATGAGCTGTCCTGGTCCCGCTTGCCCAGCCGGTCCCAGTGAAAGTGCACCTTCACCCGCCCGTGCTTGTCGGTGTAGATCTCCTCGCCCGACGGCCCCACCACCACGGCGGTCTGGGCGCCCCGCACGAACGGTCGCGGCGTCACCCGCGGCGGCCGGTAGGGCGTGTTCTTGGGGATGATGTTGAAGCTGTTGGAGTAGCGGATCCGCTGGCTCACCGCCCCGGCCTCAAGGTCCTGGTGCTTCTCTCCCACATGCATCACCCGGGTGAGCAGGTACTCCTTCTTGTTCAGGTCGTCCCGGTCGTGGCCGGCGAGGGTGAAGCTGTAGCCGCTGCGCAGCCGGATGGAGTCGCTCTGGCACGCAGCCATCTGGCGCACCACCTGCTGCTCCTCCAGCCGCACGCCGGCCAGGGACTTGCCGGTGGCTGGCAGCTCGTACATGCCCGGGTAGTCGTAGATCTCCAGGTCCATGTCCTGCCGGTGCTTGCCGTTCTCCTTGAGCGGCAGGGTCGGCTTCTCGAAGTTGTAGTCGTTGAGGGTCACCATGCCGGTGCGCACGTTCTCCTCGTACAGCAGCGAGAAGATGTGCTCGCCGCCCGGGGCGGCGTGGTCGCCGTGGTGGTAGGCCAGGGTGCTGTCGCCGCTGATCTTCGGGTGCAGGTGCAGGTCGTTGCCGATCATCATCGTGTGCTTGCCCTTGTCGTGCTGGAAGAAGAAGAAGTACCCCTCCTCCTCCAGCAGCCGGCAGATGAAGGCCCAGTCCGACTCGCGGTACTGCACGCAATACTCCCGCGGCTGCAGCGGCTGGTTCCCCTTGACGCGGAAGCTGTGATCCACGCTC
The DNA here is from genome assembly GCA_964511535.1 of uncultured Myxococcales bacterium. GTDB lineage: Bacteria > Myxococcota_A > Polyangia > CAZCFB01 > CAZCFB01. Next base: position 8,747 of record CAZEFW010000088.1, on the reverse strand, counting down.
GCCTTGCCCAGGATCGCCTCGACGATCTGCTTGACGCTCTTGTTCTGGAAGATGCGGCAGTCATGCCGGTGAAGCAGGCGCCACGCCTTGGGCACCACTGTGGCGTGGTACACGGTGAACTTGCGCCCCCGCTCCCGCTGCTGCATGCGACTCACCATGCCGTGCAGGTAGCTCGGGCCCTGCTCGTTCTGCAGCCCGAACAGGGCGGCCTTTCCCATCACCTTGTCGAAGGGGATCTTGGCGTTCTCGCACGCCAGATCGATCTCCAGCCTGAACAGCTGCGACAGCCCCTCCTCGAGCTGGAACTCGAGCACGTGAAGCTTGTCGTCCAGGCCCTGGATCTTGAAGCCGGTCAATACGTCGAGAGGTTTTTGGGGGCTCATGAACACCTCAATGGAAACGGACTACATAGCGTCGGCAGCCAGCAGCCGACAGTCAACAGTGGATAGATTGTCCCCGATGGATGGCTAATCGTCGAGCAGGTCGAGCTGTTGGGGAGGGCGCCACGGCTTCTTTCCCGCCATGACCCGCTCCAGATCGATGATCACACGCCATGACCAGCTGCGCCGGACCTCGGGTGGCAGGTCACGGTGCCTGTCGAAATAAGCCAACAGGAACGCCTCGGTGGCGGGGTTGATGTAGCCCCCGCCGCGCAGCGGACCGAACTCGGGTTCGTAGCGGGCGGCGATGTCGGCGAAGAGGGCGTCCCGCTCCGCCTTGGCCACGATGGAGGCCGCGGCCACGGCCGGCGAGGTGCGGTCCGCCTGGTTGCGAGCGCGCAGCTGCGGGTACTGTTGGGCCAGCGGCGCGAACAGGCGCTCGCCGTCGGCGACGATGCGGTCCGCCGGGGGCCCGTCCTCGATGACGGCGGTGGCCAGCTCCTGCTCTAACAGGTTCAGCTCGCCCAAACGTACGCGCCGGTCCACCTCGGCGGCGTCCACGCAGGTCAGCACCAGGTGGGCGGCGATGTCCCGGATCTCGCTGGCCAGGCGAGCACGCTCCTGGCGCGCGCGGTCTCCGGATCCGAAGGCCTTGGAGTCCTTGACGCCCAGCTTCGACAGCGCCCGCTGGCCATGGTCGGTGACCCAGACGCCGCACAGGGTGAGCGGCCCGATGACTGGCCCGCGACCGGCCTCGTCGATGCCCAAGATCATTACAGATGTAGTCAACCAGCTTGTCCACAGGGGTGCAAGGACCGACAATGTCAGCACCATGGGCAAACCTCCAGATCCGCTGGTCGGCAGGGTGCTGCACGACACCCACCGCGTCATCCGTCGCCTGGGCGGCGGCGGCTACGGCACGGTCTACCTGGCCGAGCATGTGCGGCTGCGGGGGCAGCGGTTCGCCGTCAAGGTGCTGGATGCCGGCCCGGCGGCCGCGCGGGAGGTCCACCGCCGCTTCCAGCGCGAGGCGGAGATCGCCTCGCGGCTGGGTCACCCCGGCATCGTCTCGGTGGTGGACTTCTACGAGACGGTGGAGGGCCGGGCGTGCATGGTGATGGAGCTGCTGGAGGGAGAAGACCTCGACCGTCGCCTGGCGCGGGAGGGGAGCCTGTCGCCGGCGGAGTTCGGGCGCATCATCGAGCAGGTCACCGGCGCCCTGGGCGTCGCGCACGACGAGGGCGTGGTCCATCGGGACCTGAAGCCGGGCAACATCTTCTTGCTGGGCGGGCCGGGAAGCGCCGTGCGGATCAAGCTGCTCGACTTCGGCATCGCGCGGGTGCGTGACAGCTTCATCACCCGGCCCAACTCGGTGCTCGGAACGCCGTACTACATGGCGCCGGAGCAGGCTCGGGGGCAGGTGGACCGGGTGGACGCGCGGTCCGACATCTGGTCGCTGGGGGTGATCACATACCAGGCGCTGTGCGGCGAGGTGCCGTTTCCCGGCGAGCACTTCGTGGAGGTGCTGCAGGGAGTGTGCGAGCAGGAGCCCCGCCCCATGTGCGAGGTCAAGCCGGGCCTGTCGCAGCAGATCAGCAAGGTGGTGACCCGGGCGCTACAGAAGGAGCAGGCGGACCGCTACGAGGACGTGTACGCGTTTTCGGATGCGCTGCTGGGCGCGCTGTACGGAGCGCCGGGGAGCTGACGCACGCCGGGCCGCTGAGGCGCCCCGGAACAAAAAATAAGGAACAAGAAACTCCAAATTCAAAATGAGTTTGTCCCATCGGGCGCAGAACCCGCCAGGGCTGTAGAGGTTGCCTCCAGCATCTGAGGCCATGGGCGCCAAGTCGTTTTTTATTTCTTGTTCCTTGTTTCTAGTTTTTTGTTTCCCCCACCCCCATCACCGCCGCCATGTGCCTCACCATCGGCCACAGCCCGTACCCCAGCGCCGCCATCAACAACGGCGCCGCCACCCACTGCGGCCCGAGCAGCATCCAGGTGGTGATACCCAACCCGAGCAGCGGGACCATCCCCAGCAGCAGGGCGGGGGTCGCCGCTACCACCCGGCCCAGGTGCCGGTAGCGCGAGTCGAAGGCCACCATCAACATGGCCGCGGCCCCGGCCAGCAGGCCCACGAGCGCCGGGTGTTGCCCCACGGTCAGCACCGCGCACAGGGCCATCACCGCGCCGGCGGTGCTCGGTAGCCCGGAGAAGGTGCCGGGGTCTGCGGTGGTCTTGTTGAGCGTGAAGTAAACCAGCCGCGTCACGGTGAACAGCGCAAAGACCAGCCCCACCACCGCGCCCGCGAGGCCGCCCAGGGCGCAGGCCAGGGCCACGCCGGGGGCCACGCCGTAGCTCACCGCGTCGGCGATGTCGTCGGAGTAGACGCCGAAACGCGAGCCCCCCCAGCGGCGGGCGGCCGCGCCATCCAGCCCGTCCAGGGCGGCGCCCAGCAGCAGCAGCGGCAGGCACAGGTCGAACCGCCCTTGCAGGGCGAACGCCACCGAGGCCAGGCCACAGACCAGGTTGCCGCCGGACAACATGTCGGCCACGCGCCGTGGCGCGAAGGCGCCAGAGCGCACCGCGATGATGGCCACGCACAGCCCGATATTGACCCACAGCAGGGTGGCCGCCGCTCGCGAGGCCAGCGCGGCAGGCGCCCAGCCCAGCGCGCCTGCCAGCAGCACCGACAAGATCGCGCAGCTCAGGGTGGTGCGGACGCGATTCTCCACCGGACCCCTGCCGGCGATGAAGAGCCCCAGCAGCACCAGGTCGAGGCAGAGCTTAACGCCCACCAGCAGGTAGGGCAGCGCGTCCTGGCACTGGAACGCCAGCAGGAAGAGCAGCGGGTAATCGGTGATCCGGTCGAACACGCGGCCGAAGGTGGTGCACTGGTCCCGCTCCCGGGCCACCACCCCGTCGAGATAATCGAGCGCAAAGAAGAGGCACAACACCGGCAACACCACGGCCGCCGTGCCCGGGATCAGCCCCACCTGGGGCAAGGCCAGCGCCAGCGGCACGATGAGCGCCAGCTTCAGCGCCGACAGATAGTTGGGGTGCAGCGAAAAGGCGCCGGCAAGGCGCGCCTCGGCCGCCGAGAGCCAGCCTGGCTTGGGGATGATGCGCTCGCCCTGCAGAAAGGGTTGTTCGCGAAAAAGCGCAGCCGCGGTCATGGAGCACCTCGAACCAGTTGTGCTCTCGGAAAGAGCACGGACCGTGCCAGCCGCAACCGGTTGAAATCACATGCTGCGAAACGGGCCACCTGCGCAATGTTCGACGCAGTGCGTAATCATCGGCGCGGCGGGCGCGCGCTTCAGCTGGTCGGCTTTGTGCCCCAGATCACTTCGCGGACCGCCTGACGCAGGTCGCCAGGCGAGATCGGCTTGTGCAAGCAGGTGCTGTTTACGGAGGAGAGGAATTCCTCGGCACTCCTGGTAAAAACGCCGCCCGTGACGAACATCATGCGGTCGGCCTGAGCCGGGAAATGATCCGCCACCCACTGGTGCAGCTCCATGCCGGTCATGTCGGGCATCATCAGGTCGCACACGATGGCGTCGTACCGTTCGCCCGCCTCGAGGCGCGCCACCACATCCCGCGCCGAGACCAGCATCTCGGCGTCGAACTGACGCGAGAGCATGCGCTTGAACGCCTTGGCCACTGGCTCCTCGTCGTCCACCACCAGGACCCTTGGCCGCTCGGGGCTGATGTCGGGCGGCGTCTCCCGGCGCTCTCGCGCTGGCCTGGGCTTCTCTTTCGGGCTCAGGGCGGGAAGCCGCACCGTGAACACGGTGCCCGCGCCGAGCTTGCTGTGGACCTGGATCTCGCCGCCCAGGTTGTCCACGATGGTCGCGCAAATGGACAGGCCAAGCCCCGTGCCCCGGCCACCCTGGCGGGTGGTGTAGAACGGGTCGAACACCTTCTCCAGGTCTTCTGCAGGGATCCCCTTGCCAGTGTCGGCGACCTCCACCACGACACTGTCCCCGTCGAGGCGGCTGGTCACGGTGACGGTGTTGTACTGGGCCGCGCCGTCCTCGAAAGCGTGGGCGGCGTTGACCAGCAGGTTGAGGAACACCTGGGATAGCCGGCCCTCGTTGGCGCGTACCGCCGGAACAGTGCCAAGCTTGCGCACCAGCCGCGCGCGGTACTTCAGCTGGTTGCGCGTCATGCTCATGGCGCTCTCGAGCACCTCGTTGACCGCCACGGGCCCGCGGGTGTCCTCTTCCACGCGGGAGAACCGCTGCAGGTCGCGCACGATGCCGCGCACCTGGTCCAGCCCCGCGGATGTCTCCCGGGCGGTCCGGAGCAGGTCGTCCACATGGCGGGCGCCGGCGCCGTCCGTTCCGGCGCTGGATGCGAGCATGGTCTGCAGCCTCGGCAGCTCGCGGATCATCCGGTCCACGCCCTCGATGATGTAGGTCAGCGGGTTATTGATCTCGTGGGCCACCCCCGCGGCCAGCAGCCCCAGGCTGGCCATCCGGTCGGCCTGGGCCAGGCTGGCCATCATGCGCCGGCGCTCGGTGACATCGCGGAAGTTGCCCAGCATCAGCTGCCGGCTGCCCACCGTCACGACCTTGGAGTTGATCTCGGCGTGGAACACAGAGCCGTCCTTGCACAGCACCGGCAGGTCGGGGCTAAGCGTGAAATCTCCGCGCACCTGGGCCTCGAAGGTGGCCACCACCTCGGGCAGGGCATCCGCCGGGTGGATCTGTTCCACCCCCAGGCCCAGCAGCTCCTCTCTGCCGTAGCCCAGCATCTGACAGATCGCCTGGTTGGCCATGCCGAACTTGCGCGTCTCCGGGTCAGCGGCCAGCAGCCCGTCCCGGGACTCCTCGAACACCACCCGGAACTGCTCCTCGGACAGGCGCATCTGCTCCTGCATGGCGTGGCGCTCGGTGGCCTCGCTCAGGAATACCGCCAGGCACTTTTTGCCCTGGAGCAGCAGCGGCGCGGCCCGGATCTCGGCGTATACCGGTGCGCCTCCCGGGCCCTTCATGCGGACGAATTCGACCTGGTCCTTCTGGCCGCTGAGCAGCCTGGGCACAGTGCTTCGCACCTCCTGGTGGTAGCGCGGCTCCACGATGTCCAGGAAGCTGCTGCCCCTGAGCTGGTCGGGGGCGGCCCCCACCAGCCCGGAAGCGGCCCGGTTGATATGCAGGATGGAGAGCTCTTCCGGCTCCACGATGGCGAAGCCCATGCAGGGCAGGTCCACGATCTGTTGGAGCAATTCTTCAGGCAGGTCTTCGTACATCTTCAGTAGGATTTGCCACGAAAAAGGCCCTTCTGCCAGAGGGCATTTTCAGGTAGGCGCGCGGCTCAACTCGGCAAGACGCCTCCGAGGGGATCCAGGTAGCGGTGGACCAACTCCAGCCGGCACAGCTCGAGCTCCAGCGCCAGCCGGTCCAGCAGGTCCTGCAGCGACACCCGCAGCGCATCGTGCCACGCGTCCAGAGGCTCGAGCAGCTCGGCCTTCAGGTCCACGCGATCCTCCCAGAGCGCGTCGAACACAGCCTCCGGCGTCAGCTCGAGGCGGCGCAACCTGCCGGTGAGGAAGGCGTCCACGCGGCCCCCGGCCAGCCACCCGCGCGCGAAGGCGGTGTAGCGGGTGAACACCTGCTCGCGCAGCAGCGCCAGCCGATCGGCCAGCAGCTGGTCCATGGCCGCGAGCAGGTGGGACACCCGCTCCAGCTCGCCTGCCGCCCGCAGCGGCTCCAGCTCCCGGTGCAGGTTGGCCGCCAGGTCGGCGAGCCGCTGCTCCATGCGCCCCATGGACGCATCGCACAGGCCGCTGAGCTCCTCGGAGAGCATGCCCAGCAGGAAGTCCCGATCCGCCGGCGCCGCCCGGTGCTCACCCAGGGCCCACCGCCGGGGTTGAACGAACTCGAGCACCTCCACCGACCCGCGGCGGTACAGCTCGCCGTGGGCCTTGCGCAGCGCCTCCCGCTCGGGATCCAGCTCCACCGGGGCGATGGCCTCGTCCACCCAGCGGCCGAGCCGGTCCACCGCCGCGTCGGCCCGGTCCAGCGCGGACAGCCGCTGCTCGAGGGTCGTGACGGCGGCGCCCAGGCTCAGCTCCAGCCGCTGGCGCGTGGCCTGGCGCTTGACCTCCACGCTGCGGGAAAAGAGGCTCTGCTCCAGGTGCGCCCGCAGCGCGGGGAACCGGCTCTGCTGCAGCAGCGCGTCGTCGTCGCCGGTCATGCCCCGCAGCGCCTGCCGGGTGGACACCGGCATGATCCGGTCCACGAGCTCGCCGAAGCCCTGCTCCAGGTGGCGCATCACCTCGGCCAGCTCCTCGGGGGACAGGCGGTCGATCTTGTTGAGCACGCCCACCGTCTTGAGCCGGTGCCTGGCCAGCAGGTCGAGGGCCTCCTTCTCGGTCTGCTTGCCCGCCTGTTGGGCAGAGAAGAGCCAGATCACCGCGTCGGCCCGGGCCAGCACATCCCGGGCCGTGCGCTCGTGCCCCTCCACCAGCGAGTTGAGCCCCGGGGTGTCCACCACGTTGACCTGGAGCAGCTCCTCGGCGGGGTAGAGCAGCTCCACCTGGCGAACCTCGGTGGCGCGCGCGGCGTTCAGCCCGTCGAGGAACTCGCGCACCTCGGACCAGGCCAGCAGCTCCTCGTGATCGTCGCGCCAGATCACGCGGGCCTGGCGCCGCTCGCCGAACTTGAGCAAGTTGATGGTGGCGGTGGTGGGCGTGACCCCCATGGCCGCCACCTCCTCGCCGATGAGCGCGTTGACCAGGGTCGACTTGCCGCTGTTGAACTCGCCCATGACGCAGATGAGCAGCGGCCGGTCGAACACCTCGTGCACCTGCAGCACGTCGTGGGCGTGGCTGCTCAGGGCAGGGTGAGACTCCAGCAGCCGGGCCACGGCGGGCAGGCGCGGGTAAAGGTCTCCGCCCGGGGGCAGCTCTGCCCGCTGTTGCTGCGCGAGGCGCAGGGCGCGGCGGGCGCGAGCCGAGCCCGGGCTCTGGCGCAGGGCGGCCTCCAGCTCGCCAGCCGCGTCGTGGGCGCGGCCCTGCTCGAGAGCGATGAGCCCCTGGACCAGGCGCACGCCCTCGGCCCGCGGCGCCTCGCCCGCCGCTTGCTCGAGCAATCCCCGGGCCCGGTCCGGCTGCTCCGCAGCGATGGCCAGGGCCAGGGCCGCCAGGCCAAGCGGCGCGGCGGGCTGCAGCTCCAGCAGCCCCTGCGCGTCGGCGGCCAGGCCGGGCGCCTCGTCCAGCTCAAGCTCCAGGCGCAGCAGCCGCCGCAGCAGCTGTTCGCGGGCCGCGGCGGACGCCTCCAGCGCCACCGCCTGACGCAGGTGCGGCACCGCCCCGGCCGGGTCTCCCGCTTCGGCGTAGACCTGCCCCAGCAGGGCGTGGGCCTCCGGGTGGTCCGCGGAGAGCTGCAGCAGCGCCAGCGCCGCCTGGCGGGTCCGCTCGCGGTCTTCTGCGCGGGCCAGCATGCACCTGACCTCCAGCAGCCGCGCCTCGGGGTCCTGCGGGTCCTGCTCCAGCAGCCGGTCCACGGCCATGCCAGCCTCGGCGGCCTGCCCCAGCTCCAGCAGCACCCGCGCCAGCAGCGCCATCACCCCGGCCTGTGGCGGCGTGGCCGTCGCGGCCATGGAGAGCCAGATGCGCGCCTGGTCGAGGTCGCCCGCGTGGTATGTGGCGCGACCCAGCTCGCCGGCCAGGTCCCGATCCACCTCCTCGCACAGGGCCGCTGCCTTGGACAGCTCCCGCAGGGCGTGGCCCCATGCGCTCAGCTCCAGGTGCAGCGCGCCGGCGGCGCGGTATGCCCGGACCATCTCCTCCGGACCGCTGGCAGCGCGCAGGGCGTCGTTGGCTCTGGCCAGGGCGGCCTGCGCATCGCCGCGCCGCCGCTCGGCCTCCATGAGGGTGCAGTGAAGCTCGAAGTCGCCGGACCGCCGGGCCGCCGCCAGCTCCAGCGCGGCGATGGCCTCCGCGGTGCGCTCCTGGGCCAGCAGGCTCATGCCGAGCAGCTGCCAGGCCCTGCCGTTGTCGTCCTCCTGGTCGACGACGCGACGGAAACACGCCTCGGCAGCCGCGGGGTCGCCCCCGTCCATGGCGGCCACGCCGCGAGCGAGCTCCTCCCGCAGGGCGTCAGGGGTGGTCAGATCGTCGAGCAGGTCCCCAAGCTTCTGCCCGATGGTGTCCCAGAGCTTGGCCATGAGGAGAGGTTAACAGCAATCGCCGGCAATTCCGCAAGCCAGGCGAGCGATGCGAGTATTCGCCAGGTGGTCGAGAGTCGAGAGCGAGAGTTGACAGTTGACAGTTGACAGTTGAGAGGGAGCCGGCAAGCGCAGCGAGCCCGGCCATCCCCCCTCAAGCCTCAAGCCTCAAGCCTCAAGCCGGCGAGGGAGCAAAGC
>CAZEFW010000087.1:11002-37571 GCA_964511535.1 uncultured Myxococcales bacterium | reverse complement strand
AGCGCCTTGACCAGCAGCGCACCCGCCTCGGGCGGCAGCCGCCCCTTGAGCACCAACATATTGTTGTCGTCGAAGTGATAGCTCAAGTACCGCTCGTCATGCTGTTGCTTTGCCAGCTCCTGCTCCACGGGCGCGGCCTGGCGGTACAGGCGCACCACGCGCTCGAGCTGGGAGGTGGTGCCGTCCAGGGCGTACTCCAGCAGCGTCGCCTCGTTCTCCGGGGTGACGATGCGGCTGATGGCTCGCACCTTCGAGTATGAGATGCGCCCCTGTGAAAACGCCTCCACCACCAATGGGCACTCCACCAGCTTGCGAGCCACCCGCACCTTCTCCCGCGCGGTGGGCAGTCTCTCTCCGGTGCGATGGGACAGCCAGTGCGCGCAGGAGACGAAGCCCATCCCGGCCCACCCGCCGCGCCGGTCCATCTCGGCGATGAGCAGCAGCAGCCGGCAGGTGGCCGCCTGGATGTGAGCCGACAGAATAGCGATCTTGTCGGCCAGCACGTCGGTGGAATCTCGGGACAGATCGGGCGCGCTCTCGACGGTGTTTTCGAGGTCCATTCTTTGCCTGTTTTGTTATTTGTTTCGGATATTTAAGTGTACCAGAGCGGCCGAAAAATGCAACCCGTTCTGGGTCGAATTTGCAGCAAAATCCGCCGCTTCGAGCACGGCTGGGCGGCAGAGGGCAGGGGCAGCTACTCCACGCGCTCCATGCCGAAGAAGAAGATGTCTCCGCGGCCTTTCTCCGCGTTGACGCCGCCCATGCCGAGGCAGGTGTCCTCTGACAGCGGCTTGATCTCGTCGTACAGGCGCGAGCGCAGGGGGCGCGGCAGTCGAGAGACGTCGTAGGTCAGGCGCAGGGCCGCGGTGTCGCGCCAGCGGGAGGTGCCCGGCGTGGGGATGAAGGAGCCCGCCTGCAGGCGCGGGTAGTAGAACCACCACCGACGGCTGCGGAAGTCGATTCCGAAGGGGGGCAGGGCGAACAGAGGGGAGAGGGCAGCCCGCACGCGCCGTCGCCGGGCGGTGGGGTTTTCGAGCCAGCAGAGGTGCACCGCACGGTACAGCCCGCTGGGGATCTCGATGGGGCGGTCCTGAAGGTAGAGCTCCTCGAGCTCCGGGCGGGTCAGGCGCCCCAGGGTGGTGATGTCCATGGGCGCATTATACTGATGGATCGGGGCAGGTCTTCAGCGATTCGGCAAGCGTCACAACATCTCCGCGGCGCCGCCTCATTTGCCACAGGCCGCGACAGCGGCCTCGGTGGCCCGGACTATCGCCTGCGCATGCGCCACAGCAGCGCCGCCAGGCCGAGCAGCACTGAGAGCGGCGGCAGCGGGGCGCCGTCCTGGCCCTCGCCGGCGGGGATGGTGCACATGAACTCGAACGGGCCGTTGAAGCCATTGTCCACGTAGTCCCCGTGGCCGTAGTAGCCACAGTAGCCCTTGTACTGGCTGCTGCCGCTGTTGGGGTCGGTCCCCACGGTGACCGCGGTGTCCACCCGGGGGCTGTCCATGTTGCTCAGGTCCACCGCCAGCACCTCGTAGTCGCTGATGGAGTACAGCTCGCCGCCGACCATGAGCGAGCGACGGATGAGCCCCTTCTGCTTGACCTTGCCGCGGGTCTTGAGCTTCGCGGTCTGCACCTCCACCAGCTGCAAGACGTTGGTCACGGTGCACTCGCGGTCGTAGTTCAGCTTGGTGAAGGGCACCACCACCACCGGGTTCTGCTTGCCGCTGCCTTCCAGGATGGTCACGCCGCGGTGGTCCACGTTGGCCTCGCTGGTGGAGGTGGAGTCGCCCAGGGAGATCTGGCTCAGGGAGCGCGGCTTGGTCTTGTCGCTGATGTCGAACAGGGAGACGCCAAGGTAGGCGCCCCGGTCGCCGCGGCCCACGGTGATCAGCCGGCTGCCACGCACGAAGATGAAGTCGCTCCAGCCCGGCACGTGCAGCTCGCCGATGATGCGCGGGTGCGTCGGGTTCTTCAGGTCGATGATCCACAGCGGGTCGGTCTGGCGGAAGGTGACCACGTAGGCGTAGTCGCCGTCGAAGCGGGTGGCGTACAGCTTCTCCCAGCGGCCGATGTTGCTCAGCTGGCCCATGATGCTCGGCTTGTCAGGGTTCTTCATGTCGAGCACGGACAGGATGGTCTCCCGGTTGCTGCTGTTGTAGGTCACGATGCGAAACTGATCGCCGTGCTGGTCCATGTGGAAGCGGCCCATGGGCGCGCCCGGCAGGTCGATGGTGCCGCGGGGGGTCATCTTGCCCTGGCTGTTGATGGAGATGTAGCCCACGCGGGTGCGGTTGTACGAGCCAGACACGCGGCCGGCCACGAAGATGCTCACCGGCGTGACCTTGATCTCCTTGGAGGCGTCGGGGAACTGCAGCTGCTGCACCACCACCGCGTGGTGCGGGTCGGCCAGGTTGATGGAGATGGCGCGGGAGCCGCGGCCCGAGGCAGTGGTCACCGCGTAGAGGATATGGTCCACGGTGCGGCTGGCCACCAGGCCGCCGGGCAGGCAGTAGCGCTCCACGATGCGCGGGTGGGTCTTGGACTTGACGTCCACGATGGCCACCTCGGACCCAAGGCTCCAGCCCATGGGATCCAGCTTCTTGGGGGAGCGGCAATGGCTGGTGGCGCTCTTGAGCATCACCACCGCCTGGTGGCCCTTGACGTAGATCTCGGCGCCGGCGCCGCCGGTGACCTTGGCCCGACCCAGCAGCCGCGGCTTCTTGGGGGTGGAGATGTCCAGGATGTTCAGGCCAGTCTGGGGATTCTGAACATAGAGGTGATCGCCGAACTGCCTGTACAGGTCAGGTTCGTTGATCTCGGGGGTCTTGCTGTTGGTGGGCGGGACCTTGGCGTTGGCGCCCATTTCGTCGCTGCCCATGCTGCCGCAGCCGCTGGCAGCCAGGGCCAGGGAGGTGAGCGCTGCCAGGATGATTGCTGCCGTGGACTTGGTCATTTCTGCCTCCTTGATTTCGTGGCCTTCCAATGAGCAAGGGCGGTGCCAGGCGAAAAAATCCTTCAAGGACCTGTAATAATTGTGTCTTTTCTGGATCGGCCCAAGGGGAGACATCGCCTCGAACCGGGCGATCGGGGCTTTTATGTCATGGATCGCCGGGGGTATGACTTTTGTGTCAGACCCGGGTGTGCTTCCACCGCCCTGCAGCGAACCAGGCCATGAGGGCCGCCCCCTTGAGCAGGGTGGTGACGCTGATGGCCCACCAGATTCCTGCCGCGCCCCAGCCGAACGTGCGGCACAGCAGGTGGGCCAGCGGCACCCGGACGGCGGTGAGGGGCACGCCCACGAGCATGGGCGGCATGGAGTTGCCCGCGCCTGAAAATGCGCCTTCCAGGACCAGCTCGGGGGCCATGGCCACCTCGAAGACGGCCACGATGCGCAGATAGAGCGCGCCCTGGGCGATGACCTCGGGATCGTCGGAGAAAATTCCGATCAACTGCGGGGCAAAGACCAAAAATATCAGCACGATGACGCCGAGGAAGGCCGCCGATATGCCGGTAGTGGCCCAGGCGGCGCGCGCGGCCCTGTCCGGGTCGCCTGCGCCCAGGTACTGGCCTACCAGCGTGGCAGCGGCGGTGGAAAAACCCATGCACGAGAAGTAACAAACGCCCTCTAGCCGGTGGCCCACGCCGATGGCGGCCACCGCGGCGCTGCCCACCGTTGAGATGATGGGGGTCAGGGCGATGTAGATCAGGCTGAACAGCAGGGTGGTGACGCCGATGGGAGTGCCGATGCGCAGCAAGGAGAGATAGGTCTTTGGATCCATCGGCCTGGATCCAAAGGTCGGCCGCACCGCCCGGCGCCGCAGCCAGATCAGGCCGAGCGCCACGCTCATGGCGTGGGCCGCCACCGTGGCCCAGCCGGCGCCGGCGATGCCGAGGGCCGGGATCGGGCCGGCGCCGAAGATGAGCAGCGGGTCGAGCACGGCGTTGAACAGCAGGCAGATGGCCAGGATCTGCATGGGAGAGCGGGTGTCGCCGCTGCCGCGGAAGATGGCGTCCACTGCGTACCACAGGGTGATGGAAGGGAAGCCGTACAGGATGGGGGTCAGGTAATCCATCCCGGCGGTGATGACCGCGGGCTTGAGGTCCAGCGATGCCAGCACCGGGCCCTGGGTAGGCAGCCCGATGCCCATGACCAGCGCCGCCGCGGCCAGGGCCAGCAGCAGGCCGTGGGCCCCGGCGCGGCCCGCCCTGTGATCCTGCTGCTCGCCCACCCGGCGGGCCACCATGGCGTTGACCCCGGTGCCCACCAGCATCCCCGCGCTATGAAAGCACCACACCAAAAAGGCCGAGGCGGTCATGCCGCCAAGAGCGTCGGTGCCCAGCTTGCCGACCCAGAACGCGTCCACCAGGTTGACCAGGTTGACCAGCAACATCGACGTGATGGCGGGCCAGGAGAGCTGAATGATGGCCCGGGTCAGCGGCACCTGTGTCAGGTGGGGGGGCATGGGCTCCGCATTGTGGGGTTTTATCCAGGGGCCGACCAGCCCTATTATCTGAAGCTCATGCGCCCATCTACCAAAGCTCGCGTCACCGTCGCGCTCGCCGCCCTGGCCCTGCTGTCAGCGGCCTGCGGCGGGCGCACCGCCCTCAACTCCCCCGTGCTGCGCCTGGACCTGCGCGACCGGCTGCCTCCGGACCTGCAGCGCATCGTGTCGGTCAAGGACGAGTCGTACCCCTGCCGCACGGCCGTGACCCTGCAGGCCGAGGGCGCCAGCCAGAAGTTCTTCATCACCTGGCAGGCGCTGCGCCACAGGGACGACCGCCATGTCACCGCCCTGTCCGTGGAGCCCGACGGCGAGACCACCGGCGGCGCCCACACGCCCGTGGCCTCGGCTGCGGTGGGGGAGCTGAAGCATGACAGGAGCGGCGCCGGCACGGTGACCGTGCTGCCCCTGACCCTGAGCTGGGAAGCGCGCCAGGGCTGCGACCGGGTCAAGGCGAAGATGCGCCTGCAGCTGCGAGCGGACGACAAGAGCTGCAAGGAGCCGCCCGAGGCGCCCAAGGGGCTGCTGAAGCCGGTGCAGTAGACGCGGCATCTTGTCACGTGGTCTGGCGAAGCGGCGGCGGAGCGATCTGAAGAACTATGAAAGCTCCCCATCAACCTCCAGCCCGTCGGGGTCCTCCACCATCTGCAGCAGGGAGCCGCAGCCGGGGCAGGTGGGGCTGCCGCGGCGGACCTGGTGCACGGTGTAGTTGCGCTTGCAGGCCGGGCAGGAGGCCACGGACTTCTGCTGCCTGGCCAGCACGGCGACGATGTCCTCGCCGGTCATGTAGCCTTTCTCCACCAGGATCTGTCCCAGGCGCGAGTCGGCGCCGTCCTCCTGGCGCACCGACTGGATGGCCACGCACTGGAACAGCTGCTCCTCGGTGATGTAGCCCTGGCGCACCGCCATGCGCCCCAGCAGCGACTCGCCCAGGGTGGTGGCCAGCCGCGGGTGCGGCCTGGAGAGCACCGCCTCCTGCTGGCGCAGCACGTCGGCCACCTGCTCGGGCGACAGCAGCCCGGCGTCCACCATCAGCTCGCCGATGCGCTTGTCCACTCGCCGGCGCATCTGCTCCGCCACGATGCTCTGCACCTGCTCGCCGCGCACGAATCCCAGGTCCTGGGCGATGCGCCCGAACAGGATCTCCACCGGCCGCTCGCTTGTGGGCAGGCTGAAGGTGAAGGTCGTGCCCTCGCCGGCGCGGGAGCTCACCGCCAGCTCGCCGCCCATCTTCTCGATGAGCGCCTTGCTGATGGTCAGGCCGATGCCGGTGCCGCCGTAGCCGGGGCCGTCCTTGCGGTCCACCTGGTAGAACCGGTCGAAGATGCGAGGCAGCTCGTGCTCCACGATGCCGGGGCCGTTGTCCACCACCGAGACCTGCACATCACGGCTCTGCTCCTCGGCCTGAATCCGCACCTGGGTCTGCTCCGGGCAGTGCATGATGGCGTTGGAGATCAGGTTGAACACCACCTGGCCCAGGGCGTCGGGGTCGGCGTGCACCGGCAGGTCACCCCCGTCCGGGACGTCCCAGGTGATCTGGATCTTCTTGTCCGCGGCGGTCTCCTGCAGCAGCTTCAGCGTCGGCTCCATGGCCTCGAACAGCTTCAGGTCGGTGTTCTGGATGGCGTAGCGGCCTGCGTCCAGGCGGGCCAGGTTCAGCACGTCGGTGGAGAAGCGCGACAGCCGGTCGATGTTGCGCTCGATGACCTGCAGGAACTCGCGCTGGCGCTCGTTCAGGTCGCCCATGGTGCCGCCCATGAGCAGGTCCACGCCGGAGCGGATGACCGTCATCGGGGTGCGCATCTCGTGGGCCGAGACCTCGATGAACTGGCTCTTCATCTCGTTGAGCTCCTCGAGCTCCTTGAGCACCAGCTTCTTGGCGTCCAGGATGCGCTGGTAATGCTCCGAGTTGCGCGCCTCGGTGATGTCGCGCATCACGTGCACCACCTTGTCCACGGCGCCGTCGGCGGACCGGATCGGGTAACACGACATGTTGAACCAGCGGCCGTCCAGGTGGTCCTCTCGCAGCTCCATGTGCGACGCCTCGCCGGTGTCGAAGGTGCGAGACAGCACGCAGGCGCTGTGGGGCGAGTCCATGCCGTGGAACAGCACATGGCACGGCTCGTTGTACAGCGCCGCCTCGCCGAAGGTCTGCTCGGCGGCGGCGTTGGCCCGCAGAACGCGGCGCTCCCGGTTGAGCACCACGATCATGTCCTCCACCGCGTCAAAGGTGGCCTTCCACTCCTCGGCGGCCTCGGTCATGATGGCGCCCACCGACTCCTGGATCATCAGCTGCTGCCGGCCCACGGCGCCGGCGATGGCCTTGACCAGCGGGCGCTGGGTCATGGCGCTGATGAGCAGGTAGTCCTCGGCCCCCATGCGGATCGCCTCGGTGACCGTGGAGAGCTGCCGGTCGCGGCCGAGGGCCACGATGGGCGCCGAGGGCAGGGCGCCGCGGCACTTCTCCAGGGTCAACATGCCGCTGGTCTCCTCGAGGTCGAGGTCGAGCAGCACCATGTTCGGCTCCTGGGTCAGCCGGGAGCGGGTCTCGGTGGCGTCTCGCAGGTGCTGCAGCGTGAAGGAGTACCCCTGGACCAGTGACAGGTCCCGGGTGATGCGCTCCTTGAGCTCGTCATCCCGGGTGATGAGCAGCGCGTGGATCGATATTTCCGCTGTGGCCATGAGTCATCACCAGGCGGGGAGCGCCTCCCCCAGGGCTGCCATGTGGCATTGTGATTGATCGCAGTCGCGGTAAGTTTACCAACGGCCCGCGCCCTTGTCAGTCGGTGTCGGGCCCCGGCGGCACATTGGGGGCCGGGCCCCTTGGCCGGCGGTGCAGCGACAGCAGCGCCAGGTGAAAGTGGTTGTGGTGGGCGGCGTCGTAGTCCGGGGTGAGCACCCGGTCGAAAAGCCCCCGGCGCTTCAGCACGCAGGCCACGCGGTTGAGCAGCGGGGCGTCGGCCGCGCACCGGTCGCCCATGCCGGTCCGGTACTGCTCAGACACCGACAGGCTCTGCCCGGCTGCCACCACCCGGTGGACGTCCATTGCCAGCCCATAGGCGTGGCGGCTCAGGCGCCGGGTGCCGCGGATGCGCGTACGGCGGTAGACGCTGGAGTAGAGCAGGGCGTCCACCCCGAGGGCGCGCAGATGGGGCCCCGCGCGGTGTAGTGCCAGGGCCATGCGACAATCACAGAGCATCGGTGTCCTGTACAGGGGGCGGTAGTGGACGCCCCCGATGGGGCCGGTGATCCGGACCGGGGTGAGCACCTCGGGAAGCGGCCCGGCGGCGGTGTGCGAGATGCCGAGTTTGCGCAGCCTCAGCAGGCAAGCCAGGCCTCCGGGGATGGTGCGGGTGCTGTGGCGGCCGGAGGAGAGCGCCGGTAGATCCCGGGTTGTGGCGCCCGGGGTGTTCGCGGGGCCCCGGGCGGGCGCGGGGCCGGAGGCGCAGGAGAGGCAAAACAGGGGGATTAACAGGGTCGGGAGCGCGGTTGGACCACTTGGGAACATGGGGACTATAGGGTGCACTGACATTGAGGCGGCGGGCAAATTCGCCGATGCGGGCCTGGCCGGGATCAGGTAAGGTTCCAGCCGCGGTACATAACTTGAGCAGGGGTGGAAAAATTTGAGGTCGCAAACCTGAAACGATTCGAAGTTCGGGCGGACCTCACTGGCATGGGATTCAACAGAATGAACAAAAACTATCTAATTGCTGTACTTGGTCTGTTCCTCATCACCTCCTCCAGCGCCGAGGCCCGGGTCGTTCCGCTCAACCTGCCCATGCCCTCAAATCCCGGTCCGGCCGCCCTGAAGGTCGCCCTGGGACATGCTGCCGATCTCGGCGCTGCGGGCGCCTCGTTGCGGGTCCGCGCCGTGGTGGATGTGCCCGACGGCAAGGTGGTGCACATGAACCAGGTGGCCCACGGCCTGCCGGTGGTCGACGGCACCGCGGCGGCGCTGGTGCTCGCCGGCCGGCTGGTGGCGCTCAATGGCCAGCTGCGGGTGATCCCCGCCGGCTTCGCCCTGGATCGCGCCGCGCTGCTGAAACTGGACGGCGTGCGCGCTGCCCTGCGCGACACCATGCCTGGCTCCACCGCGCGCGGCGGCCACCTCGCGCTGCTGCCGCCGCTGCTGCCCACCTCCCCGGACGGTGCCCGGGCTGTCTGGGTGCTCGACGTCATCACCCACGAGCCCCTGGGGCTGTTCCAGGTCATCGCAGACGCCCGCTCCGGCGCGGTGCTGCGCAAAACCTCGGCCATGCACGATGTCCAGGGGCAGGTCTACTCGACCAACCCCACCGCCGGTAAGCTGATCAAGGCGACCCTGCAGGGGCTGGCTGACAAGAAGGACAAGCTCGCCGGCGAGTACGCTGTGGTCTCGTCGTGCAGCTACACCAGCCAGAAGCTGGATTGCAAGAACCACGCGAAGCCCGACACCAACGGCGACTTCATCTACAAGGCCGACGAGGGCAAGTTCGACGATCCGTTCGCCGAGGTCAACGCCTACTACCACGTGGACATCTTCCACCGCTGGATGAACAAGACCTTCGGCTTCAAGCGCCAGGGCAAGACCGGCATCGACGTCATCGTCAACCTGCACGGGGTCCAGAACGGCCAGAAGAAGGGCATGAGCAACGCCTTCTTCGGCGACCTCAACGGCGACGGCACCGGCGACCTGGTGTTCGGCCAGGGGTCCAAGGACTTCGCCTACGACGGCGATGTCGTCTACCACGAGTTCACCCACTCGGCGGTGCGCGAGACCTCGAACCTCTCCATCGCCATCGACAGCCTCGGCTTCAACGCCACGCCGGCGGCGCTCAACGAGGGCTTCGCCGACATCTTCTCCTCGTTCCTGGCCGGCGACCCGGTGGTGGGCGACTACATGAAGTCCACCGGCATCCGCAACCTCAGCGGCAACGCCACCTGCCCTGGCTACCTGTCGGGTGAGTCGCACCACGACGGGCTGATCTGGGGCCGCGCGGTTTGGGCCTTCCGCTCCGCCCTCACCGGCACCGACATCGACACCTTCGAGGCGGCCGTCTACACCGTCATGGCTGGCCTGGCCAAGAACGCCGGTTTCACTGACGCGGCCAAGCTGCTCTCCACCACGCTCAAGGCCAAGGACCCCACCATGGCGTCCAAGATGGACGTCGAGCTCAAGAAGCGCGGGGTGGACACCTGCACCCGCATCGTGCCGCTGCAGCCCGCCCAGGCCCGCTCCTTTTACATCTACGGCCGCTCCATCTCGCCCACCCTCAAGGCGGTGCCGGGTCCGTTCCAGTACAAGATCGAGGTGCCCAAGACCGCCGAGTCGCTGACCATCTACGTGCAGAAGACCCACGGCTGGGGCGGGGGTATGGGCGCCTACGTGCGGCTGAACAAGGAGGTGGGCTACGACTACGTCGGTCCCCAGTACGACCATGTCAAGGACACCACCGCCGGCTCCATCGTGCTGAGCATCAACGACAAGACTGGCAAGGCGAAGCTGGTGCCCGGGGGCACCTACTACGTGCTGCCGCTGAACACCGGCAACTACACCACCGTGGGCGGCATCAGCGTCACCATCAAGGACAAGCCCCTGGTGCAGCCTGACCTGAACGTACCCGCCGCCGACGCCGGCGCGCCCCCGGCCACCGACGGCGCTGGCGTGCCCTCCACCGACAGCATCGTGCTGCCCAACCCGGTGGACCCCGGCTCCGAGACCCCCGGCCGCGGCTGCAGCTGCGAGGTGAGCGACACCACCGACGGCGCCGGCCTCGCCCTGATGCTGCTGCTAGGCCTGCTGGTGATCCGCCGCCGCCGATAAGCCGCGCTTCGCGCGGCTGGCTTCAGACTTCAGGCTTCAGACTTCAGGGGAGAGTGTTGAGGCCGGGGCAATCAAACCTGAAGCCTGATGCCCGGGCCGCGCAGCGGCCCCGCTACCCCGACCACCTGAGCACCGCGTCCTCTCTCGGCTGCCCGACCCACATGCTTTCGCCCAGGGCGAGCGCGCCGCTTCCCAACTCCCAGCGGGGGATCTTCTCCGACGCCAGCCTCACCTCCACGTCATGGTCCGTCTCGTCGTGCAGGTAGGAGCCCATCACCTCCTGGATGTCGTTGAAGTCGGCCTTGCCCGGCAGCAGCCGCGAGAACATGGAGAAGTCGTCGGCCTCCACCTGGATGCGGATCTTGTTGCAGTCGCGGATGCGCCGGCCCGCCACGAGGCTCGAGCCGAGCTCGCAGTTGGCCTCGCCCAGCCGCGAGAGCTGGTCCCCGGGGATCGGCACGGTCCGCGTGACCAGCTGCTCGATATCCACCGGGTAGCCGAGCCGCTTCTGCAGCAAAAAGCGCAGGCCCGGGGCGGAGCGGTGGCGCAGCACCTTGAGCCGGATCTCGCTCAGGCGGGGCAGGGTCTCGCCGCCGAGCCCGAGGTCCCGGGAGAAGCCGACGAAGGACAGCGCCCGGGAGAAGAGCGGGTCGATGCGCTCCTCCACGGTGGCGTCCGGACGGTACTTCTCCCACGAGCGGTAGAGCAGCGACAGCAGGCGGTGGTGGAAGATGTCGAGGAAGGCGCGCACCCGCCGGCCGAAATGTTCCGACGCGTTCTGGGCCATGCGTTCGGAGTACGCGTATGGCAGCGGCGTGTCCGAGCCGTACAGCCCGAAGAAGGTGGTGGTGACCTGGATCTTGTCCGAGAACTGCTGGGGCGCCACCTCCTCCAGGTCGGTGGCGGGGAAGGCCAGGGAGGTGGACGGGCGCAGCCGCAGGGGCTCGGCCTCGGCAGGGCCCTCGTGCCCCAGCCGCGGCGATCCCGGGCTGAGCCGCTCGAGCCAGCGCACCGCCTGGTAGAAGGAGAACTCCCGGCCCTTTTCGAGCAGGAAGCTCAGACGGTCAGTGTTTCTCTTCCCAGCCTCTTGGGCCATTGGTACAGGGCCTTGGTCTTGGTCCAGCGGATGCTGAACTCAGAGTACCAGTTAATGGGTGTCTGCAGCGCCACGAGCTCGTTGAGCACGCAGCCGAACAAGTAAAGATCCCCCTCGCTGTCGAAGGTGCCCTCGCCGAGCTCCACCAGCGTGGAGCGCCCGCGCACTGGCAGCGCCTCGTTCGGCTCCAGGGTCATCACCTCCTCCGAGCGCACGCGCAGCAGCCCGTCGAGGATCAGCTGGTGCGCCCAGCGGGCCTGCTGGTCGATGAGCGCCTTGGGGTTGTACAGGTTGATCGACTCGTACAGCCCCTGGTGCGAGGCCAGGTCGAGCTGGGTCAGGGCCAGGTGGCTCACCAGGCGCTGGCGCAGCTCCTCGCCCATGGGCACGGGCGCCGACGGGGTGACCTTGGTGATGTTGCGGCAAGACAGGCTGTCATAGGGGCTCTGGGGCCGGTTCAGATCTCCCACCTGCAGGCCGGACGCGAGCCAGCCGTTGGAGCAGAGCAGGTCCACCAGCAGCGTCTGGTGAGACGGGGGCAGCGCGTCCTGGGGATCGGTGAGGTAGACGTAGCTGTCAACCCGACCGTCAGCGCCCGAGCGCCGAAACACCTGGGCAGAGGCGCCGCGCTTCTCTAGCTCCACCTCGCTGAGCACGGGGTAGTGAGCCCAGCCGTCGGGGCCATGTCCGTACACGTCGAGCACCCGGTAGATCTCGCGGTGGCGGTGGAAGCCGGAGGGGCGCAGCGGGAACTCGGCCTTGGCCGGCGAGCGTTTGACCGGGTCGGCCTGCTGCTCGAAGATGTTGACCACCGGGGTGCAGCCGGTGCGCACATGCTGCTTGCTCACCATCAGGTTGCGGGAGCGGTCGAGCTTCAGGTTGAAGTGCACGGTGACCCGGTCGGGCACCTCGTCCTCACCCCGTGCGGTCAGGGCGGCCCAGAGCCCGCGCAGGTCGAGGAACAGGAACTTGGCCGGCAGGGTGAAGTACTCCTGCAGCAGCCGGAACCCGGCGAAGCTGCCCAGGGGATACGGGAAGAGCGCCTCGTCGTCGGCGAAGCCCACCGGGTGCAGCGACAGCGGCTCCTCGGCGTCGATGAAGTGGCCCGCGGCGGCGGTCACCTCGATCTCCTCGAGGTGGGTGCAGAGCCAGTGATACAGGATGGCGTTGTTCTTGGGGTCCCCGTGCAGGTGGAGGCGGACGCGGTCCTCCTGGGGGGCGCCGTGCTCCATGTGAGCCGCGAAGCCGCCCAGCTCCACGGCGAGCTGCCCGCCGGCGGCGGTGCGGTTCCACGCCACATGCTCCACGCTCACCGGGCCCACCTCCACGTCGTAGGCGGTGCGGAAACTGCACGAGGTGCCCCGGATCGGGACGGAGTCGATGGCGGTGCCGCGGGGCACGGTCTCGGGCCACTTGGCCGGGGCGAACTCCACCACCGCCGTGGCCGGCACCGGGCAGAGGTAGTGGGGGAACAGGATGTCGAACAGGAACTGGCACAGCTGCGACAGGTTCTGCACCTGCTTCTCGGTGATCTTGCCGACGAAGTAGGCGATGCCCTCGAGCAGGCGCTCCACGTCCGGGTCATCCAGACCCTTGGCCAGCATGTCCGCGTCGCGCGGGTGAGCGCGCGCCATGGCCAGCCCACCCTCCCGCAGGAAGTTGAGCTGGTCGCGATAATAGGGGCGGTCAGTGGTGGCCATGAACCGTTAGACTAGGACCTCAAGCCCCAAGCCTCAAGCTTCAAGCGGCGAGCGAAGCGAGCCCGACCATCCAACCTGAAGCCTGAAGCCTGAAGCCCGAAGCCTGGCGAGCGAAGCGAGCCCTACCGCCCCTTGGCCACCTTCACCTCGCCGCTCGGGTCGATGATGCTGCGGAACGAGGTGGGGCGCTCCTCGTCGTCCATGACGAGGGTGGCGGCGATGCTGAAGTGCAGGGTGAAGGGGCGGTCCTCCTCTTCGTGGAACTGGACCTGGACATTGCGAAGCCGGGGCTCGTACCGCTCGATGCAGCGGCGCAGCTCCTCCTGGAACCGGTGGGTGGTCTGGAAGCCCTTGGTCACCTCGGAGAAGTCGACGGTCCCGAAGTCGGGCACGGTCAGCGCGTTGCCCTGGCGCGTGTTGAGCATCAGCTGCAGGTGGCGCTGGATGGAGCCGAGCACCTTGTCCGGATCGCTGGGTAGATCTCGACTGTCGCCGTCGCGCGGGTTCTCGAGGCGCCGGAGCAGGGTACGTGTGGTGGTCATATCCGTGCGGCGCCCGCCGCCTCAGCAGGGGCGCCGCGTCGGGGCCTTAGCCCTTCTGCAGCCAGTCGGCCTCGGACTCGGTGTTGGCTTCCTTGTGAGACCAGGCGATCTTCCTGTAGCGGAACTGCAGCTGCTCCAGGTCGGGCTTGTCGCCGCCCTCCATGGCCAGCTCCTTGAAGGTCCGGACCTCAACCAGGCGCGCGTCGTAGAACTTGAGCGTGTACCACCAGGTCCGCTTGCCGTCGCGGGTGCGGTAGAAGTGAATCTCACCCTCGAGCTCGTTGTGCTCGTTGAGCGCCAGCTGCAGCAGCGGGGAGGCGCGATCGAGGGGCTTCACGATGACCAGCGGACCGTGCATGGTCTCGCCGGTGGCCGCGCCGGTCTGGCGATGGGTCGGCACCGTGATGGTATGCTCGAAGCCCTGCACCTCGATCATCTCCTTGTTGTCCTTCTCAATGCACCCGCCCTTGATCTGGCTACCACTCTTCTTGTTGGTGAGCTTCAGGTAGGCAACTTCGGCCATGGTCCGTCCTCCTCGTTCGAGTCCTTGAATGTCTGAGAGCAGCGGATAGGTTAAGTCAGGTAGTCGACGCGAGCAACACCAAAGAAGGTGATGGTCAGCGGTGCCCGATCCAGCGGATCTTTGATTTCCGCTCGGTGTCCTGCCCGTCCTCTTCCTCCCCGGGGGACAGGGCAGCGGCGCCGCAGGCCGCCGCCGTCGTCACCAGCAGCGCGCGCCGGGTGGGGTCCTTCGGCTCCTCGCTCTTTTTACGGTCCTTCGGTCGCTGCCGGTCACTCTTCATCCGGGTAGCCCTCCACCAGATCTTCAAGGCTCAGCTTTTTGCCCGCGTCACCCGAGAAGTGATCCTCCTCGTCGACCATATCGCCCTGTGAGTCGCCGTCGAGGTTGAACCGGTCGGATCCAGGATCGTAGCGGTACTTGGACGCGTCGGTCAGCTCCACAGCCTGCTGGGAGGCCATGCGCTTGACCAGATCGCGGAACCAGAGCAGGAAGCCCACCGGGTGATAAGCGTAGACCACGCCGTCGCGGGGCAGGCCGGCGTGACGCGCTACGGCCGGCGTCCACCACAGGGTCGGGGTGACCTGCTGGGCGATGAGTCGTCGCCGTTGAGCCGGATCCAGGGCCGCGAAATCGCCGGCGTTTGACAGGTCCGCCTCCCAGTCGCCCGAGGTCCACTCCGCTCTGCAACGCACGGCCATCTGTCGCAGATCGGCGCGCCGGGGCTCTGACAGGAAGAAGCGGCTCAGCTCGCGGCGGGACAGCCGGCCGTCGCGACGCTTGCCGGCGTGGGGCCGGTCGATCATGGAGAGGATCGCTGGATCCTCGCACAGCCGGCTCTTGCCATCGCTCTCCACCACCACCCAGTGGGTTGGATCCAGCTCCTGGCCCAGCTCCTGAGCCGAGAAGAAGGCGAAGTGCACCTGGGGGTGCCGCTCGCCTGCCGGTCCGGCCTTGCCCACATGGCCCAGCACCTCCCCCTCACGCACCGGCTCGTTCATCAGCGCGATCTCACCCTTCATCAGCTTCGCGCGCCATGGCTTCTTGCGCGAACGCACCATCCAGGGCGGCGTGTTCAGGCTGTCCTGGGTGTCCTGCTCGGGCGCCAGGTGGAACATCAGGCTGAACACCGCCAGCTCCTTGCGCCGGGAGAACAGCTTGTGCCTGGTCAGCACGAAGTTGCAGCTGCCCACCGGGCAAGGGGCGCCGATGCGGGCCGCGACGATCTCCCCCATCAGCGGCGCGAAGAGCGGCTTGCCCTCGTCGGTCATCAGGTGGATCCCGCTGTGCCACAGGCGGGAGCTGCCCAGGGGCCCCACCGGGAAGTGGGCGCGCAGCCGCGTATTGTCCTCGCTCAGGGAGATGTGCCGCTCGGCGTCGGCGTGGTACTTGCGGCGCACCTCGGCGTCGCTGTCGGCGCGGTAGGCGTGGGCCGGGCTCAGGGGGAAGGTGACCTTGGACGAGACGCCGCGAAAGAGGCGGCGGAAGTCGAACGGCCCGGGGTCCCACTTGTTGCGTGAGATGTGGTAGTGGCCGATGAAGCCGCGGAAGGCGCGCGGGTTGGGCAGGGCGCCCCACATCAACGATCCTCCCTGCTGGGGGGAGGCGAGGGGCAGGTCCAGCACCCGGGCCACGGTCTTGCTCAGCTTGATCATCGCCTGGTACTGGGCCTCGGTGAAGTCCCAGGCGAGGAACTGGTGGCCGTGCACGGTGCAGGTCACTTTCTGGCGCGAGTCGTCGCGGTAGAAGGCGGGGAAGCGCCGCGCGTCGCCGCGGTTCTGCAGCTCGACCCCCACGGAGATCTCGTTGACGCCCGCGGCGTGGAACGCGCAGTGCATCAGGTCGAGGGTCTGGTAGATCACCCCCTCGCCGTCCACCATGAAGTGCACCGACAGCCCGCGCTCGTTGTGCAGCACCCGGAAGCACTCGGCCGCTGTGCGCAGCCCGTCGAGGTGAACCACGAACTGCTTGACCACGCCCTTGAGCCGACGCAGCCGCTCGGCCTTGCCCTGGCGGTCGATGTTGCCCAGCTGGCGCCGGTTGCGGAAGCGAGACTTTCGGCTGCCCAGCCCCGGCGCTGGGCTGGAGGGGAAGATCTTTCCCGGGTTCTTGTAGTGGTGGGTGGCGTACGCGCTGAAGCTGCTCGGGTCGTCGTCCATCCAGGTGACGACCTTGTTGTCCACCTCGTACCCTTCGCCGCAGATGTAGATCTTTGAACTCACGCCGCTAGAAATTATCGCTCAAGCTGGTCGTCTTCCCAACCTCGATCCGCACGAGGTGCCGCGGTCGGCGAGTCTTTCGAGGGTGGGACAGGGCCACCTCGTACTCGCCCGGGGGCAAGGCCATGCTGCCCTGGCTGGAGACATGCCCCACCTGCTTGCCGTCGATGTACAGGTCGCTCGGCGTGGGGGTCGTCACCTCCAGGTGCCCGACGGCGGCCTGGTCCGCCGACCGCGACAGGTAGGGGCTGAGCTGGACCTCGGCGCGGTCGGCCATGTCCACCATGGCGGACCAGGGGCGGTGCCCCTCGAGGCGGACGCTCAGCAGCATCACCCGGCTCGGGTCGAGGTTCTTGACGGCGCACGGGGTGCGGCACTGGAACACGCTGTCGAGGGTGACCTCGGCCCCGGCGGGGGTGGACTTGACGCTCAGGGTGAGCTGGGCCTCGCCCTGGTCGGGCGGCGTCGGGGCGCCCTGGTCAGGGAAGCCGGCGGGCAACAGGGGCGGGTCGGCGGGATCGTCCAGGGCCTCGCTCTCCACGTCCGGGTCGGGCGCTGCCACCGGCTCCACCGCCGGGGTGGCCACGGGCAGGGGGGTGTTCACCTGGGCCGGCGGCGCCGATGACGACAGGTCCGGGCCGCTGAGGCCAGCCATGAGCGCCACGCCCAGGGCCGCCACCAGCAGCCCGAGCAGGACCAGGTAGTGGCTCAGCGGGCGGCGCTGCTCGGCGCCCTCGGGGCGGATGGGCGGCATTGGCGAGACCTGCGCCGTCAGGGCGGGGGGAGAGGCGCCCGAGGCGCTGCCCGGGCGTTGACGGGGGCGGGGGGCCTGCGGCGGCGGCGTGGGCGCGGGCGCAGCCGCATGGGGCGCGACGGGGCGGCCGATGTTGCGCGTGGGCTCGGGCGCGGGCTGGTCGGCGGAGCTCAGGTCGATGTGCCGGGTGGGATCATCATCGCCCGGGTCGAGGGTCTCCGGGGCGGCCTGCACGCCGAGCTGCTCGGCCATCTCGGCCGAAAAGACGCTGGTGAAGGCCACGCCGCTGAACTGCGACTGCCCCTCATCCAGCGGGTTGTGGGCCGCCTCCTGCTCGTCGAGCAGCTCGGTGCCGGGGCCGCCGGTGGTCTCCTTGACCTCCAGGCCCCAGGAGGAGGGGTCCTCGCCGCACAGCTCCCTGAGGTGATCGGCCAGATCCCGGGACGAGAAGAGCAGCGCGCTGTCGAAGGCGAGCTTCACCAGGGCGTCCTGAAACTCCAGCGCGGTCTGGAAGCGGTGATCGGGGTCGTTGCCGAGGGCCACGTTGAGCAGCGCGTCGGTGCCGGGCGGCATGCCGGGCTGATCCTCCAGCGGGCGCACCGGCTGGCGGTAGATCTGCTCCGGCGTGCTGAGCATGTCGGCCACGAAGAGGCGCTCGCCGGCGAGCATCTCGTACAGCGCCACGGCCAGGGAGTAGAGGTCCGAGCGCTGGTCCAGCGGCTTGTCGCCGTAGGCCTGCTCGGGGGACATGTAGCCCACCTTGCCCTTGACCCGGTAGAACACCGACTTGTGGGTGGCGGCCTTGGCGATGCCGAAGTCGGTGAGCTTCACCTCCCCGGCCACCGAGAGCATGATGTTGCTCGGCGAGATGTCCCGGTGGATCAGCCCCAGGTGCTGGCCGTCGGGGCCGTGCTTCTCGTGGGCGTATGCCAGGGCGCTGAGCACCTCGCGGGCGATGAACAGGGCGCCGGCCGGGCAGAGGCGGCGGCCGCGCTGCTTGATGCGGCGAAGCAGGGTGCGCAGGTCCCCGCCGCGGACATACTCCATGACGATGAAGTAGTCCTCGCCGGCGGCCACCAGGTCGAGGGTGTGCACGATGTTGGCGTGGTCCAGGCTGGCCGACAGCTTGGCCTCGCGCAGGAAGAGGTCGATGAACTCGCGCTGGCTGGTGAACTCGGGCAGCAGCTGCTTGAGCACCACCTGCTTCTCGAACCCTTCGAGCCCCAGCTTCTTGCCCAGGAAGATGGCCCCCATGCCGCCCTCGGCCAGGTACTCGTCGATGACATATCGATCGACGTTGGGGGAGTCCAGTTCGCTGGGGTCCATCTTGCTGGTAGATATACCACGGTGAGGGGGCAGAGTTGCCCCGCGGCGCGCGCTCAGGCTGGTGGCCGGGGCCGCGTGGCCACGAGCCAGATCATGGAGGCGACGCACAGCAGGGTCAGCACCGCGTTGCCGATCATCTCGCCGCTGCTGACCTCGAAGGCTGTCGCCTGGAAGCCGAAGTAGAAAAAGAGCATGGCGTACAGGTTGACCGCCATGCCGCCGAAGACCAGCAGCCGGCCGGGCCGCTGGCGCCCCAGCATCACCAGGGCGCCGCCCAGCAGCAGCAGCGGCGCGGGCACCAGGGTGTCGGCCCAGACGAAGCCCCAGTCGAACAGCCCGAACGGCATGGCCCTCATCTCGGCCTCGGCTGCGACGGGATCGAGCAGCTTGCCGGTCTGCATCAGCAAGAAGGCGAGGCCGCCGAGCATGGCGTAGGCCGCGATGACATGGGTGACCGGATCGGCGCGGAAGCGGTGGAGGAATCGGGCGCGGCGCGCGCCGCCATGCTGTCCGCTGCGGTCTGTGGGCATGGCGCCCATTCTATCGTGGATGGTTGGCCCGCGGACTTGGCCCGATGGCCGTATAATGTGGGCATGAGCGGGCGACCTGCAGGTCAGCTGATGTTGGTGGGCGCGGCGACCCTGGCGCTGGCCGTGGCCGGCGGCTGCCCCCATGACCTGACGCGCGGGGGGGCGGACGGTGCCGGCGCGCAGGATGTTGGCGGTGCGAGTGACCGGGGGACGGACCGGGCGACGCAGCAGGACATGGCCGGGGTGGACCGGGGGGCGCCGCCGGTGGACTGGGCAGTGATCCTGGACCTGCCCGGCGGAGGCAAGCTGGACAGGACCGGCCCCCTGACCGATCTGCCGCCGCCGCTGGACAAGGCGCTACCGCCGCCGGACAAGGCGCTGCCGCCGCCGGACAAGGCGCCGCCGCCGCCGGACCTGCCGCTGCCGCCGCCGGACAAGGCGCTGCCCAAGCCGGATAAAAAGCTGCCGCCGCCGGACCTGCCGCCGCCGCCACCGGACCTGCCGCTGCCCAAGCCGGACAAGGGCTTCGTGGGCTGCAAGTCCTGCTACACCACCTGGGGCGGCTGCGCCATCAAGTGCTACTACCCGGCGGGCAACACCACGCTGACCTGCACCAAGTCGACCAAGAACTACAACTGCAAGGTGACGGGCCACAAGTGCGGCAAGGTCAACTACTGCGGCGGCGGCTCGGCCATCGGGAGCGCGGGCGGCTGCACCTGGTGCAACAAGGCCAAGGGTACGTCCCTGTGCTGGGGCTACATCAAAAAGGGCGGCTGCTGATCAGGCTCGCCAGCCGCGGCGCGCGGTGACGACCCAGGCGAGCAACAGCAGGGCCGCCGTGAGGCCGCCCACCGCGGGGACCTCCAGCGCGCCCACGAGGCTGAAGCCTGCCGAGAAGATCACGGTGAGCAGCGCGCAGGGCCATAGCCACCAGCGCCGGATCGGGAAGCGCGCCGCGGCCACCTGCTGCGGGAAGCGCGCGTGCAGGCGGAAGGCGCCGACGCCCACCAGAGCGTTGAGCAGCATCAGGCCCACCACGGTGACCACGCCGTAGAAGTCCACGTCGCGGTTGGCGAGCACCACGGCGAGGCCGAGGACCAGCACCACCTTCAGGCTGGCGGTGAAGGTCTGGCGCCGCTCGTCGAAGCGCCGCAGCGCTGGCGGCAGGTAGCCCGCGCCGGCCAGGGCGACCAGCTCGCGCGGCACGGCGAGGAACACGGCGTTGATGGAGGTGACGGCGCCGGTCAGCGCGGCCAGGGTCATGTAATGAGAGAACCAGGCCGGCAGGAAGAGCAGGGCCGCGTCGCGCAGGGCCGCGGGGGAGGCGCCCATCTGCGCGGGGGTGAGGTTGCCGGCCGTGACCCACGCCGCGCCCACGTAGAAGAAGATGATCAGCCCCATGCCGCCGGCGATGGCCACGGGGATGGTGCGGCGCGGCTCCACCACCTCGTCGCCCAGCTCGCCGATGATGTTGAAGCCCACGTAGGCCAGCGCGGCGAGGATGGCGCCGCCGGAGAAGCCGCCCAGGCCCCAGCCGGCGGGGGGGGCGGCCGTGAGATCCGGCGTGGCGCCGCGGGTCGCGCCCGCGGCCACCACCACCAGCAGCGCCGACAGCAGCTGCGCCACGGTGGCCAGCTGAAACCAGGAGCTGGCCATGATGCCCGCGCGGTTGATGCCGTAGCTCAGCAGCACCAGCGCGCCGGCCAGCAGCCAGCGCGGCGCGTGGGGGAAGTAGACGCGCAGGTAATCGGCCACGCCCACGGACACGGCGCCCATGGCCCCAAGGGCGCCGAAGGTGATCAGCGCGCTGGCCGCCACGGCGGTGCGGTCGCCGATGAGCGCCCGGGTGTAGAAGAAGCCGCCGCCGTCGGCCGGGATGGTGCCGCCCAGGGCCACCGAGACCAGCGCGCCGAACAGGGCGGGCAGCGCGGCCAGGGCGAAGGCCAGGGGCATGGTGCCGCCGCACTTGGCGCCGATGGGGCCGACGATGACGAAGATCCCCACGCCGATGACCGCGCCCACCGTCACGGCCAGGGCGGCGGGCAGCGACAGCTTGTTGCGGAAGTGCAGGACCTTCATGCTGGCGGTCCGGGGGCGCGCGCGGCGGAGGTCAGCCCCCCGGGCGGATCCCGGTGGGGGCCGGGCCGTGATCCGGCACCTTGACCTTCTGGTCCGCCCCCGGCATGTCGGGCTTGATGCCCATGCTGGCGGCGAGGTCGGGGCCGCCGTCGGCGCGTATGCCGGTATCTACCCTGGGCTGCTTGTCCTCGTCGTCGCAGCCGGTCAGCGCGGCCACCGAGGTCACGGTCGCGGCGCTGGCGGCCACGGCCCGCAGGAAGGTGCGGCGCTGCAGGTTGTCGTCCGATATGTCGAGCCCCCGGATGTTGGCCCGCAGCTGGTCGGGCGGCACGGCGCGCAGCATGGCCAGCTCGGAGTCGCCCAGCGCCAGGCCGCGCCGGGCGATGGCCTCCTCGGCGTCCTGCTCGAGCGCCTCCCTGAACTCTGGCTCGGTGGCCGCCAGGTAGAGCACCCGCTCCAGCCCGACGATGATCCTCGGCCCGTCCTGTTCGCTCATCGCTCTCTCCCGCAGGTTGTTGGTACCGAACGATGATACCCCATCGCCCTGCGCCCCCGCGCGCGGGTGCTAACCTGGGCTGATGGAGCTTCTGCTCGACCACGCCCTGCGGGTGGCGCCGGCGGCTGCGCTCATCGGCGTGGCCCTGGCGCTGTGCCCCCGGCGCGCCTCATGGGCGCGGCTGCTGCTCTGGATCACCCTGTTCATCGTGGTGCGCGACAGCATGACCCCGGCAGGGCTGTGGAGCCTCGGCAGCCCCGGGAGGTTTGAGGTTGCCTTCGTGCCGCGGCCCGGGGTGCTGGTGGCGCTGGCCCTGGGCTCGCTGGGGCTGGTGGCCCTGATGCAGGCCATGGAGCCGACGCTGCGGGCGGTTGTGCGCTGGGAGCTGGCGCCCCGGGGGAGGGCCGTGGCCTGGGGCGTCGGGGCCGGCGCCGCGCTGGCGTTGGCGGCCCTGGTGGTGACGCGCCCCCTGATGGCCCAGCCCCTGGGCGCCCTGCACGGGCCGCTCACCCTGGCGGGCGTGCTGTTGCTGGCTTACGCCGGAAACCTGTACGAGGAGCTGCTGTTTCGGGGATACCTGCAGGGGCTGCTGGAGGGGCAGATGGCGCCGCTGCACGCAGCCCTCGGCTCCGGGCTCGCCTTCGCCCTGGGGCATGTGTTCCTGGCCAGCGCGGTCACCGGGCTCGGCGCCCCGTTGCTCATCTTCACCCTGGCCGAGGGGATCCTGTGTGGGCTGCTGCGCCAGCGGCTGGGCCTGGTTGCGGCCGCCGCGGCCCACGGCACGATCATCGCGGTCCTGGCGTCAGGGGTTTGAGGCGCGCCTACCCGCCGCAGGTGCGCTTCTGGTCGAAGATCCCCGAGCCGGGGTTGGCGTACTTGATGTTGCCGTACGGGATGCTCTTGGTGGAGGTGGGCAGGGAGAAGGCGTCGGCCGTGGTGTAGTTGCTGCCTCTGCGGCTCTGCCACAGGCGCACCACCTTGCCCGACGGTCGGCGCACGTCGACGAAGAACGCCATGGCCTTGACCTGGTAGCTGTAGCTGCCCGAGTAGTGGGCGGTCTTGACGTGGATGAACCCGGTCTGCCAGGTGGAGCCCGAGTGCTTGCGGCCCATGGTGATGCGCTCGCCGGTCTTGCCCGTGGTCGCCTGGTAGTACCGGGTCCACATGCCCACGCCCAGCAGGGTGCCGTACTGGCTGCCCACCTTGACGTACGCCTCGTACCAGCCCTGGGGGATGCCGTAGTGGGCCATGTAGCCCTGGCCCACGCCGCTGACATACAGCTCGCAATAGCTCGCGGTGTGGTGGCTGTCCACGTCGTAGCTCAGGCAGTGCTCGTCGGCGCGGTAGGGCATGTCGCTGTGCTGGGTCTTCCAGCGCTGCACCCCTGCGCATCGCGGGTGGTCCGCCGCTGGCCAGATGTCGTAGCGGTAGTTCTTGTTGAAGTTGGAGTCCCAGGTCTGGCACGAGCTGCCCGCCCCGGAGTGGTTGCGAAACCAGATGGCCGCCGAGGTGGCGCCCTTGGGGATCTTGATTGTCAGGTCCTTGCTCGACGCGTTGTTGGTGGGCACGCCGGTGGGCGCGGCCAGCTGGCGCACGCTGCCGGTGACCAGCTGCCCCCCCGGGCTGAACTTGACGTTGGCCACGACGTCCCAGGCCGGGTGGCCGTTGTGCGTGCCGCGGCACTTGGTCAGCCGGTCGAGGCTGTAGTTGATCACCATGTAGCCGCCCTGGCGCAGGGGCGCGGACTGGTGTTCGCTCCAGTCTTTCGAGAAGGTGAGGCGGCCGAAGACCGACTTGCAGGTCACGCCGTCGTACTGGATCCCGTAGCCAGTCTTCTGGGTCAGCTTGTAGCTGGCCAGCGGATCGGCCAGGCGGTTGTGGTCGAACAGCCTGCCCCCGCCCTCGGGCGCGAGGTACGGGATCAGCTCCACCTGCTTGCCCGAGGGGTCCTCGCCGTTGGGGCCAGGGCCGAATAGGTGCTGGTGCATGGTGAACTTGTAGCGCTTGAAGCCGGGCAGGGCGCCGGTGGTGAGCGCGGCGTCCACCCGGTACCAGGTGCCGCCGCCGCCCGGGCGGTACAGCGCGTGGACCGTGCCGCTGGCGCTGTCGGCCACCTCGACGATGCCCTCCCAGACATAGGTGCAGGCGCCGGCAGCGTCGCACCGGGTCTGCCAGCCCTTGTCGCCCATCTTGCGGCCGGCGCTGCGCAGCATGATGGTGCAGGCCATGTCCGCGCGGTCCGCGCCGTCCGCCTTGCCCACGGCTGGCGCGCGGCTGGCCACTGCTTCTGGCGCGGGCGGCTCGACGCCGCCACAGCCGATCATCAGCACGATGCACCCAACGGATATATATATGGTCTTCATGATCTCATCTCCAAGGTTCGCCAAGGGCGGAAAGCAAGGACCGGACCATGGATGTTGCATCGAGAATCATTGAAGAAAGCAACCCCGGCGGGGCGCCGAAGCGCGACATGTTGCACAAGCCACGTTGCCGATGACAACGAACGCCGATGCTCCCTCAATAAAATGTCAAGTGTAGGGGTCTGACCCCCCTACTTGACACTTTGTGGGGGGCGCATCGATAAAATGTCAAGTGTAGGGGTCTGACCCCCCTACTTGACATTTTATTTGGCGGCGAGGTGCTTGTATTTGTCGAGGAAGCGGACGGGCATCTTCAGGGCGTCGCGGCGGAAGGGTTCGGCCAGGACCTCGGCCGCGCCGTCGATGACGGCGTCGATGACCGCCGGCTTGCCGCTGCGCAGGGCCGCCTGCACGGCGTCGCCCACCTGGTCGGGGGCGTCCACGCGGTAGCCCTCGGCGCCCATGTCCCTGGCCAGCTGCGCGAAGTCGGGGTTCGCCAGGTTGGTGCCCACGTAGCGGTCCTCGTAGTAGTCGATCTGGTTCTTCTTCTCGGCGCCCCACTGGTCGTTGTTGAACACCACGGCGATGACCGGGATCTCCTCGCGCACGGCGGTCATCACCTCCGACAGGCCGCTGATGCCGTAGGCGCCATCGCCCTGCAGCGCGAACACCGGCCGGTCGCCCGAGCCGAGCCGGGCGCCCATGGCCACGCCGTAGGCGATGCCGCAGTTGCCCCAGCTCATGGGCCCGAGGAACTGCCTGCCCCCGGTGCCGCCGAAGTAGCTGTTGCACATGGAGCAGGTGTTGCCCACGTCGGTGGTGACCACGGCGTCGTCCGGCACGGCCGCCGCCAGCTCCTGCAAAAAGCGCCGCGGGTGCATGCGCGCCGACGGCCCCGCCGCCCAGCGGTCCAGCTCCGCCTGCCAGGTCTCCCGCTCGCTGGCCAGCTCCGCCAGCCGCTCCGGGGCCATCTCGCCGCCGCCGGGCCCGAGCCGCTCGAGCAGCGCGGCGGCGAACAGCCTGGCGTCGGCGCACAGGGGCAGGTCCACGCGACGCGTCAGGCCGAGCTGGGCGTGGTCCGCGTCCACCTGGATGATGGTGGCCTGCTCGGGCCAGTAGCTCATGTCGTACTGGGGCAGGGTGCCGAAGGGGCCGAGCCGCGTCCCGAGCGCCAGCACCACGTCGGCCCGGCTGATGGTGCGCATGGCCGCCTTGGAGCCGCAGTAGCCGATGGGGCCCACGGCCAGCGGGTGCCCCTTGGGGAAGCTGTCGTTGTGCAGGTAGGTGTTGACCACCGGCGCGGTGAGGCGCTCGGCCAGGGAGATCACCTGATCCATGGCGCCGGCCTGGGACACGCCGCCGCCCGACAGGATCACCGGGTATTTGGCCCCGGCCAGCAGCTCGGCGGCGCGGGCCACGGTGGCAGCGTCGCCCGCGCCCCGGGTCACATCCTCCGACGGGTAGACCTCGTAATCCGCCTCGCCGTAGAAGTAGTCCCGCGGGATGTTCAGCTGGGTCGGCCCCATCTCGGCCTTGGCCATGAAGAACGCCCGCCGCGCCAGCTCGGCCATGCGCTCGGGGCGGTTGACCCTCACCTGGTACCTGGTGCAGGCCTGAAACCAGGGCATCTGGTCCAGCTCCTGGAAGCCCCCGGTGCCGATGCCGAGGGAGCCGGTCTCCGGGGTGATGGCCACCACCGGCGAGTGCGCCCAGTAGGCGGCGGTCACCGCCGAGACGAAGTTTGCGGCGCCGGGCCCGTTCTGGGCGATGCAGATCTGCGGCTTGCCTGTGACCCGGGCCAGGCCGTCTGCGGCGTGGGCCGCGGCCTGTTCATGGGCCACCGAGACGAATCGAATCCCGGCAGCGGGGAACAGGTCGAGGGCGTCCATGTAGGCGCTGCCCACGATGCCAAACGCCAGGGTCACGCCCTCGGCGACCAGGGTCTCAACCAGGGCCTCGGATGGTGTCATTCGGGTCATGTCAAAGGCTCCTTGCAAGTGCAGATCACTGCAATTCGGCGCGCGGCGCCGAAGGCCGCGACGCTGTGCGCCGCGTCACACGGCAGGTTTATGGTCGGATGCAAAAATGCGGTACTATGCTGGTCAATCCACACAGGAGATACGGTCCCATGTACCTCGCACGCCTCCGCAGACACATGGCCATCGCCCCGGTGGCTCTCTTTGTCGGGCTGCTCCTGGCGGCCGGTCCAGCCCTGGCGCAGCCCGCGCCGGGCAAGACCGACAGCCACAGCGCCACGCCGGACGACCCGTCCCTCGGCACGCCCGCGCCGCCTGCAGAGGGCGCCTCGGCGCCGGCCCCGGAGCCGGATGCGCTGTGGTTCTACATCAAGGACGGCGCCAAGCTGGGCCCGGTGACCACGGCCGGCATCCGCCAGCTGGTCCTGGACGGCAGGCTCGATCCAGGCAGCAAGGTGTGGCGCAAGGGCATGGCCGGCTGGCTGCCCATGCGCGCCCTGCCGGAGTTCGCCGACATGGCGCCGCCGCCGCCGCCCTCGGACGAGGCCAAGCCCCGGCGCGTGGTGATCAAGGAGGACACCGGCCCGCAGCCCAAGCGCCTGCGCAGCAGGTCGTTCATCGTGCCCGGCGCCATCGTGTTCGGCGCCACCTGGATCGCGGG
>CAZEFW010000087.1:0-10902 GCA_964511535.1 uncultured Myxococcales bacterium | reverse complement strand
AGCCCCGGCGCCAGGGCGCCGAGCAGCCGGCTGACCTGCCCCGCGGCCGAGAGCACCAGCAGCGCCTGGTCTCGCCGCGCGGCGCGGTAGATCTGCTCGGCCACCTGCTCGGCGCTGGCCGTGCCGCCCACCTTCGACTGCGGGTGCGCGGTGACGCTGCCGTCGCCGTCCAGGGCGTTGGCTGAAAAGCCGGTGTCGATGAACCCCGGGCAGGCCACGGTGACGCTCACGCCGTGCTCCAGCATCTCGGCGCGCAGGGTGGAGAACAGGCCCACCATGGCGTGCTTGCTCGCCGCGTAGGCGGTGCGCCCGTACAGCGGCGCCACCCCGGCCACCGAGCTGATGGCGATGACCTGTCCCCGTCGCTCGAGCAGCCAGGGCAGGGCCGCCCGGGTGCAGTGCAGCGCGCCGAAGTAGTTGACCTCCATCACCTTGCGGAACACCCCCGCGTCGGTGTCACCGAAGGCGCTGCGCGCGGTGAGCCCTGCGTTGTTGATCAGCAGGTCCACCCCGCCGAAGAGCGCCGCGGCCCGGGCCACCGCATCGCTGCAGTACGCCTCGTCGGTGATGTCCCCCGGCAGCGCCAGCGCCTCGGCGCCGGAGGCGGACAGCTCCGCCGCCAGCGACCCCAGCCCGGCAGCGTCCAGGTCGAGCAGCGCCAGCCGCGCCCCTTCGGCCGCGTAGCGCGCGCACAGGGCCCGGCCTAACCCCCCCGCCGCGCCGGTGATCAGCGCCACCTTCCCCGCGTATCGCCTAGGCATGCTGCCGCGCCTCGAGGAAGTAGTTGAACACCTGGCGCGTGGACTTGCGCGGGGTGAAGCCGAACTCCTCCTTGAGCAGCCGGTTGTGCAGCACCGGGCGGTACCGCAAAAACCCGAGCTGCTCCGGGCCGTACTGGGTCAGGCCGAAGCGCTTGCCCAGGCGCAGCCCGGTGGCCACCAGCGGCACCGGGATCGGCACGTACGGCTTGCCCATGATGCGGGCCATCTGCTTCATGGTCAGCACGCCGTCGCCGGCCAGGTTGAAGATGCCGGTGGCGCCGGTGCGGATGCCGCGCAGGATGGCGCGCACCACGTCCTGGTCCCAGATCAGCACGAAGGGGCTTGCCACCCCGAGCAGGCCGATGACGTACGGCTTGTCGAACAGGTCGGTGATCTGGTTCTGCGCGGTGGCGCCGAGGATGGTGCCGGGGCGGAAGATCAGCTGCCCGAGCTCCGGGTGCTGCTCGCGGTAGCGGGCCAGCAGCTCTTCCACCTGGCGCTTGTGATCCGAGTAGGGGAACTCCGGGTTGCCGCGGATCGGGTCATCCTCGGTGAGCCAGGCGTTGTTGTCGGCGTGGTAGCCATAGGCCGCCCCGCTGGAGGTGATGATCACCTGCCGGGCGCCGGCGGCCACGCAGGCCGCCAGCAGGTTCTCGGTGCCGCCCACCTCCACCGCGTGCAGGAACTCGCGGTCGGCGTCAGGCCCGGGGCTGACCACCGCGGCCAGGTGGACCGCCACCTTGATTCCGTGCTCGCGCACCAGCGCCTCGAGGGCCTCGCGGTCGCGGATGTCGCAGGTGGCGTATGTCACCCCCGGCCGCTGCCGCTCCGGCGGCACCTCGCGCACGTCCGCCGCCACCACCACCCGCTCGCCGGTGCGCTGGGCCAGGGCCTGGACCACGGCCCGGCCGATGTAGCCGTCGGCGCCGGTCACCAGGATCGGCTCGTCGCCGAGGCTGCTCTGTCCGTTGGTTGCCTCTGTCATGGTTGCTCCAGGGGACGCCGCGACCAGAAGGTGGAGATCGCCAGTCCCGAGATGATGTGCCACACGCCCCACCAGGCGGTGATGACGGCCATGCCCCCGAGGCCGCCGAAGAAGTCGAAGACCAGCACCAGGCCGAGGGCCGAGTTCTGCAGCCCCACCTCGATGGCCACGGCGCGGGTGTCCCGCGGCGCCAGCCGCGCCAGCCGCCCGGCCCCGTAGCCGAGGCTGATGGCCAGGGCGTTGTGCAGCATCACGGCGAACACCACCAGGCCGATGGCCTGCATGAAGTTGGACCAGTTGGCCAGCAGCGCCCCGCTGACGAAGGCGATGAACACCGCCACCGAGATGATCTTGAACGGCTTACGGATGCGCGCGGCCAGGCCCGGGAAGCGTCGCGCCAGCAGCATTCCGAGCCCCAGGGGCAGCCCCAGGATCAACAGGATGTTGCGGAACACCAGCAGCGGATCGAGGTGGACCTGCTGCATGATGGACGCGGTGGCGGGGTTCAGGTTGCCCCAGACCGAGAGGTTCAGCGGGGTCATCACCACCGCCGCCGCGGTGGACACCGCGGTCATGCTCACCGACAGGGCCGCGTTGCCCCCTGCCAGGTAGGTCATGACGTTGGACAGGTTGCCGCCGGGGCAGGAGGCCACCAGCATCATGCCCAGGGCCAGCGACGGGTGCGGGCGCAGGGCCAGGGTGAGCAGGAAGGTGAGCGCGGGCAGCATGACGAACTGCGCGGCCAGGCCGATGCCCGGGGCGCGGGGCGCGGTGAGCACCCGGCGGAAGTCCGCCCCCCGGATGTCCAGCGCCATGCCGAGCATCATCAGCGCGATGGTGACGTTGAGCGCCAGCAGGCTCCCCGCGTTGAAGTTCAGCTGGATGGTGTCGATGGCTGCCGGGTTCATTGGATATCAGCTCTTGTATTCGGTCCCTCTGTCGCCGCCCCCTTTTGCCCGTGAGCCCTCCGGGGGAGCGCGCCTGTCCTTGCGACCCTGCGGGACGCTGCGGGGTGAAGCGGCGCGCTAACCTTCGGGTTCCTGGTGCATGTCCTTGAAGTACATCAGGCCGGGGGCCCACATGTGCTTCTTCGGGTCCACGTCCACGTGCACCACCGCAGCGTTGTCGGCGGCGAGGCACCGCTCGAGGGCGGGCCGCAGCTCGTCGGGGTGGCTGACGCGCTCGCCGTGGGCGCCCATGGCCCGGGCCACCTGGTCCCAGGCCACCTCGCCCAGATCGGCGTTGATGGTCTCCTCCGGGTCGAGGCTCTTGAGCAGGATCATCTTGAGCGGCCGCGCGGCCATGCTCTGGGTCATCTTGACCATGCCCCACTGTCTGTCGCACACCACCAGCCAGATCACCTTCAGCCCGTGGCGCACCGCGGTCTCGATCTCCTGGGGGTGGAAGCCGAAGGCCCCGTCGCCGATGATGCAGTAGACCTGCCGGTCCGGCCGCGCCACCGCGGCGCCCAGGGCCTGGCCGAGGCCGGCGCCGAGGTGCCCCATGTGGTGGGTGGAGATCTGCGTGTTCGGCACGCGCGCCTGGTGGTAGAAGTTGCCCCACACCGCGGTGTTGCCGCCGTCGAACACCGCCACCGCGTCGTTGTCGAACACCTCGCGGCACACGGCGCCCACGTGGGCGGTGAGCATGGGCGCCTCGCGGTCGTCCAGCTTCTCGTCCAGCTTGGCCTGGAACGCCTCCTTGTCCCGCGACAGGTCGAACGCCTCCTTGCGCCGCGCCGCCACGTCGCCCACCTCGCCGGTGCGCTGCAGCTCGGTGACCAGCGCCTGCAAGAAGAGCCGCGCGTCGGCCTGCACGGCCAGGTCGGCCGGGCGGTTCTGGCCCAGGACCTGCTCGTCGATGTCCACGTGGATCAGCCGCTGCTCGTCGGGCTGGGCCCAGTAGGGCGCCTTGCCCCACCAGTCGGTCTCGCCCAGCCGGGAGCCGAGCACCAGCACGCAGTCCGACGCGTTGCGCACGCTGTTGACCGCCTCGATCATGTGCATGGGCCAGGCCAGCTCCGAGGTCTCGGGCAGCACCCCCCGGGCGCACCACGACGTGGTCACCGGCGCGTGCAGCAGGCGCGCCAGCAGGCCGAGCTCCTCGAAGGCGCCGCAATGGATCACGCCGCTGCCGGCATGGATGATGGGCAGCCGCGCGTCCCGCAGCAGCCGCGCCGCGGCGGCCACCTGGCCGGGGGAGGCGGGGATCGGATCCACCCGCCGGTACTGGTGGGGCAGGGGCAGCGACGGCTCCTCGGTCTTGCCGTTCATCAGCGTCTCGGGGATGTCCAGGTGCACCACGCCGGGCCGGCCCTGGTAGCAGTGGCGCAGGGCCCGACGCAGCTGCTCAGGGATCCGGTCGAAGGTGGCCGCGGTGCCGGACCACTTGGACATGGCGCCGATGACCCCGATCTGGTCGAAGCACTGGTAGGCGCCGCCCCGGTCCGGGTTGGAGATCTGCGGCCGGCGGGATGAGGTGATCAGCAGCACCCGGTTCCCCTCGGCGTTCTCCACCGCGACGCCGGACAGGATGTTGGCCACGCCCGGGCCGTTGGACGCGATGCAGACCCCGAGCTTGCCGCTGAAGCGCGCGTACGCCCCGGCCATGTGGGCGGCCGTGGTCTCGTGCCGCGGGGTGACCAGCTCGATGTCGTGGGCCACCATGGCCTTGCACAACTCGAGGTAGGTCCCGTCCATGATGCCGAAGAAGCGCTCGACGCCTTCTGCCTCGAGCATCCTGGCGATGATCTCGCCGCCTGTAACCTCTGCCATCTGCTTATCCTCCGATGTTCGTGTTGAACTTGTTGAGCATCTCAAACCCCCAGGGCGCGGTGGGCGAACAGCGCCACCGTCTCCCGCAGCCTCGCCAGGGCGGCGGGCTTGCGCCCGGGGAG
Source organism: uncultured Myxococcales bacterium (assembly GCA_964511535.1). Classification (GTDB taxonomy): domain Bacteria; phylum Myxococcota_A; class Polyangia; family CAZCFB01; genus CAZCFB01. The sequence goes on along the minus strand of CAZEFW010000087.1, from coordinate 6,260 downwards.
CCCCAGGCGCGCCACCGCCACCACCGTGGCCAGCAGCAGGTCCGCCGCCTCGTCGGCGTGGGGCACGTCGAACGCGCCGTGGCGGGCGCCGTCCCGCACCAGCTGCAGCAGCGCCGGCTCCAGCCGCGTGACCAGCCGCTGGCGCATGCGCTCGTTGAGCACCATGTTGCCGGGGTGCTGCACCAGCGAGATGAGCTGCCGGTTGTCCAGCATGGCCGACAGCAGCAGCGCCAGCACCCGATCCAGCCGGTCGGCCTGCTCCAGGCTCTCGTCCTCCACCGTGCGCTGGACCTCTTCGGCCAGGCCGCGGATGATCCGCTCCACCACCGCCTCGAGCACCTCGTCCTTGGACTTGAAGTGATAATAAAAGGTGCCCTGGGCCACGCCCACGGCCTTGACGATGTCGCTGACCGAGGTGTCCGCGTACCCCTTGTCAGAGAAGAGCTTCGCGGCGGCGGCTTCCAGCTCTCGCCGTCGCTCTTCCGGTTGCTTTGATGTGCGTGGCACCTGGTGACGCCTCCTGAACGCTCTTCCTGACTGACTGTCAGTCAGTTATAGCGGGAGGCCTCTTCGTGTCAAGGGCAAAACATCGCAGAAAGTGGGATCACTCCTTGAGGACCAGGTGACCCAGGGAGTAGAAGTTGTCGCCCATCACCACCGAGACTTCGATCAGATCGTAGCGCGCCTTTTGGGCCGCCGCGGGCACCTTGACCTGGGAGACATACAGGCCGTGGTCCTCGGTGGCGGGCTCCAGCCGCACCAGCCCGACCTGTTTGTCCTGGTTGAGGAACCGCAGCTCGTAGACATCGTTGTTGTCCACCGACAGCTCCACCGTGCCGGCGCTGGAAGGCGCGGGCAGCTGGACCTTGATCCAGCGCGAGAACAGCTTGTTCCCCTCGGCGTTCCACGGCGTGCCGTTGGTCTTGACCGTGGCCAGCTCGGCGAGCTTCACCGTCAGGTTTTTGGTCGTGGGAGGCGGCGGCGGTGTCGCGGGACCGTCCGCGGGGGCCGGCTCGCCGTCGGCCGGCGGATCCTGGCCGTCGGCCGCCTGCTGCTCCACCTGGTCCTCGGCGGTGTGCAGGGTGTAGATGGCGAAGCTCACCGCGGCGAAGGCCACCACCACCATCAGGGGCAGCCCGTAGCGCCGGGCCAGCCAGAAGCCCGGGATGGCGGCGGTGCGCTCGCGCCAGAGCAGCCCGTTGTAGGCCAGGTCGAGCAGGTTGAGCTGCCTGGCGATGTGCTGGCGAAGCTGGTTGCGCGCCTTGCGCCCCCCCGTGGTGGGCTGGCGCTGGCCGGGCGCGCCGCTCAGCGTGGCCAGCTCCTCCAGCGCCGCGAGGCTCTCCTCCCACCCGCGGGGGTCCTTGGCGATGAGCTTGCCCACCGGCAGCGAGCCGGACCCGAGGGCGATGGCGCCCAGGTCCTCGGGCTGCTCGCCCTGCTCCACGGCGTCGAGGTAGGCCAGGGTGCGCCAGCCGCGCACGATGTGCAGCGCGGCCTGTTCCAGCAGCCCGTCCATGTACAACGAGCGCCCCGCCTCGAGCTCGGTGAAGGTCAGGCGCAGCATCCGCCGGCGTTTTGGGTCAACCTTCATTGGCACCGAACAGTATTACCACGATGCACACTCATCTCCAGTTCCAGCATCGGCCGCGGCCCTCGTCGCCTCATATTTTGTTTTTGGTTTTCTGTTTTTTGTTCCGTGTACCCCGGGGTGATTCGCTACGGTGGTGACAGTCGTGCTGGCCTTACGCCCATACATCGCCGTCGCAGCCCGCGCCTGGCCCCACGCCCTGGTGCTCGGGGCCGTGACGCTGGTGGCCCTCGGCCTGCACCTGCCCCTGATCCACACCGAGCTGGACTACGAGGACGGCGAGTGGCTGCGCGGCAGCTTCCCCGGCTACCGCAGCCGGGTGCTCCAGGTGCTGCTGATGCACCGGCTGCTCATGCCCCTGTTCACCTACCGGGTGGAGGGGTACTACCTGTTCGCGCTGCTGCTGCACCTGCTCACCGCGGCGGCGCTGTACGCGACGCTGCTGACCGTGGCCCGGTGCATGCGCACGGGGCTGCGTGCCGGCCGGTGGCCCGTGGTGGCCGGCGCGGGCCTGGCCTCCATCGCCTTCGCGTCCCACCAGGCGGGCAGCCTGACGTTCCTGTCGGGCATGTCGTATCAGCTGTTCTGCCTGTTCGGTTTGCTGACGGTGACGCTCTCGCTGGCCTACCTGGAGCGCGGCGGCACCTGGCGATGGGTGCTCGGGGTGCTGTGCGCGGCCGCGGCGCTGCTGTCTCACAGCTACGCCCTGGGCCTGCCGCTGTTCATCGCCGCGCTGGAGCTGTGCCGGCGCCGGTCCTTCGCCGTGCCGGTCCCGCGCTGGAACCTGGTCTGGCGCTACGCCCTGCACCTGCTGCCCCTGTGGCTGTTCGCCACCCAGCTCTCCACCGGGCTCACCGCCAACCGGCTGTCGCCGTCGCGGGCGGCGCGCCACCTCATCGATCCGGAGGTGCTGGGCGTCGACCTGCTGCACTTCGCCAACTACCTGGAGATCGCCGCGGTGACCTTCGTGCAGCGCTCTGCCGTGCTGGCGCGGCTGCTGCCCGTCAGCTTCCCGGGGCCCGACCTGCACTGGAGCGCGGACCGCCTGGTCACGGGCGCCGCGCTGCTGCTGTTGCTGCTCGGGGGGCTGTGGACGCTGGCGCTGCGGCGGCGCGCCGGGCTCTGCCTGGTGGGGCTGCTGTTCGTCTGGGGCTGGAGCGGGATGACGTTTCACCAGACCCTGCTGGTGGGCTACGACGACCAGCAGGGGTGGCGCTACTACCACAACGCCGCCGGGCTCTGCCTGGTGGGCGGGGCGGCGCTGGCGTGGGGGTTCGATCTGCTGGTGCGCCGGCTGAACCGCCGCGCCGTCGCGGTGGTGATGGGCGCGGCGCTGGCCGGGTGCTTCGGCGCGTGGCTGGCCGCGGACACCAGCCTGCGCGGGAACCTGGCCGCGCTGCTGTCAGGCGAGCTGTCGCTCAAGAGCGCCTACACCTGGGACCCACACCGGCGCTGCGCCGCGCTGGTGCCAACCAGCATCGTGGAGCTGGAGGAGGCGCTCAACAACCGCGGCACCCTGACCTGCCGGGACCTGTCGGGCCTGGACCTGTCCGAGCGCGACCTGCGCGGGCTGGACCTTTCAGGCGCCGACCTCACCGGCGCGAGGCTGAGCATGGCTGCCCTGGACGGCGCGCGGCTGAGCGGCGCCAGCCTCGGGTTCGCAGCCCTGGACAAGGCGAGCCTCCGGGGGGCCGACCTGCGCGGGGTCAACCTCACCGGCGCCAACCTCGGGCTGGCTGACCTGACCGAGGCGCGGCTCAAGGGCGCGGTGCTGGTGGGCACGTTTCTGTACAACATCCGCATGCGCGGCCTGACCGAGGACGAGATCCGCCAGCGGCTCGAGGACGCCCGGTGGAAGGGAGGCGCGCCATGACCGGGGCGCCCCGACAAGGCGTGGCCAGCGACTGGCGCGCGGCGGCCGCCGAGGCCGACGGCGCCCTGGTCTGCCTGCAGTCCGGCCTGCCCGTTCAGGCGGCCGAGCACGCGCGGCGCGGGCTGCGGCTGCTGCGAGACGAGGCGCCGGAGCAGGCCGACGAGCGCGGCGCGGAGCAGCTGACCCGCCGCCTGGCGCGGGGGCAGGGGCTGGCCGGACGGCTGGCGGCGCGGCGCGAGCTGCGGCGGCTCATGCGCGAGCTGAGGCGGCACCCTGGCCGCCGGGAGCAGGCCGGCCCGGGCGCGCTGGACCGGCTGCAGGGGCGCCAGCGGCTGGTGGCCGCGGGGGTGTTCATGGCGCTGGTGGTGCTCATGGCGTTGTGGGACTCCGGGCCGGCGGCCCCCGAGGAGCGATCCGTCGGGGGCGTTCTGCGGGCCGGCGGGCCGGAGCTGCTGGAGCTGACCCTGGACCAGGTGCAGGCGAAGCTGCCGCCCGGGCCGTTCTCTCACCTGGCCGAGGGGTTCCGCTTCCGCGAGCAGGTGACCATCACGCTCGGCGCGCCGAAGCCGATGTACGCGCTGACCATCGGGCTGCGCAACGCCATGATCCATCGCGTCTCGCTCTGGCGCGGCGACCGGCTGGTGCACCGGTTCTACCTCGGCCCGCGCGCGGTGCCCATCGGCCTGTTCAAGTACGAGCTGGACCTGGCCGGCACCGACGCGCAGAAAGGGGTGGACCGCATCGTGGTGCATGGCGTTGAGGGGGAGGGCACCTTCGAGCTGGGCCAGGTCACCATCGAGGACTGGCGATGACCCGGGGCGACGGCAGGTCGCGCGCGGAGCCGCCGCTGGCGGGGGTGGACTGGCGGCGCGTGCTGACCGGCGCGGCGGCGGCCCTCGGCGTGCTCGCCCTGTTCATCCTGGTGGGCCTGGTGCGCCACCTCGACCTGATCTTTCAGGGGATCACCGCCGAGGACGCCCAGTGGATCCTCGGCAAGATGTACGGCTCTAGCATCCGGGTCACCTCGCGCTACCTGCTGCACGACTTCGGGCTGCACTACTTCGGCGAGCAGCTCCTCGGCTACCGCGCCATCGGGGTGGCGTTGCACGTGGGCTGCGCCTACCTGCTGTTCTGGATCTATTTGCTGCTGGGGCGGCAGCTCTGGACCCGGCCGGGATGCCGCCCGGAGGCGTGGTGGGGCGGGGCGCTGCTGGCGGGGCTGCTCCTGCTCTGCACGCAGATGTACACCATGCAGTGGCTGTCGGCGTTGGCCTACCTGGTGGTGACGTTCTTCAGCCTGCTGGCCGTGGCCCTTGCTCTGGTGCACCTGCGCACGGGCTGGCTCTGGCCGTGGGCGCTGTCGGCGGCGGCGTACCACGGCGCGCTCTACTCGCACACCTTCGCGCTGCTGCTGCCGGTGTTCATCGGGGCGCTGGAGCTGTCCTCGCGGCGGCCGGGCCGCGCCAGCCTGCGGGCGCTGGCGCGGGGGGCCCTGCGCTACGGCCTGTTCGGCCTGGTGCTGGCGCGGTTCGTGACGGTCAACTGGGAGGCGATCTTCCAGAAGGGCATGGCCGCCGCCAGCCAGGAGGTGGGGCCCGACAGCCTCGGCGCGGCGGCCGTCGAGCTGCTGAAGATGCGGCTGAACAACACCTTGCTGCAGCCCTTCTTCGGCGTGGACGCCGGGTCGGCGGTGCCGGGCTGGGCCCTGGTGCTCCTGCTCTGCCTGGTGGCGGCGCCGGGGGTCGCGCAGATCGTCTCGGCCGAGCGCCGGCTCGGCGTGTTCGGCCTGCTGACGCTGTTCGTCTTGATCTGGGGCGGCCTGACCCTGCCCCAGGAGCTGGCCGCGCCCACCCGAGGCGCCCACTGGCGGGGGTACTTCCTGGCGGCCGGCGTGGCCCTGGTGATGGCCGCGGCGCTGGCGCGGATCCTCGGCGAGCTCAGCGCTCGCGTCTCGCACACGCCGCGGGCCGTGCTGCGGTTGCTGCTGGCGCTGGCCTGCCTCGGGCTGCTGCTCACCCGGGGAGAGCTCTCGCTGGAGCGGCTGGCGCGGGTGGTGTCGCCGGCCACCCGCTGGCGGCATGCCGAGAGCTGGTCTCCGGCGCCGAGCTGCGGTGCGCTGACCCGGATGACCGCCGCGCAGGTCAAGCAGCGGGCCGCGGCGGGGGCCTCGCTGCGCTGCGCTGACCTGAGCTTCCTGGAGCTGCAGACCCTCGACCTGAAGGGCGCGGACCTGTTCAGCGCGCGCCTCACCGGGGCGAAGCTCACCCGGGCCAACCTGCAGGGCGCGAACCTGGGCCGCGCGTGCCTGGTGTGGGCGCGCCTGGAGCAAGGACAGCTGCAGGGCGCTGACCTGCGCAGGGCAGAGCTCAGCGGCGCGGTGATGGAGGACGCACAGATCCTGCGGGCTGATCTGCGCGGGGCGGTGCTGCGCTGGAGCCGGCTGGACCACGCCGACCTGCGCGGCGCCCGGCTGGACAACGCGCTGCTGCTGGAGACCAAGTTCGAGCACGCCGACCTGCGCGGGCTCGACCTGACCCGGGCTCGCGCCGAGACCGCCTACCTGTCCCACGCGCGGCTGGAAGGGGCGCGGCTGCCCCGCAAGTTGCTGAGGCCGCCGCCGTGACGGCCCCATCAGCGCGTCACTTGATGCGCGTCATTTGATGTAGCCCAGCGCCTCCAGCTTGCGCCGGGTGGCCCTCGGGATCTTGTCGCTGGCGCGCACCGCGGGCCGCGCGGGGAACCTCGTCTCGAACGCCTCGAGGGCCGCGGCCATCCGCCTGGCGGCCTCGGGGTGAGCGG
>CAZEFW010000086.1:0-37586 GCA_964511535.1 uncultured Myxococcales bacterium | reverse complement strand
AGCGGGATGCCGAAGTCGTCCAGGCACTGCACCACGTTGCGGGTCAGGCCGTTGGAGTGGGGCATCAGCTCGTAGACCCCCACCACCTCGCACCCCTCCAGGGCCAGGCGCCGTGCCATGATCAGCCCGATGTCGCCGGAGCCGAGGATCGCCACCCGCTTGCCTGGCAGCACGCCCATCATGTTGACGAACTTCTGCGCCAGGCCAGCGGTGAGCACGCCCGACGGGCGGGTGCCCGGGATCTGGATCGAGCCCCGGGTGCGCTCGCGGCACCCCATGGCCAGCACCACGGAGCGGGTGTCCACGGTGAGCAGCCCGCGCTCCTCGCTCATGATGCGCACGCTCTTGGTACCGCGGGAGTCCACGGCCACGCCCGAGACGTAGGCGCCGGTGAGCAGGTCCACGTCCTGCTCCACCGTCTGGGTCAGGAACCGCTCCGCGTACTCCGGGCCGGTGAGCTCCTCCTTGAAGTAGTGCAGGCCGAAGCCCTGGTGGATGCACTGCAGAAGGATGCCGCCGATCTCCGGCTCGCGGTCCAGCATCAGCACCCGCTCGGCCCCCGACTCCCGCGCGCCGACGGCAGCGCCCATGCCCGCCGGGCCGCCGCCGATGATCACCACGTCGTAGCTGCTCTGCACGCGCCCGATCATGCGTCACCCCCCTGGCTGCCTTCGCCCGGGTGTTGCTCGTTCTCCATGGGCGTGACCAGCCACGAGCCCCCGCCGCGCTTGGTCACCGCGGTCAGCTCGGTGCGGTGCCGCCGGGTCAGGATCTCCATGCAGCGCGAGGTGCAGAACCCGCCCTGGCAGCGGCCCATGCCGGCGCGGGAGCGGAACTTGATGCCGTCCAGGGTGCGCGCCCCGTGGTCGATGGCGTGGTGGATCTCCGCCTCGGTCACCAGCTCGCAGCGGCACACCACCCGGGCGAACAGCGGGTTGCTCGCGATGGCGCGCTGGCGCTGCTCCAGGTCCATGGCGGCGAAGCGCGGCGGCCCCTGGACGTAGCGCCGGAAGTTGAGCTTCGGCTCCAGGGCCAGCCCCTCGTCGGCCAGGATGTCCCGCACGTACTCGGCGATTGCCGGCGACGCCGTGAGCCCCGGCGACTGGATGCCCGCCACGTTGATGAAGCCCTTGACCGAGGTGGGGCCGATGATGAAGTCGTTGGTGTCGCTCACAGCCCGCAGCCCGGCGAACTCGGTGATCACGTCCCGGCTGCTGATGGCGGGGCAGATCTCCCGCACGAAGCCGAACACCCGCTCGGCGCCGTCGGTGGAGGTGGACAGATCGTACCGATCGTCGGTGTCGTCGGCGGTGGGGCCCACCATCAGCGTGCCGTCGAAGGTTGGGATGATCAGCGTGCCCTTGGACTTGGGCGTCGGCACCGGGAAGACCAGCCGCTGCACCAGCCCCTGCAGCCGCTTGTCGAGCATGTACTCCTCGCCCTTGCGCGGGTGAATGGAGAAGTCGCGCAGGCCGAGCATGTTGGCCACCCGGTCCGAGAAGACCCCGGCCGCGTTGATGATGAAGCGCGCGTCGAGGGTGGCGCCCGGGATGGAGAGGGTGAAGCCGCCCCCGTCGAGCCGCTGGATGCCGTCCACCGGCGCGTCCTCCAGCAGCTCCACGCCGTTGGCCACGGCGTTTTCGATGAGCGCGAAGGCGAACTCGTACGGGTTGATCACTCCGGCGGAGGGCGCGAACAGGCCGCCCACCAGCCGGTGCGACAGGTTCGGCTCTTCCCGGCGCAGGCGCTTGCGGTCCCAGATCTCCAGCCCCGGTACGCCCTTGTCCTGCCCCTGCTTCAGCAGGTGCTCCAGCACCGGCAGCTCATCCTTGCTGCGCGCCACGAGCACCTCGCCGATGCGCCGGAAGCCGAAGTTCAGCTCCTGGTGCAGCTCGTCGAACATGGCGTTGCCGCGCACGGCCAGCTGTCCCTTGAGCGTGTCGGCAGGGCTGTGGTGCCCTGGGTGGATGATGCCGCTGTTGGTCTTGGTGGTGCCGAAGCCCACCTCGGCGCAGCGCTCGATGAGCACGATGCGCAGGTTGAAGCGGGACAGCTCGCGGGCGATGGCGCAGCCGATGACGCCTCCGCCAATAACCGCAACGTCATACATGGTTTGGAGACCTCTTTGGGACCGTCATGTCCGGGGCGGATGGTAGCCCGCAACGGTCCGGCGTGTGAACCCCGAGATGCAGGTCAGGGTTTGGTGAACGGGTTTCCCGGCAGCTCCGAGCCGGGGGCGCGCCACTTGCGCTTGAGCGTGACGGTCACGGTGCGGGGGGCGGAGGGCACCACGGTCCGGGTCGCTGGCTGGTAGCCGCGCAGCTGGATCCGCAGCTTGATCGGCGTCTCTGACCGGGGGAGGCGCACCGGCCCGGGCAGGGTGGCGATGCGCTCCCCGGTGTCCACCCGGATCACCTTCGCGCCCCGGGGCGCCCCCTTTATCCGCACGAGCACAGCGGGCGCCGCGTCGGGTGCCGCCCGCGCGGCGTCGGGCGTCCCGGACTGGTCCGGGGTGCCGCTGTCCGGCGGGGCAGGGGGTCGGGCCAGGGCGCCGGCAGCGCCGCTGTCGGGCGCCGCGTGCGGGCCATGGTCCGGGGCCCGGTCGGTCCACAGGGTGGCGAGGCCAGCGCCGCCCAGGGCAACCACCAGCCCCAGAGCGACCCACCGGAATGTTCCGGCGCGTGCGGTGGCCGGGGCTTCACCCGGGCGCAACTGCCCGCTCGCCTTGCCCAGGGTGTCGCTGGACTCGGAGGGCGCCTCCAGGGTGTGGGCGCTCCCGGTTTCCTCGGCCTCGGCCGCCGCCTCGGCCTCGGCCTGGACATTGGAGACATGGGTGGCCACGGTGTCCAGCAGGCCGTCGGCCTCGGCCCTGTCCAGCGCCTCGTCATACCGCTCCCGCAGCGCCGCCGCGGACGGTGGCCGGTCCTCGGGGTCCTTCTCCAGGCACTGGTGGATCACCGCGGCGAGGGCTTCCGGGATGCTGGCGTTGGTCTCGTGCAGCGGCCTGGGCGCGCAGGTGATGTGCCTGGCCATCAGCGCCACCGGCGTGTCCCCGGTCAGCGGCGGCTTGCCCGCCAGCATCCAGTACAGGATCACCCCCAGCGAGTAGAGGTCGGTGCGCGGGCCGATCATGTTGATCATGCCGGTGGCCTGCTCGGGGGAGATGGTCTTGGGCGAGCCGAGGATCACCCCGGTCTCGGTCAGGTTCTCCCCCTCCGGGTTCTCCAGCAGCTTGACCAGCCCGAAGTCGAGGATCTTTATCTGCTGCTCGCCGCCGCTGGAGAGCACGAAGATGTTCTCCGGCTTCAGATCCCGGTGGATCACCTTGGCGGCATGGGCAGCCTCCAGGGCGCCGCAGATCTGGCGCAGGTACACCGCCACCTGCTGGGGCGAGAAGAGCACCTTCTTCTGCATCAGGGAGGCCAGATCGGTCCCCTCCAGCGCCTCCATCACGTAGTACAGCCGGTCGTCGTCCGTGCGCCCGAAGTCGTAGATCTCGATGATGTTGGGGTGCTTGACGTTGGCGATGGCGCGCGCCTCGAGGAAGAACCGCTCGGCCATGCGCCTGTCGCCGGTCATGCGGGCTGCGAGCACCTTGATCGCCACCCGGCGACCGATGTCCGGGTGCTCCGCCAGGTACACCTCTCCCATGCCCCCCGCGCCGAGCTTGTCCTGCAGCACGTAGTTGCCGATGCGCCGGCCGATCATGGTCCGTCCCCGCCGGGCCGCACGATGCCGTGCTGCTTCACCTTGTGGTTCAGCGTGCGCAGGGGCAGGCCCAGCTGCTCGGCCGCCTGCCGGGTGTTCCAGCCGCAGCGCTCCAGCGCGCCGCGGATCAGCATCGCCTCGTACTGCTTGACCTGCTCCTTGAGGTTGCCAGGCTCCTCGGGGGCAGGAGCGGGAGCCGGGCCAGGAGCGGGGGCCGGGGCAGGTACGGCCTCTGGCTCGGACCGGGCAGCCGCCAGGCCCCGGGGCAGATCGTCCACCTGTATGGTCTGGCCGTCAGAGATCACCGTGGCCCGCTCGATGGCGTTCTTCAGCTCGCGCACGTTGCCGGGCCACAGGTGGGCGGTCAGCACCTGCCGGGCGTCGCCGGAGATCTCGCGCACATCCCGGCCGTTGGCCCTGTTGGCGCGATCCAGGAAGAGCTCGGCCAGCGGGATGAGCTCCTCCGGGCGCTCGCGCAGCGGCGGCACCTCGAGGCAGACCACGTTGAGCCGGTAGAGCAGGTCGCGGCGGAACAGCCCCTCGTCGCACATGGCCTCCAGGTCGCGGTGGGTCGCCGCGATGACGCGGACATCCACCGGGATCTCATGGGGCGAACCGACCCGGGTGATCTTGCCCGTCTCCAGCACGCGCAGCAGCGCGGCCTGGGCCTGGGCGGGCAGCTCGCCCAGCTCGTCCAGCAGCACCGTGCCCCCGTGGGCGGTCTCGAACACCCCCGCGGCGCGCTTCACCGCGCCGGAGAACGCCCCCCGCTCATGGCCGAACAGGGTGCTCTCCACCAGCTCCGCCGGGATGGCGCCGCAGTTGACGCAGCACATGGGCGCGTCCTGGCCGGGCCCGCGATCGTGCAGGGCCCGGGCGATGACCTCCTTGCCGGTGCCGGTCTCGCCGAGGATGAGCACCGGCACCCGCGCGCCGGCGACCTTGTCCACGGTGGCGTACAGCGACCGCATGGCCGGGCTGCGCACCACGGTCGCGCTGCGGCCGCCCTCGTAGCCCGGGCTCAGGGTCCGGCGGCCGCGTGAGGCGGCCAGCGCCACCGGGCTCCCCGGGGTCGCCCGCCGCGCGGCCTGGCTCGCGGCCTCCAGCAGCTCCAGCGCGCCGCCGCCGGCCTGGGGGTAGAGGGCCACCCCGCACAACAGCCGCGGCTCGCCGGGCCGGGACTCTTCCACCACCCTGCGGCACAGCTCACGGGCAGCCGGCTCGTCGCAGTCGGGCAGACAGATCTCCACCGTGTCGGGGCTGTAGAGCGCCATGCGGTGGAAGGAGCGCAGCAGCGCCCGGACCCGTGGGCTCCACAGCTCCAGCCCGCGGCCTCCTTTTTGCTCCTGGACCAGCACCATGGCCAGGGAGCGGCCGGTGTCCGCCATGCGGACCAGCTCCTGCTCCAGCGCATCGACGAAGGCGTCATGGCTGTCCAGGCCGTACAGCCCGAGCTCCATGGAGCTGAGCGCATGGATGAACGCCGGCACCGCGCCGATGACGATGTCGTCGCCCGGGCGGACCCGGGACCTTGTGGCCGGCTCGCCGTTGACCCGCGTGCCGTTGGTGGAGCCGAGATCCTGGAGCCAGATCTCATCGCCCACCAGCTCCACGCGGGCGTGCTGACGGGAGAGGCTCGGGTCGCGCACCGTCAAGTCGGCCTGGCTGGAGCGGCCAACGGTGATGGGGCAGCCGGGCTTCAGCGGCACCACCTCCGCCCCGTCCCGATGGTAGATCAGTAACGACGCGCGCTTCTTGCTGTCCAGCACCTTGCCGTACAGGGAGCGCAGCTGCTCCGCCGTGCCCCTGTCCGACAGCTGCGCGGTGCCCGCGCTGGTCCTGTCCCGGTCGTCCTTGCCCATGGGCGTTCTCCCGGGCGCCAGGCGGGCGCCCGGATCCGAGTATGGGGGGTTGGCCATGGCTCTGGCAATAAATTGCCTGGCGCCTTGATCCTGGCAAGAACTTGCCAAACTCCGCGCAAGAACTTGCCAGGGCAGCCCGGTCGAATACGGCATATCTGAATATAGTGTTTTATTTCAACGACATACGGCCCGCGCTCTGGCTGGCACAGGCCCTGCAAATTGAGGAGGCATCAACCAGGAGGTGGCAAATGACAAAGAAAATCTTCGTGGCGGTCATGGTCGCAGCGCTCCTCTTCATCCCCACCGAGTCCAGGGCCGAGTCTCCTGCCGAGCCGCCCGCCTGGTTCTTCGCGCTCCAGCTGGGCCAGGCAGCGGCCATGGCAGGCTCGGTGGTCACCGGCATCGGCACCGGCGTGTCCATCGGGGTCCACGAGCGCCCGTCCAGGGGCTGGCTCATCTCCAGCTATGTGCTCGGCGGCCTCAACCTCGCCGGGGGCATCGCCAACCTCGCCATGCACGAGGAGTTCGAGTGGAGCATGGCCATGGGCGCGGCGCAGCTCACAGCCGCCAGCCTGAACATCATCCTCTCTTCCGTCGCCCTGGCCCGGCGCGGCCGCGCTGCCGAGCTGCCGCCGCCCGCCGGGGTGGAGGTGGCCGGGATGAACCTGTCCGTGTCGCCGCTGGTGGCGCCGTCCGTTGCTGGCGGCCCTGCGGTCGGCATGGGGCTGCAACTCACTGGCTGGTAGGCCGTCCACATCTGAACAGGAGAAAGAAAATGATGAAGAATCTGATAATCGTCGCCCTGACCGCAGCGCTCCTCATCACCCCCAGGGTTGCCGAGGCCGACTCTCCTGATGATGCGATGATGATGGTCATCATGATCCCGCTGACACAGGGGCTCGTGCTGGTCGGCTCTGCGGTGACCGGAATCGGCACCGGGGTCTCCATGGGCAAGTCGGAGAAGCCCTCCAAGGGGTGGATCGTCTCGAGCTATGTGTTCGGCGGCCTCAACCTCGCAGCTGGTGTGACGAACCTGGCCCTGTACCACGACTTCGAATTCGGCCAGGCGTTTGGCGCGACCCAGCTGGGCGCAGCCACGCTGAACATCGTGCTCTCCTCGGTGGCCCTGTACATGCGGGGCAAGAGCGTCGAGGCAGCCCCCCCGGCGCCCGCCGGCATCGAGGTGGCCGGGATGAACCTGTCCGTGGCGCCGCTGGTGGCCCAGGACGCCGGCGGGGGCGCCGCGGTGGGCATGGGCGTGCAGCTGGCGGGCTGGTAGCGGCGGACTGGCCGCGCCCACCTCAATCATCACGTGATTCCACAGGGAGATGAGACATGAACAAGAAGCGCTTCGGGGTGATCCTGCTGGTGGCCATGCTGAGCCTCCCCGCCACGGCCAGGGCGACCAGTGACACCAGGGATGAGGCGATCCAATTCTTCATGCTCAGCCTCGGCCAGGGCATCGTGCTGGCCGGTTCGGCGGTGACCGGCATCGGCACCGGCGTCTCCCTGGGAGTCCACGAGCGACCCTCCACCGGCTGGCTTGTGTCGGGCTACGTGTTCGGAGGCCTGAACATGGCCCTGGGCATCGCCAACATGGCCACCCACGAAGGGGCCGAGTTCAACCTGGCCCTCGGCGCGGCGCAGCTCACCGCGGCCACGCTGAACATCGTGCTCTCCTCGGTGGCCCTGTACATGCGGGGCAGGAGCGTCGAGGCGGCCCCCCCGGCGCCCGCCGGCATCGAGGTGGCCGGGATGAACCTGTCCGTGGCGCCGCTGGTGGCCCAGGACGCCGGCGGGGGCGCCGCGGTGGGCATGGGCGTGCAGCTCATGGGCTGGTAAAGGCGAGTTTCAGGCGCCGGCCGCCGCCGGGTGGTACAATCGCCGCCACCGACCAGCTCGAAAGGCCCGGATATGGCGGCTCCCTCCTCTCTCTGCAGAAGCGTAATCATTCTCAGCTTCCTGGTCTGCTCCTCGGGCCTCCTGATGGCTGCCAGGCCCGCCATCGCCAAGCCGTCCAAGGCGCTGGCCGAGCGGGAATACCGGCGCGGCGAGAAGCTCTACAGCGGCGGTGAGTACAGGGAGGCGCTCAAGGCCTTCCTGGCCGCCCACGCGGCATCGCCGCACCCCAACGCGCTGTACAGCGCGGCCCTGTCCCACGAGAAGCTCAACCAGCTGGCCGCGGCGCTGGAGACCTACCGAAAGGTGCTGGCCCTCGCCAGCGACCCGAGGCAGCGGGAGGTGATCCAGCAGCACATCAAGCGGCTGAGCGCCATCCCGACCAACGTGTTCGTGACCAGCGAGCCGGCAGGGGCCGAGGTGGTCCTGGTGGGGAGCGACGCCGAGAGCAACCCGCGCACCCCCGCGGTGCTGAAGCTCCGGCCCGGAAACCACCTGCTGTTGCTCAAGAAGGAGGGGTACCTGCTGGCCACCTATCGCCTGCAGGTGAAGGTGGGCGAGGACCAGCCGGTGCGGGTGAGGCTGGCTCCCCTGCCGCGGTGCGCCGATGCGGAGCCGAAAGAGTGCCCCAAATGCCCCGAGGCCACATGCCCGCCTTGCAAGGGGGCCTGGGCGCCGGCGGAGCAAGATCCGGGCGTGCAGGTGGACCTGAGCCCGATGCTCGGCTTCGGCCTGAGCCTCGACAACCCGTTCGCCGTGGGCGGCGGACTGCGCGGCCTGGTGGTGATCCAGCGGTTCCTGGTGGGGGCCCAGTTCGAGGTGTTCTCCACCAACCTGCAAGACATCTCGCTGGTGGCGGACGGAAAGGAGTTCCACGCCACGAGCCAGACCTGGTTCGCGCCCCAGGCCAAGGGGGGCTACCGCCTCACCTTCGGCGCCATCCAGGTGGACGGGATGATCGGGCTCGGGCTGCTCTACCTGGTCAACACCTTCAAGGGCAAGGACCAGACCTCCGGCGATTACATGGAGCTGGACAAGGGGAACGCCAGCTTCCTCTGGACGGTGGGCGCCACGATCCAGGCCAGGGCCGCACGCTGGCTCTCCCTCGGCATCACCGCCCAGGGCGGCATGTATCACGGCGGCGCCCCGCACGCCAACGACCCGTCCAAGGAGGGGCACGGCAACGGCTACTTCCTGTCCACCTCCGGCCTGGTCACCTTCCACCTCTGACGGCGCCGCCCGCGATGCTATGCTTCTGCATCGAGGTGAACGGATGCGCAGAACCCTGATGATGGTACTGGCGGCGGCCCTGGTGGCGGGCGGCTGCGGCGACGAGGACGAAAAAACCCTGAGCAGCGGCCCTGAGCCGGGCCACGAGGCGGAGATGTTCCGCACGGTGCTGACCCACCTGACCGCTGCCAAGAACCTGCCAAAGAAGGGCGACTGGCCCGACGACTTCGGCGACGCCAACTTCTACGGGCCGGCCTTCTTCTACCGCTACGCGAAAGCGGGGAGCAACCCGCTGCAGGAGGCCGTGGGCCACGACAACCACAAGTACAACATGGAGCTGCTGGCCGACTCCCTGGCCGACGCGGGCAAGCTGGTCAAGAACCTCGAGGGCGTGATGATGTCGCTGTTCGGGCTGATGGAGCGCTACCACCACTCGGCCGACACGGACACCAAGGCGACCCTCGACAAGGCCATCGACGTGATCAACCTGCTGGCCAAGACCATGGACTACTACCCCGAGGGCACCAGCTCGGTGGGCGGCTACGGCGTGGACACCTACGGGCCCACCACCACCAACGCCACCCTGGCGCTGGTGAGCCTGGAGTACGCGGCGCTGGTGGGCGGCGACAGGAAGGCCCAGCGCATCCAGGACGCGCTGAAGATCCTGGACACCGGGCGCACCAAGGCGTTCATCAAGGACAAGGGGTACTACCAGTTCTCGTCGAAGATCTCCGGGCTCTACCTGTACCCGAACATCACCCAGCTCATCTCCCACGTGCGGGCCTACGAGCTGACCAAGAAGAAGGTCTACCTCGACCGGGCCAACGATCTGCACAAGGCGATCCAGGGGCTGAAGGTGGCGGGGGAGGGGCGGTACCGCTCGCCCTACAGCGCCAAGTACATGGGCGCCAAGACCGACGACTACACCACCCTGTCGTCGCAGAACTTCACCATGATCGGCCTGTCGCTGCTGTACCAGCAGACCGGGGCCGCGGGGCTGAAGCAGGAGGTGGCGGACATCCTCAAGTTCATCCGCACCAGGCTGCTGTCCCAGGGGCGGGTGCTGCACCACTGGATGGACGGCAAGCTGGCCGTACCCGCCGACCCGGAGTACTACTGCTCCGGCTGCAACCTGCAGATGCTCTACATCATCTGGCGCCTGGGCGAGCTGCTGGGGGGCTGACCCGAAACTAACCTGTAGACGCGGCCTCTGCCCGCGTGGATTGCGGCGCAGCAGCGAAAGCGGCGAGGACGCCGCTTCTACCTCCGACGCTGTTTCGGTTCTGAAAGATTCGCCTCTCAGGCGGGGGCCGAGCTAGCGCCCCAGCTCGGAGATCAGGTAGTCCGCGAGGCGGTCCATGGCTGACATGCCGGCGCGCTGCTCGGCGTCGCGGTTGTAGTTGGTGTTGGTGTTGATGTCGTAGACATGGGGCTGCCCCGCCGCGTCGACGATGAGCTCGAACGCGGCCACGTGCACGTCGTGGGCCTGCATCAGCGCGGCGAAGCGCGGGAGCAGGGGGTGATCGAACCCCGGGATGATGGAGAAGCGGGGCGTCGCGTCCGCGGTCTCGGGCGCGCTGTCCATGGGGCACGCCTCGAACGAGGGCTGCTGCGCCCCGGCGCCGCCGGGGAGCTCGCAGGCGTCGGCGGGGCAGAGCTCGAACCCCTCGGATGTATCCACGCGCACGGCGTAGTAGAAGCGCCGGCCGATGAACTCCACCCGGGTGATGAACGGCTCGGGCGCGGCGATGTACTGCTGCAGCAGGGTCACGCCGTCCACCGAGGGGGTCAGCTCTCCGCCCGCGAGGGCGGCCTCCAGCTCGGCCTGGTGCTGAAACAGGCGCACACCCAGGCCCTTGCCGGCGCGGTTGTGCTTGGTGATGAAGGGCCCCTCGAAGGCCCCGGCCGCCTCGAGCAGCTGCGCCTGGCCCAGGGCGGCGATGGTTCGGGGCGTCAGGACCTCATGCTGGCGCAGGGCGCGGTACTGGGCGATCTTGCTCAGCTCCAGCTCCAGGGCGCGCCGGCCGTTGAGCACGCGCCGGCCGTGCAGCTCCAGCCAGTCCAGCACGCAGGCGCAATACTCCGGCGAGTGCCGGTGTCCGCGCGTATGGGACGAGGCGCTCATGCGGTTGTAGAACACGCCGGGCGGAGGCTCGGCTGACAGGTCGAAGGTGCCGGCCTCCAGGTGCCAGTCCGCCGCGGGCGCGCCGCGGGCCTGCAGGGCAGCCATCAGCGGGGCGGTCCACTCGCTGTTTTCATGGATGACGTGGATCTTTGGGGTCATGTTCGGACGGGGCTCCGGTGTCGATCTCCGCCGCGCTGGCGGATCCCAAAGCATGACCGGGCACCAGCGGTGCGCAAGGGTCCTCGCGGCTGGTACCCTCGGGGGAGTGCTCCGCCTCCTGACAGCCGCCGCCCTGGCCCTGCTGGGCCTCCTCGGTTCACCCGCCGCCGTCGCCGCGCCGGTCAAGGCCGCCGTCAAGGGCTTCGAGGATGGCGACCTGTCGGGCTGGACCCAGGAGCTGGCGCACGACTACTCGTGCGAGGTTGTCACCGCCCCGGTTCGCTGCGGCAAGTACGCTGCCCGGTTCGAGATCCGCCAGGGCGACTCGCCGCCTGGCGTGGTGAACTACCGCGCCGAGCTGCACGAGCTGCTCGACTACCGCGCGCCCATGGGCAGCACGGCCTGGTACGGCTTCTCCACCTTCATCCCGTCAGACTGGGTCGACCTGGACAACCGGGCCGTCATCGCCCAATGGCACGCCACGCCAGACCTGTTCAAGGGCGAGGTGTGGCGGTCGCCCCCGCTGGCGGTGCGCTACCGCAAGGGGGCGATGTACGTCACCGCGCGCTGGAGCGCGGAGGCGGTGCAGAAGAAGAACGACGCCCCGCAAAAGGAGCTGTACCGGCACCCGGGAGCGTGGCCCAAGGGCCGCTGGCGCGACTGGGTCTTTCAGGTGCGCTGGTCCTACAAGTCGGACGGGCTGGTCAACGCCTGGCTCGACGGAAAGCAGGTGATCAAGTACGCCGGACCGGTGGGCTACAACGACAGGGACGGGCCGTGGTTCAAGTGGGGCATCTACCGCGACGATCACGCCACCACCCAGGCGCTGGTGCACGACGAGTACCGGCGCGGCAACAGCTTCAAGGAGGTGGATCCGTCCAACTGCGCCGTGTACGCGCCCGCGGACAGCGGGCCGGCAGACAGTGGGCCGGCAGATCGGGGCAAGGATCTGGCGGCGGCGTTGCCGCCCACCGGCGGGGATGACGGCTGCGCGCTGCAGCGCACCGGCGGGCAAGGGCCGGGCGAGGCCGGGCTCATCCTGCTGGTGATGTTGCTTTCGCTAGCCCGCCGTCGCTACCGACGATGGGGCCCCACCTTGCAGCCGGGCATCTCCCGGTCGAAGGACCAGCAGCAGTCGTAATAGAAGTCCCTGTCGCCGCCCCAGGTGTCATGCTCTGCCCAGGGCTCGGGGTGGTATCGGCACAGCGGCCCACTGTAAGCGTCCTGGATCTGCTGGCGGTTCTCCGGACCGATGGGCTGGTAGGTCAGGTTCGCTCCGCGGGTGAACTGCTCCTGAGTCTCCCCCCAGGGCAGCGTCACGTCCGCGGTGTCCCCCTCGTCGACGGTGGCCCGGGCGCCGCAGCGGCGGCAGGTGAAGCTGGCGCTGGCATCGTCAGTACGATCCATGGGCTGGATCTTAGCCCGCGAACAGAAAATGCGCAGCGGCGGTTGACAGGGCTGCGCGCCCCTGTTAAACGGTTGTTTAAAACAATCGTTTAACAGGGCCATGGTCAACGCAAACAACGCAGAACAATCAGACACCGACGGCGTGCGCGAGCGGATCCTCGTGGCGGCCAAGGCGGCCTTCGCGCGCCTCGGGCTTCGGGGCGCTTCGGTGCGAGTCATCGCGGCGGGCGCCGGGGTGACGCCTGCCATGATCAACTATCACTTCCGCGGCAAGCTCGGGCTGTACAACGAGGTCGTGGACGGCGCGCTGCAGGGGCTGATGCGCCACCTGGCCGGGGCGCTGGCCGCCGGCGAGCCGGCGGAGCTTGCGCCGGCCCTCGCGGGGGCCTATTTCGACTTTCTGTGTCAGGAGCGCGAGCTCCAGCGGCTGATGATGCACGAGGTGCTGGCCGGCGGGGCGGAGCTGCCGGACATCGTGCAGCGGCACCTGCTGCCGCTGCGGGGGTTGCTCCAGGGCCGCTTCGGTCACGGGGGAGAGACCTTCCAGGCGGCGGTGACCCTGTTCGGCGCCGTGGCCGGCTACTTCCTCTATGCGCCGGTGCTCCAGGAGCTCACCGGCGAGGACCCCCTCGAAGGCGAGGCCCTGGCCCGGCGGCGGGAGCATGTGGTGGCCCTGGCCCGGGAGTTGGTGCGCGCCCGTGAGGACAAAGGAGAAGAGCGATGAAAAGGCGAAACGGCGCGAGCGGCCAGGACGGCGCGCTGACCCTGGGGCGCAAGCTGCTGCAGACGCGCTTCGGCCAGGGGCGGCAGCTCTACCTGATCCACTCGCTGACCAACCGCTGCAACGCCCAGTGCGGCTTCTGCGCGTGGCGCTTCTACGACGGCGAGCAGGAGCTGAGCACGCAGGAGATCAAGCAGCTGTACGCCGACGCCCGGGCGCTGGGCTTCATCGGCGTCTCGCTGTGGGGCGGCGAGCCGCTGATGCACCGGGACATCGGCGAGCTGTGCCGGCACGCCCACGAGCTGGGGCTGCGGACCCACATGGTGACCAACGGCTCGCTGCTGCTGCGGAAGATGGACCGGGTGGTGCCTCACCTGGATCGCTTCTGCATCTCGGTGGACCACCCGTCCGAGCGCCACGACGAGATGCGCGCCATCCCCGGGCTGTTCGGCAAGATCGTCGACGCCACCCGGCAGGTGCGCCGGCGCTGGCCCAACAAGAAGGTGATCTTCGTCTACACCTTCCAGCAGGGGAACACGGAGCCCGAGACGGTCCGCGCCATGGCAGCGCTCCTGCAGGAGCTGGGCGCGGTGGGTGTGTTCAACGCCATGCGCCTGGAGGCCGCCACCGACGACGCAGCTGGCACCGATACGCTCAAGCAGTACGAGGCTACGCCGGAGGCCCAGGCGCGCGCCTTCGACATGGTGCGCCAGCTCAAGCGCGAGGGCTATCCGATCCTCAACTCCTTCACCCACCTGGAGATGATGCGGAGCGGGCCGCCGCGATACAGCTGCCACTGGCCCAAGTTCTTGCTGCCGGTGGAGGCCAACGGCGATGTGGTGGACTGTATGAACTGGGGCCGCCGGCCGGTGGACAACATCCGGCGCGCGCCCCTGTCCGAGATCCTGGAGCACCCGCGGCTGCGGGCCCTGGCCGGCGCGGAGGGGGAGGCGTGCTGCAAGTGCGTCTCCCTGCACCGCGTGGAGATCAGCGAGGCGTGCGAGGGCAAGATGGAGCCGGTCCTGGCCTGGGCCAGCTCGCTGATGCTGTAGCGACCTCACGAGGGGATAAGATCTGATGCCGACCTTCCGAGACACCGAGCACCTGTACCGCGTCCTCGACGCGCTGTTTTCCCGCCTGGCCGCCGAGCCGGAGGTGGCCGCCGCCATGCTGGCGGGCAAGTTCGTGCTGCGAATGACCTACCGCGAGCCCGACGGACAGGTCACCGTGGACCTGCGCGGCGACGCGCTGCGCTGGACCTTCGGCGACTGCGACCTGGAGCCGGAGCTGGAGCTGATCCAGTCGGGTGACATCGCCCACCAGTTCTGGCTCGGGCGGCTCAACATCACCCGCGCCATCGCCACCCGCCAGGTGGTGGCGCGCGGCCCGGTGGCCAAAGCGCTCAAGCTGCTGCCCGCGCTCAAGCCGGCCTACCCGCTGTACCGGGAGGTGCTGGGCGAGCTGGGGGAGCTGGCGTTGCTGCCCCCCGAGCGGGATCGCCAGCCCGGCGCCTGGGCCCGGGCCCGCGCAGCCCTGGCGAGGCTGATGGGCGGCGCGCGCCGCGGCGGGCGCCTGACCGAGCAGCAGCTGGCGGACCTCAACCGACACCTGATCCCCCTGGCGGACGAGCTCGAGCAGCAGCCGGTGCGCTACCGCCAGCAGGACCTGCCCACCGACGAGGACGACCTGAGCAAGGCCATGCTGGAGCGCATGGCGCTGATCCGCGCCTTCGAGCAGCGCCTGAGCCAGGCCAACGCCGCAGGCGAGGTGCCCACCGAGGCGATCCACCTGTCCATCGGGCAGGAGGCCGTGGCCGTGGGGGTCTGCTTCGCCTTGCGCGCTGACGACTACATCGCCACCACCCACCGGGGCCACGGTCACATGCTGGCCAAGGGGGCTGACCTGGACGGCATGATGGCCGAGATGCTGGCCCGCCAGACCGGGCTCTGCAAGGGGAAGGGCGGCTCCATGCATGTCACCGACGCCGCGGTGGGGGCCATCGGCGCCAACGGCATTGTGGGCGCCTCGCCCCTTGCGGCCGCCGGGGCGGCGCACTCGGCGCGGCTGCGGGGCACCGATCAGGTGGCCGTGGCCTTCATGGGCGACGGCGCCACCAACCAGGGCATGTTCCACGAGGGGGTCAACTTCGCCGCTGTGTTCGACCTGCCCTGCGTGTTCGTGGTGGAGAACAACCTGTACGGCGAGTTCACCGCGTTGTCAGACCATGTGCGAGTGGAGCGCCTGGCCGAGCGGGCCGCGGCCTACGGGATCCCGGGCGTGACGGTGGACGGCAACGACGTGCAGGCGGTGCACCACGCCATGAAGCAGGCGGTCAAGCGCTGCCGCGCAGGCGAGGGGCCTGTCCTGCTGGAGTGCCTGACCTATCGCTGGCACGGCCACATGGAGGGGGAGCCCGGCGACTACCGGCCGGAGGGCGAGCTGGAGGCCTGGCAGGAGCGCTGCCCCATCCGCGCCGCCGGCTCTCCAGACGCCGTTGCCGCGGCCACCGCCGACGCCGAGGCCCTGGTGGAGCGCGCCTGGCAGGACGCCCTCGCCGCGCCGGAGCCCACGGCTGCCTCCCTGACCACCGACGTCTTCGCGCCTGACCCGCGGGTCCTGTTCACCGCCGGCGAAGCAGCGCCCGAGTCCGGGCGGGAGATCAGCTGCTCCGAGGCGCTGCTGGAGGCCCTGGCCGAGGAGATGGAGCGGGACGAGCGGGTCTACCTGCTGGGCGAGGACGTCTCCCGCGGGGGCTACTTCGCCGTCACCGCCGGCCTGGCGGAGCGGGTGGGCGCGGAGCGTGTGCTCGACACGCCCATCAGCGAGTACGCCATCGTCGGATCGGCCGTGGGGGCGGCCATGACCGGCAGCCGCCCGGTGGCCGAGATCCTGTTCTCCGATTTTCTGACCACCTGCATGGACCCGCTGGTGAACCAGGCGGCCAAGCTGCGCTACATGTCGGGCGGCCAGTACGCCATGCCCCTGGTGGTGCGCACCCCCGGCGGCGCCGGCCTCGGCATGGCCGCGCAGCACTCCCAGAGCCTCGAGGCGTGGCTCACCGGCATCCCGGGGCTCATCGTGGTGGCCCCGGGGGACCCCCGCGACGCCAAGGGCTTGCTCAAGGCGGCCATCCGCTCCAACAACCCGGTGCTCTTCTGCGAGAACAAGCTGCTGTACGCCGTGACCGGCCCGGTCCCCGAGGAGGATTACATCGTCCCGCTCGGCGTGGCCGACATCAAGCGCCCGGGCCGCGACGTCACCCTGGTGAGCGTGGGCGCCGCCCTGGGCAAGGCGATGGAGGCGGCAGAGGCCGTGGCGCCCCGGGGCCTGGAGGTGGAGGTGGTGGACCTGCGCACCCTGGCGCCGCTGGACCTCGCGGCGGTGGTGCGCTCGGTGCAGAAGACCGGCCGGCTGGTCACCGTGGAGGACGGCGCCCTGTTCCACGGCTTCGGCGCCGAGGTGGTGGCGGCGGTGGCTGGACATGCCCTGTCGGCCCTGCGCGCGCCGCCGCGCCGGGTGGCGGCCATGGACATCCCGTTGCCCTACAACAGCGCGCTCGAGCAGGCCGCCCTGCCCGACGAGGAGCGCATCGTGGACGCCCTGCGCAGCGTGGCGGGCTTATAGCGTGCAGGTGATGGCCAGGGCAGGGGAGTGGGATACCCCCCACCCCTTGACGTTGGTGGGCGGGGAGGTCTCGCTGGTGGTGATGTCCCGGGGCAGGTAGAGCACGAACATGTAGGTCAGCGCCACGCGCCAGCGCGGGTCGATCTGCCAGCGCGCGCCGACGTTGAACTTCATGTGGGACAGCGACGGGTTGTCGATGGTGAAGGTCTCGTCGGGGATCGGAGAGTGGTCGTAGCCCACGCCGAACATCAGGTCGAGCCCCGGCAGGGATCGCGCCGGCCGCGCCAGGGCGCCCAGGGTGAGCTGAAAGCTCGGGTGGTAGCGCTTGTTGCGGGTCAGCGCCTCGGCGGTGATCACCTCCTTGCCGGCGGTGCCCTCGGCGTACAGCGGGGTGATCACCTGGGTCTCGTACAGGTTGTAGAGCCACAGCCGCATGTCGAGTCCCAGCTCCAGCCACCGCGTGGCGTCCAGCATGACCCCTGCGTTGATGGAGGGCGGGATCACCATCTCGATGGCGAGCCGGCGGGGCAGCTTGTAGCCGAGCACCCCCACCAGGTCGTGCACCCGCTGTGGGTCGGGCTGCTCGTCGCGCAGCCGCGTGAAGGTCACGTCCCCCTCGAACTCGGGCGGCGTGGCGCCGTCGTAGCCCACGCCGATGCCGATCCAGGGGGCCGGCGTGATCAACAGGCCCACGCCCCAGCCCACGCCGTGGTCCGTGCCCGCGAAGTCGAGGCGGATGTCGCCCACCACGTACTGGGCGTTCCTGGCGGTGGTGTCCGGCTGCTGGCCCGACGGGGTCAGCGCGTCGGCCACGCTCAGCCGCTGGGACATGGAGAGGTACATGTAGTTGTACGAGATGTTCGCCCCCACCGCGATGTAGCGGTTGATGCGCCAGCCCGCCCCCACCGTGGCGGCCCCCACCAAAAAGGCGCCGCCGATGAAGTTGTACGCCGTGGGCGCGTCCTGCGGGAAGTAGGCGCCGTAGGCGTTGGGCGCATAGAGCGCGGCGCTCACCACCACGTCCCTGCCCGCGGGCGAGATGAACCCCAGGTCGGTGGTGACGCCGATGTACGGCAGCACGCCGAAGCTGCGCTCCGGCGCGATGGTCCCCTCGTAGTAGCCGTCGCTCCCCACCGGTCGATCCACCTCCGGGTAGAGGTCGCTGTCGAGGGCCTGCATGCTCAGCTCCAGGTCGGCGAAGGAGGGCGAGCCGAACAGGTAGATCTGCACCCCCTTGAGATCGGCGAGGCCGGCGGGGTTGTGCACCAGCGCCGTGGGATCGTCCGGGCGCCCCAGGTTGGAGAGCATGCCCATTCGCCGGCCGCCGAATGAGGTGAGGGTGAAGCCGCCGCCCGCCGACTCGACGGGGATGCACAGGACCAGGGCCAGGGCCAGGGCCGCCGGGGCGCTTCTGAGCGGGGGATGCATCGGTACCACCACGGTACCCGCATCCCGGCATGCCGGCAACGGAGCCCGGGCAACGACGCAGGGAGAAAAGCGACGGATCTGTCATTTTTATACGACAAGGTCGTCTGTTTTTTTGGTAGAACTGTACTGGACCCGAACCGGAGGCTCGACCCGATGCCCAGGCACGCACTGCTCCCGCTCTCGCTGCTCGCTCTGTTCCTGTCATCCCCTGCGTTCGCCAGCAAAGGAGACAAGGTCATCGCCATGATGGACAAGGCGCTGACCCGCGCCGATGACCAGCACTTCGTCTACAAGCTCGTCACCCAGGAGCCGGGCAAGAAGCCCCGCGTCATCGAGATGGACGTGCGCATCAAGGGCACCGAGAAGCGGCGCACCGACTTCCTCGCGCCGGGGGACGTCAAGGGGATGAAGGCGCTGGTGCTGTCGCAGAAGAAGATGTACATCTTCCTGCCCGCCTACCGGAAGGTGCGGCGCATGGCCAGCCATGTGGAGAAGCAGAGCTTCATGGGCACCACCTTCAGCCAGAACGAGTTCGCCTCGGCCACATACGGCGGGCTCTACGCCGGCAAGCTGATCAAGGAGACCGACACCCACTGGACGGTGCGTGGCACGCCGCGCGAGGGCGCCGACGCGGCCTACCCGAAGCTGGAGTTCGACATCCGCAAGGACTTCCACCACCCGTCCACCATCCGCTACTTCAACAAGCTCGGGGTGAAGGTCAAGACCGAGCAGCGCACCGGCTATACCTGCAAGCCGGTCAAGGGCGGGCAGGTGTGCAACTTCAGCGAGAGCAAGATGACCAGCCATGTGCGCAACGGCACGTGGACCAAGTTCATCCGCAAGGAGTGGGAGGTCAACACCGGCGTGAAGGACACCTACTTCACCGTCCGGGCGATCCAGCGCGGGCGGTAGCGAGGCGCTACTTGACGCAGCAGAGGGTGCCGGCGGTCTTGTTGTCGGAGCAGCCGCCGAAGTAGTCGTGGGGTTGCGGCTTGTAGTAGCCGCACCAGGTCCAGTTGCACTTGTTTCCCAGCGGGTCCGACTGGCCCGCGCAGACGCGCATCGGCACGCTGGAGCTGCAGTACTTCCAGGACTGGTAGTTGTGATCCACCACGCAGTAGAAGTTGCCGTTAATCTTCACCCCGAAGGTGTAGAGCACGTCGTCGGTCCAGTAGTTGTGCGACGGCGCCTTGCTCCCCCGCAGCAGCACCCACTGCTCGGCCGAGCACACCTTGAAGCCGGCTGCGCACAGGGTCGCGCGCTTGTTGAACGCGAGCTTGCCCTTGCAGCCGCGCATGCCGCCCTGGAACACCTGGGTGTCTGTGCCCGAGGCGCAGCCGGCGACGGAGCCGCCGCCGCCGCATACGCCGCCGGTGCACACCTTGGGGTTGGGGCACGCCTTGTTGCAGCCGCCGCAGTGCTGGGGGTGCATGGTGGTGTTCACGCAGGCGCCGCCGCAGTTGGTCTCGCCCTTGACGCAGCACTTGGCCTTGATGCAGTTGTGGTTGGCCGGACACTTGGCGCCGCACTTGGCACAGTGGTTCGGGTCCCACTTGGGGTCGGCGCACACGCCCGAGCAGTTGAGGTATCCCTTGGGGCAGCAGGCGCCCTTCTCGCACACCTGGCCCGACGGGCAGGAGAAGTTGCAGCTGCCGCAGTGCTTCGGGTTGGTCTTGGGATCGACGCACTTTCCCCCGCAGCGCAGGAACCCCTTGGGACAGCAGAACCCGCCGGTGCACTGGTAGCCTGCCTTGCACGGGTTGTTGCACTTGCCGCAGTTGGCGCTGCTGGTGCTGGTGTTGACGCACACCGAGCCGCAGCGCACGAAGCCGCTCTTGCAGCACTTGCCCATGGAGCAGTGCTGCCCCGGAGCGCATGGCCTGTTGCAGCCGCCGCAGTGCTTGTTGTCCTTGTTCCAGTTCACGCACGCGCCGCCGCACTTCTTGAGCCCCTTGGGGCAGCTGGTGGCGTCGGGCAGCAGCAGCCGGTCGGGCTGCTGTAGATCGGGCGGGCGCTTTTTGTCCGGGGGCAGCGATCGGTCGGCCACCGGCGGCTTGGAGCGATCTCCCGGCGGCTTGCCCTTGTCCTTCCTGGGGCCTCCCCGGTCCTTGCCGGGCGCGGCGCGGTCCGGGGCCGGGGCGTCGACGGCGTGGTCCCGGGCGGCGGTCAGGTCAAGACCGGGATCAGGCTGCGCCAGGGAGATCCCCGAGGTGTCGAAGGTACAGGCGGCCGCGCCCAGGGCGAGCGCGGCGAGCATGGCCCACCGGATTGGCATCGCGGGAATATTAGCACGCCGGCTCACCACGCTGACGGTTCCACCTTCAACACCGACAAGATGGTGGGGCCCTGCCGGCGGCCGTAGTGGTTGTCGTTGATCACGGCCCACCGGCCGCGGTCCAGGCGGCACAGACCCTCGGGGTTGGCCCCCGCCACCTGCGCCTCGCTCAGCTGGACGATCCGCCGCGCGCGCAGCACCTCTCCATCGCCGCCGCCTGCCGGGATGTCGTACAGCACCAGCCGGCGCAGGCCGAAGTGGCGCTCGATGGTGGCCAGCCGCAGGGCGCCAGCGGGCCCTGGCTCGCAGTGCAGGGCGGAGATCTTGCCCTTCTGGGACGCGTCGCTGGTGAGCAGGAGGCTGAACCGGCGCCAGGTCCCTGCCGCCAGATCGTGCACCGCCAGGGCGGCCAGGCGCTGGCCGTCACGCTCCAGCACGGTCTCGTAGGCTGCTGCCAGCCGGGCTCCTGCGTGGCAGATCCCCTCGGCGCCGCGGTTCGGCCGAGGGGTGAGGGACCACGCTGCCAGCGGCATGGCGAGGCATCTCACGAGCCGGAAGGGACCGGCGCCTTTGCGCTCCATGATGGCCAGGTCGCACCGCTCGCCGCCGATGAGCGCGGCGCCCTCCGACGGTGACTCCAGGCCGAGGGCGATTCGTCCGGGACCGAGCCACGCCACGGCCTCGGTGTCCACCTCGGTCGGGATGCCCTGGAAGGGGACCGGCGAGCCGACGGCGCCGTCCAGGCCCACCGGGATGAGGCGCTGGTCTCGCTCGGGCACCACCCAGAGCTGGCCCGCAGGATCCCGGTCGAGACCGGAGATCCCCACGGCGGCGGTGCGCACCTCCACGCCGCCGCGGGCGGGGGGCGAGGCGGAGCGCGGGGCAGGTGGGGCCGGCGCGCTGCAGGCGGCCAGGGCCACAGCCAGAGCCAGAGGTGCTGTTGCGTGGGCGACCCGGCGAGATACAATCAATCCAATACTCATTGCTGTGGGGCGAGGTGGGCTCATGTTCGCGCCGAGAATACTACCCATCCTGTTGACCGTCATCGCTCTGGGCTGCGGGCCGCAGCCCGAGCCGTGGGAGGAGGAGCTGCCCGGCTGGGCCGTGCCCCCCATCACCGACGGGACGACCTACAACGGGCACCCGTCGGTGGGGTGGCTGCACATCAACAACTCCACCCTCTGCACCGGCACCCTTATCGGCAGCAAGACGGTGCTCACCGCGGCCCACTGCATTCAGACCGGCAAGAGCCACGTGTTCTACGTGGGCGGCAGCTCCTACACCGCCACGAGCACCACCTTCCACAACGGCTTCAACCCCACCACCAAGGACAACGACATCGCCATCGTGACCCTGGCCACGGCGCCGACGGTTACGCCAACCCCCATCTCCGGGTGGGCCCCCACAGTGGGCCAGTCGTTGACCCTCATCGGCTACGGCAAGACCTCAAGCGGCTCCGACGACGCGGGGACGAAGCGCACGGCCACCAACACCGTGGCCACCGTGTCGAGCCAGAAGTTCACCTTCAACGGCACCGGCGGCGGCATCGGCAACACCTGCTTCGGCGACTCGGGCGGGCCGGCGTTCGCCAGCTTCGACGGCACCGAGGTGCAGGTGGGGGTCACCTCGGGCGGCTCCGATCCGTGTGGGACCCTCGGCGTGGACATGCGCGCCGACGCCTACTATTCGTGGATCAACATCAAATCGGGCGGCGACCTGGTGGGCGCCTGCCGCGTGACCCTGGGGGGCTCGCCCTCCCCGGGGACCGTGAGCGTCGGGACCTCGGTGACCCTGACCGCCACAGGCACCTGCTCCACCGGGACGCCGGAGTACACCTTCATCGCGCGCCGCCCGGACGGCAAGTGGATCAGCCTGCGCGGCTGGGGCGCGAGCAACACCCTGGCCTGGGACACCACCACGGCCCAGATCGGCGAGTACAAGGTGATGGTCAAGGCCCGGGCCCAGGGCAGCACGGCGTCCTATGAGGGTTACTCGAGCCGGCTGACCTACACCACCTCGGGCACGGCCAGCACCTGCTCGGCCGCCGTGGTCACCCCCACCCCGGCCACCGCGGCCACGGTGGGCTCGACCGTGGCGCTGGCGGCAGCCTCCACCTGCCCGGCGGGCAGCACGCCGGAGTACAAGTTCATGGTCAAGGACACCGGCGGCGTGACCCTGCTGCTGCGCACCTGGGGCACGAGCACAAGCCACAACTGGGACACCACGGGCCTGCCGGTGGGCACCTACAAGCTGCGGCTCTTCGTGCGGCAGCAGGGCAGCGCCCAGCCCTACGAGGCCGAGGGCAAGCTCGACTACGACCTGACCACCGCGTCGTCCACCTGCGTGTCGGCCACCACCAGCGCCTCGCCCACGGGCAGCGCCGCGGCGGGCACCACCGTGGCGGTGAGCGCCATCTCGTCCTGCCCGGCGGGCAGCACGCCGGAGTACAAGTTCATGGTCAAGGACACCGGCGGCGTTACGCGGCTGCTGCGCACCTGGGGCACCAGCGCCAGCTACAACTGGGACACCACCGGCCAGCCCGCCGGCGCCTACAAGCTGCGGGTGTTCGTCCGGCAGGTGGGCAGCGCGGCCCCGTTCGAGGCGGAGGGCAAGCTCGACTACACGCTGACCGGAGGCGCCGCCCTGTGCTCCGCGGCGTCGGTCAACCCGTCCCCCGCCACCACCGCGACGGTGGGGACCATCGTGGGGCTCGGCAGCTCGGTCACCTGCCCGGCGGGCAGCACGCCGGAGTACAAGTTCATGGTCAAGGACACCGGCGGCGTGACCCAGCTGCTACAGAACTGGAGCACCACCGCCACCCACGGCTGGAACACCGCCAGCCTGCCTGCGGGGAGCTACCGGCTGCGGCTCTTCGTGCGGCAGCTGGGCAGCGCGTTGCCCTACGAGGTGGAGGGCAAGCAGGACTACACCCTCACCTCGCCGTGAGGTTGTCCCGCCGCATTCGGTAGTAGTCCCGGCCGAAGAAGAACGCCGACAGGCACGGCGAGTAGGGCAGGGTGAACGAGTCGTCGCCGAACTCCACCTCCACCTCGGCGTCGATGGGGAGGTGCTCGTTGGCCTTGCCCCGGCGCAAGAACGGCACGATGGCCACCATGGGCCGCGCCGGATCCAGCTCCGGCAGGCGCTGGTAATGGGCCGAAAGCAGGCGTGCGAAGGCTCGCTGCTGGGCCGGCGCCTCCAGCAGGAATGTGACGCGCCCGAACACGGTGCCCTTGCGCTCGTCGGCGCTGATGAGCACTTCGCTCTGGCGCCGCAAGGAAGGGGGCGCGCCGTCGAAGTAGCCCTGCAGCTCGCACCGGTCATCGTACTTGATCTGCCGCACGGTCTTCGGCGTGAACTCCTGAGGGGCGCGCAGGCGTGGACCGCAGCCCGCGGCGAGGGGCGCGAGGAACAGGACGAGGAAGGTGAGGGTCCGCGGGCGCATGCGTTGGATAATGAGTATGTACCGCCGCTGCGCCCGGGCAACTTATCTGGCCCCGGGCGGGGGGAGCGGCCCCGGGTCAAGTCACCCCACCCCGGCGTCGGGCACGCTCTGCTCAGGACCAGTACGATTCGGGCGGCGGGGAGGCCTCGTGGTCCAGTGCCCATGAGGCGGCGTGGCGGACGATGCCGCCGCCCGACGTGCGGTCCCCGGTCACGGTGAAGCGGCGGGTCTGAGACAGCAGCGCCTCGCTGGCGCCCCGCGCGTGGATGTCCACGGCCAGGGCGTACTCGCCGGGAAGCAAGGGCAGCTCGTCGCAGCCCAGGTGCAGCTCGGCCTGCGCGAGCTCGACCCCGGGGACATCCAGGCGTCGCTGGTACACCAGCACGCCCTGCTTCATGAGCCACAGCTCCAGCCGGGCCGGCTCCTCGGTGGCGCGGGCAGGCAGCAGGCGCGCGCGCAGGGGCGCGTCGGGGCCGAGCTCCGGCACCGCCTCCTCCTCCAGGGGGGAAAACTCCAGCGCCGGCGCTCCGGTGGCGGGCGTCAGCTGCATGTCCAGATCCACCAGCGGGCGGTCCGGGTGCGTCTCGCCGCGGACCACCAGATCCAGCGCCCCGTGGCGCACGTCGAAGGGGCTGTCAGAGTCCTCGTCGGGCCAGACGCCGGCTGTGATCCGGTACCCGCCGGGCGCCAGGCGCAGGGCGCCGAGATCCAGCGTGGCGCAGCCCCGGCCCGTGGCCAGCTCGCCGCAGCGGAAGCCTGCCCGGGCCATGTTGTGCCCATAGGCCAGCAGGTCATCCCCGTCGCGCAGGATCTGCACCCGGAAGAGCGGGTCCTCCACCGGGGACAGCACCTCGTAATGGATCGCCACCTTCAGCGGCTCGCCGGGCTCCACCTGCTCCCGCTCGTTGCCCTCGGCGTCCAGCAGCGCCACCCGCGCCAGGCGCAGGGCGCGCTCGTCGTAAAGGTTCTGCTCGTGGGGCGCGAGCCCCAGCGCCGTCACGTGCTGCATCAGCCGGTGGAGCCGCTCCTTGCGCACGGCGTAGCTGTTGCGCGCCGGCCCGGTCCAGCGGTACCAGGCCTCGGGCATGTTGTCGTGGACGCCGTAGCGGTCGGGCGCGCGCCACAGCCGGGACCGCGGCGTGATGTGGCAGACGTTGATGGCCTGGATGCGGCCGATGTGGTCCTTCACCTCGGTCAGCGCGTCCATGGTCTCCTGGAAGCCCTGCTCGGTCTCCCCCGGGAAGCCCACCAGCAGGTTGATGGCGGGGGAGATGCCCGCCTCGCTGGCCTGGCGCAGCTGGCGCTTGGCGTCGGCCACGTGGAACCGCTTGTCCATGGCGTCCACCACATCCTGAGAGAAGCTCTCCACGCCGAAGGTGAGGCTGCGGCAGCCGGCGCGCTCCATCTTGCGCAGCAGCCCTGGCTCCATGTCGGGGTGGATGATGGCCTGGCCGCCCCAGTCGATGTGGATGTCGGCCTCGATGATCAGATCGCACAGGCGCTCCAGCTGGGCCAGGTCGCCGTTGAGCATCAGGTCCACCACGTGGAATGTGTAGGTCCCGTAGCGCCGGTGCAGGTGGGCCACCTCGCGGAACACATGCTCGGCGCTGCGCCGCCGGTAAGAGCCCTGCAGCCGGCAGTCGTTGCAGAACGCGCAGCCGCGGGTGCAGCCCCGGCTGGTGAGCAGCGGCAGGGCGTTGAGCGGGAAGGCGCCAGGGTCGAGGTCCGAGTAGTCCGGGATCGGCAGCGCGTCCAGGTCCTCCGGCGGGCGCGGCGCCCGGGCGCGCCACACCCCGTCGCGGCGCACCACCGTCCCCGGCACCTCCAGCGGATCGACGCCCTGCAGCAGCGCCATGAAGAGCGGCGCCACGGTCAGGTCCGCCTCGCCGCGGCAGACCACGTCGATGACGCCGCCGGCGTCGATCTCCTCGCCGGTCCAGTGATCGATGAGGCTGGTGGGCACCACGCCCTTGTCCCCCTCGTCGGTCCAGAACATGCCGGGGCCGCCCATCACGATCTTCACCTCCGGATCGAAGGTCTTGAGCAGCTCCGCCAGCCAGATGCTGCAGCGCAGGCTCGCCAGGGTGGTGGTGAAACCCACCACCCTCGGGCTGTGGGTCAGGATGCGCGCGGCGGCGGCCTTCATGGCCCCGCCGAGCCTCGACTTGATGCCGGCGAACTCGTCGGCGCGCTGCCAGGTGAAGAAGTCCACCATCTCCCACAGGGCCCGGTCGTCCGTGGCGGCGCCGCGGTGGATCTGGTTGTTCACGTCGTGGCACGCGCCGCGCAATCCCGCGGCCCGCAGGTGAGCAGCGAGCATGGCGGGCCACAGCGGCGGCATGCGCGTCTCCCAGGGCGGGCAGATCACCAGGGCGAAGTCATGCTCGTCGGCCGGGCGGCGAGAAACCGCCGGGGCGGCGGGCGGCGCTTGCAGCTCCAGTCGCTCCACCAGCCTGTGCCTGCCCGGCTCGCTGGTGAGGCCCGGGTGGTCCGGGTGCCAGGTGTAGCGCTGGTTGATCCCCTCCAGCTGGAGGTCGCCGATCTCGCCCGGACGCTCCAGCATGAGGGCCACCTGCAGGCTGAACCCGGCGGGGGGGGCGGGGGAGAAGGTCAGCCAGAGGCGGGCCATGGCCACCGGCATGGCGCACTCCAGCAGCAGGGCGCCGCCCGGCCCGTCTGTGCAGCACCAGCGCCCTGCGGCGGCGTCCACCCGTCGGCCGTCGAGAACCACCGCGGGGCTCATGCCCGGCGCTTCGATCACGGAGGCCTCTCCGGCGCGGAGGCGGATCTCCCGGGTCAGGATATCCACGTTGAGCCAGGCGCGGCCGCAATGCAGGGTGCGCCCTACGCGCCGGGCCTCCCGCAGCTGCGATGTCTGGACGGCCAGGGCCTGCCGGCGCCGGGGGGTGGCGCCCTCGCCGTCGAGCTGCTCGGCGATGAGGCCGATGGGCGGCAGCGCCTCCAGCAGCCGCTGAAAGAGCGCCTCCTGGTGGTCGGGCTCGCCCGGGCCCAGGGTGATCCGGTCCACCGCGTCGACGTCGCCCATCTGGAACGAGAGGAAGGCCAGCAAGGCCTCGAGGCCCATGGCGTCCGGCAGCGGGTCAAGGTCCAGCTCCAGCGCCACGTGCAGGCCGGCGTCGTGGACGCCGCGCAGCCGCTCCAGGCCGTCGGGGATCTCCAGCACATGGCCGGCGGAGGCGATGGCCTCGTCAGGGGCATGGCCCACCGGGAAGACCAGGGCGGCGCAGCCGAGCCGCCTCAGCTCCAGCGTCCGGGCCAGGGGCGGCGCCTGGGCCAGGCCGAGGCGCGCGGTCCAGAGGCAGGGCTCCTCGGCGCCCTCGAGGGAGCGAGCCCAGCGCCACAGCGCCTCCGGCGCGCAGGGCGGCAGATCGCGCTCCAGCGGCGCCGGCGGGGCGCGGCGGGTGAAGACCTCCTCGCCCCGCGCCAGCGCGAGGACTCCGGGCGGTGGATCCACTAGCGGATGATGTTGGTGCAGCAGCCGCTGACGCAGCTCATCTTGGTCGGACAATCAGCGGTGGTCGTGCACGACTTTGTGCCCGGCGGGCAGCCGGCGCCGCCGTCAGGGATGAACGGCCCGCCGTCGGTGGTGGGCTTCTTGCAGACGAAGATGATGTCCACGCTCTTGACCTTGTTGTCCTTCAGGTCCTGGCAGTACTTGCCGTAGAAGGTCACGATCCCGGAGGTCTGGTCGTAGTCCCAGCCGTTCTTGTGGGTCTTGTCCTGGGGCACCGCCTTGCCGTCGAAGGAGATGTAGATCTTCTCGGTGTTGCCCGGCACCTTCTGCAGCTTCATCACGCAGCCGAACGCGGCGGAGCCGATCTTGCCCAGCGCCTTGTCGAGGCTGGCCTGGTCCTCGGCCTTGTAGTAGCTGAGCGTCGGGTCGGGGTTCGGCACGCCGCCGGCCAGCGCGAAGATGTTCAGCTGCTTCGGGTCGACGCTGCCGCCGAACCCCACCACGAAGGTCTTGATCTTCTGCAGCAGGTTCATGTTGGTGATGATCAGGGTGGAGCCCTTGTCCCCGCCTGCCGACTTGCAGCCGAACTGCTTGCCGTCGGTGATGAGCAGCACGAAGCTCTGCCGCGTCTTGTCGGCCAGCGCCTTGTCCTTGGACGCCTGCTGCAGGGCGGTGTCGATGTTGGTCACGCACGGCCCGCTGGGGTAGTTGACGTCGGTCTTGGCCAGCGAGGCCGTGAGCAGGGCCTGGATCTTGGTCTCGTTGCCCGGGGCCGGGGCGATATAGGCCCCCTCCTGCAGGCACTTGTTGCCCGTCTTGTCAGGGAACAGCGCCAGCCCGAAGCGGATCTTGCCCTTGAACGTGGTCAGCAGCTTGTTGACCGCCTTGACCGCGATGTCCCACTTGCGCACGCCCTTGACCTTGTCGCGCATGGAGCAGGAGCGGTCGATGGTGATGAACAGGTTGGGCGGAACGATGCCGGCGGCCACTTTCTGGTTGCCGCACTTGCCCTTGAGCACGCACTTCTTGGTCTTCGGGTCGCAAACATACCCGGCGGGGCAGGGAGGCTGGCAGGGGGAGGGGGCCAGGTCGGCGGCGCCACCGGAGCCGTCCACCGGTGTGTGCGGGCCATCGCCCACCTTGCCCCCCAGGTC
The DNA here is from genome assembly GCA_964511535.1 of uncultured Myxococcales bacterium. Classification (GTDB taxonomy): domain Bacteria; phylum Myxococcota_A; class Polyangia; family CAZCFB01; genus CAZCFB01. The sequence goes on along the minus strand of CAZEFW010000086.1, from coordinate 9,074 downwards.
GCCGGCGGCTCCGCTGCTGTCAGCGCCGTGCACGGACACGCCCGATTCGTCGCAGGCGGGCAGGGCCGCGAGGTACGCGGCCAGAATAAACAGGGACAGCCTGGTGGTTATACGGTACATGCGCTCCCTCCGACATGCGGGCCTTGCCCGCTCCCGAGTATAGAATTCTACCTTAGGGGTGATAAAGTGCGGGGCGTATCAGCCTGGAGAGACACATGAGCAAGAGATTGATGGTGGTGGCAGCGACCCTGATGGTGTGGGGCGCGTGCGCGGACACTGAGTTCACGGACAAGCCGGAGGGCGACGGCGGCGCGTCGTGGGAGTGGGGCGCCGGGCCCTGCGTTGACGGCAAGTTGCAGTGCAGCGGCAAGGAGCTGCAGCAGTGCGTGGGCGGCCAGTGGAAGTTCAAGCGCAACTGCCCCCAGAATTGCAGCAACTCCCTGGGCGCCTGCGCCGAGTGCGAGCCGGCGCTCGACATGTGCGTCGGGGACGACGTCTACGACTGCAACAACCAGGGCAAGAAGGGCAAGTTCAAAAAGAAGTGCCCCGCCGGCACCTGCGTCAGCGGCGTGTGCACCGATCCCTGCGCGTCGGCCCGCGGGTCCAAGAGCTACATCGGCTGCGACTACTGGCCCACGGTCACCGCCAACGCCAGCCTGGCCGAGGACTTCGAGTTCGCCGTGGCCGTGGCCAACGCCAGCCCCGGGGAGGCGAAGGTGACCATCTCGTCCCAGGGCAACCCGACCCTGCGCACCGCCACGGTGCCGGCCAAGAGCGTGGCCACCATCAAGCTGCCCTGGGTGGCGGGCCTGAAGCTCAAGAGCAACAAGTTCGCCTCGGTGCAGCAGCCCGCCGGCGCGTACAAGCTGACCTCCACCCGCCCGGTGACGGTGTACCAGTTCAACGCCCTGGACTATGTGCTCAAGGGCGACTGCAAGAAGGGCACCGACCAGATCCCGTACGACGGCAAGTGCTTCTCCTACACCAACGACGCCTCGCTGCTGCTGCCCGAGCACGCGCTGGGCACCGAGTACATGGTGATCAGCCGGCCGACCATGGTGATCAAGCGGCTGGGCCAGACCCTCAAGTCCCCGGGCTTCTTCTCTGTGGTGGCCACCAAGCCGGGCACCACCAAGGTCTCGATCAACTTCTCGGCCAACACCCTGGCCGGCGGGGGCAACGTCAAGGCGTTCTCCAAGGGGCAGAACGCCGTGTTCGCCCTCAAGCAGTGGGAGGTGCTGCAGATCCTGTCCGAGACCCCCAACAGCTGCCAGACCGTCAAGACCGACAGCCAGGGCTGGGGCTACTGCAACCTCAAGGACACGGCGGACCTGACCGGGACCGTGATCAAGTCTGACCGGGCAGTCGCCGTCTACGCCGGGCACAACTGCACCTTCGTGCCGTTCGACAAGTGGGCCTGCGACCACCTGGAGGAGGCGATCTTCCCCACCTCCGTCATGGGCAAGCGCTACATCGGCAGCCACACCACCTCGTCGGGCAACGACCCGAGCCTGTACCGCGTGGTCTCGGCCGCGGGCGAGAACATCATCTCCTTCGACCCGCCGGTGCACGGCACGGTCAAGCTGGAGAAGGGCAAGTGGGTCGAGTTCACCACCAAGCAGGACTTCGAGGTCAAGGGGACCGGCCGTTTCGCCCTGGCCAAGTTCATGGTGGGTCAGAACTACTCCAACCTGAGCCCTGGCAAGGGCGCGCCCAACGACCCGGCCATGGCCCTGGCGGTGCCGGTGGAGCAGTACCGCACCTCCTACCGTTTCCTGGCGCCCCAGAGCTACCAGAAGAACTTCGTCAACATCCACGCGCCGGGCACGGCCAACGTCAAGCTGGACGGCAAGCCCCTGGCCGCCAGCGAGTTCACCACCGTGAACACCAAGTCCAATTACAAGGTGGCCAAGGTGCAGATCACCGGCGGCTCCCACCTGATCGAGTCCTCGTCCAAGACCGGCATCACCGTCTACGGCGTGGGCAGCTACACCAGCTACATGTACCCCGGCGGCCTCGACCTCAAGAGCCTCAAATAAAATGTCATATAGGGGGGTCTGACCCCACCACTTGACATTTTATCCGGGCCGCGCAGGAAAATGTCATATAGGGGGGTCTGACCCCGCCACTTGACATTTTTAGGTGTTTGATTGCGGGGGATTACGGGATTAGCTTCGGGTGGTCAGGGGCGCCTTCTTTGCCCAGGAGGCGGTCCAGGGAGAAGCCCTTGAAGGGCTGCGTGGGGATCGGGACCTTTCCGGCGGCGAGCCAGAACAGGCGCTTCTCCGGGTCGAAGACGAGCTGGTACAGCGCGCCGTTGGTGGCCAGGCTCTTGCCGTCGTCGAACTTGTCCAGCGGGCTCTGTTGGCCGGAGGTGGGGTTCTTTCGGTCGCGCATCACCTTCACCAGGGCCAGCGGGTCGAGCTTGCCGAGCATGGAGTCGGGTCCCGAGGCCGCGGTGAACTGCGCCAGCCGGGCGTAGCGGTCGGTGGTGTCCGACTTGGCCGGGTCGCGGTCCAGCGCCGCGGTGGCCTTGCCCACGAAGTGGTTGGTGGCCGTCACGGTGCCGCCGGCGCCCTGGGTCAGCACCTCCACCGCCTTCGGCGCCATCTCGTGCACGGCCCCCTTGCCGATCTTGCCGTCGGACACGGCGATGATCTCCAGGCTCATGTGGTTGGCGGCGCGGATCATCTTCGTCGCCTGGTCCAGGGTGCGCGCCCGGGTCAGCAGGCGCAGGTTGAGCTGCACGTGGCTCTCGCCGGTCCTGTCGTTGACCGTGGTGTCCCGCGGGTGGATCTCGTTGGACGCCACCACGACCCCCTCGGCGTTGATGCCCTGGTAGGGCGACAGGTTGCCCGGGAAGCCGATGATGGCGTGAGGGATGCCGTCGTCCGGGTGCCGCACGATGATCACCGGGTACTTGATGATGTACTCGATGCGAGACCAGTCGAGGATGCGGGCGTGGTACAGTCGGCCGTCCGCGGTGGCGCCGCCCGAGGCGATGAGCTGGGCGCAGCCCGGGGTGATGTCGTCGCTCTTGGGCATGCCGTTGAGCGCGAACTCGGCCACCATGTCGCCGGTGTTGAGCACCAGGCACATGTCCATGGTCCAGCCGTCCTTGCCCGCCACGGACACCAGCCCCTTGCACTCCTCGATCATCTCGGGGTAGCTGCGCTGGGCCGCCAGCTTGTCCAGCCCGAGCTGCTTTGCCAGCGCGAAGGTGGCCTTGAGCAGCGGGTTGGTCTGGATCTCGGCCACGCCGGCCTTCAGCTCCGTCGCCAGCAGCCGCGCGTGCTGGGCGCCCATCTCGTACGGCGTGCCGTACAGGTGAACCACGGTGTAGCCGTTGACGGTCTCGCGGTACGCCTCCGGCGCGGCCTCCTCGCCGCAAGCCGCGGCCGACAGCGCGACCCCGGCGACCAGCAGCAGGATGGACAGCTTTCTATTTGGCAGGTCGAAACGTAGAATCATGGCCAATTATTTTGAAGGTCACCGACGATGAACGCCAGGACATATTCCCTTCTCGCGCTGCTCACCATGGCCCTGGCGCCGCCGGGCTGCGCGCACCCGCTCAAGATGACCAGAGATCCTCAACACCTCGCCAGCTGGGACCGCCGCGTGGACTGGAAGGCCGCCGGCGATGAGACCGCCCGGGTCCTGTCCGGCTACCTCCAGATCGACACCTTCAACCCGCCCGGCAACGAGACCCGCGGCGCGAAGTACCTGGCCGAGCTCCTGAAGCGCGAGGGGATCGAGAGCCAGATCCACGAGTTCGCGCCGGGGCGCGGCTCGCTGGTGGCGCGGCTGAAGGGCTCCGGCGAGCAGGGGCCGCTGTGCCTGCTGTCGCACATCGACGTGGCCACCGCCGAGGCCGACGAGTGGCCCCCCGGCAAGGGTCCGCTGTCGGGCAAGGTGGACGACCAGGGCATGATCTGGGGCCGCGGGGCCCTGGACATGAAGGGTATGGGCGCGCTGGAGCTGATGACCATGGTGCTGCTCAAGCGGCTGAACGTCCCGCTGAAGCGGGACGTCGTGCTGCTGGCGGTGGCAGACGAGGAGGTGGACAACAAGGGCATGCTCCACATGGTCGAGCAGCGCTGGGACGACCTCGGCTGCACCCACGTGATCAACGAGGGCGGCCTCGGCATCCGCGGCGCCATCTTCAAGGACCACACGGTGGTGGCCATCTCGGTGGCCGAGAAGGGCGTGCTCTGGCTGCGGCTCACCATGCGCGGCACCGGCGGCCACGGCTCCACCCCGCGCCCCGACCACCCGCCGCCCAAGCTGGTGCGCGTCCTGCGCGACCTGACCAACCACCAGCCGAAGCCGCGCATGCACCCGTCGCTGCTGGAGCTGTTCGCGCGCATCGGCAAGCAGCGGGGCGGCGCCTCCGGCTGGCTGCTGCGGCGGCCGAAGGTGATCAAGGACCTGCTGGCCAACGTGCTGATGGAGAAGCCGGGCACGAGGGCGGCCCTCATCGACACCATCAACCTCACCGGGCTGGACACCGGCGGGAACCAGCCCAACGTGGTGCCGAGCAAGGCCACCGCCACCCTCGACTGCCGCCTGCTTCCAGGCACGACGCCGGCCCAGGTCATCGCCGAGGTGCGCCGCCTGACCCGCAACCACAAGGACCTGGAGATCGAGGTGCTGCACCACGCGCCCGCGGCCGAGAGCCCCTGGGACGATCCGCTGTTCGACGCCCTGGCGCGGCACTCGGTGGCCGGGCTGGAGGACGCCGCCGCCGGTCCGGTGCTCTCCATCGGCTTCACCGACTCCATCTACGCCCGGCAGAAGGGCGCGCGCGCCTACGGGCTGGTGCCCTTCATCGTCAGCAGGGAAGAGATGGCCACCATGCACGCCCGCAACGAGCGCGTCTCGGTGCAGAACGTTCACCGCGGGCTGCGGGTGCTGTTCAAGACCGTGGTGGAGGTCTCCGCCGACCTGTCGCGCCCGGCGCCCGGGAGGTAGCTTGCGGCGCTTCGTCGCCCTCGCGCTGCTCGGCTCCTTGCTGTCCGCGCCGGCCTCCGCCGCGCCGGCCAGCGACGCGAAGAAGCCGAACAAGCCGTACCGCTGGTACGCGCTGCCCAACGTGGCCTTCGACACCGACGACGGCCTCGGCTTCGGCGCGCGGGCAGAGCTGGCGTTCCTGGAGGAGGGGCACGACCCGCACAAGCTGGCGCTGGTGATCCACATCTTCGCCTCGCTGCGCGGCTACCACCACCACCGGTTCCGCCTGGATCGCACCGGCCTCGGCCCGGACAAGAACCTGCGCCTCACCCTGCACGTGGCCTGGCGCCAGTGGCTCAACGACGGCTACTGGGGCGTGGGCAACGGCGCCACCCGGGAGCGGGCCCACGCTCGCAGCTTCGGCGGCGACGATCCGCGGCGCAAGCGCTACCGCTACACACTCTACCAGCCCTTCGCGCACCTCACCCTGCGCGGCGACATCTCCGGCCCGTGGTCGCTGTTCGCGGCGGTCAACGCCAAGTGGAGCCGGGTGGACACCTACGAGGGCTCGCTGCTGGCGGAGCAGCGACCGTATGGCATGCAGGGCGGCCTCGGGCTGATCCTCTCGGCGGGGGTGATCTACGACACGCGGTCCCCCGAGGTGAACCCGGAGCGCGGCGTCTACGCCGAGCTGAGCGGGCGCGCGGCCGGGACGCTGCCCGACGGGGCCGGCGCCTTCGGCGGCGCGTACATAAACCTCCGGGGGTACCTCTCGGCGACGCGCTGGCTGGTGCTGTGCGGGCGCCTGATGGCCGAGATGCTCTGGGGGGACGTGCCGTTCTACGAGATGGTGCACTGGGGCGGGGCGTGGCCCCGGGCCGGCTTCGGCGGCTTCGAGACCCTGCGGGGCATCTCCTTCGGCCGCTGGCGCGCGCCGGGAAAGGCGATCCTGAACCTGGAGGCGCGGTTCCGCCTGGCCGATCACACCCTGTTCGGGGCGCACATCCAGTGGCAGCTGGCCCTCTTTTCGGACAACGGCGTGGTGTGGGGGGCCGGGGACGCCGCCACCGCCCCGGACCCCGAGTTCCCGATCCACCCCGCGGTGGGAATGGGGCTGCGCGCCGTGTTCATGGAGAGCTTCGTGGGCCGCATCGACACCGGCGTGGGGCTGGACCCGGTGCGCGAGCCGGACGGACGGATCATTAACGAGACCTCCTGGGGGATATATATTGTGTTCGACCACGCGTTCTAGAGGGAGAGCGATGTACAAACCGAGCATCGAGGTGTGGGCGCGCAGGGCATTGGCTCTCGCCCTGGCGCTGGCCACTGTGTTCCCCTGCCTGGCCCGCGCCGGCGGCTTCTCCATCAGCATCCTCGGCGGGCGCCGCACCGGCGCGCTGACCAACCTGGCCGCCCCGGACGATGTCACGGCGCTGTTCCACAACCCCGCCGGGCTCGCGGACCAGAAGGGCACGCGGCTGCATGTCTCGGTCTCCACCACCTTCATGGACACCACCTTCCGCATGAAGGCGCTCGACCCGGCCCTCTTCCCCGAGGTCCACCCCACCGGGCTGTGCACCGGGGAGGTGAGCGCCGACTGCCCCTGGCCCGTGGACGACGAGGGGTACTACGCCGACGAGATCACGCCGGAGAGCTACTTCGGCATCCTGCCCTACCTCGGCCTGAGCCAGGACCTCGGCTTCATCAGCCCCGGGCTGCGGGATGTGGTGGTCTCCTTCGCCCTCACCGCGCCCAACGCCTACGGCGCGGACCTGCCGGCCGGGGCGCCCACCGCCTACAACTTCATCACCGGCTACTTCGTCACGGCGTCGGCCATCCTCGGCGCCGGCTGGCGCGTCAACCGCTACCTCTCCGTGGGGGCGAGCCTGTCGTACAACTACATGCAGCTCAAGTACGCGCAGAAGTTCTCCGACCTAGACCTCATCGCGGCCTACGACCAGACCCTGCTCGGCGCCTACCAGATCCTGAAGAAGAACCCCGCCCTCGACCTGAAGGACATCCGGCTGGACTACACGGGCTCGGACCACGGCGTGGGCTGGAACATCGGCCTGCTGGTGAGCCCGTGCGAGCGGCTGCACTTCGGCCTGTCTTATAACGGGGCGACCGCGGCCCGCTTCGAGGGCGACCTGGAGGTCTCGTCCACCAACCCCACCATCGAGGACCTGCGCAAGACCATCGCCATCATCTCGTCCACGGCGGGGACCTTCAAGCTGCCCACCGGGCTTGTGGTGGAGATGCCGATCCCCCACTCTGTACAGGCGGGGGTCAATGTGTTCGTGCTCTCGTGGCTGGAGGTGGGCTTCGACTTCCGCCTCTGGCTGTATAACGTCTATGACAAGCAGAACCTGGACCCGGTGTACGATGAGGCCGAGGCTGGCAAGCCGATGATCGACGACGACGATCTGGACAAGGAGAAGAGCTACGGGGTTTCCTACGAGGTGGCGCTCGGCGTGGTGGCCCGGCCCTTCGACTCGCTGCCGGGGCTGGAGCTGATGACCGGCGTCGGTTTCGACAAGTCGCCGGTGCCGGGCAAGTACTTCTCGCTGGACAACCCGTCGATGAACCAGCTGGTCTGGGCGGTAGGGGTGCGCTGGCAGGCGCTGAGCTGGTTGCGGGTGGCTGCCTCGTACATGCTCGACTGGTACATGCCGAGAGACATTCACAACAACGAGGCTTCGCCGCCCATGAACATCCAGGGAGAGGCCCTGGGGCACATGCCGCGGCTGGAGCTGGAGTTTTACTTCTGAGGAGGAGGAGCATGGAGAAGGTGCACTGGTGGACCCAGAACAAGAACCAGACGCGGATCCTGAACGACGCGGCAGAGGCGCTGGGCGCCATGCGCGATGAGCAGGCTGACATGGAGCAGCAGATCGACCGCCTGTACCAGCTGGACAAGGATCAGGGCAGGGAGATCGCGCGGCTGCAGTCGGTGGTTGCCACCCTGGTTGACCTGATCATCGAGGCGGAGGTTGTGCCCGAGGCGGAGCTGATCCGGCGCCTGGACGCCTCGGTCAGAGAAGTCGATGGCTAGCGATAACCTTTGACATTCGCCAGACTTGAGCATTAATTACGCGCCATGGACAGAGTAGACGTCGAAGCACAGGGGAGCATCGCTGCCGGCCTGCGGCAGGTGTTGAATCAACTGCTCAGGCTGCTTGAGTCGGGTGATCCGGCCCGCATGCTGGAGGCGGACGGGCCGTTTGACCAGGCGCTGGCCCAGTGGCGCCGGGGGATCGCCGCCCAGACCGCGGGGCTCACTGTGCGCGAGGCGCGGGAGCTCAAGAGCGACAAGCTGCGGCTGATGGGCCAGGTGGGCACCCTGGATAAGAAGAACCAGGACCTGAACGAGCACAACGTGCGCCTGCGTGAGGAGGTGGTTCGGCTCAACAAGAAGATCGTCGAGCTGAAGCAGCAGGTGACGGATGTGCAGTTCACCGTCAACACCCACCTGGACGAGGCCAAGTCTCTGGATCTGGAGGTGCGTGAGCTTCGGCGCAAGATCCGCGAGCTCGAGGGCGGCCCGCCGCTTACGCCCGAAGAGGCAGCGCCGCGGTCCAAGGCCAAGAAGGAAGTGGTGCCGGTGCCGGAGGAGGAGAAGGTCAGCCTGGCCGACGCCGTGGCCGCTCATGTCAGCCGCAAGCCTGCAACCAATGACGCCATGGCCGCGGCACAGGCGGCGTTCGCCTCGCTGGGCAAGAAGGAGTCGGAGGAGGAGCCGTCCGCGACGCCGGAGCCTGCGCCGGAGCCGGCTGCGAAGCCGGCAGCCGCTGCCAGGCCGAAGCGAGTCCGGACCCGGCCCGCTCTGGCCAAGGTCAAGGCGGAGCCGCAGGCCGCGGGCAAGGCCGAGCAGAAGCCGAAACCCAAGCGCAAGCGGCGCCGCACGCGGCCGTCACGAGACAGGCTGCGCAAGGCCGGGCGGGGCGCCGGGAAGCCGGCGGCGGCTGCAGGTGTGAAGCCGGCGGCGGCCGAGGCAGCTGGAGCCAGCAAGGCGACGGATGCGCCCAGGGAGAAGGCTGCACCGAAGAAGGCTGCACCGAAGAAGGCTGCGCCGCAGCAGGCTCCGGCGAAGCCGGAGGAAGCGCAGCCGGCGCCGGCGCAGCCGC
>CAZEFW010000085.1:35894-37613 GCA_964511535.1 uncultured Myxococcales bacterium | reverse complement strand
GGTGGTTCCCGGGGAGCTTGGGGAGGACCTTGCGCTGGACGAGGGGCGACCCAAGGTCCGGGGGGAGGCGCTGCTGCTGGGCACCTGCCATGTGCCCGGTGAAGAGCCGGTGGGCATCAGCCGGGTCGGCTTCGCGGTGGGGCCGCTGGCCAAGGAGCTGCGCGCCATCGGGCAGCGGGTGTGGAAGCCGACCGTGGGCGGCGGGTTCAGCTTCACCGAGCCCGCGCCGTTTGCCGAGCTGCGTTTGGCGCAGGACCAGAGCTTCGGCGGTGAGGGCTTCGCCGATAATGAAAAAGGGATCGGGTTATTGCCAGGGGGCCGAAAGCCGGACCTGAAGGTTGGCTCGCCGCTGCCCCGGGTGGAGTACCCCGAGCGCACCATGAAGACCCCCTGGGACGACGCGCCCGTGGCCGGCTTTTGGCCGCTGGCGCCGCGACACCGGGCGCGCCAGCTCCTGTTCGGCGCCGCGGACGAGGGGTGGGCGAGGACCGTGTTCCCCGAGGACCCGCGGGATACGAACCCCGGCTTTTACAACATGGCGCCGGCTGACCAGCAGCTGAAGGAGGGGTACTTCCAGGGCGACGAGCGGGTGGTGCTCTACAACCTGCTGCCCGGCACCTCCCGCTTCGAGACCCGGCTGCCGGGGCGGCGGGTGCGTTGCTTCGCCACGGTCAAGAAGGGCGGCGCGCCCGACTGGCGCGAGCTGGACATGGTGGCCGAGACGGTGTGGCTCTTCCCCGACCAGATGCGTGGGCTGGTTCTCTACCGCGGCAGCACCGAGGTGGGCAGCCTGGTGGCCAGGGAGGTGGAGAGCCTGGTGCTGGCCCACGAGCTCATGGGGGGCGACGTCCGGCCCCCCGAGGCGTACCGCGCGGCGCTGGACCGACGCCTGAACGAGAAGACCGCCATGGCCGCCATGGTGGACATGAGCGATCTGGCGCCCCCCGAGGCGGCGAAGGCGGCCGAGGCCATGGTCGGCCAGGCCGCCAACCGCGCCGCGCCGGCACCGAAGCCCCTGCCCGGGCCGGTGCAGCAGGCACAGGATAAGGCCATGGAGAAGACCCGCGCGGAGGTGGCCAGGGCGCGGGTGGAGGCCGAGAAGATGGGCGTGGATCTGGACGCGCAGATGGACGCCCAATTCGACCAGGACCTGGCGCCGTTCAGGGATGACATCGACGCGCTGCTGCCCAACCTGAAGGAGATCGGCGTGGACGTGGACATCGACGCGTACCGGCCGTCCAACACCCTGGAGCAGACGCTGTCGCCCACGGTGGACCTGCAGATCCCGCCGGTCAACTCCATGGCCGAAGCTGGCCCGGCCATGGCCTACGCCGAGCAGCTGGCGGCGAAGCTGGAGGTGATCCAGGCCCAGATGGAGGCGCTGGGAAAGAAGCTGGAGCAGAAGGCCGACGCGGACTTCGACGCGGCCGAGGCCGACGCGCGTGAGATGGCCCGGGAGATGGGCATCGACTACGACGCCAAGAAGGCCGAGGCCCAGGTGACGCCGATGCCGGCGTTGGCCGCCACCCTGGGCCAGCTGGGGCAGGTCCATGCCGGGGCCGAGCAGGTGGATGAGGGCATGGCGAGGGTGCGGGCCGGCATGGCGCCGCACCAGGCGGACATCGAGGCGGGCATCGCCCTGGGTGGGGGAGGGGGATCGGGAGGGGGAGCGGGAGGGGGCGCGGGGGAGGGGGAGGGGAAGCCGCAGGGGGAGGCGGC
>CAZEFW010000085.1:0-35884 GCA_964511535.1 uncultured Myxococcales bacterium | reverse complement strand
GGGTTGGGATCGGGATCGGGATCGGGATTGGGAGGGGGAGGGGGAGCGGGATCGGGATTGGGAGGGGGATCGGGGGACATGGACCCGGAGTTGAAGCAGATGATGCACGAGGTGGCGCACCATGCGCCGCAGCCGGAGCAGCCGCCGGTGGTGGACCCGGCCTCGGACGACCTGGCGGGGCAGAGCATGGCCGGCGCGTCCCTGGAGGGGGCCGACCTTTCGGGCAAGGACCTCGCCGGCGTCACCCTGGCCCACGCGGCCCTGGCCGGGGCCGTGCTTGCCGGGGCGGACCTGTCCGGCGCCAACCTGGGCAAGGCGGACCTGAAGGGCGCGAAGCTCGGGCGGGCGAACCTCAAGGGCGCCACCCTGGATTTCTCGGACCTGACAGGGGCCGACATGTCGGGCGCTGACCTGTCCGAGGTGGACATGGTGCAGGAGGCCTGCTTCGTGGAGGCGAACCTCTCCGGGCTGCAGGCCGCGGAGGTGACCTTCCTCAAGTGCGACTTCACCGGCAGCAACCTGGCCGGGGCGAACCTGGAGAAGGCGACGTTCCTGCAGTGCAGCCTGGAGCAGGCAGACCTGTCCGGCGCGACCCTGGCTCACGCCACGCTGGTGGAGATCGCCGGGGCCGGGCTCTGCCTGGAGGGCGTGGCCGCGGCCCACCTGTCCGCGCCCATGAAGATCGACTTCACCGGCGCGAAGGCGAGCGGCGCGGACTTCACCGACGCCAACTTCCGCGAGGCGGCCCTGCAGCGAGCCGACCTGACCGGCGCCAACCTCACCCGGGGCGACTTCACCGGGGCTGACCTCACCGACGCCGACGCCAGCGGCAGCGACGGCACGGGCGCGCGGTTCGAGTACGCCACCCTCACCGGCGCCAACATGGCCCGGGCCAACCTGCACGGCGCCTCGGTCATGGGCGCGGAGCTGACCCGCGTCGACCTTTCCGGAGCGCAGCTGTATGAAACCAACGCGCTGCACGTCACCGGCGAGCAGATCAACCTGGCCGGGGCGAAGATCACCCGCTGCAAGCTGGCTCAGGTCAGGGGAGGCCGCGCATGACCGGCGCCGAGATCAAGGAACAGCTCGCTGCTGGCATGCCCCTGCACGAAGAGGACCTGTCCGGGGCTGATCTGTGCGGGGCCGACCTGACCGAGGCGATCTTCTCCTCGTGCAACCTGCAGGGCGCGGACCTGTCCGGCGCCACCGGCGAGCGGCCGATCTTCAACGCGTGCGACCTCGGGGCGGTGAACCTGGAGGGCGCGGAGATCGAGGGCGCCATCTTCAACAAGGGCGACCTGAAGGCGGCCCGCCTGGCCGGCGCGCGGCTGGAGATGGCCGTGTTCAACGAGGCCGATATGGCCCACGCGGACCTGACCAGCGCGGCCCTGGAGATGTGCGCCTTCAAGGGCTGTGACCTGACCGACGCCACCCTGGCCGGGGCGAAGCTCCCCCGCACCGTGTTCGACGGCTGCACCCTCGACGGCGTGGACCTTTCGGGCGCCGTGCTGGGCAAGGCGGTCTTCAAGGATTTGGACCTGACGGTGGTGAAGCTGGCCGGCGCCGACCTGCGCGAGAGCGTCCTGCTGGGCTCGAAGCTCAGCGGCATGGACCTGTCGGGCCTGGACTTGACCCTGGCCCAGCTCACCGGCGCCGACCTGTCGGGCGCCAACCTGGAGGGGGCGGACCTGAACCGGGCCGGCTGCACCGGCGCGAACCTGTCGGGCGCAAACCTGTCAGGCATCAAGGGTCACCAGCTGCAGCTGGTGGAGGCAGATCTGTCTGGCGCGGACCTCACCAGCGCAGATCTGCAGCAGGCGGTGCTGCAGGGCGCGGACCTGTCCGGCGCGGTGCTCGCGTTCGCCCGGCTGCCCGAGGCGTACCTGGCGAAGGCCAACCTGTCGGGCGCGCGCCTGGGCAAGGCCAGCCTGTCCCACGCGGTGCTGTCCCACGCGAACCTGCGCGGGGCGCAGCTGGGCGGCGCGGACCTGACCTTCACCAACCTGCACCGGATCCAGGAAGACGGCAGCACCGGGTGGATGGGCGCCAACCGGGGCGCAGCCCGCGAGACCGATCCCGACCTGGCGGCGGCCGAGAACTGGCGACCGCCCGGCAAGTGATGGACGGAGGAAGACGATGAACCAGCTGGCGAAGACGATGATGCCCGACGGCGCGCGGCTGTCGGCGGCAGTGGTGACGGCGGTGGGGCAGGGCGGCGCGCTCACCGTGGAGCTTGGCGGAGAGGTCCTGCAGGCCCGCCGGGCCGAGAGCTGCCTGCTGGCCCCCGAGCCGGGCGACGAGGTGCTGGCGGCGCTGATGGACAGCGGCCGCGCTTACGTCACCGCCGTGCTTGAGCGGTCGGGCGACGGCGAGCGGCGCCTGGAGCTGGACGGCGACGCCGCCCTGAGCGCGCCCGGCGGCCGCCTGCGGGTCAGCGCCCGTGACGGCGTGGACCTGCGAACCCCGGGGGAGATCAACCTCACCGCCGCGGGCCTGAACCTCACCGCGGCCGTGGGCCGGGTGATGGTGGACAACGCCACCCTCGCAGGCAAGGTGGCCCGGGCCGTCTGGGACCAGGTGAGCCTGCGGGCCGGCATGGCCGACAGCGCCGTGGACCGCATGCTCGGCCGCTTCAAGCTGCGCGCCACCACCGTCGAGGGCCTGGACCGCCAGCGCGCCGGCACCCTGCAGCAGGAGGTGGACGGCGTGCACACGAACCAGAGCGAGTACTCGGTCACCCGCGCGCGCAAGGATGTCCGCGTGGACGGCCGCCAGATCATCATGGGATAGGAGAGTTCGCTGATGCCCTTCGTCAACTGCCTGGCCGGCGGCAACAACTTCTGCTTCCCCGACGTGTGCAACACGCCCACGCCCGCGGGGCCGGTGCCGATCCCGTACCCCAACACCTCCCTGCCGCCCACGGCGGTGCCCGCCTGCTACACCATCATCATGGGCGCGGGCCCGGCGCTGAACCTGGGATCCATGCCCCCCATGAGCAACGGCGACAACGCCGGCGTGGCCATGGGCGTGGCCTCGGGCATGGTCATGGGACCCACCAGGCACATGATGGGCAGCACCGTGCTGCTGCTCAAGGGCATGCCCGCCACCCGCCTGCTGGACCCCACCGGCCACAACGGCATGTCCCCCAACGGCGTGGGCGCCACCATCGCCCCGGGCCAGACCAAGGTGATGGCCCTTCGGTAAATCGAAGGGGGAGCACCGATCGGGCACGCCTCCCTTCGCCAGGCTCGTCCTCGAAATCCCTGGCCGCGTTGCTCGTCAGTCACTTGCCTCCAGCAAGCTCCATCCTCGCGCCTTGCCAGGGATATCGATCCCTTCGCCTGGCTCGGTCCGGCTTAGCCGCTCGGCACTCCCCCTTCGCCGCGCTCCGCCAGCCGCGCACGCAGCGCCTCGGCTACCCGCTTCATCACCTCGCCCCACTCGCCATGCTTCCGCTGCCGGAACAGCCGCAGCGACGGGTACCAGGCCGTGGTCTCGCCCTCGAGCCCCCAGCACCAGGCCGGCCCCGCGGGCAGCACCACCCATGCCTCCAGCCCGGCCGCGCCTGCCATGTGGGCCACGGCCGTGTCGGCGGTGATCACCAGGTCCAGCGCGGCGGCGGCGCACAGGGCGTCGGCCAGGTCCTTCACCCGGGCGGCCAGGTCCGCCACCAGCGGCTCGGCGGCCAGGTCCCGGGCCTCCTGCTCGGTCAGGCCGTACTGCAGGCTGGCCCAGCGCGTCCCCTCCAGTGACCAGAGCTCCCGCCAGGCGTCGGCCGGGATCCGCTCGTGCGGATCGGCCCGGTTCCCCTCGCCCTTCCAGAGGAACCCGACCGCGAACTGATCGCCGCTGTCGAGGTACCGAGCCCACTGAGCGGCGAGCAGCTCCGACGGCGCCAGGTAGGGTGGCGCGGGCGCCGACGTGGGCTCTGCCCCCAGCAGCCGCGGCAGATCGTCCAGCGCGGCGTGCACCGCGTAGTCCGGCGGCTCCTCGCCGGGCAGCAGCAGCTGGTCGGCCAGCGCCGACGAATCCGCCAGGCGCTCCAGGCGCGACGGGCACGCCAGCAGCACCCGCCCGCCGCGCTCCTGCACCCCGGGCAGGTGGCGCAGCAGCAGCAGGGCCTCGCTCAGGTCGCCGTCGGCGTGCAACAGGACGGTCTCGCCGGAGAGGTCCTGCCCCTGCCATCGCGGCCGCGGGATGCGGGGCAGACGCGCGCGCACCGCGGGCAGCTCCCGGCGGGCGGCCAGCCCGTCGAAGCCCAGCTGGTGCTGGCCGGTCAGCAGCTGCGCGTCGGCCTGGGCGAAGCGCACCGCGGGGTCCTCTGGGTCGAGATCCAGCGCGCGCTGGTAACACTCCAGCGCCTTGTCCACGCGGCCCTCCATGCGCATGGCGTCGCCCAACATGGCATGGGCCGATGGCAGCTCCCGGTGCAGCGAGATCGCCTTGACCAGGGCCAGCACCGCCCCGGCCTGGTTGCCATTGGTGAGCCTGCTGCGCCCCAGGATTAGCTGGGCCAGCGGGTTGTCCGGCGCCAGGGTCACCGCCTCCAGGCACAGCTTCTCGGCCTCCACCGCGTCGCCGGCGTCCAGCAGAACCGAGGCCAGGTTCACCGACAGCGTCGGGTTGCCCGGGTCGATCATCAGCGCCCGGCGCAGGCTCGCCTCGGCCTCGTCCAGCCGCCCCATGTCCCGGAGCAGCAGCCCCAGGTTGCTCCGGATCTGCCAGTCGTCCGGCGACTGCTTCTCGGCCTCCCTATAGAGCTCCAGCGCCCGCTCCGCTTCGCCCCGGCGGTGGAGCAAGCCTGCCAGGTTGTACAGCGCCTGGGTGTGCGCGTCGTCCAGCTCCAGGGCCCGCTCGAAGGCCGCCTCGGCCGGCTCCAGCGCTCCCCGTTGGGCCAGCAGCTCGCCCAGGTTGGTGTGCGCTGCCGGGTCCTCGCCGTCCAGGGCCAGGGCCCGGCGATAGCACGCCTCGGCCTCGTCCAGCTGCTCTCCATGCCGGTACGCCAGGCCCAGGCTGTTGAGCACCCCCGCGTCGCCGGGGCTCAGGGTGGCGGCTCTGCCCACCAGCTCCAGCGCCTGCTCCACCTGGCCCACCTGCAGCAACAGCACGCCGAGCAGGTGCATCGCCTCCACGCAGTCCGGCTGCTCCTCGAGCACCTCGGCGTACAGCCGCCGGGCCTGGGGCAGCCGGCCCTCGGACTGGTGGCGGGCCGCCATGGCCAGCTTCTCTTGCAGGTGGGACATGCACCATGGGTAGCACGGCGCGCGGGGCGTCTCCAGGCGGGTGGTGTATATTCGAGGCACGGATCAGGCCAAGGAGGAGGACGATGAAGCGCGCAGGCTTCGCGGGGGTGCTCGTGTTCATGCTGGCCGGGTGCGGCACCGGCAGCTTCGCAACCGATCCGGAGGACTCCGCCGCCGAATGCACCGATGGCTGGGACAACGACGCCGACGGGCTCATGGACTGCAAGGACCCGGGCTGCGCGGGCCTCGCCGTGTGCCAGGGCAAGACCCCGGACGGCGGCCCCGGCGCGGATCAGTTCATACCCTTCGACCTCGGCGCCGGCAGCGACACCGGGCCCTGCGTGGCCACCGAGGCAGAGGCCAAGAACAAGTTCCGGCCTGTGGACATCATCTGGTTCATCGACACCTCCGGCTCCATGGACTTCGAGACCAAGACGGTGCAGAAGAACATGAACGCCTTCGCCAAGATGATCGCCGGCACCGTGTTGGACTACCGGGTGGTGCTGGTGGCCGACGCCAAGGAGATCTGCATCCCGCCCCCCCTGGGCGGCGCAGGGTGCAAGGACGGCCCCAAGTTCAAGCATGTCAACAAGTACGTGGGCAGCTCGGACGGGCTTGAGAAGCTGATCTCCACCTACCCCAAGTACCAGAGCTTCCTGCGCGCCGATTCCATCCGGCACTTCGTTGCGGTCACCGACGACGAGAGCGACAAGAAGGCCACCTGGTTCGACGCCCAGGTCAAGGGGCTCAAGAGCCCCGGCTTCCCCGGCGGATACATCTTCCACAGCATCGTCGCCTGGGGCCCGATCTTCCTCATAGGCTGCCCCACCGGGGCCATGTACGGCCACCGGTACCTCAAGCTCACCGCGGACACCAAGGGCACCAAGGCCAAGGTGTGCGAGACCAACTGGCAGCCGATCTTCACCGCCCTGGCCCAGGCCGTGGTGGCCAACACCAAGGTGCCCTGCGCCTACGCCATCCCATCACCGGGCGCGGGAAAGACTGTGGACCCGAACAAGGTCAACGTCAGCCACACGCCGGTGGGAGGCAAGCCGAACAAGATCCCGAAGGTGAAGAACGCTGCGGCCTGCCCGGCCAGCGGCGGCGCCTGGTATTACGACAACGAAAAGAGCCCCAAGACCGTCCACCTGTGCCCCGCGTTCTGCAAATCTGTCGGCAAGGGCAAGATCAAGGTCCTGTTTGGCTGCAAGACCATCATCAAGTGACCAACAGTGGTGGTTGACGAGATGGCACCAGATCTGCACTAATTAAGGACAATGAAGTCCTTTATTTCAGCCCGGTGCGCACAAGGCCTCGCGATCATGGCGTTTATCGCGATTTGTCTGCCCCAGGTTGCACTGGCGGATCCAGCAGCCAGCCGCAGCGGCCGTGCAGGGCGCGATCAGGTGCGGGCCCCCGGGCAAAAAGGGAAGGTGAAACCCCGGAAGGTGGGCCGCATCAGGCGCGGCTTCCGGGCCGTGAAGAAGCGCCTGCGAATACCGCCAAAGGTGAAACGAAAAATCCGTAGAGGCGTAAAGATCGCAAAGGGTTACGGGACGCTGGCGGCCGACAAGATCCAGGCCTCCTTGCCCCGACGGCTGAGCAAGGGGTTCGCAAAGGCGCGCATGTTCGCCCCCACCAGCCTCGGCGGCTTCGCCGGGCACAAGTTCTCCCAGGACAAGCTGTTTCTCGGCAGCTTCGGGGTGGCCTACCCGGTGGCCACACACCTGCAGATCCCGGCCTTCGTGTACCTCGGCATGGACCCGGTCACCGCCGTGGTGGCCCACGAGGTCATCGAGGTTCCGCTGAGCCTCGGCATCCTCGCCTGGCGGCAGCACCACATCCGCGAGGACAGGTCCCAGTCCTTCGGCGGTACCCTCAAGAAGCTGGGCAAGGACTACCGCGATTACGCCAAGAAGCAGCAGTCCAACAGCCGAAGGTTCATCAAGAATTACAAGCGCCTGCGCCACCAGAACCGCCTGCGCCAGATGAGCGGCGAGCTGGGTCAGGCCGCCCAGGCCGCCGCCGCCCAATAAATCCCGCCCCCGCCTTATCCTTCCCCGGGCCGTGACCCGCCGCCACCATGGTGATGATCTACACCCTGAAATCGAGGAGGTCGGCCATGATCACTGCCTGGGACCTGAACCCCATCGTGCTTTCCCACACAAACCGCTTTTTTCAGGCAGCCACCGTGGTGCTGCAGACCTGGTCCGAACCGGACGAGGACCTGCTCGGCGCCCTGCTCACCCTGTCGGGCAACATGCTCTGGGCGCGCAGCTCCTTCGAGGCGCGCAGCAAGCATGAGGAGCAGGGCATGGCCTACTCGGGCGCCTTCATCAGCTCGGTGGCCGACCGCGCCGCGCAGGGGCTGCTGGGCGGCGTGGGCCAGGCGCTGGACGCGCTGACCGCGCTGGAGCGCCAGGTGCGCTGTGGCCACGACGCCATCCTGGCCGCCCTGGCGCGGGAATTCGCCCACGAGGCGCTGGAGCAGGTCAGCCCCGCCGGGCTCAACGATGCGGTGTGGGAGCGGCTCTTTCCGGAGTTCGCGCCGGATCTGAGCCAGGGTGAGCTCTGCGCGGCGATCCGGGCCAGGCTGGCCCGCGCTGCCGCCGCCTGAGCGGCTACTTCTTGGCGCCCGCCGTGATCCAGGCCTTGATGGTGGTGAGCTGGGCCGCGGTGAGGCTGCCGCCCTTGGGCATCTTGCCGCCCATGAAGCAGCTGCCCTTGCCCTCCAGCTTCTGGATGAGGTAGCTGTTGGTCAGGTCGCTCGCGGTGACGTAATTCATGGTGGAGCACCCCTTGGACTTCACGCCCACCAGGGCAGCGTAGGTGCTCGCCTCGTCCTTCATGGTCAAGCCGCCCGCGCCGCCGCCGTGGCAGTAGCCGTTGGCGCACGAGGCCTTGAGGATGGGCCAAACCGTGGCGCCGAAGCCGCTGGAGGCCGTGCCGTCCGCGCCGGTGCTGCCCTTGTCCGCAGTGGCCGCCTGGTCGGCGGTCATCGCCTTGTCAGCGACGGCGCCCTTGTCGGCCACTGGCCCCTTGTCAGCCACCGCGCCCTTGTCCGTGGTGGCGCCCTTGTCCGCGGTCACGCCCGTGTCTGCGCCGCCGCCGCCGCCGTCTTTCTTGGTGTTGTCCGGGCCGCTATCGTCGCTGCAGGCCAGGGCGAATATTCCGAGGGTAAAAGTTAAGACCAGCCGATTCATCAGATTCTCCTGTGATATTGAATATCCCTAAATGTAGCCGTACAAGCAGGAGAATCCAGCGATTATGGTTCCGGCGTGATGATTCCTTCGCGGATGGCGATGTGGGTCAGGGCGACCACGGACCGGCACTCGAGCTTCGAGAAGAGGTGGCTCCGGTGGGTCTCCACCGTCTTGGGGCTCAGGCCGAGGCGGTGAGCCGTCTCCTTGGTGTTCATACCCTCGGCCAGCAGCTTCATCACCTGGAGTTCGCGCGGGGAGAGCCGGCTCAGGATCGAATCAGCGTCTTCGTGCGGGGGGGGCACCATCACAGGGGACTGGAGCATGCCCTTCGGTCGGATGATGCCGGTCTCCCCTGCCGCCACCCTGTAGAGGACCTCGACGAGGTCCTCCATGGGACAGGTCTTGTGCACATACGCGGCGACACCGTAATCGAACGCCCGGGTGACGGTCTTCCTCGCGTCGAGGCTCGAGAGGACAACCAGGCGGGTCTGAATGCCTTCCTCGAGCAGGATCCTCGCCGTGTCGAGCCCGCTCTTGCGCGGCATGGAGATGTCGAGAATGGCGATATCCGGGGGCCGTGCCTTGATCTTGGTCAGCGCCTCCTCGCCGTCACCTGCCTGGTCCACAACCTCGATCTGCTCGGCGGCCTCCAGCAGGCTGCAGAGCGCCTGACGGAAGATCACGTGATCATCCGCGATCAGGACCCTGAGCTGGGATGTCGGCTTGTCTTTGAACGTCACGTCAGGATGCATAATATCCGTCCCGAATCCCCTCCGGAGTGGGCCCTTGAAGAGCCGCCAGATACGGGAGACCGGTTAAGCTTGGCTGATAGTAGCGTTCCGCCTCCGCGGGCCGCCATAAGGAAAATCCTGATTCGCCGATCTTGCAGGGATTCCGGGGATTTGAAGGGATTAATCCCCTCCCGCGACCTCGGTTCGCTGCCGCCGCCGCTGGAACCAGCCGGCCAAGTCGTGCACCAGAACCATATAAGTCGCTGGGATTAAAAACAAAGTCAGCATGGTGGCCACCGCCAGCCCCCAGATGATGGTGTTGGCCAGCGGGCCCCAGGTCAGGGACATGCCGCCGAGGCCCATGCCCATGGGGAGCAGGCCGGCGATGGTTGTGGCCGAGGTGAGCAGGATGGGCCGCAGGCGCAGCACGCCTCCCTGCACCACGGCGTCCTCGGGCTCCATGCCCTCGTCCCGGGCGTTGTTGATGAAGCTGATCAGCACGATGGCGTCGTTCACCGCCACCCCGGCCAGCGCCACCATGCCGAACATGGTGACGATGGAGAAGAGGTTGCCGCTGATGAGCAGCCCGAGCATGGCGCCCACGAAGGCGAAGGGCACGGTGAACAGGATCACGATGGGCTGCAGGTATGAGCGGAACTGCGCGCCGAGGATGACGTAGATCAACAGCACGCCCACCAGGAACAGCTGGCCCAGGCTCTTGAACGACTCCTGGAACTCGGACCACTCGCCGGTGAAGTCCAGGGTCACCCCGGGGAAGCGCCGGGAGATGTCGCCCACCTCTTTTTGCAGCTTCGCCACCGCGTCGTTGGACGTGACCTTCTCCTTGTCCACGTTGGCCGACACCGTGATGGAGCGCTGCGTCTTGTAGCGCCGGATCAGCGAAATGCTGGGGCGGGTGGTGTAGCTGGCCACGTCGCCCAGGGCGATGCGCTTGCCCGACTGCAGCACAAGCGGCAGCCGCAGCAACGACTCGGGGCGAGGCAGCAGCCGCCGGTCCACCTTCACGACGATCTCCAGCTCCTCGTCGCCGTCGTACAGCTTGCCCGCCTTGACCCCCTCCACCGCGGCGCGGATGGAGAGCCCCACCTGCGCCGCGCTCAGGCCGTAGAGCGCCGCCCGCTCCGGGTCCACGGTGAAGCGCAGCTCCTGGCGCCCCACCAGGTCGTCGTCCCGGATGTCGAACACCCCGTCGATCCCCTTGAGCACCTGCTGCAGGTATGCAGACGCCTCGCGCAGGCGCTCGAGGTACTTGCCCTTCACCTTCACCTCCACCGGGCGACCCACCGGCGGGCCGGTGTTCACCTTGGCCAGCTCGATGTTCAGCGGCCCGGGGATCCCCTGCACCTTGGCCCGCAGGTCGTTCATGATGTTGTCGGTGGAGCGCGTGCGCCCGTAGGACAGCGGCAGATCGATCCAGAGCTGACCCACGTCGGAGCGGAAGACCCAGTCGGTGTCTGTCTGGATCAGGCCGGCGGTGACATGGATCGCGCGCAGCTCGTCGCCGGGCAGGTCCTCGGCGGCCTGCTTGAACCGGTCCAGCACCGACGCCGTGCGCTCCAGGCTGGTGCCGTTGGGCATGGTGACGCGCACCTGGAACGAGTTGACCTCCTCGCCGGAGAACAGGCTCTGCCCCACCAGCGGGATGATCATCATGGCGCCGGGGATCACCAGCAGCATGCCGAAGACGAACCGCTTGCGCCGCCGCACCACGTAGCGCAGGGCGCGCTCGTAGGTCTGCCGCAGGCCCTCGAGCCAGCCCCGGTCCTTGCGCGACTGCAGCTTGCGGCCGGGCCAGTCGGCGAAGTGCGACGGCAGGATGATGAACGCCTCCACCATGGACGCCGCCAGCGCCAGGCAGACCGTCACCGGCACAACGCGCATGAACTTGCCCATGATGCCGGGCAGCAGGATCAGCGGCAGGAAGGCGGCGATGGTCGTGGCGGTGGCCGACAGGATCGGCTTCATGATCTCGTTGGTGCCGTCGATGGCGGCCTGCTGCCAGCTCTTGCCCAGCTGCAGGTGCCGGTAGCAGTTCTCCACGATCATGATGGCGTCGTCCACGATGATGCCGAGCACCAGCACCAGCCCGAACAAGGAGTTGCCGTTGAACGACTCGCCGGTGCGCCACATGAAGATGAAGCAGGCGAGGAACGAGATCGGGATGCCCAGGGCCGCCAGCACCGCGTTGCGCATGCCGAGCACCACGAACAGCAGGATCCCCACCACCACGAACCCGAGCCAGGCGTTGGTGGTCAGCTTGGCCAGGATGTCCTGGATATGCTCCGAGCTGTCGGTGGTCCACTTGATCTTGATCAGGTGCTTGTGCCGGGCCTCGAACTCCCGGGCCAGGCGCTTGATCTCGTCGGTGACGTCGATGGAGTTGCCGTGGTTCTGCTTGGAGATGAGCAGCGAGATGACCGGCTCACCGTCGAGGGTGCTGCGGGTGCGCTCCTCCTCGAAGGTGTCCCGCACCCGCGCCACGTCCTTTACCCGCACCACGCTGCCGTTGTCGCCGGTGCGCACGATGACCCGCGCGATCTCCGAGGGGTCGTTGAACTCGCCCACGGAGCGCACGATCACCTCCTTGCCGCCCACGGTGAGCTTGCCCCCCGGCACGTTGACCCCTCTGCCCTGGATCGCCGCCTGCAACAGCGCGGGCGACAGGTAGAACGCGCGCAGCTTGCGCGGATCGGCCTCCACCCACACCTCGCGGTCCCGCACGCCGATGAGCTCCACCTTGGACACGGCGGGCACCTGCTGGACACGGTCCCGCAGATCCCGCGCCAGCTCCCGCAGCAGCTTCTCGGGGGCCTCGCCGTACAGGTGCACGCTGATCAGCGGCATCATCTCGGACGTGCCGATCGGGTTGACGATGGTCTCCAGCGCGTCCTCGGGCATGTCCTTGACCTTGTCCACCTCGGCCCGTAGATCCTGCAGGCGGAAGCGGAACTCCTCGTCGGACATCTGCTTGAACTTGACCGAGATGAAGCTGGCCCCCTCGCCGGACTGGGACGCGATGAAGTCGATCCCCTTGACGTCGCGGATCTCGTCCTCGATGGGCTTGGTGATCAGCTTCTCGATCTCCTCGGCGGAGACGCCGGGGTACGGCTTGATGATGAACGCCCAGTTCAGGGAGATGTCGGACATCAGCTCCCTGGGCAGGCTCACGTACGCCACCGCGCCCACCACCAGGATGGCGATCATCAACAGATTGACCGGGACCGGGTTGCGGACCGATAAGCGAGCCAGCGACATGGCGCGTCCCTACTTGCCCTTATCCTTCAACGTGGCCGTGGACGTGGACGTCGACGTCGATGCCTCCGCCGCCCCCCCGCTCACCACTTCGATGGCGGCCCCATCCTTCAGCCCGTGGTGCCCCACGGTGATCACCTGAGCACCGGCGGTCAGGCCGGCCTTGATGATCACCCGCTCACCCACGGAGGGACCGGGGGTCACAGAGACCAGCTGCGCCTTGTTGCCCCGGGCCAGGACGAGCTGCGCGCCGCCGCCCGCGCCCGAGCGGAGCACCGCGTCCGCCGGGACGGCCAGGGCCCCGGGGTGCGTCGCGATGGTGATGGTGGCCCTGAGGACCTGACCGGGCCGGGGCGCATCCACCCCCTCGCCCGTATCCACCGCCACCTCCACCGGGAAGCTGTGGGTCAATTTATCCGCCGCCACGCCCATGCGGCTCACCTTGCCGGAGAACGAGGATCCCGGGATGGACGGGTCGGCCAGGTCCACCCGCTGCCCCACCTTCACCTGGGCCAGGTCGGCCGCGGGCACGTTGATGGTCAGCTTCAGCCTCGAGCGGTCCACCAGCCGGGCCAGGGGCGTGGCGTTGCTCACCATCTGCCCCAGGTTGACCATGCGCTCGGCCACATGCCCGGAGAAGGGGCAGGTCACGCGGCTGAGCCGCAGGTTACGCTTGGCCAGCAGCAGCGCCGCGCCCGCCTGTTTGGCGCCTGCCTCGGCGGTCTGCACCCCGGTCTCGGCCACCTCGGCGGTCTTGGCCGCCACCGTGCTCCGCGCCACCAGCTTCTTGGCGCGGGCCAGGTCGCGCCGCGCCTGGATCAGCTGGACGCGCGCCTGCTTGAAGCTCGCCTCCGCCTGGGACACGGCGATGCGGTACGGCACGTTGTCCAGCTGCAGCAGCGCCTCGCCCTTGCGGCACCGGTCGCCCAGGTCCTTGTGCAGCTTCGTCACCTTGCCCGCCACCTCGGCGGTCAGGTACACGTCCCGTGCCGCGGCCACCGCGTCGGTGTGGCTGATGGTCTCGGCCAGGTCCTCGGCGCGCGCCACCTCCACGGTCACGGGGCTGCGCGTGCGCTTGACCTCCTTGACGAGGCCCACCTCGCTGACCTGCTTGGTGCGGTTGAAGTAGGTCACAACCCCGATGGCCACCAGGATGAGCAGGATGATCAACGCAGCTCGAGTGCCGGTCTTCATGGGTATGGAGTATCCGGCGCGCGGGGGGCGGATTCAAGTGGAGCGGATCACGCGGGGGAAAACAAAAAACAAGGAACAAGGAACAAAAAATAAAAAATGGACCAGCGCGCCAGGGCGCGTCAGGCGGGCGCTTTCATTTTTTAATCTTAATTTTTGATCCTTGTTTTTTGTTTCTGCGGCTTGCACCACGCAACAAGAGCCCGGCGATCAACGCGGCAAACCACCAGGGAATAACATCATTCATGCTGCCCGCCCGGCACTCGCAGCCCTCGCTCTTGATGACATGGTCGCGCCTGAAGTCCGGGGTGATCGCGCCGTCTGCTGGTGGTTTGGCGCTGTCCGATTTCGGCTTCGGGCCATCCGGCTTGACCCCGGTCAGGTCCGGATGCGGCGTCGAGGCCTCGGGCCTGGGCGAGGCGCCGTCATACATGGGGGCGGCGCCCTTGTCCGGCTTCGGCGTCCCGGCGTCCGGTTTGGGGGCGCCTGTCACCATGACGTTGAAGGTCCGCGTGGCCTGCCCGCTGTCGTTGCGCAGGGCCACCTTGATCACCGTGCCCGGGGCCTGAGAGGGCAGGGGCGTCCACTTCAGGGCGCCGGTCTGCTGCCCGATGACCACGCCAGAGACCGGCGGCTCCACGCGCCAGACCAGCGGCTTGTCGCCGCTGCCCTTCAAGGTGACCGCGTAGGCCTTGCCCACCTGCGCCACCGGCAACGACTTGGTCAGGATGGCGGGCGGCTTGACCGGGGCCACCTCGCGCACCTCGATCCCCTTGCCGCTGATGAACTTGTCGGTGAACTGGAACAGCACCTCCTTCTTGCCGGTGTACGGGTAATAGATGCCAGGCCAGTAGGGGGTATAGACCCACTGCCAGGCGCTCCCCGTCTTGTTCAGCCTGTGCGCCAGGATGTACTTCTTCGACTTGCCCTCCCACTGATCAATGGTGGCCGATACGCTGGCGCGGTAGCCGAGCTTCAGCGCCAGCGGCTTCTTCGGGTCGGGCGGCAGGGTCAGGATGTTCGCGCCGTACTTGAGCGCCTCGCGGTAGGTGCCGAGGTCCTTCCAGTCCACATGATAGAAGGTGTAGTGCTGCACCGCCGGCGCGTACCGGCACAGGTTGGCCACCCCGAGGAAGTTCTGCCCGGCGCTGGCCTTGGTCACTGACCTGAAGATGTTGGCAGCCACGGGCCAGACCCGGGCGTCGTACGGGCTCAGGTTCAGCCAGCGCCCCACGGCCCAGCGGTACTTGTTGGTCGTGCCGTAGCCGTCCACCCGGTCCGCGGCGTGGTCCGTGGTCCTGTGGACGTTGTAGATCAGGGTCTTGGCCAGGTAGACCATGTCGGTGCTGTTGAACACCAGCCCGTGCTGGCGGCTGAGCACGGCGAAGTCGGCGTTGATTGCCGCGTGGGAGATGTCCTCGCCCCCGTTCTGCTTCCATGCGGTGCCCCAGTAGGTCCACACGTAGGTGCTGCCCTTGAGCTTCATGCGGTTCTTGAAGTAGCGCGCCATGCGCTGGGCCTTGTCCTTGTAGGCGGTGGAGCCCGTGGCCTTCCATAGCAGCACCAGGGTCCGCCCCATGGCGTTCATCTGGTTCAGCGGCAGGATCTTTCCCGCCACCGCCGGGGCGGTGTTCTTGGCCGACGGATCTCCCCGGTAGTACCCCTCGTTGCTGGCAGGGCCGGACTTGAACTGGAAGTCATGGGTGGCGGCCACCTTCTTCACCTCGGCCAGGATTGTCGTGGTTGCCTGACCGAGGGAGAGCTTGCTGTTGGGCACGGGCAACGCCTTGAGCGCCGGCGCCTGGTTCACCAGCAGCGCCAGGTCCACCATGGGGTAGGTCAGCATGCCGCTGTGCACTACCCAGCAGTAGCCCTTCTTGTCGGCGGAGTACTTGCTCGACTGCCAGCAGGGCCGGCTCTTGCCGGCGAAGTCCTTGAGGCCCTTCTTGTTGTCTCGCTGGTCCAGCACATGCAGCGCATGGTCCGCCAGGGTTTGCAGGTACTGTGCCTCGCCCGTGGCCCGATACATGGCCGCGTAGGACATCATGATGTACGACTCGCCCCAGGCGAGGGTGCCTGACGCGTTGTTGGCGGTCTTGTACCCGTTGCCGCCGTTGAAGCCGGCGTTGGAGCTGTCGAACAGCAGCCGCCAGGACGCGCCCTGAGCGTGGACCAGCTGGGGTGTCAGCAGCAGGAGGATGAGCAGGAACGATCGTGCGGCTTGCATCGGACCATTATGCCACCTGAAAGGCTTGAGACTTGAGACTTGAGGCTAGATTGTCGAGGCGCTTTCCCCGCGAGCCTCGAGCCTCACAGCCTCAAGCCCGAGCCGTGAAGCGGCGCTCTACTGGATGGTGCGGATGCAGCAGCCGGTGATGCAGTAGTGCTCGAAGGGGCAGTCGGCGTTGGTGGTGCAGGCCTTGATCCCGGGCGGGCAGGTGGGCCCGGTGCCGCCGCCGTCGTTGCTGCCGCTGCCGGAGTCCACGGGCGGGACGCCGAGGTCCTTGCTGCCAGAGCCGCCCGAGTCCTTCTTGGTGGAGCCGCCGGCGTCCTTCTTCGGCCCGCCCGCGTCCACCTTGCTCGGGAAGCACTCCTTGGGCAGGTCCGACAGCTTGCGCCCGAGGCACAGCTCGCACTTACCGCACGGGTTGTTGCAGCTGGCCACCTGGGTGCACGCGTTGCAGAACTGCGGCGTCTTGGCGGTGCACTTGGGACCGGTGCCGAGGAAGATCGGCTTGGCTGACTTCTTGCCGTTGAAGTAGACGTAGCAGCAACCGAAGCAGTCGCAGCCGTTGGGCGTTATTGGGCGGCAGTAGTTGATGCACTTCTTGGTCTGCGGGCCGGGGCACTTCTTGTAGTTCGGGTCGTAGACGCACTTCGGCTTCAGGTTGCCGCCCGGGTTCTCCGGGTCGCACTTGTGGGTCCAGTCGCAGTCGTCGTTCCCCTTGCCCGAGTTGTAATCCCAGTAGCAGTCCTGCTTGCACGGGTCCACGTTGACCCCGGGGATGCCGAGGATGAACGAGCCCTCCGAGTTGTCGCACGGGCCGGTGCACTCGGGATCCAGGGCGTCGACGAGCTTGTCACCGTCGTTATCCTTGCCGTCGGCGCACTGGTAGATCTTGCCCTTGCATCCGGGGTGGTTTTTCGGGTTGAAGGCGTCGGGCTTGGTCGCCGCGCTATCAGCGGACTTGCCAGCATCGGCCTGTGCCTTCCCGTCTTGTGGGGCCGTGCTGTCCTTTTTCGCAGCGCCGTCGCCGGTGGTCTTGCCGTCGCCGGTGGCCTTGCCGTCGCCGGTGGCCTTGCCGTCGCCAGAGGTTTGGCCATCGCCGCCGCTACCGCCGTCTCCGGCGGCGCCATCCGAAATCGCGCCGTCGCTCGCCACCCCCGTGGTGTCGTCGTCGCAGGCGGTCTGGGTGAACAGCAGCGTAGAGACGATGAGGGCCAGAAGGCCATATCTGGAAATAAGCATGAGATTCTCCGTCGACCTGTGGGGTCGAGTTCAGTCTTTCACAATCTGGGCGCGGAGCAATCGAGGCGGGGGAGGGAGGGGGAGAGGACTTAGAAGATCCACCAGTCCGCCTTCTTGGGCTTCGGCTTTTTGCCCAGATGGCGCGGGTCGATGTTGGAGGCCTTGAAGAACGCGGCCTGGGCCTCGTTCTGCTGTAAGGAGTTCTGCCTGTCCTTCCATGGCCCGGGGACCTTGGCGATGGAACATTGACCAAGGACGATGGCTACCCCCACGATAAATGCCAGCTTGTGAGCCTTTCTGAACATCAAAGTCCTCCAGCTTGAACGGTGTTTCAACGACTGATAGAATTATAATACTCCTTACAGAATGCGATGCAAGGGTAATTTTTTGTAATCTAAATTGCCTAAATGCCTGCAAATAAACAGGAGAAGAGGAATACCTGGATTTCTGGATATTGGGAGGATTCGGAGGGGCGCTACTGGTCGGTGCGATACTCGGCGTTCTGTACCCAAGCCACCGATAATACGAGCCAAACGAGAGTCATAACCGTCACCACGGCCAGGGAGACCCAGGCGGTGAGGATCGGGTCGCTGACGAACATGGTGGTCTTCGGCTTGTAGAGACCGGCCAGCACCTGCAGGTGGATGGCCGTGGACACGACCTTGAACCGGCCGGGCATGGATGAGAGCCCCACCTCCACCACGAAGAAGTAGACCATGGTGGCCACGAACGGGTAGCGGGTGAAGATGGTGCCGAAGGCGGTGGCCACCGCCCCGTAGTACACCGCCGCCAGGGCCACCACCAGCACCGACCTGCCCAGCACCGGCAGCTCATCCACGATGAGCGAGGGCGCCTCGAGCATGCAGATCAGGAACACCACCGCCAGCGAGACAGCCACCAGCGGCACGGTGAGCGCCAGCCCTCCCAGGTACTTGCCCGCGGGCAATGACCAACGCCGGATGGGCCGCGAATAGAGGTAGGTGATGGTCTTGTCCTGCACCTCCTCGGCCACCGCCGACGAGGCGAACATCGCCATGATGAAGGGCACGATGAAGCGCAGGTAGGCTGACAGTTCATGCTTGAAGAACGACAGGCCCGCCGACTCCGTGGCCAGCGAAAACCCCGCTGCCAACATGGGCAGCGCGAGCAGGCCGAGGATGACCCACACCAGCTTCGCCCCGAGGTTCAACCGAACGCTCATGGCCCCGATGAGCAGGGCAGCGCGGATTCCTGACGGACCCCTCATCCCGCGCCCCCATTTTCAATTTCTTGTTTTTTGTTTCTTGTCTTTTGTTCCGCGCCAGCGGCCGCGGCCCCCTTGGGCCCGCGGTCGCGGGTGAGATACTCGAACACCGCATGCAGGTTGTTGTCCGGCGAGGTCAACGCGCGGATCTTGATCTTCTTCTCCAGCGCCAGCCGCGGAATCAGCGGATAACACGCGTCCGGCTCCGGGGTCTCCACCAGCAGGGTATCGCTCCCCAGGAACTCCAGCGCCCGCACCGGCTCCTCGGCGGCCAGCTCCCGGGCCAGCCCGCGCGGGTCCTCGCACTCCACCATGATCTTGTGCGGGTGCCGGTCGATCATCTCGCGGATGCGGTAGATGTTCCCCTCGGCGAGCACCTGCCCGCGGTAGATCAACAGGATCTCGCTGGTCATCGCCTCGATCTCGTGGAGGATGTGGCTCGACACCAGCACCGCCTTGCCCTCGGCGCCGAGCTCCTTGATCAGGTCCGTGACCAGGACCCGGGCCAGGGGATCGCACCCGGTGAGCGGCTCGTCGAAGAGCACCAGCTCCGGCTCGTGAACCAGGGCCTGGGCCAGCTTGGCTCGCTGCCGCATGCCCTTGGAATACTCGCGCAGCGGCCGGTCCCGCGCGTCGGCCAGCCCCAGGCGGTCCAGCTCCTCCTCGGCCCGCTTTCGCGCCCGGCGCGCCCCCATGCCGCCGAGCCGTCCGAGGTAGGACACGAACTCGGTGCCGCTCAGGTCCCCGTAGACGCCGTCATGGTCGGGGCAGTAGCCCACCCGCGAGAGCAGCCCGCGGTTGCCCCACACCTCCTGGCCCAGCACCGCGATCTTGCCCTTGGACGGCCGCAGGGCGCCGATGACCAGCTTGATGAAGGTGGACTTGCCCGCGCCGTTGGGGCCGAGCAGCCCGGTGATGCCGCGCGGGATGCTCACCGAGAAGTCGTTGATCCCCACCACCTTGCCGTACCACTTGCACAGCTTGTCCGTGACGATGGCCGCGCTCATGTGAAGATCTCCACCCGCTCCAGGCGGCGCATGAGCAGCCAGACGGCCAGGGCGATGACCCCCGCCAGCACGCCCGCCGGGTAATACAGCGGGAGGTCGAACTTGAGCGGCATGCCGTACAGGTGCTGGGCGATGAGCAGCAGGTTGGTGGGCAGCGACAGCAGCGCCACCGTCGGCTCCTCCGAGGCGGTGGCGATGCCCTCGCCCATGATCCAGGAGAAGAAGAACACGCCGGCCCAGATGAACTGCACGGCCCGGGATTTGCTCGAGAGGGATCCGAGGCAGACGGGCAGGGCGGCCATCAGGCCCAGGTAAAACGGCGTCAGCGCCACCGTGGAGGCCAGCAGCTTGAGCGCCACCCATGCGTCCGCGCCGTCAGTGGCCAGGGACAGGCGGAATAGAACGAGCAGCACCGCGGGCAGGGTGGAGGCCACGCCCACCAGCAGCGCCACTGGCATGATCTTGCCGATGACATAGTGGGCGCGGCTCACGGGCCGGCTGAAGTAGAACGAGAAGGCGCCGGTGCGCACGTCGTCGGCGATGGCGGGCGCCCCCACCCGCTGGCCCAGGCCGAAGGCGAACCAGATCTGGCACCAGTAGTAGAGGATGAAGATCAGCTGGTCAGCGTCGTCCAGGTCCATCTTGATGTGCTGGCCGGCGATGGTCTTGACCTTGAGCTGGATGTACATCACCGCCCCGCAGGCCACCATGGGGAACAGGCTGGCCAGCAGGGTGAGCTTCACGGAGCGGGCGGCCCAGGCCTGCTGCAGCACCCGCCGGGCGATGGTCCAGAACCGCCCGCGGTGGGGCAGCAGCTCGCCCTCGTAGGGCTGGTATCCCATGTCCCGGATCGGCATCAGGCCGCTGCCCCGCGCTCGCGCAGGATGCGCACGAAGGCCGACTCAAGGGTCTGTCGCACCGGCGCCAGGTGCCGCACCTGCACCTCGATTTCCAGCGCCTGCTCGAAGATCAGATCCGGCGTCTCACCGTCGGGAAGGGTCACCACCAGGGCGCCGGCTTCGCGCTCAACCTGGCAGGCGACCGCGGCGAGGGCCGCGCTCAGCCGGTCGAGCCCATCCTTGACCCGCACCTCGAACCGCTCTGCCCCCTTGGCCTCGTGCATGTCCGCGATGGTCCCCGAGTAGAGCACCTGGCCCTCGTTGAGCAGGATGGCGCTGTCGCACACCGTCTCCACGTCCTTGAGCAAGTGAGACGACAGCAGGATGGAGCAGCCGCGCTTGTCGGGCAGCTGGTTGATCAGGGCCAGCATCTCCTCGCGGCCCCGCGGATCCAGCCCGTTGGTGGGCTCATCCAGCAGCAGCAGCTCCGGGTCGTGCACCAGCGCCTGGGCCAGCTTGACCCGCTGCTTCTGCCCGGTGGAGAAGGTCTGCACCTGCATGTAGCGCTTGTCCTCCAGCCCCACGAAGGCGAGCACCGCGTGGGCCCTCTCCTGGGCCTCTCCCCGGGGCAGGCCGCACAGCTGGCCCGCGTAGGTGCACATCTCCACCGCGTCCAGCCCCGCCACGAAGCACTCCCCCTCGGGCATGTAGCCCACCTTCTGCCGCAGGTCGAGGGAGCGCTCGGACGCCTCGAACCCGAGCACCTCCACGCTGCCCGAGCTCGCAGGGAGCAGGCCGAGCAGGATCTTCAGGAAGGTGGACTTGCCCGCGCCGTTGGGGCCGAGCAGGCCCAGGCTGCCAGGCGGCAGGGCGAGCGCCACGTCCTTGAGCGCGTGGATCCGCCCGTAGTACTTGTTGACGCCATCGGCCCTGAGCAGCATGGTGCCGGGGACTATACACCAGTCCACAACATGGACGTGGACGTCACGTGGACGTGGACGGGATGCCGGGTATGTCTGATATCGGCCACGGCCACGGTCAGGGCCACGGCTGCGGCTTTGTTGACTTGACAACAACCCCTCAAACGAGTACTTAAGCCCGTCGTTTTTGCTAGAAACCTCCAGAACGGAGCAGAGAAGTTCATGGTCAAGCTGAGGTTGGCCCGCGCTGGCGCCAAGAAGAAGCCTTTTTACAGGGTGGTGGTCACTGATTCCCGTAACCCCCGGGACGGTCGATTCATCGAGCAGATCGGATACTACGATCCCAAGACGGATCCGGTGGTGTTCAACATCAAAGAGGAACGCCTGGAGTACTGGGAGGGCGTCGGCGCCCAGACCAGCGAGACTCTCGGCCAGCTCGTCAAGCAGCACCGCCTGGCCAAGGCCAGCGCCGCGGGCTAAAGACCCCCGCCATCCCACCACTGCCACCCCGCTCCTCGTCGATCGAATCTCGAAATCAGGACGGGCGTTTTGCTCATCTCGTGCTACTTCAAAACGAGTACCGAGCTTCGCACGTTCAGATGCAGAGCCAGACGCGGAGATTGAGATGAGCGACGCCAGCGAACTTTCCTTGAAGGAACTGATAAACCACATCGCCAAGGCGCTCGTGGACGAGCCTGAAGAGGTCCGCGTCTCCGAGGTGGAAGGCGAACAGACTTCGGTCATCGAGCTGAAGGTGGCCAAGGACGACCTGGGCAAGGTAATCGGCCGCCAGGGCCGCACAGCCCGGGCCATGCGGACCATCCTCTCTGCGGTCTCCACCAAGGTGCGGAAGCGCGCCGTGCTGGAGATCCTGGAGTAGCCCCTTCCCGGCGCTCCTCGGCGCGGCCTTCACCCCCCAGAGCCATCATGTCATCCGAGGAGCACCCAGAAATAGAGATCGGCGTCCTTACCAGGCCCCACGGGGTCCGGGGGGCTGTGCTGCTGCGGCTGCACAACCCGGGATCCGACGCCCTGCAGCGCGCTGGCGAGATCTCCGTCCGCGGGGCGCAGCTGCGTCAGCAGGTCCGGTTCAAGCTCAACGGTCTAGGCAAGGGCGGAGCGCTCATCCTGATCCTCGATGGCGTCGAGAGCCGCGAAGATGCCGAGGCCCTGCGCGGCGCCACGGTGTGGGTGGCGCGGGACCTCGTGGCGCCCACCGACGAGGATGAGTACCTGTTCGAGGACCTGGTCGGGTGCCGCGTCGTGGACGAAAGCGGCGAGCCCCTCGGCGAGGTGACAGACGTCAGAGACCACGGCGCCGCCCCGCTGCTGATCTTGCGCCGCGACGACAATGAGCTGATGATCCCTCTCGCTGACGAGTGGATCGAGGAGATCGATCTCGAGGAGAAGCTGATCAGGGTCACCGACGGTGATCAATGGCGCGCTTTCGCTACCACCGCCTGATTCCGCTTCATTTTTTGTTTCACATTTCTTGTTCCTTGCTTTTTGTTTCCGACTCCCATGTTCAACTTCCACCTCATATCCATCTTCCCCGAGCTCTTCGACTCCTTCCTGGCCGCCTCGCTCATCGGCAAGGCCATCGAAGGGAAGCTCATCTCCGTGGACCGCATCGATCCGCGCGACTTCACCACTGACCGCCACCGCTCCGTTGACGACACGCCCTACGGCGGCGGCGACGGCATGGTCATGCGGCCAGGCCCCGTGGTGGACGCGCTGGAGTCCCTGCCCGAGGGGACCCATCGCGTGCTGCTCAGCCCTCAGGGCGAGCCGCTGACCCAGGGACACCTCGAGGCCCTGCGCGACCGGGGCAGGGTGGCGCTGGTCTGTGGTCGCTACGAGGGCTTCGACGAGCGCATCCGGGCTTCGGTGGACCAGGAGATCTCCCTGGGAGACTTCGTCATGTGCGGCGGCGAGGTGGCGGCCATGGCCCTGATGGAAGGGGTCTCGCGTCTGGTACCGGGGGTGCTGGGCAGCGAGGGGTCCCTGGAGACCGAGTCACACCGCCTGGGCCTGCTGGAGCACCCGCACTACACGCGCCCGCGCGAGTTTCGCGGCATGGAGGTGCCCGAGGTCCTGCTGGGCGGCAACCACGAGGAGATCCGCCGCTGGCGTCGCCGTGAGATGCTCGAGCGCACCCGCTCGCGGCGACCGGACCTGTGGCGCCAGCATGTGCCTTCCGAGGAGGACGCCGGGTTGTTGGACGATCTGCCCGGCTCCCCGGCCGAGCTGGCCGCGCGCAGCCATGTGGCGCTGCTCCACCACCCGGTTCACGACCGGGAGGGCAAGGTGATCACCACCGCCGTGACCAACCTGGATCTGCACGACATCGCCCGCTCCACCCGCTCATACGGGCTTTCCCGGTACTTCGTGGTGACGCCGCTTTCCAGCCAGCGCGAGCTGGTGGAGCGCATCCTCGACCACTGGCGCACCGGCCACGGCGCGCGGGTGAACCATCGCCGGGGAGAGGCCCTGGCCCGCCTGTCGGTCGCCGAGGACCTGGCCGAGGTGAAGGCCACCATCACCGATCGTCACGGGCGGCCGCCGCTGACGGTGGTCACCAGCGCCGTGGCGCGCGAGGGGCAGCTCTCCCGGGATCAGGTCCTGGCCAGGCTGGAGCCTGGGCAGCCCCTGCTGCTGCTGTTCGGCACAGGCTGGGGCCTGACCGACGAGGCGCTGGCGGAGGCAGACCTGGCGTTGCGCCCGATCCGCGGCGCTCCTGACTACAATCACCTGTCCGTGAGAAGCGCGGCAGCGATCTTACTTGACAGATTTTTCTCCATGGGCCATTAGAGAGGGCCGCGGGCCTCTGGTCCGCCTTAAGGAGTCATGAAATGAGTGGAGCAAAGCCGCTAATTAGCGAGATTGAGAACCGGGCCGAGGCCCGTGATTTCCCTGAGTTCCGCGTGGGCGACACCATTCGCGTCCACGTGCGCATCGTGGAAGGGGAAAAGACCCGCGTGCAGGTGTTCGAGGGCGTCTGCATCCGCCGCCGTCGCGGAGGCGTACGCGCCACCTTCACGGTGCGCAAGTTCTCCCACGGCGTGGGCGTCGAGCGTACCTTCCCGGTGCACGCGCCCCGCGTGGAGATGGTAGAGGTGGTCACCCGCGGCCGCGTGCGCCGCAACCGCCTGTATTACTTGCGCGAGCGTACCGGCAAGGCGGCCCGTATCAAGACCCGTCGCCGCGGCGCCAAGCGCTAGCGCTCCCGGAGTCTCCTTTGCCCACCACGACGAGCATCATGGGGGAGGTAGGGGAGAAAACCGCCGAGGAGCTGCTCACCAAGAAAGGCTACCGGATCCTGGAGCGGAACTACCGCTGCAGGCAGGGCGAGATCGACATGGTCGCCGAGGACGGCGCGGTGCTGGTCTTCCTCGAGGTCCGCACCCGTCGATCTGACAAGTTCGGCGATCCCCTGGAGACGGTGGATATCGTCAAGCAAGGCCGGATCATCCGGGCTGCTCGCCATTATCTCTCCACCCAGAAGAAGCCTGAACGCCCCGTCCGCTTCGACGTGGTCGGGATCGTACACGAGCCGAGGATCCGCGTGACGCTGGTAAGAGGGGCGTTCGAGAGCGATCGCGGCCGCTAGATCAAGCCTACCCAGCCTGCCCCTAGCCGTTACTGTCAACGTAGCCGTATCCGAATGTCCAGGTCGGATCCATGGACGGATCCCGACGGATGCGGACTGATCCGGTTACGGCTACAGGTTGTTAGGGGGGGAGATCTACAGCTCGGGGCAGTCCGGCGTGAAGCCCTTGCTGATCTTTTCCTGGCAGGACGACTCGATGGTGCTCTTGCCAGCGGAGAGGAATTTCTTGCAGACGCACATTTTGCAGCAACTCAGCCCGCCCACGGAGGTGCCGAAGCGGCAGGCGAAGCCCTGGGGACAGGTGCTGATCTCGTCCACGCCCGGGCAGTCCTTGTCCTCCTTGCAGATCCGGGTACACAGGGACTGCGAGCTGGTGGACTTGATGTAGATGCACAGACGGGACCTGCACTGCAGGGCCTGCTCGTTGAGCTGGATCGGGATGTTCTCGTTGATCTTGCCCACGTTACACGGGATCCCGACATCTTCCGGCTCGCACCCCGGCAGGGTGGCAAGGAGCAGGACGAAGAGGGACGAGGTGGTGAGCAGATAGACCGCTTTTCTCATTTGATCAAAGCTCCTGATGGATTCTGGGTCGACCCCCATCGGGACAGATCGGCCCGCAAAAAAATCGCTTCATGTTACACACCTACAGTTGGTAGTCAATAGTCCAAAGTTGATAGTTGGTCGGTCAGCGACCGTGGATCGCGTCTGCGGCGGGGGGGCGTCGAATTACAATCTGAGGGAAATTTTGCCCCGTCCGCCGGGTATAACGATTTCGGTACACCCATGCCCGGTCAGTATGCCCGAGATGGGCCCTCTACGGGACTGAATATGCTTGCGTCTGATCTGGGCTGGGTGCTAGGGTTCGGGCGTTTTAACTCCTGCCCCGGACGGTAGTCCGTAGTGGGAGTAGGGACACCCCAAACCCAATGCGAGGGCAACGAATGAACCGGTGCATCACCCTGTTGGTAGTCAGTCTCCTTGCCGCCTCCCCAGCCTGGGCCCAGGGCGGCCCTGACTTCGAGTTCCAGCCCGAGACCGTGGAGAAGAGCGGTCCCCCTTCCAAGACGCTGCAGAAGGCGCTCAAGCTGTACGAGACAGCCGACTACTACAGCGCCTCCATTGAGCTGCACAAGGTCATCGAGGGAGAGACGGGCGACAGCGAGGCCAATCGTCAGCGGGCAGAGTTCTGGATGGGCAAGACCCTGTACCACCTGAACTTCTACTCCGCGGCGCTCTCCTACTTCGATCGCATCGTGCAGAAGGGCGAGGCGCATCGTTACTACGCCGCCACGCTCAAGTGGCTCGCTTCTCTGAGCCGCAAGCTGCCGGAGTCGGCGGGCATCCTGAAGAAGATCGGAAAGTACCAGCGGACCCAGCTGGAGCAGCCGGCCCTGGAGAAGGTCAAGGACGAGCTGTTCTACCTGCTCGGCCGGTACCACTACACGTCGGGCAACTTCAAGGAGGCCATCTCCCTGTTCGCCGAGGTGACCTCCCGCTCGCCGTTCTACGCCCGGGCCAAGTTCATGGAGGGCATCACCAACGTGCGGCTCTACGAGGCCAAGCCGGCGGCCAAGGCGTTCAAGACGCTGCTGCGTACCGCCCGTGAGCGCCCGGACACGCCGGAGATCGCCCGCTTCGAGGAGCTGGCCATCCTGTCCATGGCCCGCGTGTTCTACTCGGTCAAGCAGTTCAAGCTGGGCATCAAGTACTACGACATGATCCCGCCGGAGTCGCACAACTGGCTGCAGGCGCTGTTCGAGCAGAGCTGGGCCTACTTCCAGATCGACGACTTCTCCAAGGCGCTGGGTAACATCCACACCATCAACGCCCCGTACTTCGACACCCAGTTCTTCCCGGAGTCGTACATTCTGCGGGCGGTGATCTACTTCATGAACTGCCTCTACGAGCAGTCCAAGGAGGCGATCATCGAGTTCAACGCCAAGTACCCGCCGCTGAAAAAGGAGATCGACTCGGTGCTCAAGCAGTACAAGGACCCCGCCGAGTTCTACGAGTTCGCCCTGCGCATCAAGCGCAAGAAGGCTGGCCTCAGCGACGCCGTCGGCCGCCTGGCCCGCGCCTCGCTGTCCGACCGGCAGCTGCTCAAGACCTTCCGCTACGTCACCGAGCTGGATCGCGAGCTGAAGCAGGTGCAGAACGCGGACCCGGCCTGGAAGGCCACCGCCATCGCCGGCGTGGTGCTCCAGGACCTCACCCTGCAGAAGTCTCTGGCCCAGAACGAGGCCGGCCAGATGGCCCAGCGCCGCGTGGTGCGCGTCTCCAGGGAGATCCAGGACCTGATCAAGCAGGGCATCAAGGTTGAGTACGAGACCATCCGTGGTCTCAAGGACAAGCTGGAGGCGTCCCTGCGTAACGAGCAGGTATCGGTCACCAGGAGAAAGGATCAGACCAGGATCGAGCCGGACGAGGAGCACCTCTACTGGCCGTTCGACGGTCAGTACTGGCGTGATGAGCTGGGCTACTACCGCTTCCGGATCAAGTCCCACTGCGGTGGCGGCAAGAAGTAAACGAGAGAATCAATCCAAGCAATCATGACGAGGAATTTCATGAAAACGCGCGTCGATGGGGCAAGGTCCCCACTCGGGCTGCGGCGGGGTGTTTCCCTGCGCACAGCTCTTGCCCTGGCCCTTATGGGCTCCCTGGTCATCCCCGGGAGCGCCCTGGCAGCCGGGAAGTACAAGAAAAAGTCAGGCGAGGTCACGGTCAAGGCCAAGCGGACGAACATCACCAACGTCAAGAGCGAGCAGCGCAAGCGGGCTCAGGCGCAACGGGACAAGAAGCTCAAGCCGACCCTGTTCGCCGAGCAGTTCCGCCAGAAAGCTCAGGACAAGGTGGCGGACCTCACCGACGCCGCCATCGGGACGCTGAAGCGGCTGATCAAGGTCACCGACGAGGACGATCCGGAGTACCCGGACTACTTCTTCCGGCTGGCCGAGCATTACCGGGAGAAGCAGACCCAGTACATGTTCCGGGCTCGTGAGCTGGACGAGAAGATCTACCAGTCCAAGACCGCCGGGGCCAAGAAGACCTACGCGGCGCGCCAGAAGAAGTACGAGAAGGCGGAGAAGGCCTGGATGCTGCAGTCGATCAAGATGTACCTGCACATCGCCCAGAAGCCGAAGTTCGCCAAGTACAAGCGCATGGACGAGGTGCTGTTCAACCTGGGCGACATGCTCAACAAGGCGGGCCGGCTGGACAAGGCGCGGGTGTTCTTCGGGCGCCTGATCCGCAACTACCCCCAGAGCAAGTACATCCCCGACGCTTACCTGTCGTTCGCGGAGTTCTACTTCAACGACGGCCGCGTGGAGGAGGCGCTCAAGCTGTACCAGCAGGTGGGCAAGTACCCGGACTCCCCCATCTACGGCTACGCCGTGTACAAGCAGGGCTGGTGCTGGCTCAACCTCAAGGACCCACGCCGCGCCCTGGAGAAGTTCGTCAAGGTGATCCGCCAGAGCAAGGAGTGGGGCGGCACCAAGAAGAGCAAGATCATCCTGGTCAAGGAGGCGAAGAAGGACTCGGTCCGCGCCTTCGCCCACGTGGGCTCGCCCAACAAGGCGTGGGACTTCTTCAATCGCCTGGGCGGCGACTTCGCGCCCAAGATGATCGCCATGCTCGCCAACCTGTACTACGACCAGGGCAAGTTCCTCGACTCGGTGCTCATCTTCCGCAAGATGATGTCCCTGTTCCCCAAGAGCCCCAAGCTCTGCGACTGGGAGTACAGCGTGGTCAAGGGCATCCTCTCCGGCAAGGACAAGAAGTCCCAGCTGGTGGAGGCCAAGCGCCTGGCTGCCATCTTCCACGCGATGAAGGGCCGCAGCGACATCAAGAAGAGCGCCCTGACCGAGTGCAAGCAGAACGCCACCGGCGTGCTGCGCGAGCTGTCCACCACGTGGCACCGCGAGGCGCAGAAGACCCAGAACATGGAGACCTACGACCTCGCCCAGCACCTGTACAAGGCGTACCTGGACAACTTCCCCAAGGAGAAGGACGCCTACACCATGACGTACTACTACGCCGAGCTGCTGTACAAGCTCGAGCGCTGGGAGCCCGCGGCCAACATCTACACCAACGTGGTCAAGATGAAGCCCAAGGGCAAGTACCTCAAGGACGCCGCTTACGCGGCCGTCGTCGCCTGGAAGAACGCGCTCAACGTTCAGGAGGAGACCAAGGACGTCGAGAAGAAGAAGCGCAAGAAGCGGCGCAAGGGGCGCAGGAAGAAGAAGGTCGAGGAGGTGGAGGACACCAAGCCGAAGCCGATCCCCGAGAAGCAGCTCAAGATGATCGCGGCGTTCGACACCTACATCACGTACGTGCCCGACGCCCCGGAGCTGGTGCCCATCATCTACCGCAAGGCGCGCATCTTCTATAACTACAACCACTACAACGAGGCGGTGAAGGTGTTCGCCCTCATCGTCAACAAGCACAGCGATCACGAGCTGGCGATCTACTCCGCCAACCTGCTGCTCGACTCGCTCAACATCACCAAGCAGTTCGACAAGCTGAA
Source organism: uncultured Myxococcales bacterium (assembly GCA_964511535.1). Classification (GTDB taxonomy): domain Bacteria; phylum Myxococcota_A; class Polyangia; family CAZCFB01; genus CAZCFB01. The sequence continues at coordinate 6,630 of CAZEFW010000085.1, read as the reverse complement.
CAAGTGGGTCGACAAGATGCTGGCCAACAAGGACCTGGCCAAGGACGACATGCTGACCCAGCTGCGCAAGCTGAAGCGCGGGTCGCAGCGTAAGGCGGCCGAGCAGCTGCAGAAGCAGGGGTACTACAAGGAGTGCGGTGAGCGGTACGCGGCCATCGCCAACGAGTACCAGGAGGACCCGCGCTGGGCGGAGGTGCTGTACAACGCGGCCCTCTGCTTCGAGGCGGCCAAGCTCATCGGTCTGTCCATCTCCATCCGCAACACCCTGATCAAGGTCAAGCCGAACCACCCGCTGAGCCAGAAGGCGATGTTCATGATCGGCGCCAACTACCACGCCCTGGCCTGGTACAGCCGCGCGTCGGAGTACTACGAGCGGTTCGCCAGCAAGTACCCCGGCGAGAAGGAGGCCCCCGAGGCGCTGCAGAACGCCATCGTCTTCCGGCTGGGCGCCGGCAAGTACGACAAGGCGCTGGATAACTCGCGGCTCTTCATCAAGAACTACGGCCCGCGGCGCAAGTACGCCAGCCGCACGGCGGCTGTGTTCTACTCCATGGGCGCCATCTACGAGAATCAGGACCAGTGGGACCGGGTGGTCGCTCACTACAAAAACTACCTGAAGAAGTGGGGCCGCCACGGCGGGCTCGACAAGCAGATCACGGCTCACGTCAAGATCGGCGAGATCCTGTGGCGCAGGTCGTGCAGCATCAAGACCGTCAACGGCGCCTGCATCAAGGTCAAGCGCATCAGGTCCAAGCGCAAGCTGAAGAAGCGCAGGAAGCGCAAGAAGAAGGGGATCGAGATCCGCACCCAGTGCGGGCCCGAGACCAAGCAGCGGGTCACCGTGGTGGCGCGTAACAGCAAGGCCAGGTCGGCCCAGAGCCACTTCAAGAAGGCGCTGAAGATCTACACCAAGGCGAGCAAGAAGAAGAGCTTCAAGGGCGCCACCAAGGAAGACATCGCGCGCCGCAAGCTGGCCATGGACTACGCGGCCGGCGCCGCGCGGTTCTACCAGGCCGAGGAGATGTACGAGAAGTTCCTCAAGGTGAAGTTCCCGAAGAACCTGGACTTCTCCGAGGGCAAGAGCAAGGCGCAGAAGAAGAAGGTCGAGAAGTCGAAGAAGGCCTTCGGCAAGTACCTGCAGGACAAGGGCGAGATGCTGGGCAAGACCCGCGAGGTCTACGCTGACGTGATCAAGCTGAAGGTGGCCCACTGGGCCATCGCCGCCTCCGCGCGCATCGGTCAGCTGTTCCAGAACTTCGCCGACGCCCTGTTCACCGCGCCGGTTCCTGCGCCGCCCATCCCGAAGTCCCTGACCCGCAAGGAGCAGAAAGAGGACTTCATCATGATGTTCACCGACACCTACTGCGACACGCTGGAGGACAAGGCGGGGCCGCTGGAGGCCAAGGCGCTCGAGGGCCTGGCCACCTGCCTCGGCAAGTCCACGGAGCTGTCCTGGTACAACTCGTGGTCAAAGCTGTGCGAGCGCGAGCTGAACCAGATCAAGCCGGCCGACTACCCGTTGGCCGCCGAGATTCGCGCCGAGCCGGGATACGTCTCCTTCAAGACGAGCCAGGCCAAGCCGATCACGGAAATCAAGTAGGCGAGGGAGGACAAGCCAATGAAAAAGATCATCCTGAATGCTCTCGCCCTCTCCCTGATCCTGGCCGTGTCCGCCTGCGGTGGTCCGGCCAAGAGCACCCGCTCCACCCCGCCGCCGCCGCCGCCGGATGACCCCGGCGCGGGCGGTGTTCCCAAGGTTCAGCCCAAGCGTCGCGTGTCGAAGCGCGCCAAGATCGGCTTCAAGGACGCGGTCAAGGCGTACAACGCGGCCATGAAGGCCGGAGGCGTCAACAGCTCCAACTGCGCGGATCTGGCCGAGAAGTTCGGCGACGTCTATGTGGATCACCCCAAGGTCCCGGAGGCGGCGTTCAACCAGGCGGCCATCCTCGAGGAGTGCGGCAAGATCGCCGAGGCGGAGCGGATCTACCAGGCGATCATCAAAAAGCACCCCAAGTTCGGCCCTGCGCTGAACAACCTGGGGCAGATGTACTTCAAGAAGAACGCCAAGAGCTCCGCGCTGCAATACTTCGAGAGCGCGGCCAGGGCCAAGAACACCGAGGGTTACGCCAACCTGGCCGTGATGAAGCGCAACCAGGCGCTGGCAGGGGATCGTGCGGCTCTGGCTGCGACCATCAGCAACGTGCACCGCTCGCTGGCGGTGGACTCCAACAACATCGACGCCTACGGGACCCTGGCGCTGGTGCTCTACGACCACGCCAAGAATGACTCCCAGCTGGAGCTGGCGCGCCTCATCAGCGCTCAGGCCATCAAGGTGAACAAGGATTATTCGCCGATCTACAACATCCTGGGGCTCATCCTGCTGCGCCAGGGCAAGGTGACGCCGGCGCTGGCCGAGTTCCGCAAGGCCGTGAAGCTGAACCCGAACTACATCGAGGCGCAGATGAACATCGGCGCCATCACCCTGAGCTTCCGCGACTACGCCTCTGCCGAGGCGGCCTTCACCAAGGTGCTGAGCCTGAACCCCACCAGGAAGATCAAGGTGGACGCGCTGGTGGGGCTGGGCGTGGCGTACCGGGGGCAGCGCAAGTTCGACCAGGCCATGTCCAAGTACCAGGACGCGCAGCGGCAGGCTCCGACCCGGGCCTCCATCGCTTACAACATGGGAATCCTGGTTCAGGACTACCTGTTCGACGCTGGCAAGCCGCTCGAGGCGGTCAAGCAGCTCAAGAAGGCTGCGAAGCACCTGCGCAAGTACCAGTCAGGTGGCAAGAACAAGAAGAAGCTCGCTGACGTCAAGCGCCGGCTCAAGAACATCGACGAGCTGATCCCGATGCTCATCGAGCAGGACAAGATGATGAAGGAGATGCAGAAGATGCAGAACCAGCCGCAGCCCGCTCCCGAGCCGGCTCCGGCTCCTGCACCGGCTGCAGCCCCGGCTGCCAAACCGGCAGCAGGGGGGGCGAAGAAGTAGAACTATTGCATTTGGCTGTATTTGTTAAGAAATAGCGTAATTTACAGTCCAGAGTAGCTTTGCTATTCTTTTTTGGAACTTGCACCGACTGCTGCTGTCTATTTTGGAGAGCCTGGCAGCGGAGCGCTGCAGTTTTGGAGAGTTAGATGCTCAAAAAACTGTTTGTTTTGGCCGTATTGGGTGCCTTTGTACTCGGCGGCGGCGTGGTCTTTGCCCAGGGCGCTGCGCCCCGGACAGAGTACAAGAAGAAGACCGTCTACGACTTTGATGACGACCTGGTCGAGGGTGAGCTTCAGCGCCCCGATGGCGAGTTCATCGACACCCAGCAGCGGGCCAAGCATTCGAGCCTGATCAAGATCCGGGAGAATTTCATCCCGGAGATGCTCAAGTCTGCAGAGGATATCTAGGACTGAGGCTTTAGCTGGCGAGCTCAACAAACCCTTTTTCGAGGGCCCCCGTGCCCTCCACGAAGTGACCTGATTGAGGTAGCTAAGCGCCCAGTCGGAGGAGCCAATGACTGCAAAGATTCCGTTAACATTCCAGATCTTCAGTGGTGGCGAGTTGGTCAGGGAGGAGATCCTGACCGAGGACACCATCAAGATCGGGAAGCTGGAGACCTCCCACCTTCGCCTGGAAGATGAAAATGTCTCCCGCATGCACGCTGTCATCGAGGTGACCGCGGGCGGCGAGATCAACATCATCGACCTGGGAAGCTCCAACGGCACCATCGTCAACGGCGAGGCCGTGAACAAGGCCGAGCTCAAGGACGGCGACGAGCTGACCCTGGGCGATACGCGCGTGGTGGTCAAGGTGGGCGAGGCGGTTCAGGAAGCCGCTCCCGCTCCTGCTCCTGCACCCGTGGCGGCTGCGCCGGCAGAGGTGCCGGCTCCTGTGGCCCCCGCGCCCGCGGTGGTGCCTCCGCCTGGCGTCGTTCCGCCGCCCGGCATGGCTCCTCCCGCAGCGGTGGCACCCGAGCCTGCTCCGCAGGCCGCTGCCTATTCGGCTCCAGTGGATGATCCCACGCTGAACCGCGAGGACGGCGCAAGATCCATCGAGGTAACCACCGTGCTGACGGACAATGTCCTCGGCGTGCGGCACCTGGACAACCCGGGCGCCGGCAAGGTGGGCATCTTGACCTGGGCCATGATGGTCATCGGCGGCGGGCTGTTCATCGGCGGCGTGGTGACTGCAGTCACCGGCCAGCCGGGGCTCGCCGGCTTCCTGCTGTTGGGCGGGCTGTCCATGTTCGTCTACGGCATCCAGCGTCGCGGCTGGGAGCAGCAGTCGCCGCACTTCACCGTGGGCGAGGCCAACGGGGCGGACTGCAACATGAGCCACCCGGCCATCCCGGGGACGCTGTTCCCGCTGGTCGAGTCCTCCGGCACCGACTACAGCTTCAACTTCACAAACGAGATGGTGGGGGACATGACCACCGGCGCGGATCGCACGCCGCTGGCCGACATGGTCTCCGCCGGTCGGGCCACCGCTGGCAGCTCCGGCGGTTTCAGCGTCCCGATCCCGCAGGATGCGCGCATCAAGGTGGACGTGGGGGAGACCAGCTTCCTGGTCAACTCCGTGGCCGCAGCGCGCCGGGTCACCAGCCCGTTCTTCGCCACCGTGGACTGGTCGGCGCAGGTGTTCAACGGCCTCTCCTTCACGGCCCACGCGCTGATCCTGTTCCTGGTCTTCTCCGTGCCGCCGGATGCCAAGGCGCTGTCCCTGGACCTGTTCAACACCGACAACAAATTCGTCAAGTTCCTGATCAAGCCGCCGGACCAGAAGTCTGACGAGGTGCCCGACTGGCTCAAGAAGAAGACCGACGACGAGGAGGGCGGCAAGGGCAAGAAGCACAAGGGCGAAGAGGGCAAGATGGGCAAGAAGACCAGCAAGAAGAAGACTGGTCTCTACGGCCTCAAGGGCCCCAAGAACAACCCCGACCCGCACCTGGCCAAGCGCCTGGCCGAGAACGCCGCGCAGAACGCCGGCGTGCTGGGCCTGCTCAAGAGCGCCAGCGGCAGCCACATCGCCTCCATCTTCGGCCGTGACTCCGCGCTGGGCACCGACGCAGAGGACGCCCTGGGCGGCCTGATCGGTAACCAGATCGGCGAGGCGTACGGCGTCGGCGGCCTCGGCCTGGTGGGCACCGGTCGTGGCGGCGGCGGCACCGGCGAGGGCACCATCGGCCTCGGCACGCTGGGCACCATCGGTAAGGGCGGCGGCGGCGGCTCCGGCGCGGGCTACGGCCGCGGCGTGGGTCGTTTGCGTGGTCGTCGTGCCCGTGCTCCCCGCGTGGTGGCCGGTCGCGCCAACGTGCGCGGCGCGCTGGACAAGGAGATCATCCGGCGCATCATCCGTCGGCACATCAACGAGGTGAAGTACTGCTACCAGAAGGAGCTGCAGTCCAAGCCCGATCTGTACGGTCGTGTCGTGGTGCAGTTCACCATCTCCCCCACAGGGCAGGTGGTCTCCTCGGTGGTTCAGAACTCCACCATGGGCAACAGGCAGGTTGAGACCTGCATCGCCATGGCCGTGCGCCGCTGGCTGTTCCCCAAGCCCAAGGGCGGCGGTATCGTCATCGTCTCCTACCCGTTCGTGCTGAAGTCTGCTGGTCAATAGCGCCCCCTTCATCGCGGAGCCTCGCGCAGCGAGGCGAGCAGGGGGCGCTCCCCCGGAGGGGCGCTGAACGTGCATGGCACCCCGACTCCACTCCACGTAATTTGCTCTCCTGACCCATCCGGGATTACCCTCGTCTCGTGACCGAGGCGCCTGTCCCCAGATCTCACCACCGAACCGTCACCATCACCCTGGTGCTGCTCAACCTGGCAGCTGTGGCCTTCGCGCTGTACCAGGGCGGGCCCGGGAACCGTGACTGGCATTTCCGCGCGGGGGACGACAGCTTCATCAACTGGATCTACTCGGCCCAGATGCTCGGCGCGGCGCTGCTCTTCTTCGCCTGCCACTTCGCGGCGCGCATGATTCGCACGGAGCGAAGCCGCAAGGGCGATGCGACGACCTGGCTCATCTTCGCGGTCGGGTTTCTGATCCTCGCGCTGGATCAGGAGTTCCGGATTCGAGACCAGATCGCGGTGCTGCTCGAGGGGGATATCGCATCTCCGGATGAGGTCAGCACCGCGGCCACCGTGCTCAAGTTCCTGGCCGCCGGGGCGGCGCTGGCGCTGGTGGTGGCCTTGAGGGAATCCGTGCTGGCCAACTTCCGCATGGTGGTCTCCTTCATGGCCGGGTTCTGGGTTCTGCTCGCCATGCTCCTGCTCGACTGGCTGCTCGAGGGGATCACCGGCCCGGGGCCGCTGCCGAACATCGTCACAGGGACGGCCAAGCTGCTCGCCATGGCCCTGTTCCTGTCCGCCTCATACGCGGCCCTGCTGGACCGCCTCCTGGCCGCACAGGAGGCCATGGTGCTGAGCTGGCAGACGGGGGGCCGGACGCCCACGCCGGAGAGGAAAGGATCTGTAACCGGGCCTGCGGAGGCCGTCTCGGAGCAGACCGAGTCGACAGTCGAAAGTCGAAAGTCGACAGATGATGGCTCCGACCCCGACCCCGAACCCGAACCCGAACCCGCTCCCGCTCCCGCTCCCGATCCCGACCCCGACCCCGACCCCGCTCCCGATCCCGACCCC
>CAZEFW010000084.1:0-37671 GCA_964511535.1 uncultured Myxococcales bacterium | reverse complement strand
GTAGCCTTTGTGGCCTGTATGGTGGGGGCGCTGGCACTCGCCATGGCCTGCAGCGATGATAGCGGCAAGACCAAGACCAAACTCGACGGCGGCGGCATCCAGCTGGATAGCGGCGGTGGCGGCGGCAAGAAGGACACCGGCGGCGGCGGCGGCAAGAAGGACACCGGCGGCGGCGGCAAGCAGGACGCTGGCAAGGCGATCAAGGACTGCCTCGACATCATGAGTTGCGCCTCCAAGTGCGGCAGCAACCAGACCTGCATCCAGGCGTGCATCAGCAAGGCGCCCGCGGGAGCCCAGACCAAGTTCAACAACTACATGACCTGCGCCAACAAGGCGCTGCAGGGCAGCTGCGCCTCCAAGTGCAAGAACCAGAGCGACCCCGGCTGCACCGCCTGCATCAAGACCGCCTGCAAGAAGGAGATCGACGCGTGCCAGGGCACCGGCGGCCCGGCGGTGGCTGGTTTCGGCCAGGTGTGTGACCTGAAGAAGACCGGCGAGTGCAAGACCGGCCTGACCTGCGTGGGCGCCCAGGGCCTCGGCACCGCCGGCAAGGGTTGGTGCTCCAAGACCTGCCCCGCCTCCAGCTCCGGCAAGCCGTGCAGCGGCGCCCCCACCGGCACGCAGGCGTTCTGCGCGCTGAAGGAGAGCGCCACCAAGTACTGGTGCCTGTTCGCCTGCAAGCTCTCCACCAGCACCTGGAAGTGCCCCACCGGTATGGCTTGCGGCGCCGTGAAGAACGGCCAGGCCATGTGTGGCCCCAAATAAGCAGCGCCCGGCAGTAGCAGCCCTCCCGCAGTAACCCCCTCCAATCACCTCTCCTTGGTACCGCTCCGGCGCAGACCGGCGCCGCACCGTGTCAGGTGCTGGCCGTTAACCGTTAACAGATCACAGTTCACAGTTCACAGTTGAGCGGTTCTCGGCAGGCCGGCGCCGCACCGTGTCAGGTGCTGGTCGTTAGCAGTTCACAGTTCACAGTTCACAGTTGAGAGTTGACGGTTTCTCGGCGGGCCGGGGAAGGTGGACCTTGCCGCCCGTTGACGATTGCTCAACCGTCAACCGTCAACCGTCAACCGTCGACTGTCGACTAACGACTGTCGACTACGTCCACATCGACGTTTGCGTTTACATCGGCTGGGGGGGACTACTTCAGGGGCTTGCAGACGGCCGTACCGGATGAATTTGCCTTCTCGCACTGCAGATCAGGCGGGCAGTTGAAGGTGCCCTTGGAGGATTTGCAGAAGAAGCCGCAGTACTTGGTGCCGGGGCCTGCGTCGCTGGAGGTTCCGGCCTCAATGAAGCAGCCGGCCATCTGGCCATTGGGCGCCATGAAGCACTCGGTCCCCACGTCGCTGCACTGGCGAGAGCAGAAGCCCTTTCCCGAAATGCTGCCCACCAGGGCGATGCAGTAAAGGTCGTAGCCGAGCTTGTCGGTGACCTTGCACTTCTCGCCCAGGTTGGTGCACACGGTCCCGAACGGCTCCTTCGGGTTTGGAAAGTAGTCCGGCTTCGGACCGGAGTCGACCTTCGCCTTGTCGCCGCCGCCGCAGCTCAGGCCCATGGAAAAGGGGATGGTCAATATGATCAGGAACAGGAAAAACGCGCGCTTCATCGGTCCTCCTCCGCGGATAACGGACGGATCAGGTATCCCATGGTTTACGGCGGGTTGACAAGAGCAGCGCCGACACCGAATTGCCCGCCGATCCGCGCGCGTGGTATGTACAGCAGATGCAACTCGCCCCGCCACAGGTGGAGCGCACGCCCACCGACCCGAAACAGATCGCGCAGGCCGTGGCCAGCGCGCTGTTGCTTGCTGCGGTTGTGGGGTGCGGCGCCCTGCTCTATCGGGCCTCGCTGGACGGCGAGAGCACCATCCCGGGGCTCACGCTCGCGGGCACCCCTGTGGGTAGCCTCGAGGGCGCGGCGCTGGATGAGGCCGTAGCCGCGGCGGCCAGCGCGTTCACGCGCGGCAAGGTCCGCCTGCGGGCCGGCGCGGGCAGCCTGGAGGTGGGCCGCGCGGAGCTCGGGATCCGGGTGGACGCCAGCCTGACCCGGCAGCGGCTGCTGGCGCTGGGGCGCGAGGGCGATATCCTCGCGGATCTTTCCCGCCGAATCGGCGCCCGGCGCGGCAACCTCGACGCCCGCCTGGCGCTGTCTCTGGACCGGGATCGCGCGCTCGGGTTTTTCACGGCGCTCAAGGAGCGGGTAGACCGCACCCGGGTGCCTGCGCGCCTGGATCTCGACCGGCAGACCGTCGTCGCCGGACGAGAAGGGTACATGCTCAGGGTCTACGACTGCCTCGCCGCCACCGAGCTCGCCCTCCGCCAGGGCGCCAAGGAAGTTGACCTGGCGGTGACCGTTGTGTCGCCAGGCGGCAAGGCGGGCGCCGGGCTGGGCAACGACCTGGATATCAGCCAGGTGATGGGGCAGTTCACCACGGCCTACAGTCAGAAAAGCAAGGACCTGGACCGTGGGTTCAACCTGAAGGTGGGCGCTGGCAAGCTGGACGGTCACATCATCGGCCCGGGCCAGTCCTTCTCCTTCAACGAGGTGGTCGGCCCCCGCACCAAGGCCCAGGGCTACCGGATGGCGCCGGTGCTCAGCGACGGCGAGGTGGTGGACGGAATGGCCGGCGGCGCCTGCCAGCTCTCCAGTACCCTGTTCGCCGCGTCATTCTTCGCCGGGCTGGAGCTCGCCTCGAGCCGGCCCCACACCCGGCCGAGCTCGTACATCAAGATGGGCCTCGACGCCACGGTGGTCTACCCGAGCACAGACATGGTGCTCAAGAACCCGTACCCGTTCCCGGTGGTGCTGCACTTTCGGGTCAACCAGGGCAAGGTTCGCGTCCGCGTCCTGGGAAAGGGGCGGCCCTGGGACAAGGTCGCGTTCGTGCGTGAGGTGAAGCAGACCGAGCCGTTTCAGGAGGTCGTTCGGCCCGATCCCAACATCCCGTCCGGCCGGACCGTGGTGAGCCAGCGCGGGGTCAAGGGCTTCACGCTGGTGCGCAAGCGGCTCTTCTTCAAGGGCGGCAAGAAGGAGCCGATCAAGACCGAGAGCCGCGAGCTGCGCTACCCGCCCACCACCAAGTACATCCGCAAGGGCACCGGCCCCGCGGACCCGGAGTGGAAGCCGCCCGAGCAGAAAGACCCGTTCGGCGAGGTGGCAAAGATCTACAAGTTGGAGCGCTGAGACGGAGGGAGCTGAACGCTCAGGCGTCCTGGATCTGTCCGGACAGCAGCCCGTCGTGGGCCTCGAGCGCCCGCACGGCCACCCGCTCCCCCCGCAGCGTGTCAGGACCCTCGAAGGTCACCGTGAGGTAGTTCCCCGTGAGCCCCTGGAGCGGGCCGTCGTCCCTGCGGCGCCCCTCCACCACCACGCTGTGGGTCCGCCCCACCTGGGTCCGGGCGAACGCTGCCTTCTTGAGCGCGCCAAGCTTTCGCAGCACCCCTGCCCGCCGGCGCGCCTCCTGCCTGGGGACCTGGCTCGCCAGGCTCGCGGCGGCTGTCCCCGGGCGGGGGCTGTACGGGAAGACATGCAGGTAGGTCAGGGGCGAGCGCTCCACGAACCCCAGCGTGGCCTGGAAGGCGTCCTCGTCCTCGCCGGGGAAGCCGGTCATCAGGTCAGCGCCCAGGCCCATGTGCGGGACGCGCTCCCGCAGGCTCTGCAGCAGCCGGCTCGCCTGCGCCGCGGTGTAGGGGCGGCCCATGGCGGCGAGGATCTGCTCGTCAGCGCTCTGGATGGGGATATGCAGGTGGGAGCAGAGCTCGGGGCCATCGCCTGCCGAGCAGAGCAAGTCCACCAGGCCTGCAGTGACCTCCAGGGGCTCGATGGAGCTGAGCCGGATGCGCGGTCCGGGAGGCTCCGGGAGCCGGGCCAGCAGCGCCTCGAGGGTGGTGGCAGGGACAAGGTCATGGCCGTAGCTCCCCAGGTGGATCCCGGTCAGCACCACCTCGCCGTGGCCCCTGGCCTGCAGCGCCTCCACGGCCCGGATCAGGCCCTCGGGATCCTCGCTGCGGCCCGGTCCGCGCGCCAGGGGGACGATGCAATAGGTGCAAGCGCAGTCGCACCCGTCCTGGATCTTGAGCACGGGCCGGTCGCGCCGGGGCGGCGCGTCAACCGCGGGCGTATCCGCGGGGAGGCGCGGTTCCTCACCGGTGTGGCTCCGGGCGAGGTCCCGCGCCATGGCCAGCAGGTCCGGATGCAGATCCAGGGCGAAGGCCGCGTCCAGCCCCAGGGCGGAGAGCTGCTCAGGGCCGAGGGTGGCGGCCATGCAGCCGGTGAGCACCACCTTCGCCCGCGGGTTGAGGCGCCGGGAGCGGTTGATCAGCTGCCTGGACTGCCGGTCCGCAGTGGCCGTGACAGTGCAAGAATTGACGATGTAGAGGTCCGCGGGACCTTCGAACGCCACCAGCCGGGCCATGGTACCCAGCTCACGGACCAGGGCCTCGCCGTCAGCCCGGTTTGCTTTGCAGCCCAGCGTCTTGAGAGCGACCCGTAGCACCGGGGCAGTGTACTTGGGTGCCACCAGAATTCCAGCACAAAGTGTGACAAGAAGTCACAGGACCGACATGGATGTCATTTGACGAACCTCAATTAGATCGGCAGGAGATGACGCGGACCGGGCGGCATGAAAAACGCCAAGATATCTGATCATTGGGCGTGGTTTGTTTTGATGGATTCTGGGTTTTTATTCTGCGCCGAGGCCAGTATGCGGTCGGGCCGCCGTTATTTTCTTAACGGTACCCCGACCCCCGAGTCAGGGGCCGGTACCGGTAGTACGGGGCGCGTGTAATGATTTCAGGTGGTTGCGGGGCCGATGCGAGTCGTTTCAGTGGCATGGTTATTGCTCGATTCTTACCTCAATGAGTTCCCAAAAAGCAGCAGCGAAACAGACCGGGACCAGAAATGGCAATGCCCCGCCCGGGCGAGAGCCATTTTTTGGTCGCGAATCCGAGCTGGACCGACTCAACAGGCTCATGGAATCCGCGCGCGAAGAAGGCGGCGGGTCCTTTGTGCTGGTCACGGGTCCGGCTGGCATTGGTAAGTCCACCCTGGCAGCCGCGGCGCGGCAGCGCTTCCAGTCTGCGGGCACCATGGTGCTCGAGGCCTGGTGCAGCCCCGGTCGTCCGACCCACGCCCCGGTGCTCGAGATCGTCCAGCGCGCCCTGCAGGTCCTGGGCCGCGCCGGTGGCGGTGACGAGCAGGCGCTCGGCGCGTGGCGGGACAGCGTGGCCACCCTGGACGGCCAGCCCGGTGCTCGCGAGGGTCAGCAGGACCGGACCCCGGAGGCGGAGCGGATCAGCCTCTTCGATCGCCTCTCCGAGTCGCTGCGGATCCTGAGCGAGGAGCGGCCGCTGGCGGTCCTGCTCCACGACCTGGATCTCGCTGACGGCGGCACGCTGGACCTGGTGCGTTTCCTGGGCGCCATGCTGGCGGGCGACCCTGCCATGGGCGTGACGCCGACCTTCCGCGGCCTGATCCTGGCCACCGCCTGCGACGCCGCGTCGATTCTCGGCGAGCCTGGCTGGAGCGAGCAAGTGCGCCTGGAGCGCCTGGAGCTGTCCGGGCTCGCGCCCGACGCGGTTCAGCGCTACCTCGCGTCCGGCGAGGTGGTGAACCGCGCCCTGGAGGCCACGGGCGGCAACCCGCGGCTGCTCGACGCGCTGTTCCGCACCGCGAGCGAGCGCCTCGCCCATGGCCCGCGCCTGGGCGAGATGGTGAACGACGACCCGCAGGCCATGTCCATCATGGCGCTGCTGGCTGTGGCCGCCCGACCCCTCGGGGCGGAGGACCTGAGCGCGTTGACCGGGCTGGACCAGGGAGGCCTCTCGGGCGCCCTGGCGCTGCTAACCAGCGCCGGGCTGGTCAAAAAGTCCCTCGTGCAAGGAGACCTCCAGCTATCGTTCGCGCACTCCGGCGACCAGAGCAGCGCTTACCAGGCGATCCCCGCCGACCAGCGCGCCGAGCTGCACCGCCAGCTGGCGGCCCACCTGCAGCGCACGGGCGGCGACCGGGAGCTGGAAGCTCGCGCCGAGCACCTGCTGAGCGCCGGCGACGGCGACGAGGCGGTGGAGCTCTGCATGGAGGCAGGGCAGCGGCTGGAGATCTCCCTCTCGTTTTCCCGGGCCATCGAGCTGTACGAGCGCGCCCTGCCCCGCTGCCAGCGCGAAGATCAGCGTATCGCGCTGCTGGACAAGCTGTGCACTCTGCACGAGATGACCGGCAAGCTGGACGCTGCGCTGGCTCATGTCGGCGCCCTCGCCCGCCTGATGCCTGGCGACGTGGGGGTGGCGCTGCGCAAGGCGTCGCTGCACCTCATGGGGAGCGACCACGCCGCCGCGGCCGCCGCGGTGGATTCGGTGCTCGCCGGCGAGCCGCAGCTCGACGCTGTGACCGGGGCCCGCGCCCTGTCCTGCCGTGCCGAGGCGCTCTTCCTGGCCGGCGACACCGCGGGGGCGAGCGAGGCAGCCATCGCGGCGCTGGACATCTGCCTGGCGAACCCCCACGAGGGGGACCTGGCCGTCCAGCACACGCGCCTGCTCAACACCATGGCGCGGATCCGGATGGAGCTGGGCGATACCGACGGGGCCGAGCAGGACATGGCCCGCGCGCTGGAGCGCGCCCGCGCCCAGGGACGCGTGGCCGAGGAGCTCCGCTCCCTCGGTCTCATGGGGCAGCTCGCCATGGGGCGCGGCGACCACGCCGGCGCGGAGGACTGGTATCAGCAGGCGCGGACCCTGGCGGAGGCCATGGGTGAACATCGCCTGCTCGGCGTCTACCTGCAGCACCTGGCCGTGTTGAGCGAGCGGCGCCGCCACTACGGCGATGCCCTGGCCCACTACCAGCAGGCGGTGGCAGCGTTCAAGAAGGTCGGGCATCGGGCCTACCTCTCCTGGGTCGCCACCGACCTCGGCAAGCTGTATCTCGACCTGGGGGATGTGGAGCGTGCCCACGCCATGCTGCAGCTGGCCTCCAGCCTGAGCGGCGGTGAGCCGCCGCTGGCTGCGCGGGTGAACATGGAGCTGCTGGCCGGGCGCATCGCCCAGCTGGAGCTCCGCGTCGGCGAGGCTCGGCGCTGCTTCGGCAGGGCCCGCCGGCTGGCGGATCAGGCCGGGCAGCCGGAGCGCGCCGCGCGCGCGGTCATGGCCCTGGCTGGCCTGGAGCTCGGGCGCGATGACCCCCGGGCAGCCCTGGACATGATGCAGGCCCCCGGGGTGCTGCTGCCCGAAGGCGGCGCGCTGCGGGCTGAAGCGCTGGCGTTGATGGCCCGGGCGGAGCTGCGCCTCGGGCGGCTGGAGCGGGCGGAGGCCCGGCTGGCCGAGCTCATCGAGCTGGGCGAGGACCTGCGCGACCGGGAGGCGACGTGGCAGGCGGCGTTCCTGCTGGCCCGGGTTCGGGCGGCGCAGGACCGGCCCGCCGAGCAGCTGCGGCTGCTGCGCCGGGCCGCGGCCCTGGAGCGCAGGACCCGCGAGGGGTTGCCGGAGCATCTGGCGGCCAGCCTGGCGGACCACCCCATGCGCGCTGCCCTGCGCCGGTCGCTGTCGCGGCTGGAGCAGAGCCCGAGCACACCGGAGCCGGGCGCGGACGCCCCCGCGCCCGCCGAGACCCACACGATCCGGCCCAGCCATGGCAGCGTCGCTCAGGGGCGGATCATCGGCGACCACCCCAAGCTCCTGGCTGTGCTGAACAACGTGGAGCGGGTCGCACCCACTGACACCACGGTGCTCATCCGCGGTGAGAGCGGCACGGGCAAGGAGCTCATCGCCACGGCGATTCACGAGCAGAGCGCCCGGTCGTCCAGGCCCATGGTGGCGGTCAACTGCGGCGCGCTGGTGGAGAGCCTGCTGCTGAGCGACCTGTTCGGTCACGAGCGGGGGGCGTTTACCGGCGCCTCCCAGCGGCGCAAGGGGCGGTTCGAGGCCGCTGACAGCGGCACGATCTTCCTGGACGAGATCGGGGACGTCTCCCCGCGCACCCAGGCGGCGCTGCTGCGGGTACTGCAGGAGGGCGAGGTCACCCGCGTGGGCGGCACCAACCCCATCCGGGTGGACGTGCGGGTCATCTGCGCCACCAACCGTGACCTGGAGGGCATGGTGGCCCGCGGCGAGTTCCGGGAGGACCTGTACTACCGCCTGCGCGGCGTTCAGCTGCACCTTCCGGCGCTGCGCGAGCGGTCCGAGGACATCCCTCTGCTCGCGGAGCACTTCCTCGGGGAGGCGGGCCATAGCCGCCTGTCGGACGAGGCCCTGGCGCTGCTGCGCGGGGCGACCTGGCAGGGCAACGTGCGCGAGCTGAAGAATGTGCTGCGCTCGGCGGCGGTGCTGTCGGATCGCGAGGTGCTGGAGGTGGCCGACTTCGCTGATTATCCGGAGCTGGCGGCCCTGTCCAGGGAGGACCTGGCGGCCGACCCGGCGGTGACGGAGGCGACGGCCGGAGACGGCGGCGCGGGCTACCTGCAGCAGGTGCTCAGCTCGGGGCTCAGCCTCAGGGAGTTCAAGTCCCGGGTCGAGCTGGAGTGTATCCAGGACGCCCTGCAAGAGACCGGCGGGAACATCACCCGGGCAGCGAAGCTGCTCGGAGTCAAGCGCCCCCGGCTGTCCCAGATCATCAAGGAGAATGGGCTCACCCTCGGGTGAGACCCACAGGAGATAACGATGCGACGACAAATTCTCACATTGATAAGCTTCTCCATGGCAGCCCTGGCCCTCGCCTGCGGCGGGGTCGAGGCCCCGGATGCGGCAGAGGGCAGCCTGGCCACTCCCCTGCGGGTGGCCCCGGTGCAGGTCCTTGAGATGGACCTGCCCGGCTGCGAAGATCTCGCCCCCGTGGCGGACCAGATCGGCGACGATTTCACCGTGCTGCGGCACCCCACGGATGGCAGCCTGCGCGTGGTGGAGGTCGACGGCGTGTTCGGGTGCATCTGCGGCGAGCTGGACCCGTTCCTCGGCTTCGAGGCGGCGCAGAGCTCGGGCAGCGGCGGCTCCCACGTGCAGGCCGGCGGCATGGGCGACGGCAGCGGCGGCCTGGTGTCTGATGATCCGATCCCGATCATCAACGAGTTCCACGGCGCCGTCGAGGACGACCCCGACTCGCCCTGACGCCCCCTCCGCCCTGCCCTTCCCCATGCCCGCTCCCGCGGGCGGCAGCTCAGCGTTATCCGTTTCCTGCCCGTTGACAGTTGACAGTTGACAGTTGACAGTGCGCTCCAGGGAAGGGACCCGATCCATCAACTCTCAACCATCAATTGATAACCGACGACCGCCGCTGGCCAGACCGTGACTCTGCGTCCCGCCATCTCTGTCCTGCTCCCCTTTTACAACGCCGCCCGGACCCTCCCCTCTGCGCTGCGCAGCCTGCGGCGTCAGACCGAGGCAGACTTCGAGGTGGTCTGTGTGGACGACGGATCCGAGGACGACTCCGCCAAGATCGTGGCAACGCTGGCGGCGGCAGATCCGAGGTTTCGGCTGGTGTCGCGACCCCACGGGGGCCTGGTGGCCGCCCTCAACGCTGGCCTGGAGCGGTGCCAGGGCGAGCTGCTGGCGCGCATGGACGCCGACGACATCTGCCTCCGCCACCGCCTCCAGCTGCAGCGCGAGCTGCTCGAGCGCCGCCCTGACCTCGGCGCGGCCGGGACCCTGGTGCGCATCGCGCCGCGCGCCCTCGTCACCGACGGCATGGCGCGGTACGAGGCGTGGCTGAACGACCTGACCGAGCCTGACCCCATCGCCCGGGAGATCTGGGTCGAGAGCCCCATGTGTCACCCGAGCGCCATGATCCGTACCGCCAGGCTGGAGGCCGCGGGCGGCTACCGGGACCGGGGCTGGCCAGAGGACTATGACCTGTGGCTCCGGCTCCATCGGCAGGGCGTGGCCATGGCCAAGGTGCCCCGGGTGCTGCTGATCTGGCGCGAGGGTGAGCACCGCCTCACGCGCCGCTCCCCCTGTTACCAGCGGGAGCAGTTCCTGCGGCTGAAGCTGCACCACCTCTCGCGGTTCATGGGCCAGCGCCGGGCGCTGGTCTGGGGCGCCGGGATGGAGGGCAAGCCGTGGCTCCGGGCCCTTGATGGCGTCGGCCTGCTGGCCGAGCCCCGCAAGGTGGTGGACGTGGATCCGCGCAAGGTGGGCCAGGTGATCCACGGTTGCCGCGTGATCACCCCGGAGGACCTCCCGCCGCCCGATCCTTCCGTGCTGGTGATCGCCGCGGTGGGCGCCCCGGGGGCGCGGTCGCAGATCAGGGCCTATCTAAATCAGCACGGGTACGTCGAGCAGCAGGACTTCGTCTGCGTGGCGTGAGCCGCGCCAGCCCGCATATGGCGCGAGGGGGCCGGCGCAGCAGGCAAGATGGCGCAGAATGCGGGCTAATCCTCGTCGGGCAGCCCGAACGGTTGCAGCGGCGGGAGATCATCCCGGCTGTCCTTCTTCTTCTCCAGCAGGAACACCGCGGTGCCCACCTCGTACTGGGCCTCGCCCTCGATGATCGAGTGGTAGCTGCGCTTGCGGCGCTCCGCCTCGGGGCGCATCAGGTCGATGATGCCCGGGTGCTCACGGGTCAGCTCGTCGAAGTCCGGCGGCGTGATGTGCAGCAGCTGGACAAAGGTCCGGGTGCGCACCGTGCCGGGGGAGAGCTGCTTGAGAATGTGGGAGATGCCGCCGAACACGTCCCCGTCGTGAAACCGGTGCAGCAGGATCGAGTCCTGCTCGCCGCTCTCGCCGCTGCTGGTCACGTCCAGCATCCCGAGCAGCACGACGTTGACGCCCGACGAGAGCGTGCCCGCCTTGACCACCACCTTGTCCGGCCCCAGCCTGCGGGGCTTGCACCGCTTCAGGAACGCCGACGCCATCTCACCCGGCATGTTCTGAAACAGCGATGAGAACTTCACCAGGGTGTCCTGGAGCCGCTGGCGGTAGAGCCGGCGCAGGGACCGGTTGAACCCCGCGTCCTCCCGCATCATGGTCTTGATCTGCGACTTGTCGAACCGCAGCAGGGTGCACGGCTCGATGGCCCGCACCGTGGCGTGGCGGTGGCCATCGCCCAGCAACGACAGCTCGCCCACGCATGACTCGGCCTCGAGCAGCGCGAGCCGCTGGAACCGGTTGCGCCCCTCGTGCTGGAACCAGGTCTCCTTGAGTACCTCCAGCTTGCCGCTGGTCAGCAGCCACAGGTCCGTGGAGCGGTCACGCTCCCGGATCACGATCTCGCCGGTCTCGTAGGTCTGCTCCTCGCCCCGGGCGCGGAACTCCTCTGGCATGGCCAGGGGCTGGCTCACCGGCACGATGGGCTGCTTGGCGCCCAGGCCCTCGTCCCCGGCGCGGTCGCTCTTGCGCGCCAGGTCCCGCAGCTCGATGACCTCCTCCTCGCCGTCGGGCGGACCCCAGCCGAGGGGCGTCATCACTGCGTCGTGGCGCTTGGTGGGCAGCTCCTCCTCCACCGCGTCGTGGCGCGTGGTGGGCCGCTCATCCTCCACTGCGTCGTGGCGCGTGGTGGGCAGGTGCTCCGACTGGTCCACGATCTCGGTCTCGGCGGCCTCCAGCCCCTTGGACTGCTGCGCCTCGTCGCCGTCCTTCTCGGGCGACGCCACCTCCTCGTCCTCGGGCGGCATGGTGTCGCGGTCCAGGTCGATCTCCACCGAGGGGAACTCCCTCAGATCGCCCTCGAGACCGTCATCCTCACCCTCCAGCACCGTGTTGGTCTCCAGGACGTCGTTGTCCATCACCTCCACGGTGGTCTGGCTGCGGAACTTCCCCTCCACCACGCCGGGATCCACCACCTCCTCGATGGTCTCCTCATCGGGCAGGTCCGGGGGCTGCAGCGCCTCGGGCGGCGCGCCCTCCACCGGGAGGTCGACCCGCATCATCAGCGCCTCCTCGTGGTCCGCCTCCAGCTCCAGCAGCAGATCACAGGAGGTGGCCGCCTCGGCCAGCTTGCCGGCCCGCTTGAAACACTTGGCGGCGTTCAGACGGAATGAGATGGCCTCCGCGCCCCGATCGAGCAGGGTGAGCACCTCGGCCATTTCGGAGAGCAACAGCGGGTTCTTGGTGTCCCCGGCGAGCGCCGCGGTGACCTGCCTCAGCCGCTGCTTCAGGTCCTCACGGGGCCCTTCGTCAGTTTCTACCACCATGGATCTGTGGCGCGGCTAGCGCTTGGGAGAGAGAGTAAGCGGGCTCTCGACGCCCACCGGCTGGCCGGTGAAGGTCGGGAACTTCCAGCGGCGGATCGCCTTCTTCATGCAGTCCACCATGGTCGCGTCCAGGTTCGGAGAGATCCGGATCCCGCTGGCCGACCCGGCGGGCATGACCTTGAAGCCGATGGTCAGCGTGATCTTCTCGCGCTGCAGCTTGACGTTCTTCTTCATGGCCCGCTCGTAGCAGCTCTTGAGCACGCGCTTGCCCTTGGCGATGGTCGCGATGACCTGCTCCTTGCTCAGGGTGCCTTCCTTGTAGGTCGGCTTGACATACTTGCCCTCGATCTTCAGCACCTCGGGATCGATCTTGATGGATCCCGGATCGGCCAGCGCCTGGGCCAGCTGCCGCTTGAGGGTCAGGATCTCGGACTGGAGCTTGTCATTGTCGACCCGGCACTGCTTGAGCGGCTCGGCGGATTTGTCCACGCACTCCTGCTGCTGCTGCGCCTGGGGGCATCCCCAGAACAGCACCCCCGCTGCGAGGATCATGGTCATATTGCGCACATAGCGAAGTATCTTCATCGTGGTTCCTGTTCTCTCTTTAGATGCTACGGAATTTTCGAACGGTTACTTTGTCGCCCCTGCCTGCTTCCCCTTGTCCGCGGCTGCAGGGCTGCTCCCTTGCTTCTTACCCGCGTCTGCTGCGCCCCCCTCCTGTCCTGCGGTAGCCTGGGAACGCTTGAGCGCCTCGGCAAGGTAGGTACGGAGCGGCTTGATGGTCTGGCTGTCGTTCTGCACAAAGCGTAGCAGCTGTCGCTCCTCTTCGCCTCCCAGCTTCATCAAACCATCCGCGATGAGGTTGAGCACCAGCGAGGCGTCCTTGAAGCTCGGGTCCGCGCGGTAGTAGAGCAGCCAGTCGCGGAACGGCGTCACCACCGACTTGTCGTCCACTGAGATGAGCGCCTTGACGATCTCCTCCACCGCCGAGATGGGCGTCTCCGGGTCCTTGAGGTGCGCCAGCAGCGGGCCGACCGCTTGCTTCGCCTTCAGGTCGCCCAGGGCGCGGGCCATGATGTCCACCGCCATGGCGCGTGTGTCCTCCAGGAAGTCGTAGCGCGGCTTGAGGGTCTCGATGTACAGCGGCACCGCCTTGGCGTCATGGCGATCCACGATCATCTGGCCGGCGCGCTTGTAGACCGCCGGGTCGATCCCCTCGCGGGTGACGATCTTGACAAGGTCCGCCGACACGCGGTCGCCGGGCAGGCGGGACAGCTGCTCCACTGCGAAGAGCTTCACGGCGCCGAAGCGGCGATCCGGATCCCAGATCACCTGGGTCAGGCTCTCACGCAGATCGGGGCTCGCGGGCTTGCCCGCGGCGGGGATGTAGCCCTGGGCGTCGAAGCTGGCGCCCTTGACCTTCAGGTCGAGCTGGAGCTGCTTCAGCGGCGAGCCCGTGGCCGGGTCGAGGGTCACGATGGTGCCGTTGTCCGCCACCAGCACAAGTGCCTTTCCGGTGTGGGTGGAGGCCACCACGTCGCGCCGCGGGAAGCTGTAGACCCACTTCAGCTTGGGGCCGTCTGCGGCCTTCTTGACCGTGTCGAAGGCGAAGAAGAAGCGGTAGTTGTGCACGTAGATGGTGTCGTCCTGGAACCCGTCCTTCTTGCTGTCGAGCTGCCAGAGCAGGCGGTTGCGGTCGTAGGCGGTGTAGCCGGCCAGGGCAGCGTTGTAGCCGTCCCACCAGTAGACCGGGCGCACCGAAGACGGCAGGGTCGCGGCGAGGAAGGTGGACTCCTCCTTGGAGCCGCTGATCGACTTGTCGTTCAACTTGTAGACGCCGCTCTTGCCGCCGTAGAGGAAGCCCGCGGGGGTGGGCCTGGCCCAGAGCAGCATCTCCTCCTTGGAGCGGATGCGCGCCACCTCCTCGCCAGTCCTGGTGTCCACCAGGGCGAGGGACTGGGACCGCAGCGGCACGAAGAGCCGGTCGCTGTGGGCGGTGGGCGCGCCGAGGCGGCCCTTGGATTTGCGGACGAACTTCTTGCCCCCGTTGCTGCCCTTGAGCGCCACCAGGGTGGCCGCGGTGCCGTCGGCTGCCCGCTTGACGAACTCCGACACGTAGTACAGGTCCACGCCGTCGGTGGTCATGCCGAGCATGCGGTCGCCGCCGGTGATGGTGTGCTCCCACAGCTTGCTGCCCGACGAGAGCGCGCGCGCCACCAGCCGGCCCTTGCCGACGCGATGGAAGATCTGGCGCTTGCCCACGACGACCTTGGAGGTGACGTCGGTCTGGGCCCGCCAGACCTCCTTGCCGCCCTCCAGATCGAAGGCCACGATGGCCGCGGGGTCCGAGGTGACCATGAAGACCATCGGCTTGGCCGCGCCGTTGGCGGGCGCATAGTCCGCCGGCGGGCGTGTGCTGGCCAGGGCGCCGTTGAGGTCGTCCAGGTTGTTATCACGAAACGAGGGGCTGAACGCGCTGACGCCGCAGCCGGCGCAGACCGACAGGAGCAGCGCGGTTATCCATGCGTATCGGCTCATTGCTTGCGCTTCTCCAGTATCAACTTTGCCCAGTTCTTGGAAGGCCGCCGCTCGTGGGGCGGTACGCTGGCCACGTACTCGGCCAGGTATGAGGTGGCCTCTTTGCCCCGGATCCGGCCCAGGGCCTTGACCACCTCGGTGCGCAGGGGATCCGGACCGAAGTCCTTGCGCAGCAGCATGGTGCCCAGGGCGCTCGCCAGCGCGGCGCCGGGCAGGTCGCCGATCATCTCGCCCAGGTTCAGCGCGGTCTGCGCGCCGCCCACCGTGCCCAGAGGCACCGCGGCCGAGGTGTCCTTGCGCCGCATCATCTTGAGCAGGTGGCGCTCGGCGATGCGCTCCTTGCGGTCGCCCAGAATACGAGCGGCCTGGGCGCGGATCATCGGGTTGCTGTCGCTCAGGGCGTCCAGCAGGATCGGCACCACCTTCTTGCTCTCGATGGCCCCCAGCGCCTTGAGCGCGCCGCCGCGGATCTCCTGGCGCCGGTGCTTGGCGTAGTGGTCCAGCAGCGGGATGCTCTCCGGGCTCTTCTGCAGCTCCAGCGCCTCGAGCACCGCGGAGGTGAGCTTGGGCGGCGTGCCGAGCTGAAGCGAGGCCATCAGGGCGTCCAGGGCGCGGGCCTGCTTGAGCGAGCCGAGCGCGCTGGCCGCGGCCACGGCCCGGTCCAGGTTGTCGCCGTAGAGGTCGGCCTTGAGCTTTTCGACATTCCCCGTCATCTGGGCCTGCGCGGCGCAGGGCAACAGAAGGACGAGGGCGAGCATGGTGATGCTACAGGGGACCCTTGACATGGATTGTCTCCTCCGGGGCTCCTCTTAGCCCAATCGAGGGTAAAAAGTCAAGGTAAGTTAAAGAGTCTTAAGGCCAAAATGGTGAGTCGGGGCTGCGAGAATCCTGTACTACGTACCGGGGCGGGCGTGGGGGGTGCGTACGGGGGCAGGACCCCTACTTCAGTTTGGCTTCCTCATCGGAGAACTCCACCTTGCCGGAGTAGGTCTCGCGCTGGCCGCGGAGCCAGAACTTGACCTGGGCCAGGGTGCGGCCGCTCTTGGCCGAGGCGATGTACATCTTGTACTGCCGGTTGGGCTGGAACTGAGGCTTCTCGAGGATCATGTATGACGCGAAGTTTGTCTGACCTCGGTCGAGGTACATGGCGTCGCCCTCGATGAACTTCTTGGACCCGCGGGTGACGTCGTAGAACTTCACCTTCACCTCGACGTCGTTCAGCTTGCGGTTGAAGAAGGCCATGAAGTGGAACTTCCACTGCTTCTCGCCCTTCACCTTCTTGTTGGGCCAGACATGGGCGGTCTTGTACTTGCGCAGGTGGCTCACCAGGTGCCTGCGGCTCTTGATCATCATGGGCAACCGTTTTTTGACGATGATGATCTTGCCACCGTATGTGCGGTCCACCCGATGGGGCCGCCGGTCCTTGGCCTCGGCGGGCTCAGAGATCATCAGGGTGGAGGTGGCGATAAGGGCGGCGAGGCCCAAGAGGGTGAGGCGACCGGTCATAGGAAGGCGGCTCCTGGCAAGAGGTTTAGGGGAGTTACAGGTGATTGCTTTACAACAAACCTGAATTTATCCCGCACCTTGGACTTAGAATCTTACGGTCTTGGACGGCCGTTTTCAACCCGGTAGTCATTTCTCCAGCGGTTAATTGCTGCGGCGCGGCCTGAAGCCTGGAGGCTGCCTCGAACACCGGCTAGAATCTGAGGCAGGGAGGCCGACAAGCCCAATGCCTGAACGATCAAGAGAGCCAGCCCGGCCTGGCGCCGCGGCGGCGGTGCTCGAGCCGGAGGAGCGCGCCGACGACCAGCTGTGTACCTGCTGCGAACCCCGCAACCCGCTGGTGCTGCGTCCCGACCTGGGGCTGCTGCCCGACGGCAGCGCCGAGTACGCTCTGTGCGTGCTGCACGAGCCGGAGCCGGTGGTCTACCGTAACCGCGGCGACGGCCTGTATGTGGCCATCCCCCAGCTGAGCCTGGGCCCCACGGGCGACCTGGTGGACGAGGCGGGCCAGGTGGTGGCCCGGGTGCGCGGCGACGGGTTCCAGCGCCTGTCCACCATCGACGATGATGACGAGCCGCCCGGGCAGGATCCTGGCGGCGGCGGAGGCGTCGCGGACGGGCCCGATGGCGACGATGACCCGGACCGACACTCCCGCCCCCGCACCATGCACGTGGACCTCACCGAGGACGACTTCTACTCGTGAGGGCGCTGACCCAGCACAAAGCGGTGGCGCCGGATGACATCCGCACCTGGCAGGTGGACCTGGAGGCCATGGCCGCTTGCGCCCCCTGGTCCGCCGGTGAGCCGGAGCGGTGTGGTGAGGAGCTTGCGGGCATCCTCGAGGGCTTCCCCACCTTCATCGCCACCCTGGGACGGCGCCTGACCGAGGACGAATCCTGGGTGGAGGCCGGCGAGCCGCACCTCTGTCCACAGTGCGCGGAGCTGGTGATCTTCGACGACGGCGTGCGCTGCGTGGCCTGCCGCCAGCCCGTGGAGCCGCCCGAGGATCCCATGGTGGGGGTCGTGGGGCGGATCCCGGCGCTCATCTCCTCCAGGCCGTTCTGGCATGACTTGCAGCGCCGGCTGGCTGGCGGCGCCGGCTCCGCAGCGCCGGATGGCTTCGAGGAGTCCGTTCTGCGCGCCGGCGAGCGGATCTACCTGGCCCCGCGCTACGGGCTGTGGTTCTCGTCGCACTGGCCCCACTCGGATCCCCCGGTGATGGTGTGGCCCGAGTATTTCCCTGTGCTCGGGATCCCGCCGGACCATGTGTACACCGCCGGGCGCTACTACCGGCTCTGCCTTTACGCCGACTGGCGGGAGCAGCCCTGCGGCAACGTGCTCCAGCACCGCGTCGCGCCGCGGCTTCACATCGACCTGATGGTGGCTGATCTGCAGGCGGTGGGCGCCCTGGACGAGGCCCTGGACCGGCTCGATTGCAATCTGTACGAGCTGTACAACATGGTGGGCCGGCCGGCCAAGGCGGCCCCCCTGCGGCGGGTGTACGAGGAGCTCGTCAACGGGTGATCACCGTCGCCAGGGATACCGCCCGGATCATCTTCGACGAGGTCCAGCGCTGGGTGGAGCAGGGCCTGCGCCAGGGCGGCTCTGCCCTGGAGAGCATCGTCTACCCGCTGTCGGCGCTGGTGCCCGCCGGGGATCCGCGCTGCCCGCTGGAGCCGATGTCCCTGGCCGACCTGCGCCAGGTGGTGGTCGCCGACGCGGCGGTGCCCCCGGACGAGGTAAAGGACTTCTCCCCGGCCAACTGCCACTTCAGCGCCGAGGACATGGCCGCGGCCAACGCCCGGTTCAACGCGGCCATCGACGCCCTGGTGGCCCGTGGTCCGCGGCTGGCGGTCAACTCCAAGCTGCACAGCCACCCCTTCTCGGCGTCGCCGTTCCTCTCGGGCGGCGATCTGCACCACGGCGTAACTTCGCCCAAGGCTGTGCGCTGGCGCCAGCGGCGCGGCCTGTCCACGGCCATCCTGCACGTCGTCTATCCCGACGGTGACCCGGTGCTCGACGCGCGGCCATGGCGCCTGGAGCCGTCGGGGGCCGTGAGCGGCGCGGGGCGCCGGAAGATCCGCTGGCGCGTGCGCAGCTGGGGCTCCTCCGCCGGGGACGAGATGGTGGACCTCGGCGATGCCAAGCTGGCCCCGCTGCGTCATTCGCTGGTGCGGGCAGCGCGGCGCCCGACCTACTGGACCACGGCGCGCGGGGCGCGCTGGTGCGACGCCCAGAAGGCCGCCCTGCGCGGGGCGGGCCACGCCCTGGTGAGCCGCAACCTGCTGGGCAGAGGCTGGCGACGCTACCTCGTGGGCAACGGCCGCCGGGTGATCCTCATCGCCCTGGCGCCGGACCTGCCGCGAGTCGCCCCGCGGGTGCTGGAGGTGCTGGACGCCGCCACGGATCGGTTCGCTCCCCTGCCCTTGCCCCGGCGTTACGCGCGCCCGGTCAGCCTCGGCGCCCTGTCCCTGCCGGACCTGGCGGCCCACTACCTCGGGGCGTCGCGTGGATAGGGAGACCTACCTCGACCGGGTCCGCCCGCTGCTGGGCGAGCGCTTCTTCGACGCCCGGGTGACGGTCTGGGGGCTCGGGGTGCACTACCTGGCGGCCGAGGCCCTGGCCCGCACCGGGCTGACGCGGCAGACCTGGTTCGACGACGAACAGGCGGGCGGCGCCCTGTGCCGGAGCCTCGGGTTTGACCTGGCCGGTGTGCGCCGGGGCACCGCCCTTGCCCGGCGCTGCCGCCAGCACAACCCGGCAGAGGAGGGCTGGGCCCTGGTGTCGCGTCCGCCGCGGGCGGACGGTTTGCGGCGCCACCTGAACGCGGGCAACTCGGCGCTGCTGCTGGCCAGCTCCCCCGGCTCGGACGGCGATGGCGCCGCGGCCGTGGCCCGGGCTGCCGTTGACTCCGGCACGCCGCTGGTCTTCACCTTCACGCCGCGGGGCGTGGCCGCTGTATGCGCCCAGCTGGTTTGGCGGCCCGGCAGCGCCGCCGATCCCGGGCGGGTGGTTCAGGCCGCGCGTGCCCTGGGGGAGCTGCCTGGGCAGGACCTGGACCGGTCCGAAAACCACCTGGACGGCCTGGAGGCCCGGTCCATGGCCCTCTCTCTGGCCCGGTGGCTACTGGCCCCTGAATCCCCGACGCGGCCGGATCTGGAGCGGCCGCTGCTGGAGCAGGGCCGCGCCCTGGCGGTCCGGGCGAGGCCGGAGTGGCCCTGGTCCACGCTGTTCCTGCGGCCCACAGCCCGGGCCCTCGACGAGATCGGGCGGCCCGCTGCCTGGTACAGGCCGCCGCTGAAGCTGCTGCGCAAGCAGCGGCTGCTGGTACTGGGTCTCGGCACCGCCAGCCTGTTCTGCGCCGAGGCCGGGCTCATCAGCCGGGACATCTGTCTGGTGGATGCCAAGCAGGTGTCGCCGTTCAACCCGGTGCGGCAGGTGTACGGCGCGGACGAGGTGGGCCGGCCCAAGGCCGAGGCGCTGTGCGACATCCTGCGGGAGCGCATCGAGCCCGGCGCGTCGTGGAGCCGGCTGGAGGACGGGCCTCTGACACGCTACCGCGGCGACGGCCTGGCCCTGAGCCACGCCGAGCTGCACCTGAGCGCGCGGCGGCGGGCCTCGGTGCAGCGCTTCGAGGAGATCCTGGACCGGTTCAAGCCCACCCTGGCCGTGGTGGGCATGGGCAGGAGCAAGGACGACAACTTCACCGCCACCGCCGCCCTGAGGCGTCGCGGCATCCGCCACGTGACCCCCACCGCCTTCCCGGCGGTGACCCACTTCAAGCATGTGCTCACCGACGGAGATCGCGGCCCCTGCTACGACTGCATCCAGGGGCACCTGCCGCTGGACGGCGGCGCCGGGCCGGAGCTGGATCGTGCGGAGCGGGAGATCTTCTACGGCGGCACCCAGCCCGCCACCCTCGCCGAGACCCTGCCCTCTGCCCACAGCCTGCTGCGCCTGGCCGCGGGGCTGGCCCTTCCCGACGCGGCTCGACCGCCCTACCTGCGCGGCGAGCTGGCCGCCGAGCGGGTCTGCTTCGTTGGCGCCAACAGGACCCAGCGCAATGACGCGGGCTGGCTCTACGGCGTGGATCGCCCGTTCACCATGGTGACCTACGGCGTGGAGGACCTGCTCGGTGGAGATACTGCCCGCCGTTGTGCATGTGGGAGGTTGAACAGGCCGCCCCATTGCTGATACGAGTAGATAACCGATGACACTCCCACCCAACGAGGACAGGCTTCAGCAAGTACTGGACGAGGCGTCCGACATCGCGGCGCGCGCCGGCGTCCCGTACACCAGCGGCCACCTGCTCATGGCGCTGCTGGCGCTGGAGAACCGGGCGCGCCCGCTGCTGGCCGACCGGGGCGGGCTCTCGGCCGCGTCTCTGGCCGGAGCCATGGGCCCCCTGGACAGCGACTCCCCGGAGCCGGGCGACATGCTCACCCGCATCAGGGACCGCAGCCGCCGCATGGCCCAGAGCTGCGGCGCCAAGCAGGTGGGCACGCTGCACCTGCTGATGGTGCTCTGCACCCAGCAGGAGAGCACGGCTCACCGCGCCATGGCAGCCCTCGGGGTGGACCTGGCGAACCTGCGCCAGGTGGCCCTGGCCCTGAGCCTCGGCGGCCGGCGGCAGCAGCCGACCACCACCCCCATGCGGCCGGTCCGCGCCGAGGCAGACCTGGAGGAGCCCGAGGAAGCGGACACGGACGCGGACGCGCGGGCGGACGCGTCGGAGCAACCCCCACCGACGGAGCCCGAAGCGCCGCGAGAGGATGAGCTGCCCGAGCCCGAGGAGGCGCCCTCCACCGGGCAGCTGCTGCGGTCGCTGACGCGCAGCCGCGAGTCACGCAGCCGGCTGATAACCCATGATCCCCGGGTGACCCAGGGGCGGGACAGGGCCGACGCCGCGGCAGAGTCGGAGGAGGCCGCGGCGGCCGCGCCGTTCCACCTGGACGATGAGGCGTACCCCACCCTGTGCAGCCTCGGTCGGAACCTGTCCGAGGCGGCCGCGCTGGGGCAGGTGGAGACACTGGTGGGGCGGCGCGAGATCATCGAGCGGATCCTGGATATCCTGGGCAAGCGGCGGGCCAACAACCCGTGCCTGGTGGGGGAGCCCGGCGTGGGAAAGACCGCCATCATGGAGGGGCTGGCCTGGCTGCAGGTGCACCACGCCGACGCCGTGCCGCTGCTCGAGGGCAAGGTGCTGGTGGAGCTGAACATGGGGGCCATGCTCTCGGGCACCGCCCTGCGCGGCTCGTTCTCGGAGCGCATGCGCGCGCTGCGGGACGAGGTGGAGCACGCGGCGGGCCAGGTGGTGGTGTTCCTCGACGAGATCCACACCCTGGTGGGCGCGGGGGCCGTGGGCGACGGCGCCCTGGACGCCGTGGGCGAGCTGAGCGCGGCCATGGCCCGCGGGGCGTTCCCCTGCGTGGGCGCCACCAACACCGATAACTACAAGAAGCACATCGAGGAGGCGCCGGCCCTGTCGCGACGCCTCCAGCCGGTGCTGGTGCCCGAGCCTTCGCCCGAGGACTCCATGGAGATCCTCAAGGGCGTCATGCCGGCCTACGCCGAGCACCACCAGACCACCTTCCTGCCCGAGGCGCTGGAGGCGGCGGTGCGGCTGTCGAGCCGCTACATCGCGGACCGCTTCCTGCCCGACAAGGCCATCAGCCTGCTCGACATGGCCGGCAGCCGCGCCCGGCGCAAGGGGCGCGAGCAGGTGGGCCGGGCCGACGTGGCCCGCCTGGTGGCCGAGGGGACCGGCATCCCCGCGGACCGGCTGCTCATGGCCGACACCGAGCGCTTCCTGAACATGGAGTCGTTCATCCACGAGCGTGTCGTGGGGCACCGGGAGATGATCCACAAGGTCTGCCAGGTGGTGCGCCGCAACTACGCCGGCTTCGCCAGCAACCGGCCCATCGGCTCTTTCCTGTTCCTCGGCCCCACCGGCGTGGGCAAGACCGAGACCGTCAAGGTGCTGGCCGACTTCCTGTTCCAGAGCCGCGAGGCCCTGTGCCGGTTCGACATGAGCGAGTTCCAGGAGCAGCACTCGGTGGCCCGCCTCATCGGGTCGCCGCCGGGCTACGTGGGCCATGACCAGGGCGGGCAGCTCACCGAGTCGGTGCGGGGCAAGCCGTACCAGATCGTGCTGCTGGACGAGGTGGAGAAGGCGCACCGGGACGTGCTCCAGGTGTTGCTGCAGCTGCTGGACGACGGACGCCTCACCGACGGCAGGGGCCGCACCGTGGACTTCTCCAACACCGTGGTGGTGATGACCTCCAACCTGGGCAGCCACCACTATGATCGGGGCAAGGGCCCCATCGGCTTCGCCGGGCGGGCCGCTGCCGCCGATGAGGGGGACGATCCGGACTGGCCGCGTATCGCCGGCGAGGTGCTGACCACCGCGCGCAAGGCGTTCCCCATCGAGCTGTGGAACCGCATCGAGGAGCGGCTCGTGTTCAGGCCGCTGTCCCGGGCGCAGGTGCTGGACGTGGCGCGCCTGCTGGTGCGCGACTCGTCAGACCGGCTGGCCAGCGAAAAGCGCATCTCCTTCGAGGCGACCGAGGCCGCCCTGCAGTACCTCATCGAAAACGGCGGCTACGACCCGGCCCTCGGAGCGCGGCCCATGCGCACCACCATCCAGCGCCTGGTTGAGGCGGCGGTGGCTGAACAGATCCTGCGCCGCGTCGTGACCGAGGGGGACCACCTGCGGGTGGATCTCGGCGAGGAGGGCAAGCTCGTGGTGGAGAAACAGGTGCCGGACGCGGAACTGTGATTCTTCGTTAACCTGTCGGTGTGAACTGCGGTTCTCACTTCCCGTATAACCCGTTGAAATTCTGTCGCTGGATCCTGGCATGGGCATTGCTCTTTCAGAGGGCACGACTGTGAGGTAGCCATGCCCAGCAACACCCGAATCGCCCTGATCGTCAGCTTCTCTCTCCTGGCTCTCGCCGGATCTCCGGCCCTGGCCGAGGCGCCCGCGACGCCCGCGCCGCCTCCGGTGGTGCAGCTTGTGGGCATCGTGCCCGGCACCGGCCAGGCGATCCTGTATGACGCGAGCCAGAAGCGCTACGTGGTGGTCGGCGTGGGCGGGGAGATCCACGGGGCGCGCGTGGTGAGCATCACCGAGGACCGCATCGTGGTGACCCAGGGGCGGATCTCCCTGGCCGTGCCTCTGACGCCCTCCCCCTTCTCTCTGCGCAAGGTGCCCGGCAACGCAGCCAGTGGGCCGCCCCCGGTGATCATCGCTCCGCGGCGCTACCTGTCGCCGCCGTCCTTTCTGGGAGACAAGCCTGCCGCGCCGGCGCCACCTTCCGCCTCCAAGGGGGAGCAGCTGCCCGTGCCGATGCCTGCCGATCCTGCCCCGGACAGCGGCAAGGTGGTGGCCACGGCGCCCGCGCCCATGCCCACTGTGGAGTCGGCTCCGGAGCCGGAGACGGAGCCGGAAGCGGTCGCCGCAGAGCCGCCTCCCCTGCCTGCCAGCCCGGCCCGCGTCGATGAGGCCGACTCCGGACCCCGGGCTGACATGCCGCCGCCCCTGCCTGCCGAGCGCAAGCCCGCCCCGGCCATCCAGGCGAGCCAGGCGCCGGCGGCAGACCAGCCACCGCCCCTGCCCGGCGAGAGCGCCCCGGGCGCTGCCGGTCCGGCCCACAGCCGGGGCGCGGCAGACGACGAGCCGTCGCCCCTGCCCACGGAGCCGGTGGTTGTGAGCCTGGATGCGTTGCGCGCCGAGGTGAGCGAGGTGATGGCGAGCCGGGCCAGCTACACCGCCACCATGGATCGGTCCAGCGGCATCGAGCTGCGGGGGATCTCCAGCGGCAGCCTGCCCCACCAGCTGGGCCTGCGCACCGGTGATCGCCTCATCAGCCTCGACGGCAAGAGCCTGGACGACGCCGACGCCGCGGCAGACGCGTACCTGTCCCTGCTTCCGGGCCGCCAGTTTGAGCTGGTGGTCAAGCGCAGGACCGGGCGCAAGGAGACGCTGCTGCTGAGGGTTACCGGCTGATCAGCCCGCCGATGTCAGGCGCTCCCTGAACGCCGCGTGGTTGGCGCGGCCGCGCTTGCCCTGAGCCGGGATGGCGAACACCACCTGGTGGAAGGCGCCAGCGAATCGCGCCTCGCGCAGCCAGGACGCAAACGCGCCTGCCGCCACCGCCGGATCATTCTGAAACGCCCCGCAGCCCCACGCGCCCAGCAGCAGCCGCCGGTGGCCCCTGTCCCGGGCGATGGCCAGCACCTGGCCCCAGCGGCGCTGGAAGGTCTCGGCGATGGCGGGCCCGGCCGCGGGGTCACGCTGCAAGATCGGGCCTGCGTTGGGCGCCGGAGCGGTGATGATTGCGCAGCGAAAAGGCTCGTCCAGCAGCTCTCCGGTGCCCTTGACCCGGAAAAAGGGTACGCCGGGCGAGTAGATCATGTGATCCGAATAGAGCAGCGACCGCCCTGCCCGGTTGACCGCGTAGTAAGCCCGGGCCGCGTCCACCACCAGCGTCGGGTACAGCCCCGAGCAGCGGCACAGGTCCTCCTCCTGGGCCTTGGCCCCATTGAGGAAGCCGCCCCCCGGGTTTCGAGCCGACGCGAAGTTGAGCAGCACTACCGGGTCGTCCCCCTCTCCCGCCAGCCGCCGTGCCGCCTCCTGCGTCGTCTCGTCCGTGACCAGGACCTCGGGCCCCGCACAGTCCGGCCCTCCGGCCCCCTCAAGCAATTCCCCCAAACGCGCCGGCGTGTACAAAACCACCTCCGCCACCGCCGCCGCCTGCGCCTCCGCAAAGTCCACCCACTCTCCAGATGGACCCCGGTACCCTCCCGCCTCCAGCAACTCCAGCGTCTCCCTTGCTTTACCCTTGAGCCCCAAGACAACCCCCGATCATTTTTTGTTTTTTGTTTCTTGTTCCTTGTTTTTTATTTCATCCCCCCGCTCCAGCTCGGCCATCCAGGCCCGCTTCACCGCCTCCCGAAGCTCCACATCTTCAACCTCCCCAACCGCCTCCTCCACCGCCCGCGCGACCTCCGCCGGCACCTCCACCCTCGGGGCCGGCACCACCTCGGGAGCGGGCCGCCTCACCTCGCGCCGGGCCGACCCGGGCGGCGGATCCAGCTCGCCAACCACCAGGACGACCTCCCGCACCTTGCCCTGCCCGATCTCTTCCCCGATGCGCTGAACGATGCTGTCCTTGATGAAGTTCAGCTCGTTGAGCCATGTGGAGTTGGCCACCCGCACCTTGAGGCGGCCGCGGTACAGGCCGTGTGGTCGGGTTCGGCTTGCCAGCCGCTCCCCCACCACCGCCGCCCAGCGCGCCCGCAGGGTATGGCGCAGAACCTGCTCATCCATCCGGTTGTTGCGGATCCAGCGCTGCAGCAAGTTGCCGATGTGCGCTGCTTCACCCTTTCGCCTGGCCAATGTGGGTCCCTCCGCTGCCTTTTGCCTTTAGTTCTTGTTTACTTCGAGTGGAACCTGGGGTAAAGGCAGAGCGGTGAATTCCTGGAGCCCGGAGTGCGTACTCCCAGGTGGTACTGCACGGGGGACGGACGCCAGGTGCGCGGACTTTCGGGTCAGCGGCCAGTGAATAACGCCAGGGAACCTTCGGGGGCCCGGTGGCGTTGAGGTGAAGAATGAAATCGACAAAATTGCTGCTCATGCTGGCTTCCCTGGCGGTGACAGGCTGGAGCCCACGTCTGGCCATGGCCGACGAGGCGATCTACCTGATGGACAACACCAAGATCGTCGGCAAGCTGCTGCACTACTACGACGGCCTGCTCACCGTGAAGATCCCGAGCGGCCAGACCATGAAGCTGCCCCTGGGCAAGGTGAAGAAGGTGGAGTTCAAGCTGCCCAAGCCGCGGGCCGCCCTGTCCACCCCTCGCAAGTGCTTCGACCGCATGCGCAAGGCCGCCCTCAAGGGTGACCTGGAGACCTACATCGACAGCCACTCGGCCTATTACCAGATGTTCCTCAACCACCAGGTGGCCATGCTCAAGCCGTCCAAGTTCTCAAAACGGCTGAAGAAAGAGTGGGGCAACATCCAGCTCGAGGTGCTCTCGGTGAAGGTCAAGGGTGACGCGGCCCTGATGAAGGTCAAGCGCAGCCAGGGCGGCAACAGCCAGGAGGGCGAGCTGCGGTTCGTCAAGGAGAACCGCGAGTGGAAGATGATCCTTCCCCTGTGAGCGTGAGCCCGACCTGATCCCACACGGACCATCCCATCTAACCTGACCAGCGACGGAATCCGAAGCTTGAAGCTCTCCACCACCACCCTCTGCACCGCGGCGCTCCTGCTGGCCTTCTGCGCCCCTGCGCGCGCCCAGACCCCGCCTTTCTGGCAGGACGCGGATCGCGAGGAGGTGTCGCCGGTCAGGTGGGTCGCCCAGGCGGGCGGCGAGCAGGAGGCCGCCGCGCCGGTCAAGGCCGCGCCCGAGGCCGCGCCGCAGCCTGCGGCGTCCGAGCCGGGGGGCGAGGGGCAGCGCTGCGCCTCGGAGGACGAGTGCGCCGAGGGGACCTACTGCGACGAGGGGACCTGCCGCAAGATCGGCCGGCCGCTCAACGTCATCTTCCTGTACTACCGCTCGGGCGATCACAAGTTCCGCGAGGTGCTGGGCATCTACTGGCACCAGAAGGGCGACAAGGGCTACCGCATCGTGGTGCCGTTCTACTGGGATTTCTGGAGCCCTGGCGAGCGGAAGCGGATGATCTTCCCGTTCGTCTACCAGAGCGGCTCCGCCCGCCCGGAGGAGG
Source organism: uncultured Myxococcales bacterium (assembly GCA_964511535.1). Classification (GTDB taxonomy): domain Bacteria; phylum Myxococcota_A; class Polyangia; family CAZCFB01; genus CAZCFB01. Next base: position 10,786 of record CAZEFW010000084.1, on the reverse strand, counting down.
CGTTCACCTGGGCCTTCCCGCTGAACTTCTACTGGCGCGATGGGAAGCAGAAGAGCCTGCTGATCCTGCCCTTCGCCTACGCCAGCTGGGGGCCCAAGCGCACCCGCGCCGCCGCCATCGTGCCGCCGTTCTACTACGGCCGAGAGGGGAACAACTCCACCCTGGTGGTCCCGCCGCTGTTCTACCGCGGCACAGGCCCCGACGAGGAGGACTCTTACACGGTGCTCTTCCCCGTCTTCTGGCGCTTCACCAGCCCGGGGCGGTCGCTCACCCTGGCCGGGCCTGTGTTTCATCGACGCAAGGGGGCCAGGACCACCGCCGGTGTGTTCCCGCTGGCCCTCTACCGCCGCGACGAGCAGGAGAAGCGCTCCTACTTCCTGTCGCCGCTGTTCATGTACGAGAACGACGAGCGCGCTCAGGTCAAGCACTGGGGGCTCGTGGCGCCGCCTTACTACCACCGCCGCGACTCGGAGCGGGACATCGACGCGTTGATCCCGTTCTTCCTGCGCTGGCACAACCGGAAGCTGCGCTCCACCACCTACGTGGCCGGCCCCTTCGTGTACTACGACGACCCGGCAGGCGGCACTCAGGTGCTGTTCCCGTTCTTCTGGCGCTTCACGGACGCCGAGACCGGCGCCGCCACCAGCGTGCTGTTCCCGATGTTCTACCACCGCCGCCGGCCGGACGACTCCACCTTCACCCTGGTGATGCCGTTCTACCTCGACCGGAAGAAGACCGGCTGGGCCACCGGGTTGATGCCCCTGTTCTACCTCGGCGTGGGCGAACAGCGCCGCCACGCGGTGCTCTTCCCTGCCTTCTGGCACTTCAAGCGCGAGGACCGCAGCGTCACCGTGGCGGGCCCGGCGTACTACGCCCGCAAGAAGGACGCCTGGAAGGCCGGCATCGCCCCGCTGCTGTTTCTCGGCGGCAGCGCAGAGGGGAGCCACCAGGTGCTGTTCCCCATCTTCTGGCACCTGAAGGACAACAAGGAGCAGTCCGACACCTGGGTGGTAGGGCCCGGGTTCTACCGCAAGAGCAAGCGCGGGCGCATGTTCGGGCTGGTGCCGCTGTTCGCCGCGGGCACCCGGGACGGCACCAGCTTCCAGGCGGTGCTGCCGCCGCTCTTCCTGCGCAAAGCCAACGAGGCCGAGGGCACCGCCTCCATGCTCATCGGCCCCTACTACCACTGGAAAAAGCCAGGGGAGCGGGGCCACGCCATCGCGCCGTTCTTCTACCTGAAGCGCGCGACCTCCGGCACCACCGCCGCGGTGCTCCCGCTGGTCTACTACAAGCGCGAGGACCACAAGCGGCTGCTCATCACGCCGCTGGGCGGCTTCCACAGCGACGCAAAGAAGGGCGTTTTCGAGGGGATCTTCGGGCCGTACGCCTGGCACAACGGCCCTCGCACGCGCGGCTTCGCCATCCTGCCGATCTTCTACCGCTGGACCCGCCCCAAGGAGCAGTCCACCACCACGGTGATCTTCCCGCTGTTCGTGCGGCATGTGTCCCCCACCGAGAGCAACCACGTGGTGTTCCCGTTCTTCTGGCGCTTCCGCGACGAGAAGCAGAGCTCCCTGGTGCTCTTCCCGGTCTACTGGCGGGTGCGTGAAAAGGCGGGCTTCCGCGCGGACGTGGTGTTCCCGCTCTACTGGGACATCCGGGGCAAGGAGCGCTGGGCGCGAATCATCGGCCCGGTGTTTGCCCACGAGAACAAGAAGGAGCAGCTGTACCAGGCGGGCGTGGTTCCTCTGGCCTATTACCACCGCAACAAGGCAGGGAGCCACCTGGCCGCCCTGCCCTTCATCTACTACCGCAACAACTTCAAGGAGAAGAAGCGGACCTGGGTGGTGGGGCCCGCTTACTACCAGAAAAGCGAGGAGGAGCGCTTCGGCGGCTTCGCGCCGCTGGTCTGGTTCAAGCGCTCGGCCAAGGACGACTTCACCATCGTGTTCCCGGTGGCCTGGCACTTCGGCAACCCCGAGGAGAAGAAGAGCACCACCTTCGTCGGGCCCTGGTTCTACCGGCGCAACGGCGAGTACAAGGCCACTGGCCTGGCGCCGGTGTTCTTCACCTCGTGGGACAACGTGGGCGGGCGATCCGTGGCGGTCTTTCCGCTGTTCTACTACCGGGGTGAGGTGGCCCGCACCGCCATCTACACGCCGATCTTCGGCTACGACAAGTCCCCCGACCGGACCCAGTGGTACGCGGGGCCATACTTTCAGCGCACCGGCGTCAAGAGCAGCGCCAGGGCGGTGGTGCCGCTGTTCGTGCACCACCGGAACCACGAGGAGCAGCGCACCACCCTCGGCATCGCCCCGCTATACCTGGGCCGGTGGTCCAAGGAGAAGAGCTTCCACATGGTCTTCCCGCTCTTCTGGCGCTGGCGCTCGGTGGACGATGTCTCCACGGTGATCTTCCCGGTGGTCTGGGACTTCCACGACCGCCACCTGACCCGCACCACCGTGGTCTTCCCGCTCTTTTTGCGCCACGCGAATTACCTGAAGAAGCAGACCGACTACGTGATCCCGCCGGTCTGGGTGCGCACGCGGCCCGAGAGCTCGGACGCGGTGGTCTTCCCGCTGGTGTGGCACTTCGGCGGCGTGGAGGACAGCACCACCGTCGGCTTCCCGTTCTACTGGGACTTCAAGCGCGGCAAGAAGCGCACCACGGTGGTCTTTCCGCTCTACTGGAGCTTCGACCGCCCCGGGCACCACTCGTGGGTGGTGGGCAACACGTACTACCGCAAGAGCAAGAAGGACGACACGTACAACCTCATCGTCTTCCCGGTGGTCCAGGTGGCGCGCAAGCGCCCCGGCGACATCATGGTGGAGTTCCTGGGCGGCGTCTTCGGCTACGAGAGAATCGGCCGCAACCGCCTGCTGACCATCATGTTCCTGCCGCTAAAGCTCGACCCAACGTCAGGCAAGACCCTCAGCGGCTTCGGCGGCACCACGAGCTACACCTGGTAGAAGCCGCTGCGCGGCTCTGGCTCGAGGCTTGAGGCTTGAGACTTGAGGCTCAAGTCTCGAGCGGAAAACTCGCCTGAATTCCCGCAAATAAAATGTCAAGTGGCGGGGTCAGACCCCCCTGTATGACATTTTATACGGTCGTTCCGTAATCAAGGTAGCCGTTCCGGCGTTCCGGCGTTCTGGCACCCTGGCATTCTGGCATTCAGCGGCCAGACCCCGCCCGGCGCATGGCCGCAAATCAGAGCAATCGCCCACCGCCAAATAAAATGTCAAGTGGTGGGGTCAGACCCCCCTATATGACATTTTATTCTGTCATTTCGTCGTTACGTCGTTACGTCGTTTTGTCATTCAGCGGCCGCAGGCCGCTGCTACGGCGCGAGGTAGACCTCGTTGTGGCAGAACATCTGGGAGGCCTTCATCTTGGTGTCGCACAGGTAGACGCCGTTCTGGGGGGAGCTGCCGGCTCGCGGGTTGCGGAACTTGCACGGCGTGGCCGACTCCACCTGGCCGGTGCCCTTGGGCCGCGCGCCCGGGCAGTGGGGGGGCGTGCCCGCGCCCGCGGGCAGGTTTACGGTCGGCTTGGTGAAGGTCGGGCTGTTGTTGACGTAGACCCGCAGGGGCGGGGTCACGCCGCGGTTGCCCAGCTTGTCGGTGGCGGTGGCGGCCACGCAGGCCCAGCCGTCCGAGATCTTGTTGGCCAGGAAGTCGAAGGGCAGCCCGGAGCAGGTGTAGTCGGTCTTCTTGGGCTGCACCGGCGGGATGGTGTAGATGGCCGGGTTCCCGGTGTTGGCGTAGGGGATGACCGCGGTCATCGAGGTGCCGAGGCAGAGATCCTCCGGCGGCTTGGCCTTGGTCCCCCAGGACTTGCACGACGAGGGGAGCAGGTACTTGCTGCTGCCGCCCCCGTCCGGCGCAGTGGCGCCAGCGTCGGTGGCAGGGTTGAACCAGGGAGGCCTGAAGTCGGCCTTCCCCGTGGGCTTGATCACCGCCATCTTCACCGCCACCGCTTCCTTGGCCGTGGGCTTGCTGCCCAGCGGGATGATCTCGGGGTTGATGGCGTCGCAGTAGCCGTCCCCGTCGAGGTCGTAGACCAGCGCCTGGGTCGTGTCGTCCAGCACATACATGAAGACCGAGGTGTCATTGATGCCCGTAAACGGCACCCAGGGCGCCGAGGGGATGTCGTTGCCCTGGTCCTGGAAGCGCCCGCGGAAGCGCGTCACCTGGGGCACCTGCTGCTTGTCGTCGGCAGCGTCCACGCCCACGGGGTCGAAGGGGCGAGAGCAGAGGTAGTAGCCGGTCTTCTTCTCGCTCATGTGGAAGTCTTCCGGCGGATCGAACTCCATGATCGGCTTGCCGTTGTCCAGACCAACCACGATGTCCTCGTGGGCCTCGTTGCCGAGCTTGTCAGTGGCGCGGAAGGACATCACCGGCCACAGGAAGGTCTGCAGCAGGGTGCGCGTGTCGAACTGGCCGGTGAACGTGGTGGCTGCCGCCGTGGAGTTCTTGAGCACCACGGTCTGCAGGGTCTTGCCGTTTCCGATGACACACTTGACCGATGACTCCAGCACACCCGCCGCGTCCGTGATGGTCGCCGAAAGGGTGATCACGCCGCCGATGATGGTGCCCGGGGTCTGGCTGGTCACCTTGATGGTGGGGCCCTTGTCGTCGACGGTGAACGGCAGCGACTTGGTGGCGCGGGCGCCGTTCTTGTTGGTCGCCTCGGCCACGAGCACCTGGCTTCCGCTCAGGGGCGGGGTGAAGTTCTTGAAGGTCAGCGACCCGGTCCACACCTGCTGCAGCTTGCCCGGCAGGATCTGCTTCATCGGCACCTTGGTGGCGCCCACCTGAACCTTGAAGCTCTTGATCTCCACCGTGTCGGTGACGAGCACCTGCACGGTGACCTTGCTCTTGTGGTTGCTCTTTGCAGCCGGCGCCGTGAACGCGATGGTCGGCCCGGCGTCGTAGGAGAACTCCACGAACGCGGTGTTCTTGTTCCCCTTCATGTCCGACGCCTCGACGATGACGCGCCCGCTGCCGGTGAGCTTGGTCAGGTCGAGCTTTGCCTCGAAGACGTCCGGCGTGGTGGAGGCGGTCATGGTCTTGGTCACCTTGGTGGTGCCGCCCTGGAAGGTGAGCTTGACCGTGCTGACGTTCACCGTCGAGTCCTTGTCGGTGATCTTGGCCTGGACGTTGAGGGTGCTGGTGGTCACCACCTGCTTCTTGGTGGGCGAGATAAACGTGATGATCGGACCCAACGGGTTGACTTTGAGCCCGTCAGGCAAGGTGCCCAGATCGCTTGTCTTGGAGTCGAGGATGACCTGCGCGTCGGGCATGATCCACCCGTCAGGCCAGTTTGATGGCCTTTTCCGTTCAGTCTCCCCACAGCTTGCCAGGACCCCAACAGATCCGGCTACCAAGAGGACGAACAGAGGAGCGCGATACATGGAAAACCTCCATAAAGTAAGTACGGTATTCATCCTAGCACGGCGGCATTGACGTGAACAATTTTGCGTACTGCGTCTCCGGACTGCCGTGCGGCGCGCGCGTGCGCATGTAGACGCACGGCAGTGGCAGTAGGAGTGGTGGTGGGGGGCCCAGTGCGGTTGCTACTTCTTGAGCGGCGGGAAGCTTACGACCAGGTAGGTGAAGGTACCCACGGTGCGGGTGTTGATGGTGGGCGCGGACTTCTTGCTCAGGGTGACCTCGAGGCGGGTAGCCCCATCCTTGAGCTGCCGCAGGCGGAATTCCTTTACCGGCGTGTTGTCGAAGTGCTGAGTCAACACCGGGCGCAGGTTATTTTGCAGGAACACCTGGGTGCTCATGAGCGTGACAAAGTACTTGAGCTTCTTGCGCTTCTGCTCGTAGGCCACTGGCCCGGTGAGCTGCAGGAAGATGGTGCTGCCAGCGGCGTCGGCGTGGAACCCCGGCCATGTCACGTATTGCACGCCCGCGGGGGGCGCCTGCATGGGCGGAGGGTCGCCGCCGCTGAGGGTGACACCCTGGTAAGGGCCCATGTTCTTGGCCGCCGCGGTGGCCTTGGGCGACGCCTTCTTGGCCTTGCCCTTCTCCTGCGCCACAGCGGCGTTTGAGAGCAGAAAGGCCAGGCAAATTGCGGCTCCTGTGAGCTTACGCATCGGTTCCTCCTCGACCGGACAGGCTCCAGTCTACAGGCTCTTTCTAGATACCGCTAGAATTCCGCGTCCGCAACGGAGGATACAATTTTCTCCAGCGGATCCCAGGCGTCCAGCGGGTCGGTGGGTTCGCCCAGCAGAACCGCCCTGGCCTCCCCCACCAGGTAGAGCGAGCCAGTCACCAGCAAGGGCTCGGGGTGTGTCCTGGCCTGCTCCAGGGCCATGTCCAGGGTCGGGGCGGCGGTGGCAGTCGGTGGGGCGTGGCGCAGCAGCGTGCCCGCCGGGATGGCCCGCGGGCTGCGGGGGGCCGTGCACAGGTACCGGGCAGCGAGGGGGGCCAGCGCCCGGATGACCGGCCCGGGGTCTCGTGGTGAGAGCATGCCCAGCACCACGGTGAAGGGCCCCTGCCCTGCCAGCGCCGAGGCCAGCGCCCGGGCGCCTGCCGGGTTGTGGGCGCCGTCGAGGATGGCGCCGCAGTCCAACCGCTCCAGCCGCCCGGGCCAGCGCGCCGCAGCGACCCCTTCGAGGTACCGCTGGCGCTGATCCAGGTGCCCGGCGGCGGCCAGCGATTCGCCAGCCAGCCGTGCCAGGGCGCGGTTGCGGCGGAGGAAGCTGGTCTCTCCGGCCCCGCCCCAGCGCAGCGCACAGCCCAGCTCCGCGGCCCGCTGCTCGAGCACCTCGCGGACGGACGCGTCCGCCGGCATCGCAGCCACCACCGGCACGCCGGGCTTGAAGATCCCCGCCTTCTCCTGCGCGATCTCGGCGAGGGTCTCGCCCAGCACCTCGGTGTGATCCAGCGCGATATCCGTGATCACACACAGCGCGGGGCGCACCAAGTTGGTGGCGTCCAGGCGGCCCCCGAGGCCGGTCTCAAGCACCGCAACCTTCACGCCCTGATGGCGAAAGTGGAGCAGCGCCGCGGCCGTGGCAGCCTCGAAGAACGTGGTTCCGTGCGGGGCTGCCGCCAGCACCTCGTCCACCAGGGCCGCCAGGCGCGAAGGCTGAATCTCGCGCCCGGCCACCTGGATCCGCTCGGTGAACCGGCACAGGTGGGGCGAGGTGTACAGCCCGGTGCGCAGCCCGGCGGCTCGCACCCCGCCCTCGATCATTGCCGCGGTGGAGCCCTTGCCGTTGGTGCCGGCGAGGTGAACGGTGACCATCTCCAGGTGAGGGTCACCGAGGCTGCTGAGCAGCGCCTCCATGCGATGGAGGCCGAGATCCACGCCAAACTTGCCCAGCGCAGCGAGGCGCCGCAGGCAGCGCAGGTACGCGTCCTGCTGGCTCAACTCGTCTGGTTGTGGGCGCACCGCCCGCCCAGAGCGCGCAGCAGGAAGGCGATGCGCTCGCGAAGGTCCTTGCGCTCCACGATCATGTCCACCATGCCATGCTCCAGCAGGAATTCGGCCCGCTGGAACCCCTCGGGCAGCTTCTGCCGGATGGTCTGCTCGATGACCCGGGGCCCCGCGAAGCCGATGAGCGCCCCAGGCTCGGCGATGTTCACGTCCCCGAGCATGGAGTAGCTCGCGGCCACGCCGCCGGTGGTCGGGTGGTGCAGGAGCGAGATGTAAGGCAGCCCCTCGGCGCGCAGGCGGCTCAGCGCGGCTGTGGACTTGGCCATCTGCATCAGCGACAGGATCCCCTCCTGCATGCGCGCGCCCCCCGACGCCGCGGAGATGATGGCCGGGGAGCGGTCCTTCAGGGCCGCCTCGAACACCCGGGTGACCAGCTCGCCCACCACCGCGCCCATGGATCCGCCCATGTACTCGAACGCGAGCAACCCGATGGCCACGGGGATCCCGTCGATGAACCCCCGGCCGGTGATGGCCGCGTCGTTGAGGCCCGACTTCTTCCGGCTCGCCTTGATCCGGTCAGGGTAGCGCTTGGAGTCCTTGAACTTGAGCGGATCCAGCGGCTGGATCTCCTCGCCGAAGCCGCGGAAGCTGCCCTCGTCCAGCAGCAGCTCCAGGCGCGCGCTGGCCTTTATGATGTGGTGGTGGCGGCAGCGAGGGCAGACTCCGAGGTGCGCCGCCAGCTCCGATTCCATCAGGATCTCGCTGCACCCCTTGCACTTGGTCCACACCCCGCGGGGGACCTCATGGCGGTCCTGCGCCGCCGTGGAGGACGGGCCACGCTTCGATCGCTTCCACCAGGCTGCCATGCCCGCTTTCTTTGCACGGGCACTGTCGCAGGTCAAGGGCCGGCGTGTAGGCTGTAGCCTGCGGCCCGCAGCCGAGGGTACACTGCCCAACGATGCGCTGGCTCCGGGACCGTGACAACGTGGTGCTGCTCGCCCTGCTCCTGCTCGGGCTGACCGCCTACTTCACGGTCAAGAATTACAACAACCATGTCGGGGGCGTGGCCGAGCTCGACGGCTACTACTACTACGTCTACCTGCGCTCGCTGCAGATGGACGGCGACATCGACTTCACCAACGAGTACAAGGAGTGGGGCAACCCCTTCGATCTGGGCGAGGCCAAGAAGACCGGCCTGGCGCGCAACATCTTCGGCGTCGGGCCGGCCATCCTGTGGGCGCCGTTCTTCCTCATCACCCACCTGCTCTGCTTGCTCGGCATCAAGCTCGGATACCCGCTCTCCGTCGACGGGCTATCGCGGTTCCACGTGGTGGGCACCCTGGTGGGGAGCCTGATCTATGGCTGGATCGCCGTGGTCCTGGTGCACCGCCTGGCCCGGGACATGGTGGGCAAGAAGCACGCCCTTTGGGCCACGCTGGGCGCGGTGCTGGCCGGGCCGCTGCCTTTCTATTGCCTGGCGCTGGCTTCCTATAGCCACGCGCCGGCGGCCATGGCCAACAGCCTGCTCTGTCTGCTCTGGTTTCGCTGGCGTGGCCAGTGGACCCTGCGCCGCTGGGCCCTGTTCGGCGCCAGCGCGGGGCTGGTGATGCTGGTGCGACCTGCTTGCATGCCGTTCATGATCCTGCCGCTTGTGGAGGGGGTCGTCACCCTCTGGCGGCCGGTGCGCGCGCGCGCCGCGGCGCCCGAGCTGCTGCGCGCGGCGGCTGGCCCGGCCCTGGGCGCCCTGGCGGCGGTGCTGGTCTTTTCGCCTCAGCTGGTGGTGTGGAAGATCATCTTCGGCGAGTTCCTCACGGTCCCCCAGGGTGAAGGGTTCATGCGCTGGAGCGAGTCGTCCTGGGCCTCCACCCTCTTTTCGCCACGCAACGGCGTCTTCACCATGGCGCCCCTGCTCGGCCTGGGCCTGGTGGGCCTGGTGCTCGGCGCGCGCCGACGGCCAGGGGTGGCCCTGCCGCTGACGCTGGTCATCGTGGGCATGGCGCTGATCAACGGCGCGGCCTATGACTGGTGGGGATGGGGATTCTCGGCCCGACGGTTCACCTCGGCGCTGCCCGTGTTCGCCGTGGGCCTGGCCCTGCTGCTGGCCGCAATCCGTGACGCGCTGGCGCGCCGCCCGGAGCGCACCGTGGCCTGGGTAACAGCGTCGGCGGTGGCGCTGTTCATCCTGTTCAATGTCCAGTGGATGCTGGCCTACAGCCAGCGCGCCATGACCTGGTACAACCTGCGCAACACCCAGGCGATCTACATGACCATCACGCACGGCGTGGTGGACCGGGTGTACCGGGCCGTGGGCAACCCGCTCTCGCTGCCCGCCTCCCTGGCCTTCAAGCTGCGTAGGGGCGGCTCGCTGCGCACCTACGACCGCCTGGACGGGCACTTCATGCTGGGCGAGAACCACCCGCTGGCCAACCCCGCCGCCGACCAGATGGACCGGGCTGGCCTGGACCTGGCTGATCCGCGGGCGCACTTCAACCTGTCCGAGAATTTTGGCTACCCGATCACCGGCAAGGACAAGGTGCGCTACGTGCCGCTGCGGGAGGTGGCCGGGCATATCTTCTTGCCCATCAACCGCCCCGGGGCCATGGAGCTGCGCATCGGGTGCCGGGCCGTGCACCCGGGGACCCACGTCGAGCTGCGCATGAACGGGCGCAAGGTGGGCGCCCAGACCCTGCCGGGGACGGCCTGGAGCATGATCACGGCCAGGGTGGAGGACGGCTGGCTGGAGCGCGGCATCAACCGGCTGGACCTGATCCATACCCCGCCCGAGGGGTGGGATCGGCCCGGGCCGCGCGCGGTGGGCCGCACCGGCCGCACCAGCCCGGTTGATATCGCGGCGGTGAGCGGCGGCGGCCGGGCCGGGAACTTCGCCGAGCTCTGGGTCAGCGGGCGCAAAGTGAGCGACAACAGCCGGGGAGTGAACATCGCCGCCATCCACCCGACCACCGGCGAGGTGTTGGGCGTCAAGGACGTGGACGTCGTGCTGCGGCCATTCGGGTGGCGGCATGTGGGCCGCTTCCTCGACCGCTTCCCCAAGGGGACCCTCATCGTGCTGGCCGAACGAGACCACAGCGCCAGGCACTTCGACGAAGCCGCGCGCGCGGTGCTGGCGCGGTTCGGCGCCGCCACTGATCTCGAGGGCGAGGGGAACATGGGCTACGTCGCCCTCGGCGTGCTGGGCGCCCCGAAGCACAGCGCCATGGAGTCGGTGTCGCCCCACGGCCACGCCAGGGTCCACGTGGGCCGCAAACCACCCCCGTGGCGCGAGGTGATGCGGTATCGGTTTTTACAGGTGCGGTAGATGCAGGCTTGAGGCTTGAGACTTGAGGCTTGAGACTTGAGACCTGAGACTTGAGACTTGAGACTTGAGACTTGAGAC
>CAZEFW010000083.1:21318-37982 GCA_964511535.1 uncultured Myxococcales bacterium | reverse complement strand
CCCATGACTCCATCCTCTCAACTTATGGAGCCTCCGGAAATCCCGGCACGGTTCGCCCCATATCAGCCCCCGTGCACAGCGATGAAACGGCCACAAACCGGAAGCACACCACCAAGGTCCCAACCCACGCACAACCCCAAAACAGGCCGCGACTGGTCGAGCACAGCGAGACCGGAGCGAGCAAGCGAAGCGAGCCTGGAGCGGTGCGCTACTTCCGCTCGAACTTCGCCACGATCTCCAGATGTGCGGTGTGGGGGAACATGTCCACCGCTTCGACGGCTGCCAGGCGGAAGCCGCCGCGGGTCAGCTTTTGGGCGTCGCGGGCGAAGGCCTGGGCGCCGCATGCGACGTAGAGCAGGGTCTCGGGCGGGGTTTTATTCAGGGCTGATATTACCCCTGGCTTCGCCCCTCGCCGGGGCGGGTCCAGCAGCACCAGGTCCGGGCTTCGACGCAGAGCCGCGGCTGCCCGCTCCTCCACAGCGCCGGCCCAGACCTCCAGCCCCTTGAGCCGCTCCTTGGCCGCGGCGCGCTCCAGGTCGGCCACTGCCTCGTCGGAGCGCTCCACCACGATGGCCTTGCGCCAGCGTCCGGCCAGCGCCCGGGCGAAGATCCCTGCGCCGCCGTACAGGTCGAGCATCAGCCCCGCCTGCTTCGGCATCAGCCGGGTCACTTTGTGCAGCAGCCGCTCGGCCCCCTCGTGGTTGGTCTGAAAGAAGGTGCCCGGCGACAGCATGTACTGCTTGCCGGCCAGGGTGAACGGCGTGTGACCATCGCCGCGCAACAGCTCGAAGGGCGGCGCCACCGGATAGGATGAGCGCTTCTTCGCGGCGCTCACGGCCAGGGTGCACAACCCGGGCAGCCGCCCCATGGCGTCCACCAGCTCTGCGCCGCCCGGCGGCTCCGGCGTCCGGCCGCACAGGATGATCTCCGCCGCGCCGGTAGGCGGGTCGACCCGGATGGAGATGGCATGCAGCCAGCCTCCCGAGGTCCCCGGCCCCGACGCCGAGACGCCGAAGCTCTCCAGCAGCGGCCTGACCATGGCCAGCAGGCCCAGGGCGAGCGGGTGCTGCACGGGGCAGTGCTCGGCGCGCACCGGGCGCGTGGTGCCCGGGCGGTAGAAGCCGAACCGCAGGCGCCGGTTCTTGGCCGAAAACGCAGGCATCAGCAGCTTGGTGCGGTAACCGAGCGGGCGGTCGAGCCCCTCGAGCCGACCCACCTTGCGCGGCGGGCAGCCCAGCGGCTTGATCAGCTGCTTGAGGGCCTTTCCCTTGGCCGCGATCTGGGCCCTGTAGGCCATGGCCAGCAGCGAACAGGCGCCGCACTCCTCGAGCACAGGGCAGGGCGAAGGCACCCGGTCTGCAGACGGCTCCAGCAGCTTCGGCCGCGGGTCCGCGCCGCCCGCCTTGCCCCGCAGCCGCACCTCCATCTTGTCGCCGGGCACGCCCGCCGGCAGCTTGAAGCGCTCCTGGTCCACCTCCACCTCGACGCCGTCCTGGCCCAGGGTGAAGGGGCGCACCTGGCCCTCTTTGCCCCTGGGGGCGGGTCGACGATTCTGTGGTCTCTTTCGCGCCATGGGCCGCAGTGTACCCCGCGGCCGTCACCGGGGCTGAACTATCTACGAGACACCCAGCTACCCTGGCAGATGCCTGTCGATGCCCACGCGATCCAGGCTTTTCAGCAGGCCGATCAGGTGCTGCACGTCACGCTGCCGGCGCAGGATCCCGCCGTGCTGCGGGGCCAGGGCCGCGATGTCCAGGCCTTCCATTCGCTGCATGGCCAGGGACAGGGCCTTGCCGCAGGGAATGACCCGTCGGTGGAAATCGAGGATGTCGGGCAGCGGACAGTGGGCCTTGCCCTGGGGGCAATCCTGGTAGTCCTCGCACGAGTAGCACGCCTGCTCCAGCTCCAGGAACAGGTCCCAGTGGGTGGCGAAGCTGCCGAACAGGTCGCTTGAAAAGAGGATCCGGCTGCGCTCGTCGTGAGTGACGAAGCTGCCCGCCGAGTGCGCGTACGGCGTGTGGATGAAGCGCAAGGTGCGGCTGCCGAAGGTGTAGGTCCAGCCCAGCTCGTCCACGTTGGTCAGCAGCCCCGCGTTTTCGCGGGGCATGTAAAAGGAGATGAACCCGTTGTTCTCGCGGCTGGACAACACCTTTATCTCGGGGTTGTCGCAGAGCCCGAGCAGGTTGGGCAGCGAGCCGCACAGGTCCGGGTCGTAGTGCTGGTAGATCAGGGCGTCGATCTTCGACGGCTCCACGCCGGCCTGCAGGATCTTGAGCATCACCGCGGCGAAGTCGCCGCGGCTGCCGCCGTCGATGAGCAAGGCCCTGTCGCCCTCCCGGATCAGGTAGGGGTTGCAGTGGATGTTCGCCTCTTCGTCGTAGGAGCCGACCCAGTACACACCGTGGCCCAGGTCCACGGGCTTGCCGTATCGTCCGAACTCCTGCATCAGCGCCCTCCTCGGTCTCGCGTGACGAAGTAGGCCCTCATGGGGGCCTTGTTCTTGAGCGGGATCTCGCCCCGCTCCTGATAGTCGAAGGCATCGCCGGCCAGCCGCCGCGTCTCGTTCGAGATGTTGACCCGACCTGGCTCCCCGGCCGCCTCGAAGCGCGCCGCGATGTTCACGTCGTCGCCGAACACGTCGAACTGCATGCGCTCCACGCCCACCACGCCCGCCGTGACCCGCCCGCTGTGCAGCCCCACCCGCAGCTGCAGGTCGGCGCCGGTGTCGCGGGCCAGGTCGGCCACCTGCCCCACCATCTGCAGGCCGCACGCGATGCCCCGCTCGGCGTGCCCCTCTAGCGGCAGCGGGGCGCCGAACGCGGCCATGTAGGCATCGCCGATGGTCTTGATCTTGGTCCCGCCGTGCTGCTCGGTCAGCGCGTCGAAGCCGGCGAACAGGCGGTGCAGGATCTGCACCAGCTCGTCGGCTGGCAGCCGCTCGGCCAGCTGGGTGAAGTGCACGAGATCGGTAAACAGGATGGTGCATTCCACGGCGCGCGGCGCGAACCGCCCGCGGTGCTTGATCTCCTCGGCCACCGTGGGCGGCAGCGTGTTCTTGAGCAGCCCGTCGAGCCGCTGCTCCAGGCGGACGTAGTCCCGCACCAGGTCTTGCAGCAGCTGCGCCTGCACCTCGCCATCCTCGATGGCGGCCAGCGCCTCCAGGTGGTCCAGCAACAGCCGGCGCCCGCCAGCCAGGCTCGACGAGGCGCGAACGGTCAGAGGGGTGTTGCGATCCATGGGCTCCTGGTACCGCTGTCTCTGCTGATTTTACCGCGCCCGGCGGAGATGTCAGCCGCGGGCCACCGCCCGGTCCATCATGCCCTGCAGCGCGTCCACCACCTGCTGGTACAGCGCGTCCACCACCTGCTGGTCGCTCTCATGCTCCGGGCCGTACGGCTCCACCGGGATCGGGTCGCCCACCTCGATGGTCATCTTCGCCGGCAGGGGGAAGTGGAAGATCGGGCCGAAGCCCACGCCCCAGGGCAGCCCCAGGAAGAGCGGGAACGACTCGCTGCGCAGCAGCTTGTCCACCCGGGTCAGCTTCGCCAGCGGCTCGCCGCGGGCCCCCCCCCACCAACTGGGGTGGGGGCCCCCCGGGCACAACCCCCCCCCCCCCGGGGTCCGCTGCCCCTGCGGCGCGCGGCCCCACCCCACCTTCATGGGGCTGTGGCCGCCCAGGTTCATCACCGGCACCAGCGGCGTGCCGTGGCGCAGAGCCATGCGCACGAACCCCTTGTGGCCGTTGAACACCACCTTGTGCCGGTGGACCCACGGCCGGTACGCCTCGTAGTTGCCCCCCGGGAAGACCAGGATCTTGCGCCCCGCCTCGAACGCCCTGCCCACCGCCTCGCGCGAGGCGCGCACCGCGCCGGATTTCATCAGCAGGTTGCCCAGCACCGGGATGGCCACCATGGCGTCGTGCACCAAAAACCGCAGGTCATCCGGCCCGCCGTTGTAGCGGTGCCACTCGCGGCCCAGGATGATCGGCTCGAGGAAGGTGATGCCCGAGTTGTGGTTGCCCACCAGGATCGCCTTGCCGGCAGGGATCTTCTCCAGCCCGTGCACCTTGGCGCGGAAGTAGCGCTGGACCACGCCGTAGGCCGGGATTGCCCAGGCCGCGATGCGCTGGTCGAGGTTGTCCACGTTGTCCGGGTCGAGCTGCGGCCCGAAGATCTCCGCCAATGCCTTGAGCGCTTCCATGGGCATCATCCATACACCGTTGTCCAGCCCGGCGCAGCCACAAATGGCGCGTCGCCCGCCGTGATACCCTCGGGAGCCATGAAGCTGCGCCCACGCCACCTGATCCCCGCGCTCGCCGCAGCGGCGCTGTCCATGGGCCACGGCGGCCCGTTCTCCGGCTGCGGCGACGACAGCTGCAGCACCTACACGCCGCTGTCGGGCGCCCCCTCCGACTTCACGACGCCGCCGGGGATCATCGACGGCGTGCGCATCTCGGCGCCGCGCGCCTGCATGAACACCGGCGGCTTCTCCCGCGGCCACGCCATCACCCTGACCGCGGTGGCCGGCTCGCGACAGCTCACCCCGGCCGACGCCGTGCCCGACGGCTCGTGCGTCGGCGCTGACGGCGGCCCGGGCAGCGCCTGCGCCCACCTGCCGTACAAGACCTTCCGCGTCGCCGTGGTGCTCAGCCTGATGGGCCTCAACATCAAGCAGATCGACCCGGGCTACGGCCAGCACTGCGACAAGAGCCAGGACCCGACGCCCTACTACGTGGCCATCAACGACTGGAAGCGGGCCGACGCCGCGGCGCGCGAGCTGGGCGCCATGCTGGTCAAGATGTCCATCGGCACGCCGGTGGACCTGGTAATAGCGGCCAGGCCCACGGTCTGCGCCGACTGAAGCTGAGGTATGCTCACCCCCATGTTGTCCCCGCACCGCATCAAAGATCTCTTCGGCCACCCGCCCCCCGCAGACCCTGCCGACGACATGATGGACATGGACATGGTGCGCTCCGCCATGGACATCATCGGCAAGTTCACCTTCTGGCACCGGCCGGAGTTTTACGGGCTGGAGAACATCCCGCGCCAGGGTGGCGCCCTGATGGTGGGCAACCACGGCCTGATGGGCGCCGACGCGCCCTTCGTCTGGCACGGCGTCTACGAGGCCACCGGCCGCGTGGTGCGCGGACTGGGCGACGACACGCTGTTCTACACGCCGCTGCTCAAGTGGGCCCTGCACCGCCTGGGCGCGCTGCACGGCACGCCCGAAAACGGGCTGCGCTTCTTGCGCGCGGGGCACCTGCTCAACGTCTACCCCGGCGGCGCCCGCGAGGCGATGAAGACCCCGGACAATCGCTACCGGTTGCTCTGGGCCACGGCCCGGGGATTCGTGCGCCTGGCCATGCGCGCCGAGGTGCCGGTGGTGCTGCACATGTGCGTGGGCAGCGACGAGACCTACCGCAGCCTGACCCGCATGCAGTGGCCCGGCCGGGTGGTGGGCAACCCGAAGTACGAGATGCCCCTGCTGCTGGGTCTCGGGGTTTTCCCCCTGCCGGTGAAGCTGCGTTACTACTTCTCGGAGCCGATCCCGCTGCCCGGCGATCCGGACGACCCGGACGTCGTCGAGGCGCACCACGCCATGCTGCACGCCCGCGGAGAGGAGATGCTCAGCCAGGGCGTCGAGCGCCGCCGCTCGGTGTACTTCGGCTGACGCGGATGCGCTAAGCTACATTCCAGATCAACCCGAGGAGCCGTGACCCGATGAGAACCCACCGCCGCGCTGCGCGCGCGACGTTGATCCTGTTGCTGTCGTTGTCAGCGACGCCCGCGGCCCACGCCGACAGCGACGCCCACTACCAGGACTACCTGGTGGGCGAACGCGCCGGCGGCATGGGCGGCGCCTACACGGCGCTGGCCAACGAGGCGTCCGGCGCGCACTACAACCCGGCCGGCATCGTGCGCCCCGGCTCCACCATCGTGCAGCTGGCCATGAGCGCCTACAAGCTGCGCCTGCTGTCCATCGAGGCGGCGGACATCTGCGGCGAGAAGCTGCAGACCAGCGACGACGCATTCTTCTCCTTCCCCGGCTCCCTCGGGGTGGTGTTCCCGTTCAGCGCCGGCGGCGTGGAGCACGCCATCGGCTTCACCCTGGTGGTGCCGAGCTGGGAGCGTGAGAACCAGGACTTCCAGATCAAGGACGCCAACTGCGGCGCGCTGAAGATCAGCGCAGTGGGATCCGACCTCGGCGTCGACCGCGTGTTCCAGGGCGGGCTTAGCTACGCCGTTCGCCCCGTGGCCGGGCTCCAGCTGGGCCTCACGGTGGGCACCGCCGCCCGCACCTTCACCTACTCCGGCCTCTCCTCCATCATCACCAACGCCAGGGCCCTGTTCCCGGCGGTGTACTACATCAACGGCGATGTCACGGTTTGGTCCCTGTACGTGCAGGCCGGCGTGATCTACGAGCCGCCGGTGTCCGGCCTGCGCCTGGGGCTGAACTTCGTCTCGCCCCAGATCCGGGTGGCGGGCAAGGGGCGCCTCGACGTGATCTACACCTCCATGAACCCGCTGGACACCTCCGGCGAACCGTCGCTCATCGCCGAGGACGCCGAGTGGTACTGGAAGGTCCCGTTCAAGGTGACCCTCGGCGCGGCCTGGTCGTACGACCACCTGCTCACCATCGCCCTGGACGTCAGCCTGCACGGGCCGCAGGGGCGCTACTCGGTGGTTGAGCACCCGCAGCTGAGCCGGCTGACCGACCAGGACGAGATCCCCGAGAACCAGCGCAACATGGTGGCCAACGTCAACCTCGGCGCCGAGTTCCGCGTGTGGCGCAAGCTGCTGCTGCGCGCCGGGCTGTTCACCAACTTCACCTCCCTGCCCGATGACAGCGAGCTGACGGACGAGGACCGGGTGCACCGCTTCGGCGCCACCCTGGGCGGCACCTACATGTCGAACCCCGCGTCGGCGCTCTCCTTCGCCTTGCAGGCCCAGCTCGGCGACCTGCACGGCTGGTCCGAGCGGGTCTACAGCCCCACCGGAAAGGTGGCCGACCTCACCTCGGAGTCGGTGGCGGTGCGCGCGCTGGACTTCTCGCTCATCGTGAGCATCGGAGGCAGCTATGACATCCGCTAGAGCCGCCGCCCTGCTCCTGCTGCTGGCGCTGCCCGCGCCCGCCGCCGCGGACGACAACCACTACCAGGACTACATCGTCGGCGACCGCGCCCTCGGGCTGGGCGGCGCCTACACCGCCATCAGCGACGACAGCTCGGGCGCCTTCTACAACCCGGCCGGCCTGGCCGAGACGCCCCGGTCCAGCGTCTCCCTGTCGGCCTCCATCTACGGCCTGAGCAGCAACGACTGGACCGCCGAGGAGATCAACTTCAACTCGAGCAACACCAGCTTCATCACCTACCCCACCACCGCGGCATGGATCCAGCGGGTGCGCGAGGGGGACCCCGACGGCGCCGGCCGGGTGCAGCTCGCCCTGTCGCTCATCACCCCGCGCTCCAACGTCAACCGCAAGCGGCTGAGCAACTACGAGGTGAACATCCCCCAGGGCAGCTTCAAGGACCCCACCGCCGCTGACTTCCTCTCCGTGCTCAACCTCGTGACCGAGGACGACACCCTGTGGGTCGGCCTGTCAGCGGCGTGGAAGGTCTTCTCCCGCCTCAGCCTCGGACTGTCGGTGTTCGTCAGCTACCGGTCGGCCATCTACCAGGACCAGGCGCTGGTGGTGGCCCGGTTCTACAGCCGCAGGACCGGCAAGGAGGTCTCGCGCCTGGGCCTGGGCCAGATGGCCACCGCCAAGCTGAAGCACCTCGCCCTGCTCGGAGTGCTCGGCGTGATGGTGCCGGTGACCGACAACCTGCGCATCGGCGCATCGTTCCGCTCCCCCGGCATCGAGCTGTACGGCAAGGCCGACTTCAACTCCTTCGGCACCGGCTACGACCTGTCGAGCAAGCGCTTCACCATCGAGGAGGAGGTGGCCGAGGGGGTCACCTTCCACCACAAGGAGCCGCTCAAGGGCACGCTCGGCCTGGCCTACCTGGTGCCCTTCAGCTGGGGCGTGGCCCTCGACTTCTCCATCTACGGCCCGGTGGGGGAGTACCCGGTGTTCGAGGACGACGCCTACCCGGCGCTGGCCGAGCGCGTGCGCATGAAGAAGAAGCTGACCTGGCAGCTGGACGTGGGCGGCGAGTACTACATCCTGGGCCGCGTGCCGGTGCGCGCGGGGTTCTTCACCAACCGCTCGTCATTCCAGGCGCCCGACAGCTGCGGCGGCGGCGCCTGCGACGAGGGGAACTTCTTCAACGACGCGGTGCACATGTACGGGGTCACCGGGTCAGTGGGCTACGAGCTGCCGCGCGTGGCGTTGAACCTCGGCGTGAGCTACAGCTTCGGCAGCGCCAGCAGCACCGTGACCCACGAGACCGCCCTGGGGCGCACGTTCTCCCTCGCCGTGGATCAGAGCCGCCGCTACCTGTTCATGTCCATCGGCGGCGCGTTCCGGTTCTGACTCGCTGGTAGACGCGGCATCTTGCCGCGTATCGTCGCGTCGAAAGCGGCGAGACGCCGCTTCTACACGCGCGGCGGCTCGCTGCCCATCAGCCGCCCTTGCGGCGGCCGCCCCGGCGGCGCTTGCCCTCCAGGTTGCGCAGCACCTCGCGCACCGACAGCATGTCCTGGTCGGCGAGCCGGCCGCCGTTGTCGGTGATGATCTGACGCAGGCCATCGGTCAGGCCGCTGCCCCCCACCACCCAGGGGGTCTTGCCGCACGCCTCGGCGTAGGCCCGGGCCAGCTCCTCGCCGCGCGCCTCCTCGGGCGGGATGGTCACCGACAGCCCCACCAGGTCGGGCTCCAGCGCCTCGACCCCTTCCGCGATGGCCTCGGGGGGCGTGCGCGCGCCGAGGACCACGGTGCGGTAGCCCCACTGGGCGAAGTGCAGCGACACCAGCCACAGCGGCATCACATGCTGCTCCTCGTCGAAGCAGGCCAGCAGCGCGCGGTGGGCGCCGCTCATGGGCTGGATCAGCTGCAACACCTGGCGGCAGAACCCCTGGGCAACCTCGCTCAGCAGGTGCTCCTGCCCCACCGACATCTCGCCGGAGGACCACATCTCGCCCACCCGGCGCAGGACGGGCAGAAACACCCGGTCGGTCACCAGGGTGGCCGAGCCTGTGAGCACCAGGGTGCGCATCTCCGTTTCGAGCTCTTCCAGGTCGTAGCGTAGCGCGGCATCAATCATGCGATCCTGGGCTGCCAGGTACGGGTCCGCGTCGGGCTCGGCCTGCTCCTTGCGCTCGGCGGCGCGCTGAGCCGCGAGCACCACCCGCGCCGCCTCGGCCGGGGCGATACCGCTGCGGGTCAGATCCCGCAACCGCGAGATGAGCTGCACGTCGTCATCACTGTACAGACGATAGGAGGACGAGGTCCGCGCGGGCAGAGGGATGCCGTATCGGCGCTCCCAGGAACGCAACGTCGCGGCGGGCAGGCCGGTCATCTCGGACACGGCCTGGATTCGATAGCGGCCACCCTTCTTCTTCACCAGATCCTCCTCAGCATGCTCAAACCTTTGCATTCTTATCACGCGCGGGCGGGTGTTGTGAAATGGCGGGCGACCGGCGCGAAGCCGGTCGTGCTGGGGGAGGGGGGGTGGCGGGGGTCTTCGGGGGTAGGCAGGGCCACGGGGCGGCGACTGGATGTCGCTGCCCGCTACTGGTGGCTGATGACCGCCGCGCCGAGGGTGGTGTTGGACAGCAGACCGCGAGCCCAGATGGTGTAGATCATGCCGTCGGCCAGCTTCAGCCCCTTGACTGACAGGGCCGTGGTCTTGGAGCTCGACACCTTCACGTCGAGATCGTAGGTGCCGGCCGCGACGGGGGTGAACTTGCTGTTCTTCTTGAACGCGATGTCGCTGAACAGCGTCGGCCCGTTCTTCACGGCGATGTCCACCGCCGGGGCGTCCGGGCTGAGGTGGATGAACCGCACATGCGCCTTGCCCTTGGCCGGCTTGCTCAGGTTGTCGGTCAACAGCAGCGGGGCGATCTTGGCCACGCGATCCACGGCGAACAGGGAGTAAGAGGCGTCCTTGGTGAAGGTCAGGTCAGCCTCGATGGCGGTGGTGCTGGTGCCGGCCACGTTGACCTTGACGTTGGTCTTCTTGCCCGCGTCCAGCGACAGGTAGCCGGTGTTGGCCGGGAACTTCAGCGGGGCCTTGTTGATGCGCTTGTCGTTGATCAGCAGGTCCACGCCGGGCGCGTCGGGGGAGGCGTGGATCACCATCACGCGGGCCATGGGCGTGGCCGGCTTGACCGGGCTCAGGTCCAGCGAGCCGGTGCCGGTGTCGTTGTCCACGAACACCCGCACGATGAACGGGTACATGTCTGCCGCGGCCAGGGTGCCCTTGGCCATGACGGTGTACACCTTGCCCGCCTCGAGCGTTGCCGGGTCGAAGGCCACCACCACGTCGGTCTTGCCCGCCGGGGTGACCACGAACTTGTAGGAGCCGGCGTCGACCTCCACATAGTCGGTCAGCCGCTTGAAGTCGATGTTCTCGAACACGGCGGGGCCGTCGCTCTTGCCCGCCTTGACGTCCACGGCAGGTGCATCGAAGGCGGCGTGCAGGAAGCGGACCTTCGCCTTGCCGGCCGAGGGGGCGCGCGTGTCATTGCCCACCACGGCCTCGAGGCTCTTGGCCTGGTTCACCGCGATCACCGTGTAGTCCTGGGCCGGCATGAGGGTCACCGAGCTGTCGATGAGGGTGGACCCGCCGGCCGTCACGGTGATCCGTCGGGTGCCGGGTGGCACGGTGGCGTAGCCCGATGACTTGCCGAAGGTCAGGCCCGAGATGGCGATGGCGCCGTCGATGGCCACGTCCACGGCGGGTCCATCATGGCTGGCATGGATGACGCGCACCATGGCGCTGGTGGGGGTGGGCGCGCTGTCGCCGTCGTCGTCGCCGCAGGCCATTGCGAGGCCAGCGATGCCGATGGCGGCCAGGATGCTGATTTGAGTCTTGTTGATCTTCATGACTTCCTCCTGGTTGTGCCGCCTTGCTCGCGGCTGAACAATTTGAACAAAGATTGAACAAGGTAGCGGGAAGGCCGAACCTGTCAAGGCACAAAACGGGCGGGCACTGTCCCTGCCAGGCAGATCCAGTGGTATTCATTGGGGATGAGAGCAAAAATGTTTCTGTCGTCGGCCCTGGGTGGCTGGATCCGCCTGCTGCCGGCCCTCATGCTGGCTGGCTGCGTGTTGGTCGTTGCGCCGGAGGGGCCCATCAGAGCCGTCCACTTCGGCCAGGCCACTGGCCCGGCGGCAGGTCGAACGCTGCTGGTCATGCTGCCGGGCCGGGGCATGGCGCCCGGCGAGTTCGAAAACCAGGGGCTCGTGCCCGCGCTGCGCCGCAGCGGCCTCGCCGTTGACGCGGTGGCCGTGGACGCTCACCTCGGCCACTACCTGCATCGCACCCTCCCCGGGAGGCTGCTGCGCGACATCGTGCTGCCCGCGCGCGAGCGGGGCTACGATGAGATCTGGTTGCTCGGCATCTCCATGGGAGGCGTGGGCGCCCTGCTGTTTGCCCAGCTGCACCCGGACCTGATCGACGGCGTGATCCTGCTGGCGCCCTACCTGGGAGACGAGGACCTCATCGAGCAGATCGAGCAGGCTGGCGGCCCGCAAAAGTGGCAGCCAACGCAGGGCGAGCTGACGGACGAGCGCTGGCAGGAGCGGCTATGGGTCTGGCTGGCAGAGCAGAAGCAGCCCGTCTCCGGGGCGCCGCCCATCACCCTCGGGGTGGGCCGCGCCGACCGGTTCGCGCGGGCCGCCCGCCTTCTGGGTCGGCTGCTGCCCGCCGAACGCTTCATCGAGGTGGACGGCGGCCATGACTGGCCGCCGTGGCTGGCGCTGTTCCAGGAGGTGCTCTCGCGGGGGGTGTTGGGAGGTAAGAGGTGAAAAGGGGGTAAACGGAAGAGGGGCCGGGGAGGCGCGCCTAGCGGGTCTTGCGGAGCTTCAGCGCCAGGCGGATCATGTCGTCCAGCGTACGCACGCCGGCGACGCTGGTCGGGGCGGTCGGGGGGGTCGGCACGGCAGCCGAGATGACACCATCCAGCTCGTCGAGGCTGTGCTTGGCCGCCTCGGCCAGCACGGTGTGCTCGGAGGCAACCAGCTTCTTGAGGTACGGGCGCGCCGAGTCGCCAAAACCCCACAGGCCGCGCACCACCCGTGCCTGGCGCTCGGGGGTCAGCGCCTTGCCGAGCCGGACTACGTCCTGGCGGAAGTTCTCGTGGCCCAGGGCCGCCATGGCGGCCAGCACCGTCGCTGCCACGTCTCCCTTGCGGCGCTTGTAGCCCACCTCGGCCAGCCTGTAGGAAGCGGCCAGCGGCCTGCGGCCCAGCTTGCCCAGCGCCGCCGCGGCTGCCATCACCACCTTCGGCTGCTCCTCGGCAGCCAGGGCAGAGAAGAGCGGGCTCAGGGGCGCTGCAGAATGGTACGCCGTCAGCGTCTTGATGGCGTCGACGCGGGTGGCGGCGTGTTGCTCCTTGCGCACCAGGCGCGCCACGTGGGTCATGGCGCCAGGCAGCGGGTAGCCGCGCAGGCCGCGCAGCGTGGAGCGGCGGCCTTGACCCGACAGGTACCCGCCCATGCGCTCGGCGCAAGCGCCGTCGTCAGCCAGGTGGCAGCGGCGCACCCAGAGCGGGCCGGCCACGGCCGGGCGGCCTCTCCAGCGGGGCAGGATGGCGTCGAGCTGGGCAGCGTCCTTGACCAGCGGGGCGGCTGCGAACACCACGGCCGCGTCCTCGGATGCGAGCATCGGAGCCAGGGAGGCCGCGGCAGGCCGAGCCTCCATGCGGCGCAGCGCCCGAAGGATCAGCATGCGCCAGGCGCGACCATGGTGCGCGGAGGTCCCGCCCGGTCCGGCGCTGGCCAGGAGCCGCTCGATGGACGCGGTGGCCTCGCGGCGGCCCAGCTCCGCCAGCGCCTCGCGGCCCAGCGGGTCGGTACCGTGCCGGCGGCAGACCGACTCCAGCGTGCTGCTGTAGGCCAGCGGCAACACCCGCTTGCCATGAGTCAGGTCCTTGTTTGCCAGGCCGGCTCGAACCACCTCGGCCAGCAGGGCGTGGCGGTTGTCAGCCTGCTTGAGCAGCCGCGCTGCGCGCGGGTAGTCCTGCCGCTCCATGGCCCGCGCCAGCTCCTCGGCCTTGGACAGCTCGAGCACGAGCAGCTCGGCATGCTCCGGCGAGCAGCGGCGATGATCCCTGTGGAAGGTCCAGCGCAGGAACAGGTGGCCTTCCCGGTTGAGCACTGGCAGCTGCGGCAGCTTGCGCACCGAGGCGAGCACCCGAATGGCCGCCGCGTCAAAGGGCGGGTGCCCCGAGCTGCGGGCCACCCGGGACCAGCCGGGCGCGCCGCGGCGGTCGAGGCTCAGCTCGACAACCACCGACATGGCGCTGTCGTTGAAGGGATCCTTGGCGTCGAGCAGGTTCTTCGCTCGCTCCAGTTCCCCATCGGCCCACTGCCGGTGCAGCCGCTCATGGACCTGCTCGAGATAACGCCTGACCTCGGCGCCATCCCCCCCATCTCCCATGGCCGTGAACTGAGGTTCAGCCGAAGCCGCGGCGGGAAGCGCCAGGGCGAGGGCCAGAGTCGTAACCAGGGAGAATTTACTCTTCGAGTTTTTTGTGTATTCCATGACACAATAATCATAGCGAGAGAAATGCCCCTGTTCAGCTTTTATTGACAGGAATGAACGAAAAGCAGGTTTTAAAAATAAAAGCTAGAAATTCCGCGGATCCAGACGGGCCAGCCCGGCCCGCGCTCAGGCGTTCAGGTCGCGGAAGTGGTAGCGCCCGCCATCCGGAACGCCGCTGACGGTGACCTCGGTGACCACCGTGCTGGTGGGCCGATCCATGAACAGATGGGCCAGCACCCGCGCGAACAGGAACAGCTCCCCCTCCGGGCCAAATGTCTCGCGCGCAAGATCCACGTGCACATGGGTCACCGGCACCACCGTGCGCTGGCGCAGGCGGGATCCTGATGTGATCCGCACTCCCCGGATGATGGGCATCAGCTGCTCCGAGCTGGCCCCGGCGTCGGCCGAGGCCTGCAGCAGCTGCGACAGCCCATCCACGCTCATCTGGTCCTTCGGGTGCATGGTGAACAGGGCGAGCAGCTCCCAGTGGCGGTCCCTGGCCACCTGAAGCGGCGCCGGCGGCACCACCGGGCTGCGGTTGTTGAACAGGCAGAACTCGGGCGACGAGGAGGTGGGCACGTCGATCTCCCCCTCCCCCAGCCGCAGCGGCCGGTTGCCGTTGGTATAGGTCAGGTCCACGTGCAGCATCTCGGCCGGCGGCGACAGCGGCCGCCCCTCGGCGTCCCGGATCGCCAGGTACACCTCGACCCCCTCCACCCCGTCCGACCGGCGCAGCACCTGGTAGCGCGGGTTGTCCTGCTCGGCGCGCTCCTCCTGGCGGGAAAAGAGCGACGGGTAGTTGATCCACTGTCCGGAGCGCGAGTCGTAGGCGCCCACCCGGTCCACCGTGAAGATCTCGCCGTCGTCCGGCGCGAGCAGGCGGTACTCGCTGACGCCGGGCGCCACCTCCACGTCCACTTGCTCGGACGGCGACAGGTTCACCGCCGCCGCGCAGCCGAGGGCGAAGTTGCTCTGCTTCACCCTCAGGTTGGCCCTGGGGGGCGTGCCCAGGTGGAACACCACCGAGAAGCTGTCCTTGACCCGCTCCGGCGGGACCTGGTCCAGGCCAGTGAGGCGAACGCCGAGGAACTTGTCCACGAAGGCGAAGTACTCCTGCACCAGCCGCACGCCAGGCAGGGGAGACGGGCGGTAAGCCGCCAGGTGCTCCTCCGGGCCGAAGCCCACCGGCCGGACGGCCCGCGCCGGCAGGTGCGCGCACAGCTCGTCGGCGCTGTCGCGCAGGGAGATCCGCTGCAGGTTGTGGGTCAGCCACAGGTAGAGCGAAAAGCGCGTATCGCGATCCCCCATCAGGTGCAGGCGCAGGTCCTGCATCTTGACCGAGTCGAACATCACGCCGCCGGTCATGCGGAAGCGCAGCACCAGCTGCAGGTCAGCCGGGTGGGGCCGCTGCAGGTCCACCTGCTCCAGCTCCACCGGGTGCAGCTGCACCGGCGCAGAGGTGCGGAACGGGCACTCCACCCCGTCCACCTCGCGGGAGACCGTCTCGGTGCCGCGGGGGATGACCTGGCTCTGGCGCAGCACATTGGGCCGGGGCGTGAACTGCAGCAGCGTGGCCGCCGGACGCGGGCGCAGGTACTGGGGCCACATGGCGTCGAACAGGGTGTGGATCACCTCGGGGAAGTCGTCGTCCAGGCGGGAGCGCAGCCGCGCGGTGAGCAGCGCCGCCCCCTGCAGCATGCGCTCGACGCCCTCGTCCCCGCGCCGCTCGGAGACCATGTGGTCCACCTCGGGGAACTCCTGGGCGAACTCCTGGGCCAGCATGCGGTAGTAGGCCAGCTCCGCGTGGTAGTACTCGTCGAACATGGGCGAAGCACATTGTCCCCCAACTGGGCTGTGGGGTCCATGCCCCTCGCACCGGCCCCGGCGTTGGGCTACGCTGCCGACATGAGACTCCCGCTCGCCGCCCTGGCGCCCCCTGCCCTGCTGCTGTCCCTCACGCTGTCGCTGGCGTGGGGCTGCGCCACCACGGAGCCCGCCGCCGCGGTCCGGACCACCGCCAACGCGCCCACAGAGGATCCTTGCCGCGGCGCTGCTCTGGACCTGCACCAGGTGGAGGCCAGATGCTCGGTCAAGCGCAGGCCCAGCCCGGATCAGCCCGCAGGGTTGAAGGTCTCCATCGTGCCGGCTCGGGTCGAGATCCGCACCGGCGCCCAGGCAGAGGTGGCGGTGCGCTTCACCAACGTCACCTCGAAGCTCCTGCGCCTGGATCTCTCCAGGGGGTGCGGCGGCTTCGATTCCTCGATCCTCGACAGCGACGGCGAGGCGGCAGATCAGGAGGGCCTGGCGCCGCTCATGGGCGGCTTGTGCGGCACCCCACCACCCGTGGCTGTCGCGCTGGAGCCGGGCGGGTACATCCAGGTCAAGGTGCCGGTCTCGGCGCGCAAGCAGCGGTGGGTCACCCAGGGCCACCAGGCCGTGGCCGAGCCGGGCGGGCCGATCCCGCCGGGGACCTACACCCTCGTGATCTCCTCGCCCTACTCCGACCCGGTGGACGGCGATCCCCGGCACAGACGAGGCCGCAGCGTCAAGGCGCAGCTCGTCGTCACCCCGTGATCAGCTGATCCGGACCCGCAGCTTTGCCTGCCCCAGCTCCAGCAGGTCCCCGTCCTGCAGCGCGGCCCTCGACACGGGCTGACCGTTGACCCGCGTGCCCGCGCGCGACTCGAGATCCTGAACCACGAGCCCCTGGCCGCTCAACGACAGCTCGGCGTGGTAAGTGGAGACCGCCAGCTCACGGCTGAGGAGCAGCTGCAGGCAGTCGGCGGCCGTCCCGAGCCGCCAGCTGCCAGGGCTGACCTCCAGGCTCATGCCCGGCCGGGGCGGCCCCTCGAGCACGAGCCACGCGCGCCGGGCCGGGGGCGCCGTCACCGCGGGCGGCGGAGTGGCCACGGGCGCCGCGGCGGTGGGCTCCACCGGCGGCCGCGTCCGGGCCAGCGGCGCCTCCACCGGCGGCTGCGTCCGGGCCAGCGGCGCCTCCACCGGCGGCTGCGTC
>CAZEFW010000083.1:0-21218 GCA_964511535.1 uncultured Myxococcales bacterium | reverse complement strand
CGGGTCAGCGGCGCCTCCACCGGCGGCTTCGTCCGGGTCAGCGGCGCCTCCACCGGCGGCTTCGTCCGGGTCAGCGGCGCCTCCACCGCAGGGCGCTCGATCTGGCTCGCCATGTCCACCACGTGGCGCGCGCTGGTTCGCTTGCGCCGCCGCTGCTCCGGCGCATCCTCCACTGGCTCCGCTGCCGGCTCCTCGAGCGCCTGCGGCGCCGCAGCAGCCCGGCGGCGCCCACGCCTCACCGCCAGCACGATGGCCAGCGGCACGCCCACCAGCAGCACGAGCAGCGCCGCCCCCCCCGCCGCGAGCACCATGACCCAGCGCTCCCCGAGCTCCTTGCGCAGCTTCAGGCGCGTGGCCGGCCAGCCGGTCAGCGGCTTCATGGGCGACAGCCTGCGCGGGTTGGACCGCTGCCCGGACAGCACAAGGCGCGCGGTGTGTCCCTTCTCGCAGGCGTCCGCCACGGTGAAGGTGAGCAGCAGCTGCTCGGTGATGCCGGCCGCCACGCTCTCGAACCGCTCCACGATCTCGTCGGCTGACTTCGCCCAGCGGAACATCCCCACCGAGCGCTTGGCGATCTCCCCCAGGTTCAGCAGCGGACCGCGCTCGTCGGATGGCGAATAGCCCACGGGGAAGATCGGGATCCCGGCGGCCAGCGCCTCGTCGCCGACCTGCCTGAACAGGTCCTTCTTCATCGACAAGTTCAGCCCGTCAGAGATGACCACCAGCAGCCGCCGCGCGGGCGCCGGCTTGATCCCCAGCCGGCGGATGCCCATCTTGACCGCCGCCACCAGCGACGGGAGCTCCCGCTCCAGGCTCCCCTCCTTGAGCTGAGGTATTGCGGCCATGGCCTGCTTCGCTGGCACCCCGTTGGCCAGCGGCTTGACCTGGCTGTCGTAGGCGATGAGGGTCACCAGGCTCCCCTCGGGCAGCGCCCGGAGCAGCGCTCGCGCGCCGTTGCGCACGTGGGGCAGCGCCCGGGCGTGAGGCGCGCTGACCTGCACCACCAGCGCCAGCTGGAGCGCCTGCTTGCTGCCGGCCAGGGTCGCCGTGTGCACCGGCGGGTTCTCGAGCAAGGTGTCGTCGAGCTCCAGCCTGAAGTCAGCCGGCGCGGCCGCCCGGAGCGCCCCCTGGAGCTCCATGTAAGCCGCGTGGGCCGTGACCAGCTGCTCCTGGGCGCACCGGGACTGATCCATGTACTCCAGGTGGAGCCTGGGCCAGCGCGCGCGCGCTCCCGCAACGCTCCCCTGGAGCAGGAGCAAGACCGCTATGGCGATGGATCTGCGATACAAGGCTAATACACCCGTAGCCCCACCATAACTCCATTTGGACCCGGCGCTAAAGGCGTTGGACCTTGTGCCGACGCCGGATGGCGTTTATGTCTACGTCAGGACTCCACGAACCGATGAACCATCAAGCTGCCTCACCCCGCTCCGGGGTCCAGCCCGCAGTGACTGGCAAGTACCGCTTGCTGGCCCTCAAGCTGTGCCTGTCGCTCTCGGTCACCGTCATCTTCTTCGGCGGCATCGAGCTGGTGGTTCGCGCCCTGAACATGGCGCCGCCCCGGGGGACCTTCCGCTTCATGGTGCGTCAGATCGACAACGACGTGGAGTACACCTTCATGGACTATGACCCGGAACTGCTCTGGTCGCCGCGCCCGGGCTGGACCGGCAGCCACCCGCTCGGCGCCGGGACCCTGACCATCAACAGCGCGGGCATGCGCGACTATGAATACACCGTCGACAAGGGGGAGCGGGTGTTCCGCATCCTGAGCCTGGGCGACTCCAGCACGTTCGGCTTCAAGGTGCGGCTGACGGAGATCTACCACAGCGTCCTGGAGGAGCGGCTCAACAGCAGCGCGGCGCCGGGGGGGGCGCGCTACGAGGTGCTCAACGCCGGAGTGACCGGCTACACCTCGGCCCAGTGCCTGGCCATGTACATCCACCGCGGCCGGCGGTTCAAGCCGGACCTGGTGACCATCATGATCGGGGCCAACGACATGATCCGGAACCCTGCCCTGCCGGACAACCAGCTGCTGAAGAACCGCTCCAAGCTGCTGGCCACGCCGCAGTCCGCGCTGGAGGCGCTGGCCATCTTCCGGCTCCTGCGCTCCTGGGTCCACCCGCCGCAGGTCCATCCCCCTCCCCCCCCGCCTCCACCCCCGGATGATCTCACCGAGGAGGAGGACGGCCCGGACGCGCCGGAAGAGCCAGAGGTCTCCACTGACAAGGAGCGGGTGTCCCTGGCGGACTTCAAAAAGAACATCGCCGAGCTGAACCGCCGGGTGCTCGAGGACGGGGCGAAGCTGGTGATGATCAACTACACCAACACCGCCGAGGTGATGTTCGATCCCACCGAGCTGTACCTCACGGTCAGCACCCAGCAGTATCGCGACGCCACCGAGGAGGTGGCCAGAGAGCAGGGCATCCCATTGTTGACCGTCAAGGCCATGACCGAACGCTCCAAGCTCAAGGACCAGGGCCTGTTCCTCGACCGGGTCCACCCGACGCCCAGGGGGCACAGGCTGCTGGCCGGCAGGCTGCACGCGTTTTTGATTGAGAAGGGATTTCTGCCGAAGAAGAAGAAAACTAAAAATGAGGAACAAGAAACAAGAAATTAAAAAGTGTGGGTGAGCAACGAGCGAAGCTCGCCCAGCCATCTCCCCTCAAGCCTCAAGCCCCAAGCCTCAAGCCGGCGAGCGAAGCGAGCCCCAGCCATTTTCCCTGAAGCCCGAAGCCTGAAGCCTGAAGCCGCGCCGCGAAGCGGCGCTAAAACTTGAAGCTCTTGAACACCATGGGCGTCTTGCCCACGCGCAGGGTGTCGCCGTCCACCAGCGGCTCCTTGTGGATGCGCTGGTTGTTCAGGTAGGTGCCGTTGGTGGACTCGAGGTCCACCGCCTCGAACCCGTACTCGGTCAGGCGCACCTCGGCGTGGCGCGAGGAGATGAAGTCGTCGCCCTGGATCACCACGGAGCAGCCGGTGCCGGCGCCGATGGTGAGCCGCTGATCCAGTGAGATCACCTCCCCCTCCCGCTGGCCCTCGGCAAAGGTCAGCCAGCCGATGAACTTGTGGGTCGGCGCCAGCGCCTCGGGCACCGCGTCAGGCTCGAAGATCACCGTGCATCCGTCGCCGGCCACCTGCCGCTGCTCGCAGGCGTGCAGCAGCAGCGCGGTGATGTTGTCCATGCCGCCGTGGGACAGCGAGGCGCGTACCAGCGCCGCCGAGGCGTCGTCGATTGAGCTGATGTACGCGCCGGCGAGGATCTCACGCAGGATCCAGTCAGGCAGCGCGTCGGTCAGCCCGTCGGAGCAGAGCAGCACCAGGTCGTCGCGCTCCATGGACTGGCTGCGGTAGTCCACCCGCAGCTGGGATTTTTTGAGGCCCATGGCGGACAACAGGGTCTTTCCCGGCCGCTCCACCTTCTGCTGCACATGAGGGTTATCCTTGAGGTAGTTCTCGAGGTTGTGGTCCCGGGTCAGCTGGGTGAGCTCGCCGTTGCGGTAGAGGTAGATCCGGCTGTCGCCCACCCACACCAGGTGCAGGGTGTTGCCGCGCATCACCGCCACGCACAGGGTCGTGGCCATGCGCGCCAGGTTGGCGTCGGTGGCCTGCTCGGCCAGGATTTGCTCGTTGGCCTGGTCCACCACCACCTTGAGGGTCTCGGCCAGGGCGCTGTCGTCCATGCCGTCGAGGGCGGGCCCCTGGGCCGCGAGCTGATCGCGCACCGAGGTGCAGGCGATATTCGATGCGATGTGCCCGCCGCCACGCGACGCGGTCCCATCGGCTACCACGTACACACCGTTGGCCTCGTCGATGGTATAGAAGTCCTCGTTGGCCGGCCGCCGCCCCGCCTCGCTGCGGGCAGCCGTAAAGAGCTGGAGGTTCATCGGTTCTGGCCTCTCATGGCTTCACGCCCGCGCTGCATCAGGCGGAGGTATGTTTTCCGGAACTGCCCGCCGTAGACCACATTGAACGCCTCCTGGTCCTCGGACAGGTCCTCGTGTTCCTGCCGAAACGTCTCCCACAACGTACGCACGTCCGGGCTGCGAGTCAGCCGACCGGCGATCTTGCCCATGGCGGCGGGCGAGATGCGGCGCAGCAGGGAGCGCACCCCCTTCTGGATGCTCTTGAGCACCGCCGACTGGTGCTGCATGAGCGACTCGAACGCCTCCTCCAGCTCCATGGTGGCCCTCGGCTCGGTGGGCGACAGGGCCTGTCCCCCGAGCTGCGCCGAGGAGGTGCACTGCTCGATCATGTTGAGCTGCTCGCCGGGCGGCGGCAGGCCCATCTGGTCGTAGAACTGCACCTGTCCCTTCTGGATCGCCACGAAGTAGCGCAGGAAGATGTCGAGGGTCTGCTCCAGGCGCGCCCCCACCTCTGCCACGTCCTGCGCGCCGGACAGCGGACGACCGAGGTACCGCTCGGCCAGCCGATCCATCAACGCCAGAGCCTCGGCCTGGGCGTCTCCGCCTGACGGCTGTCCCTGGTCCCACTGGGCCGCCGGAACATGGGCCGACCCTGTGGGTGACTCCACCATGGGCGGGTGGGATGGCATCTGGTCCAGGGGCTGCGGCGGCGCAGGGGGCTGGGGAGGCTGCTGGGTCTGAGCGGCGGGATCCCACGCAGCAGGCGGCTGCCCCGGCGGCAGGTGGGTCGGATGGCCCGACATGGGGTCATGGCCCGGCAGCGGCACCTGCTCCTGCGCGGGGTCATGGCCCGGCAGCGGCACCTGGCCTGGCAGCGGCTGCTGGCCTGGCAACGGCAGGTCCGGCAGCGGGAGATCGTCAACCGGAGCCACTGTGGGACGATAGGTAGGCGCCGGCGCCGAGACCATCTGGCATCGCAGCGCGAAGGGCACGATGCGGATCTCCTCGGTGCCGGTTATGGGCAACAGCTGGTTGGCCATCAGCTTCAGGCCGTCCACCCGCACCGAGTTGGAGCTGCCCACCTGGAGCAGGTTGAGCTGGCCGCCCACGAAGCCGATTGCCGCGTGCCACTGGGAGACGTACTCATGCCGTAACACCAGGTCATTATGTCGATTTCTCCCAATTCTCACCGGAAACTGCGAGAAGACCAGCTCGGTGGTGCGGCCGTCCAGTTCGCTATAAATCGCGATCCTGAGCGCTGCGCTGGCGGTGTCCGTGTCGAACTGAACCGGGGGAGTCATGAATCAGACGATCGTACTTAATCGGGCCCAATTGGCAAGGAACACTGTCATCGGCGGAGCCTTGACCAGGCAAGTTCATTCCCTTGCGCACCAGGGTGGTTCCGACTAGAGTTGCTTGTTGCCAAACGACGAGCATGTAAGGGATAATTTGCCCTCCCGGAGAGGCTGGCGCGCCACGCCGGGGAGTTCTCGCTCCCCGGAATGCATGACGGTGTTCAGCCGGTTTTCCAGCGGGTAAAACTGACCACCTTGAGCGATCAGATCGGAGAGGATTGATGGCAGACAAAACGGACCTTCAGGACCAGCAAGCAACGACCGAGACGCTCGAGCAGGACTCCCTGCTCGACTCCATCATTCAGGAGACCAAGCTCAAGCCTGCCGATGAGGGGTACGGCATGGTGAAGAAGGGCGTCGAGGCCCTGATCCGCGAGCTCGTCGTCAACCAGTCGGACGTGGACAAGATCGACCGCAAGATCGTCGACGCCATGATCGCCGAGCTGGACCAGCGCATCGGCCGCCAGGTGGACAAGATCATGCACCACGAGTCGTTCCAGAAGATGGAGTCGGCCTGGCGCGGGTTGCAGTACCTGGTGGACCACACCGACTTCCGCGAGAACATCAAGGTCCACATCATGCAGGCCACCAAGGAGGAGCTGCTGGCCGACTTCGAGGACGCCTCGGAGATCTTCACCTCCGGCTACTACCGCCACATCTACACGGCGGAGTACGGCACCTTCGGCGGCAAGCCGTTCGGCGCCATCGTGGGCAACTACGAGTTCGGCTGCGGCGCCCGGGACCTGGCGCTGCTCAAGAACCTGGCGTCCGTGTCGGCCATGGCCCACGCGCCGTTCCTCACCGGCGTGGACCCGGAGATGTTCGAGCAGGACGCGCAGGACTTCACCAACATGCCGTACCTCAAGGACCTCGAGGCGCTGTTCGAGGGCCCGCGCTACATCAAGTGGAAGAGCTTCCGCGAGTCGGACGACGCCCGCAACGTGGGCCTCGCCATGCCGCGCTTCCTGTTGCGCGCGCCGTACAAGGCCGAGGAGGGCGGGGTCAAGAGCTTCGCCTACACCGAGGAGGTCCCGGACCACAAGGACTACTCCTGGGGCAACGCCGTGTTCGCCCTGGCCAGCCGCGTGGCCGACAGCTTCGCCAAGTACCGCTGGTGCCCCAACATCATCGGGCCCACCTCGGGCGGCGCGGTGGAGGACCTGCCGATCCACAACTACGAGGCCATGGGGGACATCCACACCAAGATCCCCACCGAGGTGCTGCTGTCCGAGCGCCGCGAGTTCGAGCTGTCGGAGCAGGGCTTCATCGCCCTGACCATGCGCAAGGACTCGGACAACGCCTGCTTCTTCTCGGCCAACTCGGCGCAGAAGCCCAAGTACTTCGGCCAGTCCGAGGAGGACCGCGAGGCGGAGACCAACTACCGCCTCGGCACCCAGCTGCCCTACATGATGGTCATCAACCGCCTGGCTCACTACATCAAGGTGATCCAGCGCGAGAACATCGGCAGCTGGAAGACCCGCACGGAGCTGCAGGATGAGCTCCAGAACTGGATCAGCCAGTACGTCGTGGACCAGGACGATCCGCAGCCGGGCGTGCGCGCGCGCAAGCCGCTGCGCAAGGCGCAGATCACCGTGGACGACGTTCCGGGCAACCCCGGCTGGTACAAGGTGGACATGAAGGTGGTGCCGCACCTGAAGTACATGGGCGCGCACTTCACCCTGTCTCTGGTGGGCAAGCTGGACAAGGACTAGGCGCCGGAATGCCAGAATGCCAGGATGCCAGAATGCCAGAGTGCCAGGACGCAGCGGCCGCGTAGCTGATCACAACAGACACCCGCGATCTGGCAGTCTCTGGCCCAGGCGTCCACCGGCGCTGGCGTCACCGGCCTCACCTCCGATGAGCATCATGAAACATCCAGGCCTCCTGTCGCTCGTGGCCGCGCTGCTGCTGCTGGCCTGGCCAGGGCAGTCGCTCGCCCAGCTCGGCAAGCCAGAGGCCAAGCTCCGCATCAACCACATCGACGCGCTGACCCCGCCGGACATCAAGATCTACTTCTCCGATCTGACCAAGCGGGGCGACGTGGCGGACAAGCGGCCGGTCTCCAAGTACCGCCTGCACGTGGACGGGCTGGCCCAGGCCAAGGCGGCGTCGCTCAAGCCGTTCTCCGACGCCAAGGCGCTGATCAACCTGGTGCTGGTGGTGCAGCTGTCGCCGTCGATGTCCGAGGCGTTGCCCGAGGTGCTGGCCGGCTCGACCCGGCTGCTCAAGAGCCTCCAGGCGCGCGCCCAGGCGGGCCTGGTGCCGTTTACGGACGTGTCACATGACCTGGTGCCCCTGGGCAGCCCCAAGAAGGTCATCACCGCGCTGGAGAAGCTGACGGTCAAGGGGGACGCGCTGACAGTGAACGTGCCCGACGCGGTGCGCGATGCGCTGGAGATGCTGGAGAAGACCGACGCCAACCAGCAGCGCGCGATGGTGCTGATCAGCGATGGCCTGACCAAGGACCTGGAGCTCAAGACCTTCAGCACCCTGGGGCGTGAGTGCGCCGAGGCCAAGGTGCTGTGCCACACCATCGGCTTCAACCCCCTGGAGTTCGGCCGGCTGCGCACGCTGTACGAGCTGAGCAACCGCGGCAGGGGGAGCCACCGGGGCGCCGAGTCTGTCGGGGAGCTCAAGAAGCTGTTCGTCCAGCTGCAGGCGGAGATCGGCTCGCAGCTGCTGGCCACCTATCAGATCCCGAAGCCGGAGGGGGGCGAGCCGTATCACCCGTTCGACGGCAAGGAGCATGACTTCCAGCTCAGCATCGGCGGCACGAGCCTGTCGGATATCACCGTGGCCAAGACTGGCGCTGCCAAGGGCGGCGGTGGTGGCGGCGGCGGTGGCGGCGACGAGGGCGGCGACGAGGGCGGCGGCGAGGGCGGCGGCGAGGGCGGTGGCGAGGGCGATGGCTCGTGGCTCTCGCGCAACTGGTGGGTCTTCCCCGTGGCCTTCGGTGTCATCGTGCTGATGGTGGTTCCGCTGCTCATCGTCCGGCGGCTGAGCAACAAGCCCAAGCGGACAGACGAGATGCCCAAGGCCCGACGCAAGACGGCATACATGGGCGACGACGAGGAGGACGACGAGGAGGACGACCAGTACGACCTCGGCAAGCCGAGGCGCAAGACGGCATACATGGGCGACGACGAGGAGGACGAATACGACGACGACCTCACCGACGACTACGGCGCTGACGATGATGAGGACGATGATGACGACTTCGACGATCCGTATGGCGCCGCGCCCTCCATGCCCCCCTCTTCCGACGCGCAGGCGCCAGGGGGGCAGCAGCATGGCGCTCCTCCCATCGCCCAGGCGGGCAGCTTCGAGGCGTCCGCCAACGACAGCATAAACCAGCCCTCCTGGGTGGGCGGCAGCGGCGCCCCCGTGGGGACAGGGCAGCCCGGGGCGCCCGGTCCAGGCGTGGGCCAGCCCCCCGTGGTGCTCGGGCAAGGCACGGATCCGGCGCAGCCGGTCACCCCGGCCGCAGATCCGCTGGTCTCCCAGGGTTCCGGCGCTCCGGGGCAAGGCACCCCGGGCGGGCATGGCTGGGCGAGCCCTGGCCAGGAAGGCGGCATCCCGGGCGTGCACAAGACCACAGCCGTTCCTTCCGAAGCGCAGGGCGGCGCGGCTCCCGGCGGCGACATGGGCATGGTGGTGGGCGGCTCTCAGCTGGGGCAGACCGGCCCGGCGCCGGTGCAGCCCCCGCCGCCGACGAACACGCCGCCGCCAGCCGATCCCGGCCCGGGCGGCATCGGCGTGACGCCGGGGGGGTTGCTCGACCTGCCGTCGCCCGAAGCTTTTCTCGCCAACCAGTCCGGCGGCCAGCCGCCGGTCGCCGGCGGTGCGCCGCAGCAGCCGGTGGCGCCGCAGCAGCCTGTAGCGCCGCAGCAGCCTGCTGCGCCCGACGCGCCAGCTGGAAGCTTCCCGGTGTTCGACATCCCCGAGCAGGCCAGCTTTGCCAGCGCCGCGCCGCCGGCTGCTGGCGGGGGGATTCAGGTTCAATCGGGGGGCGCCAACCTGGAGATCCTGCCTGGCGCCCACGCCGAGGCCGACCCGGGCGCAGGCGGCGGCGGCTTCATCGACCGCAAGACTCAGATCCTGGCGCCGCTGGAGGTGACCAAGGAGGGGCTCACGCCCTGGATCGTGCCGCTGGACGACCCGAGCCTGCCCACGGTCAAGGTGCGCGATGGCTTCGTGCTGGGCGCTGACGCCAGCTGTGATTTCATCGTGCAGGGCGAGGGCGTGGAGGGCCGCCACGCGGTGCTCGACCGCTCGCCCGACGGGTTCACCCTGCGCTCGGCCGCCAGCCAGGACGCCCAGGAAGCCCAGCTGCTGCTGGACGGGGACCGCTTCCGGGTGGGCAACCGCGAGTTCCTGTTCAAGGTGCCCCAGTCATTTTTGGAGGAGCCCCGCTCCCGGGCGCGGCTGGAGGTGCTCGACGGCCTGGACATGGGCCGCACCCTGGCGCTCAAGGACAGCGTGCCCTACGCCATGGGCAACCACCCGAGCTGCGCCCTGGTGCTGCGGGGCGAGGGGGTCGGGCCGCGCCACGCCATCGCCCTGCGCAAGCAGTCCACCTGCTTCATCGAGGACCTCGGCGCCGAGGCGGGGGTGCGCTACAACGACGGCCCGGTCGGTTCCAAGGGGATCAAGCCGGGAGAAGAGATCACTCTGGGCGGCGTGCGGCTGCTGTTCGCCCTGGACTAGTTCGAGATGCACGGAGGAAGGAGAGCATGACCACGGCCGTGACGCGCAGCCTGCTATATGCCCTGTGCCTGGCGCTGGTGGCGTGCGGCGCGCCCGCCGCGCCCCAGATGCCCCAGCAGCCGAGCACGCCCGAGACCCCCGAGGCGCCCGAGGAGCCGGACATCCCCGGCATGCCTGGCGCCAAGAGCGGCGGCGGCAGCGGCGGCAGCGGCGCCCGCGGCGGCTGCCGCAGCTTCCCCATCAGCCTGTTCCTCAACGCGCACAAGGAACTGAACCACAACCGGGACGGCAAGGCGATGCCCGTGGAGGTCCGCGCCTACCTGCTGCGCAACCGGCAGGCGTTCGAGGAGCTCGACTTCGACACCATCCGCCGTGACGGTGACAAGGCGCTGGGGCCGGATCTGGTGGCCTCCCTCTCTTACACCGTCTTCCCCACCAAGATGAAGATCAAGCCGATGCGGCCGCCAGCGGATACCAAGTACGTGGCCCTGGTGGGGATCTTCCGCAAGCCGTCAGGGCAGCAATGGAAGCTTGTGTTCGACGTGCGCAGCCTGGCGCGCCGCTGCAAGAAGGGGCAGCTGCACACCCCGCTGAGGGCCAACCTGTATCGCAACAGCGTCCGCCTGGACAAGGACATGCCCCCGGGGGCCCTGTCGGGCGGGGAACAGGAGTGACCGTGAAGCCACAGTGGAAAGAGGGGCTGTTCATCATGCCCCAGCACTTCCAGCTCTTGGACGAGTATCACGAGGACTTGCTCGACCGGCGGCTGACCGC
Source organism: uncultured Myxococcales bacterium (assembly GCA_964511535.1). GTDB lineage: Bacteria > Myxococcota_A > Polyangia > CAZCFB01 > CAZCFB01. Next base: position 10,519 of record CAZEFW010000083.1, on the reverse strand, counting down.
GCTGGCAGAGTATGGCTGGGGCGTCGCGGAGCTGGAGATCGACGACGGCGAGCTGGCCCGGGGGCTGTTCCGCGTGGAGAACTGCACCGCGGTGATGCCCGACGGCATGCTGCTGCAGCTGGACGCCGACCGCGCCCTGCAGGGCGTGGTGGCCATGTCCAGCGGGGCGCTCGTGGGGGGCAGCCAGCAGCTGGACGTCTACCTGGCCGTGCCCGGCACCGAGAGCCGGGGCACCGCCAACTACGCCGGCGATGGCAGCGCGGCGGGCACGCGCTACGCCCAGACCGTCGAGGAGGTGCCCGACATCTACGGCGGCTCCGCCGACGCGCCAGTGGACTGCCTGCGCCCCAACGCCCAGCTGCTGCTGGGGCACCAGAACCGGCAGAGCTACATCTGCATCAAGCTGGCCGCGCTGGAGGTGGGGGAGTCGGGGTCGCTGCGGGTGAGCGACGACTACATCCCGCCGTGCCTGAAGATCCGCTCCTCCAGGGCGCTGATGGACCGCCTGTCGCGGCTGGTGGCGGCCATGGGGGCCAAGCAGAAGAACCTGGCCGAGCGCTACGGCGGCCGCGCCGGCAACATGCTGGAGTTCGGCGCCGCGGACATGTCCACCTTCTGGTACATGCACACGCTCAACACCTGGCTGCCGCGGATGCTGCACTACAACCACGAGGGGCATGTCCACCCGGAGCAGCTCTACCTGTCGCTCTGCTCGCTGGCGGGCCAGCTCAACTCCTTCGAGGTGGGGGCCACGCCCGAGGACCTGCCGGCGTTCTCGTTCCTCGACCTGTCCAGCACCTTCTTCCCGCTGTTCGACAAGCTGATGGAGCTGCTCGGCACCGTGGTTGCCAGCCGCTACTCCACCATCGCGCTCGAGCAGCGGCAGGCGGGCCTGTTCGTGGGCGCGCCCTCGGATCCGCACCTGCTGCGGACCCACAAGCTGTACCTGGTGGTGGGCGGCGACGTGCCCGAAAAGTCGCTGCGCCAGGACCTGCCGCGCTACCTGAAGATCGGCTCGCTGGACCAGATCTCACAGATCGTCTCCTCGGCGCTGCCCGGGGTGCCGGCGGAGATCGACCTGTCGCCGCCGGCGGCCATCCCAGTGCGGGCGCACATGGTCTACATGCGGCTCGACCCGGCCGGCCCGCACTGGGACAGCGTGGTCAACTCCGGCAACATCGCCATCTACCAGCCCATCAGCCCTGACCGGGTGACGCTGGAGCTGCTCGCAGTGGAGGGCTAGAGACCATGGCGCAAGATCAGACGCTGGCCGACCTGAGCCGCGACCTGCTGCTGCTCGGCGCCACCATCGCCAACGGCACCGCCGAGCTGCCCGACGCCGGCGCCCTGCGCCAGCAGGTGCTGTCCATGTTCGAGGGGTTCAAGGCCATGGCCACCCGGCGCGGCTGCCTGCCCGCCGAGATCGAGGCCTCGCAGTACGCCCTGTCCGCCTTCATGGACGAGGCGATCCTGTACAGCGGGTGGCAGGACAAGCAGACCTGGTCCAGCCAACCGCTGCAGGCGCAGTTCTTCGGCGAGGCCCTGGCGGGGGTGAACTTCTTCGAGCGGCTGGCGCAGCTGCGCCGGCAGTCCCCCGACGCCACGGAGGTGTACTACCTGTGCATCCTGCTCGGCTTCAAGGGGCAGTACCGCGACCCGCGGCTCGAGCCGCAGCTGGCGGGGCTGCTCAACGACCTGCGGCGGGAGCTGGTCCGGGGCAAGCTGCGGCGCCTGTCGCCCCACGGCGACCCGCCCGACGAGGCGGTGGGTGAGGGCAAGCACTTCCCCTTCCTGCCGGTCACCGGCGCTGCGCTGCTGGTGGCGGTGCTCGTGGTGGCGCTGTTCTTTATTCTGCTGATGGTGGGCCGCGGCGACGCGGTGGACCTGCTGATGAAGCTGGCAAAGGGGACCTGACGCCATGTGGAAGCTGCTGCTGTTCGAGGTGGTCATCCTGCTGTTGGCGGTGGGGATCTGGCTCGGCGCGCCCTTCGTGGGCATCACCAGCGTCTGGCTGCGGGTGCTGATCATATGCGCCCTGGTGCTGCCGCCCATCATCTACTTCATCGTCAAGGCGATCCTCGACCGCAAGGCCGCGGGGGGGCTGGAGGACGGCCTGCGCCAGCAGGCTGCCAACGATCAGGCCGCGGCCCGCCCCGGCGCCAACGCCGAGGAGATCGCGCTGCTCACCGAGGGGTTCGAGGAGGCGGTGGGCTCGCTGAAGAAGAGCCGCATCGGCGGCCAGAAAGGCACCGCGCTGTACGCCCTGCCCTGGTACATGATCGTGGGGCCCCCGGCGGCGGGCAAGAGCACCGCCCTGCTCCGCTCGGGCCTCAACTTCCCCTACACCTCCGGGGGCAAGCGCTCCATCAAGGGGGTGGGCGGCACGCGCAACTGCGACTGGTGGTTCTCCGACGACGCCATCCTGCTGGACACCGCCGGGCGCTACACCTCCGAGGACGAGGACTACGAGGAGTGGATCGAGTTTTTGCGGCTGCTCAAGCGCTACCGCAAGCGCAACCCGCTCAACGGGCTCATCGTCTGCATCTCCATCAGCGACCTCATCGCGGCCTCCCCTGACGAGGTGGAGGACATCGCGGCCAAGATTCGCAGCCGGCTGGATCAGGTGATCAGCGAGCTGGAGATGATCGTCCCGGTCTACGTGCTGTTCTCCAAGTGCGACCTGCTGGGCGGGTTCGTGGAGTTCTTCAGCGACCTGAAGAAGTCCAAGCGGGCGCAGGTGCTCGGCTTCACCGTGCCGCTGACCGACGCCAAGGCTGACGTGGAGGGGCTGTTCGAGGAGGAGCTGGAGGTGCTGCTCGGCTCGCTGCGCCGGCGCATGCTGGCGCGCATGCCCGCGGCGCGCCCCGACGCCCGGGCGGCGGTCTACCAGTTCCCGACCAACCTCGAGGCGGCCCGCCCGGCCCTGGCGGCGTTCCTCAAGCGGGTCTTCGTCTACAACCCGTACGCCGAGTCGCCCCGCCTGCGCGGGGTGTACTGGTGCAGCGGCACCCAGGAAGGGCGCCCCATGGACCAGGTGACCGGCAGCATGGAGAAGGCCATGGGCCTCGACGCCGCCGACGCCGCCGGGGGCGCCGAGCGCAAGGCCAAGAAGAGCTACTTCCTGCACCACCTCTTCACCCGGGTGCTGATCCCGGATCGAAACCTGGGCGGCAAGACCGTGTCCCACCGGACCCGCAAGTGGCGCCTGCGCGTGGCCGCCATGGCGGTGGGGCTGCTGGTGTCGGTCACGGCGGTGTCGCTGTCCACGCTGTCGTTCTCAAAGAACCGCTCGCTGATCAACAACACCCGCAAGCTGGCCGAGACCACCCGGCTGGCCACGGTGCGCGACCCCGAACAGGTGATGAAGAACCTGCGCGCGCTGGAGAAGATGAGCCAGCACATCGACCTGCTGACCACCTACCGCGAGGACGGGGAGCCGTGGACGTACAACTTCGGCTATTACAGCGGCGACGAGCTGGTCAAGCCGAGCGAGGCCGTGTTCGCCAAGCGCATGTTCCGCATCTTCGCCGACCTGACCGGCATGGAGCTCGAGGCGAGCCTGGCGGACATCAACCTCGACACCTGGCAGGGCACCGCCGATGACGCCACCCGCGGATACGACCTGCTCAAGGCGTACCTGATGGTCACCGACATATCGCTGCTGGACGTGGACTTCGCCCTGCCGGTGCTGCTGGGCGAGTGGAAGAAGCGCCTGCCGCCCACGGTCACGGCGCAGGAGGAGCTGCTCTCGACGCTGGCCAAGCACTACCTCAAGCTGCGCAAGCGCAAGCTGAAGCAGGCCACGTGGCTGGAGCGGGACGACGCCCTGGTGACCAAGGTGCGCAAGCGGCTGCTGGAGGCGGACGTGCTGTACAAGCGCTCCATCGAGCGGCTGGAGGAGGAGCTGCCGCCTTACACCCTGCGCGACGCGCTGCAGGGCCGCGTGGAGACCAAGCTGGTGAGCCAGGCCTCGGTGCCGGGGGTGTTCACGCGCGACGGCTACAGCAAGGTCAAGAGCCTGGTGCGCAAGACCGAGGGCGAGTCGTGGGTGCTGTGGAAGGACTCCACGGTCAAGACCTCCGACAAGCTGATGGACCGCTACTACGACAAGTACAGCTCGGCGTGGCTCAAGTTCATCGGCGGCATCTCGCTGGTGGAGCCACGGGACAAGGAGGAGTCGCTGCAGCTGCTGGACAAGCTGACCGGCTCGCCGCCGCTGTTCGAGCTGCTGCTCAAGTCGGTGGCGTTCCAGACCGACTTCACCCCGGGCGTCAGCGGCGACACCCTGGGCAAGGCCATCGACCGCCGGGGCGGCAAGCTGCGCAAGTACAAGAAGGGCGCCGAGGCGCTGGGCCTGGACAAGAAGGCCAAGGAAGCCGCCGCCGGCGCGCGCAAGAAGACCAAGACCGAGAAGTACTACGGCGACTTCCACGCCCTGGTCAAGCCGCCGCCTGCCGCGGACGGCGCCAAGCAGATCTCGGGGCTCAAGCAGTACCTGGAGCGGCTGACCAAGGTGGCCGACGCCCTGGGCCAGCTGCGAGGCAAGGACACCGCCGACACCAGCGACTTCGAGGCGGCGGTGGAGGAGACCAACCGCTTCACCGAGCGGCTGATGCAGGGGTTCTCGCCCTCCGCCCTCAACGCCGCGCTCAAGCGGCTGCTCGAGGCGCCCACCAAGTTCACCATGGTGGCCGTGACCACGGGCGTCAGCGAGGCCACCGGTGAGAGCTTCAGCGCCAACGTGTGCGGCGACTTCGCCAAGCTGGCCGGCAAGTACCCCTTCGGGGGCGGCTCGGATGAGGCGCTCATCGGGGACGTGGCGGAGCTGTTCAAGCCGGACGGCAAGGTGTGGACCTTCTTCAACGAGACGCTCAAGGACCAGGTGGAGCTGTCGGGCAAGCGCTACACGGTCAAGCCGGGCAAGCGCGTGTCGCCGGCCATCCTGGCGTTCTACAGCAAGGCCCGCGCGGTGACCGACTCCCTGTTCCCCTCGGGCGCCAGCGCCCCGGCGTTCAGCTTCACCGTGAGGCCCGCGGAGCCGATCATCGCCGAGGGGTCGCCGTACATGGTCTCGGACATCAAGCTGTCGATTGACGGCACGGCCAACACCTACAAGATGGGCCCGCGCGACTGGTGGGTCTACAAGTGGCCCGGCGAGACGCGCAAGGAGGCGCGGCTGACGGTGCGCGGCAGCGAGGGGCTGAGCGAGCAGATCGTGCGCCAGGGCGACTGGGCGCTGCTGCGGCTCATCGACGACGCGTCGGTGGTGCGCAAGGGGAGTTGGTACCGAATGGAGTGGACCCTCAAGGAGGGCACCATCAGGGTACAGATGGAGTTCAAGCCCCAGCGCAGCGACAACCCGCTGATGCTGCGGCGGCTGCTGCGCAGCGGCATGCGCTGTCCGCGTGGCTGACAGGAGGAGCGGGTGAACTGATGCTGTTCGGCCGCAAGAAAAAGAAGAAGGCGCCCCCACCGTCCCGCTCGGCGGGCGTGGGGCTGTACGGCAAACATCCGGGCGCCGGGGACTTCCTGCGGGAGAACGCCTCGGGGCCGGAGATCTCGCTGCTCGACGAGTGGCTCTCGGCGGCCATCGACCGGGCGGGCCGCGTGCTGCCCGACTTCGACGCGGCCTACGGCTCGCTCTTCTCGGCCGGCTTCCTGCTCGGGTTCCCGGGCGAGGCGCGGGCGGGCAGCGCCCTGCTCGGCGTCATGGCCCCCAGCCGCGACGAGATCGGCCGGCAGTTCCCGCTGATCATCTTCGCCTACGTGGACCAGAGCCTGGCCGCCGACGGGTTCGACGCCGCGCCCCACGAGCCGTTCATCGCCGCGGCCACCAGCGTGCTGCAGCGGCGAAACACCCTGAGCCGGGACGAGCTGCTGGCCGCCGCCCGGGCGCTGCAACCGCCCGACGCCGCCAGCTTCGCCCGCGCCCGCGAGGCGCACCAGGCGTACCTCGGGCAGACCCCCTGGCTGGCCGCGTTCAACACCATGCTCGGCCTGAGCGCCCTGATGCAGACCGGCAAGGCGGTGGGCCTGATCCACCAGGTGACCCGGTCCATGAAGGGCGGCAAGCCGCTGCCGCGCTACGGGCTGCGCTGCCCCCTGGGTCAGCAGGCCCAGGGCAACGCCGGCTTCTGGCTCGCCCTGCTGCGGCGGGGCCTCGACCGGCCGCTGGTTCCGAGCGCGCTGTGGAGCCCGGGGCACATGCTGCTCTACCCGGGCGTCTGCTCCAGCAAGGCCCTGCCTGCCCTGCTCTCCCCGCAGTGGCAGGACGACAACATCTGCGACCTGGCGACCTGGGAGGAGGACCCCGGCGAGGTGGCGCTGCCGCCGCCTGACGCCCCCCTCGAGGCCCTGCTCGGCGCATGACAACCAAGACCCACCGCGAGGCATAGCCATGAGCGACATCGAGACCCGCGCCGCCACCTGGTCCCAGCCCATCAGCGAGGCCGACCCCGGCGGCGAGGACTGCCGCTACGACGACGAGTTCGAGCAGGTGGACATGGAGATCAAGAAGCTCCAGTCGGTGGAGGGGCTGACCCCGGACTGGCCCCAGGTCATCGAAGTGTCCACCATGCTGCTGTCCACCCGGACCAAGGACACCACCCTGCTGTCGAGCCTGTGCGTGGCCTTGCTGGTGGAGGAGCAGTACGCCGGGCTGGCGGCCGGCCTCAAGGCGTACGGTGACATCGTGGAGTCCTCGTGGGAGGTGATGTTCCCGGCCCTGCGGCGGCTGCGCGGGCGCGCCGGGGACTACACCTGGATGCTGCAGACGCTGACCCGGTTCCTCGGCACCATGCAGCCCAACAACGACGACTACACACCCATCGCCGCGTGCCGGGAGCAGTTCAGTCGGCTCGACGGGCTGCTGCGCGAGCGGTTCGGCGACCTGCACCCGGCCATCGGTCCGTTCACGCGGGAGCTGGAGCACCACCAGTCGCAGACCTCGCCGCCCCCGCCCGAGGCGCCGCCCATGGAGGACCCGCTGACGGCCCAGGAGACGGCGGCCTGGGCCGGGGCCAACACCCCGGTGGATCCCGAGGCGTCACCCATGCCCGGCGCCGAGGGGCAGCCGGCCCCGGCGGCGCCCCCGCCTCCGGTGGTCACGGGGTCCGCGGCCCTGTCCCTGGACCGCATCGCCTCGGACCAGCAGGCCGAGCAGGTGGTGGAGCAGACCCAGAGCGCGCTGAAGCTGGTGTCCGAATACTACCGCCAGCGCTCCGAGCAGCTGGAGGCCGAAAAGAAGCGCCTGGAGGACCAGCTGGCCTACGCCGGGCGGGTGATGGACATGCAGGATCAGGTGGACAAGATGCTCTCCGGCCAGGCGGACGAGGTCGACGGCGACGGCGACGGCGACGGCGAGAGCAGCGAGGACTGAGCCGGTGGCGTCCCGCGGCGGCTGGCTCGACATCAGCGTCCCCATCTCCGACGGCATGATCCGCTGGCCCGGCGACCCCGCGCCCCACGTGTCGCGCTCGCAGGACCTGGGCCGGGGCGACGACTACTCGGTGACCCACCTGGACATCAGCGCCCACACCGGCACCCATGTCGACGCCCCGGCGCACTTCTTCCGCCGCGGCGAGACCGTGGACGCCATGCCCCCCGACGCCATGATCGGCCCGGCCCGGGTGCTGCGCATCCAGGACCCGGAGCAGGTCACCGCGGACGAGCTGGCGCGCTTCGACGTCCAGCCAGGCGAGCGGCTGCTGCTGCAGACCCACAACTCTGATCGCCGCTGGTGGGAAGAGCCCCTGTCGTCGAGCTACGTGCACCTGTCGCCCGAGGCGGCGTTGTACCTGGCCGGGCAGCAGGTCAAGCTGCTGGGCATCGACGCCCTGTCCGTGGACGGCCCCCAGTCAGCGCGCTACGAGGCGCACAGGACCCTGCTGTCCGCCGGCGTGTGGGTGGTGGAGGGCCTCGACCTGACGCAAGCCGAGCCGGGCCAGTGCGAGCTGCTGTGCCTGCCGCTGAGGCTGGCCGGCGCCGACGGCGCACCGGCGCGGGTGTTGATGCGGAGCAGCTGAGAGGTTCAGCGGGAAATCACAGCGCCGCGTGGATGTCGTCCCGTCAGCGCCGATCTGCTGCTCTGGACCTCAGCCGCTCAACAGGCTCCGAGTCGAGCGCCCCCTCCGGATAGGTCTCCCTCGGGTTCATGACGCCATAGACCAGCAGCGGAATGCCCACCAGCTCGCAAAGCCCGCCCAGCGACAGACCCGTGATGCCCATGATCACGTGAGACTTCTTGTCCTGCCCGTACCTGTCCTCCCTGAGCCCCAGGAACAGGCCGCCGCCGAGAATCGCGGCCGCGCCGATGGTCGTGAAGATGATGCCGAGGTTCCGGTGGGCCTTCTTCGGAGCGACATGCCGGTTGTACGCCTCGGTGATGGACAGGTGCGCATCATGCCGGTGCGACACCAAATCCCCCAGCTCCTTCTCGCTCAAATTCAGCGCCGTCCCCACCGCGATGGTCTCCACCACCCACCGATCAAAGTGCCTGTAGTCCGTCCCTCGACTCCGCATCTCCGAGTACTTCCGATACGAGCTGACAAACGCCTCCGAACCAAACCCACGCCCCCCCAGCCGCTCGGCCACCCGCAGGTCAAATGCATCCAGCCTGGCCCCCAGCAGCATCAACATGGCCCTCTGGGCGGCGCTAAACTTCATGTTGTTGGGACTGAAGGCTCTCGGCCTTAGCACATACTCTCGGCTGCCTTCTTCTGCAGCGGAGCCCCTGGCTGCGTCGCCCTCGGAACCGCCGCCACTCGCTACCGGCACCTGGTAGCGGCGATCCTCAGGGCTCGCCGCCTCTTCAGGCTGCCCCTGCGCTGCCGCCGTGCTGAAAAGACCTGGCAGCAGACAAAGGCAGGCCGTCCACAGGCAGACCATGAACATCGGGAATCTCGGGCTGCAGCGAGAATACAAGAAGGTCCCCCCGTTTAGGCATCCATGACGTTGCCCAATCTACCACGCGTCCGCCCTGGCTCGCCAGGAGCCCACACGGTCCATGGCGTCGATTGAATGGGACGGCAAGAGGGTCCGGATATGCTTCTAGGCCGCCAGATGCCAAGCCGCGCCGGGCAGGCGTCGGTTCACGCGGTCGCAGTCCGCGTTGGTACTGATGCTTGAGCCTCAATAGGTGTTTGGAGGCAGAGCCTTTGCCTGCCCTCCCACCAAGAAATCGAGCCGGAGCTAACGACCTGTCGGATTTATCCTGTGGCAAATAGCCAGCGAAGGTCTGGCTGATGGAATACGTTTACTTATTGACGGCCGGGGCCTCTTAGGTGTGTGCTAGCCGGATCTCGATTCAAAACTAGTTACATAACAAAGGTCTCAGCCAACTCCAAAGTAGCTTCCTATTGGATCTCGGGTCCTGCCCAAATTCATAGCCTGAGCCTTGTCTGCGGCAGATTTCAGATATTCCCACGCGCCCAATGCTGTTTGTTCGGCCAACTTCTTGGGCAATGCATCCTTTTGTATTTAACCGTGACATCACATTGTGCTTACCAATATCGCCTCTAGTACATAGAGCACGAACGCTCGGCTGAATATCCGCTCCCGTCGAGTCCTGTCGCTTTCGAACAGGTTGTCAGATTTCCAACACGTAGGCCCACGGGGGGCTAACTAGAGGTTGGAATCTTAGAACTTTTTCCCATGCACTTTATTGGACCGATATGTGCATTAAAAATTGCACCCCTAGAAAATGGAGATCAGTCGTGCAGAGAAAAAATCTGACGCTTGTTGCATTGTTTATCCTCTGCATTTTAACAATCGTCTTCTTCTGGGGATTGTCGTTCCAATGGAAAGCCAATATAGCCATTGCTGCGACGCCTAATCATGGCAAGGTCGTATCCATAACCGCAGTAGATCGGCACACCCTATTCATGGTTTGGAATTCCGGCAATGTCACGATTTGCACCTTGCCATTATCTTCTGGACACAAATGCGAGCCTAGAGCGAATCCATACAGCACGGGTATTTCTCCATTTCACGTAACATGCGCTCCTCTTTCTATCAAAGTCTCCTATCGCAAGCGAGGTCTTCCATAGCCGATTGATAAGGCTCCTGAAGCTTTTGTTTGTTGATACCAGTGGCAAAGTCGATGCAATCGCAGGTGTACATTAATCCATCAACATTCCACTGTGCTAAAACGCCCTAACTTGTTGATGTATAAACGCTGACTGCAATGAAGAATCCTATGGAGCTATTTCCCCTAAGGCTGGCCCAGTGGGTTTCAGGATTCTGTTCAATGAATGCATGCCGTTGGGTATTAATTCCGTGTACGGACTAAAGTGTTACCGATTTGTCCGGCGTGTACCTTGAGGCTGGCTAACGGCCCGGCGTTGGGTTGCGAACCGTCCCGGGCCCACATTCCGGTTCCTAAACCATACCCTATTCTCCAAGATGCTTGCTAACGCCGTCATTTCCGGTTCCGGCCCGGGTACTGGCGCGGCCCCTGCTTCAGCTTGTGTAGCGTCCAGTTAGAAATGTCCCCATCTCAGCCCTGAATTAGGTTGACAGG
>CAZEFW010000082.1:22253-39054 GCA_964511535.1 uncultured Myxococcales bacterium | reverse complement strand
CTTGAAGCTGCTGGTTGCAAGCAAAGACTGCGGGTCGCCCCCTGCCTAAGGACACCCAGGCGCGCTTGTTCTGAGCCGCCATGTTCGCGCTATGTTCGCGTGAACCTGCACAACAGTCCGACACAGGCCGACACGGCCCATCACAGGACAGCAGCCGGTTTCCGAATCCTTCCAGGTCAGTACGGGCCAAGTTCGCGTTTCGCAGCATGTTTACCGTACCGACCTGAGGCAGTTCGAATCTGGTTGCCGCCTCCAGGAAGTCAAAGAAGTCATGAGGGCGCCGCGGTCTCCACCCGGCGCCCTCGGTCGTTCGTGGGGGGAAATCAGCCAGGTTGAATATTGTCGGGAAAGCTGAGGTATATTCCCGTGTGGACCACAAGCCACCGGACCCACCGACGGAGAGTTGAGATCATGAAGGTCATGGTAAGAGCCGCTGCCAGCCTGTTCCTGTTCACCGGCCTGCTGATATCCGCGCCGGCCATCGCCCAGCGTTCGGCGGCCCCGCCTGCCGAAGAAGGCAAGGAGAAGAAGAAGAAGCGCGTCGCGCCGACCGCGGGGCCCAAGGGGGCCGTGCGGCAGGAGGTGCAGATCGACGGCTTCGAGCCTGCGGAGGGCCCGCCGCGCACCATGGTCGTCCTGCGGGGCAAGCACCTCGACGACACGTGCAAGGTGCGCTTCAACGGGCGCCTGCTGAAGATCAAGGGCCAGAGCGAGTCCGAGATCAAGGTGCAGATCCCGCCCCGGGCCGTATCTGACAAGTTCGTGGTGCTCAAGACCGGCTTCCGGGAGGTGACGCTGGACAAGATGTTCCACGTCATCAAGCCGCCGAAGATCCGCACCTACCAGCCCCGCCAGGCCGGCGAAGGGGACACCATCGTGGTGTACGGACAGAACTTTCACCCGGGCGACGAGTTCTTCCTGGGCGACCTCGCCATGCCGCGCAAGTCGTTCAAGCCCGACCGGGTGGAGCTGACCGTACCCAAGGGGGCGAGGACGGCGAAGATCGAGCTGCGCCGGGGCCAGAAGCCGCGGGCGAGAGTCAAGAAGCCGCTCGACATCCTGCTGGCCGCGCCGGCCATCACCAAGTTCTCGCCTGATCGAGGAGAGCCGGGCGTGATCGTCCGCATCGAGGGCCGCAACTTCGAGCCGTCGGACCATGTGCGGCTCAACGGCCAGAAGATGCCGATCAAGAGCAAGGGCCATGATTTCTTCGAGGTCCAGGTGACCCGCAGGCACACCACCGGGCAGATCGCCCTGCGCGGGCGGAGAGGTCGCCGGGTGGTGACCTCGGAGCTGTTCACAGTGGTGCGGCCCCCCAAGCTGAAGTCGTTCGCGCCCAGGTATGGCGCGCCGGGCACGCGCATCACGGTGACCGGCAACAGCTTCCTGGAGGGCGACCAGGTGGTCATCGGTGATGGCACCCTGACCATGAGATCGCTGCGGCACAACCACATCGTGGTGGAGCTGCCGGCGGGGGTCACCTCGGGCAAGCTCGGGATCAAGCGCGGGGAGCGGGTGTTTCCGGCGCGGGGCAACTTCGAAGTGATCCTGCCGCCTGGTATCAGCGAGATCAGCCCCGTGGAGGGGCCCGCCGGCACCGAGGTGACCATCAAGGGCGCGAACTTCCTCAAGGGGCTCGAGGTGATGATCGCTGGCAAACGGCTGAAGGTCGTGCGCAAGGCCCTGCCCCACGAGGTGACCGTCCAGATCCCGAGGGAGGTGCGGAGCGCGAACCTGGTGGTGGTGACGCGGGCCGGGAGCGCGCGCTCGGAGGCCATCTTCAGGGTGCGCAAGGTTGCCGAGATCGGCTCATTCTTCCCGCTGCACGCGCTGCCCGGGAGCGAGGTCCGGATCAACGGCGCTCACTTCCACGAGGGGATGAAGGTATTCCTGGGCGACACGGAGCTGCCGATCAAGACCCTGGTCTCGGCGGAGGTCGTGGTGGCCATCCCGGACGACGCGCCGTCGGGCAAGTTCCGGGTGGAGAGCTACGGCAAGGGCGCCTTCAGCAAGATGGCGTTTACGGTGGACCAGCCCAAGCCGGAGATCGAGTTCGACTTCGCGCCCAAGCGCGGCCGCCGCGGCTCCGAGGTGACGCTGTCCATCAACCCGCCGCACCAGGAAGTGCTGATCTTCTTCGATGGTCGCCCACTGCCGAAGAAGACCCTGCAGGGAGGCCGCCGCGTGGTGGTCACCATCCCGAGCGATGCTCGCACCGGCTACTTTGAGGTCGAGTACAACGACCGCCGCTACAAGGCCCCCCAGGTGTTCAAGGTCAGGTAGCGCGCCCTCTTGCTCCCCCCAGGTGGTGGGCAGCCAACCTGCAGTGCGAGAGCTAACAACTGGAGGCGCGCCGACGCGCGCTGGCCTCAGACTTCGGACTTCAGGCTTCAGGTGCAGTGGTCAGGGACTAGCCTGAAGCCTGAGGCCTGAAGCCCGACGCCGATTGACGGTCAACAGATAGTGGTGGAGAGGCGGGAGTCAGCAGGGCAGGAGCACCAGGAATGGGCCCCTACTGTGCGGCCTACAGGCCGTGGATCGGGTCGGAGGTGTCTCCGATGCGCAGCTTCTTGGCTCGCTTGCGCTGGGCGGCGCGCTGCCTGGCCCTGGAGCGGCTCAGGTTGGCTTCCTTCTCCCGCTGGGCCGCCAGTTGCTTGCGCAGCAGGTCCTTCTCGGCGTCGTCCTTGGCTGCGGAGAGCTTGGTCTCCAGATCCCGCTTCTGCTTGGCCAGGGTCTCCTGCTGCTCCTGGTACAGGCGCTCCTTCTCCGCCACCTCGGCCCGGAACTTCTCCATCTCGGCCCGCTTCTTGGCGATCTCGGCAGCCATCTGCTTCTGCTTTTCTTCCTGCTGCATGGAGTAGTAGCCGAGGCCCGCGATGCCGATGACCAGGACGCCGATGGCGATGCCGATGGGTACCCACGGCACCTTCTTCTCCAGCGCCTTGGCCTTGATGGCGGCCTCCTCGCGGGCTTTCTGCAGCTCCATCTCGGCCTGAATCCTGGCCTGGCGTTCGGACTCTTGCAGGCGGAGCTCCTCCTCGCGCTTCTGGCGCTCCTTCTCATCCGCCTCGCGCTTGATCCGGTCTTCCTCCTCGCGGACCTTGCGCTCCTCCGCCTCGACCTTCTGCCGCTCCGCAGCTTCCGCGGCAGCCTGGGCCTCCTCTTCCTGCTTCTTCTGGTCGTCCTCTTCCTGCTGGACGCGCTCGTCCTCGATGCGCCTGAGCTCCTTCAATGAGAAGAGAACGGAATTAGGTTTCTTATCGGCCATATACCTTGTTCCTTTTTTCTGACTCTTGCGCTGTACAGGGTGTACCACAGGCCCCCAGATCAGGGCTCCAAAATCGGCGAAAGTATATACCAGGGGCCTGTATACCGGTCAACCACCATTCCATAATTACAACGGAAAATTGCACGTTGCACGTTAGTTTTACGTTAGTAAAATATCACCTCTTCCTGCCCAGGAAAGCAGCATCGCCAACATGAACGGCTTCGTCGATCTCCATTGCCACATCCTGCCCAAGGTTGACGACGGTCCCGAATCCGTGGAAACCGCCGTAGAGTTGGTCCTGGGCCTTCAGGAGCTGGGGTTCGCCGAATTCTACCCCACACCGCACCAGAAGCCCGGATCCTGGATGCCCACCGCGGAGGAGACCCTGGACGCCACCGAGGCGTTGCGCGCCGCCCTGGCCAGCGCCGGTTCCGACGCCCGGATCCATGATCCTGCTGGCGAAAACATGTGGGGGGACCGGCTGCTGGATCTCGAGACCCGGGCCTTCCCCACCTATCCGGGCGGCCAGGCCTTCCTGCTGGAGTTCACCCCCTTCGCCGTCCCGCTCCACCTGAGGGACCACTTCTACGCCTTCCGCCAGAGCGGCTGCCTGCCGGTGGTGGCCCACGTGGAGCGGTTCCCGGAGATCACCAACAACAAGGAGCGCCTCGACGCCCTGGCCGCTGGCGGGGCCCTGCTGCTCAACATCCCCTCCCTGGCAGGCTGGTGGAGCAGCCGCGAAGCTCGCCGCCTGGTGCGGGACGGCTGGGTCCACGCGCTGGCCTCGGACGCCCACGGCGTGGCGGATCTCGACGGCTGCCGGCGCGGCATGGAGTGGGTACGCAACAAGCTGGGGGAAGAGCTGCTGGAGCGGCTGCTTGGCGATAATCCGAGACAGATCCTCGCTGGTATGATACCCGAGCCCTGATCCCTACGGAGAAGACCGAGATGGATACATTGCTGCAGAAATTCGAGCAAAAGACCGCCCGCGTGGTGGTCATAGGCGCCGGCTACGTCGGCCTCCCCTTCGCCGTGGAGAGCGCGCGCGCTGGCTTCGAGACAGTGGCCTTCGACATCTCCGAGGAGAAGGTGGCCGAGATCAACGCCGGGCGTTCATACATCGGCGACATCAGCGACGAGGAGCTGGCCCCCCTGGTGGAGGCCGGGACCCTGCGCGGCGCCGCCGACCCGGTGGTGCTCGGCTCGGGAGACGCGGTGATCATCTGCGTGCCCACCCCGCTGAACAAGACCAAGGACCCGGACGTCTCGCTGATCATGAGCGCCGCCAACGCGCTGCTGCCCCACCTGCACCGCGACCAGCTGATCGTGCTCGAGTCCACCACCTACCCGGGCTTCACTCGCGAGATGCTGGCGCCGCACCTGGAGCGCACCGGCTACCGCGTGGGTCGGGACATCTTCCTCGCCTTCTCGCCCGAGCGCGTGGACCCGGGCAACCCGGTGTACCAGACCAAGAACACGCCCAAGGTGGTGGGCGGCATGACCGAGGCGTGCACCAAGCTCACCTTCGCCCTCTACGAGCACTTCATCGACACGGTGGTCCCCGTCTCCACCTGCGACGCCGCCGAGATGGTCAAGCTGCTGGAGAACACCTACCGCGCCGTGAACATCGGGCTGGTCAACGAGGTGGCGCTCATGTGCCAGAAGCTGGACCTCGACACCTGGGAGGTGATCGACGCCGCGGCCACCAAGCCGTTCGGCTTCATGCCCTTCTACCCGGGCCCCGGCCTGGGCGGGCACTGCATCCCCGTCGATCCACACTACCTCTCCTGGAAGCTCAAGACCCTCAAGTACAACGCCCGGTTCATCGAGCTGGCCGGCGAGATCAACTCGGCGATGCCAGAGGTGACGGTGGACCTGGTGGCAGAGGCGCTCAACGATCATCGCAAGCCGGTCAACGGCTCGCGCGTGCTCATCGCCGGCGTGGCGTACAAGAAGGACATCGACGACGTGCGTGAGTCCCCCGCCCTGGACGTCATCGAGCTGCTTGCCAAGCGCGGCGCCGAGGTGTCGTACCACGATCCCTACGTCGAGCGCCTGGTGGTGGCGAGCAAGGAGATGAACACGGTGCCCATGGACGACCTGTCCGCCTTCGACTGTGTGGTGATCATCACCAACCACAGCGAGCTGGACTACGGCCGCATCTGCGAGCAGTCACAGCTGGTGGTGGACACCCGCAACGCCACGCGCGACGTGCGCGGCCCCCACCAGAACAAGGTGATCACCCTGTGAAGAAGCTGCTCTCCAGGCTGCTAATCTCCCTCGTCATCGGCGCGGGGATGGTCTACCTCGCCACGCGAAAGGTGGACTTCTCCACCACCGGCGAGGCGCTGCGGCAGGCGGACTGGAGCGTCATGCTGCCCTACTTCGCCGCCATGGCGGTGCAGCACTTCTTCCGCGCCTGGCGCTGGAGCTTCCTGCTGCGCCCCATCGAGCAGGTCCCCCTGCGGCGCATCATGCCCGTGGCCTCGGTGGGGTTCCTCGCCATCGTCTCGCTCCCCCTGCGCATGGGTGAGTTCGTGCGCCCCTACCTCATCGCAGATCCACCTCGCATCCGCATGAGCCACGGTCTCGGGACCATGGCGGTGGAGCGGGTCTTCGACGGGCTGATCCTCTCGCTGGTCACCTTCGTCGCCGTGGCCGAGGCCAAGACCCGGCCCGACGCGGTGGTGCCCGGCTGGATCCTGATGGCGGGGCTCATCGCCTTCGGGCTGTTCCTCGGCGTGCTGGTGGCCGCGGTGCTGGCGCTGTGGAAGAAGGACGGCGCGGTGGACCTGTGCCGCCGCCTGTTCTCCATCATCTCCCCTAAGCTGGGCGACAAGCTGGCCGGCGTGGCCGCCGGCATCGTCGACGGGTTCAAGGTGCTGCCCAACGCCAGGCTGTTGGCGTGGTTCATCTTCGCCACCCTCTCCTACTGGTTCTGGAACGGCGTGGCCATCTGGCAGCTGGCCCACGGCTTCGGCATGGACCTCTCCTTCTGGGGCGGCATGGGGGTGCTGGTCATCGTGGGGATCGGCATCATGATCCCCGCTGGCCCGGCCTTCGCGGGCAACTTCGAGCTGTTCGCCGCGGGCGCCCTGGGGCTCTACCTGAGCCAGGACATCATCGCCCTGAAGGGCGCGGCCTACATCCTCACCTTCCACGTCACCAACTTCGGCTGGTACGCGCTCATCGGGTTCCTGGCGATGTTCTCCAGTGAGGTGAGCTTTACCCGCGCCTGGGAGGCGGTGACCCGCGACGACGACAAGCAGGGATCCGGGGGCCGAGAATAAAAGTCGACAGGATCGAGTCGACCCATGAAAGTAGGAGGGTGATGATGAACCGATCCGTTTGCGCGGCGGCCCTCGCCGCCCTCTTCATGTTGGCGCCGGCCCCCGCTCAGGCGCGCAAGAACTCCAAGGAGTTCACCTACCCGGTCAACGTGGTCTGGTCCACGGCGGTGCGCCTGATCCGCGCCGACCTCGGCTATCCGATCCGGGAGAAGGACAAGGACTCGGGCTTCATCCTGTTCGCCTACCCCGGCCGGGGCAAGGTCAAGGAGTTCGGCGGCGCCATGGAGATCCTGACCTTCGTCAACGACGAGGGGTACCGCATGATCAAGGTCCAGCTCGACATCGGCGGCCAGCCGTCCTTCATCGAGCTGCAGATCCTGGACAAGCTGGAGCGCAAGTTGCTGGACGAGCAGGGCTCACCGCCGCGCGCCATCCAGGTGCGCAAGAAGGAGAAGAAGAAGAAGAAGCCCGACAAGCCGAAGCCCGACAAGCCCGGCAAGCCTGGCTCTGCCTCCGGGAACAAGTAGCATGAGCCATCGCATCGAGCTTCGAAGCGACACCTTCACCCGCCCCTCGCGGGCCATGCGGCAAGCCATGGCCGAGGCCGAGGTGGGCGACGATGTCTGGGGGGAGGACCCCACCGTCGTCCGGCTCCAGGAGCTGGTGGCTGACCTGCTCGGCATGCAGGCGGCGCTCTACGTCCCGTCCGGCTCCATGGCGAACCAGATCGCCCTGAGGGTCCACACCAGCCACGGCGATGAAGTGCTCATGGGCTGGGGGTGCCACTGCGTGTCCTACGAGGGCGGCGCCGCAGCCGCGCTGAGCGGCGTGCAGTACCGCATCCTCGGCGAGGGAGGCCTCTTCACGGCGCGCGACCTGCGCGAGGCGCTGCAGCCGGCCAACGTCCACCTTGCGCCCACTACCCTGGTCTGGCTGGAGAACACCCACAACCGCGGCAGCGGCCGCGTCTTCCCTCAGGACGAGGTGGAGGCCATCGCCGCCCTCGCCCGGGAGCAGGGCTTCGGCGTGCACCTGGACGGGGCACGCCTGCTCAACGCCGCCGTGGCCACCGGGGTGGATCCCGCGACGCTGGTGCGGCCGGTGGACAGCACCTCCATCTGCCTGAGCAAGGGGCTCGGGGCGCCGGTGGGCTCCGTGCTCGCCGGCAGCGCCGACTTCATCCACCAGGCCCTGCGTTACCGGAAGATGCTCGGCGGCGGCATGCGCCAGGTGGGCATCCTGGCCGCCGCCGGCCTGTACGCCCTGGAGCACAACGTCGCCGGCCTCGCCGTGGACCACGACAACGCCCGCCTGCTCGCCGAGGGCCTCGCTGCCCTGCCCGGCGTCCAGCTGGAGCTGGACCATGTGCAGAGCAACATCGTGATCTTCGATCTGATGCCCCCTGCGCCGGACACGGCCAGCCTGATCGAGCAGTGCGCCAGCCAGGGCCTCGACCTGTGCCCCATCGGCCCGCGCCGCGTGCGCGCCGTGACCCACCGCGACGTCAGCCGGGACCAGTGCCAGCGCGCGGTGGAGATCGTGGCGGGGGTCGTGGAGTAGAGGGAGTTAGAGGCGGTCGGGTATTTGGGGGGGGCGGTCGTCCACGTTCAGGTCTACGTCTACGTTTCTTGGATGGAACTTCTCACGTAAGATGCGTGTCTCACCTGGAGAGCGTCAGATCTGAGCCGAGCCATGAGCCTGAAGGAACGCCGCCTCATTCGCCGCCTGAAGCAGAGGGACGAGGATGCCTTCAGGGAGATGGTGCGCCTGTACCAGGATCGGGTCTTCAACCTGATCTTCCGCATGCTGGGTAACCGGGAGGAGGCGGAGGACCTGGCCCAGGAAGTGTTCATCACGGTGTTCAAGGCCATCGGCAACTTCAGGGAGGAGAGCAAGTTCTCGACCTGGCTCTACCGGGTCACGGCCAACCACTGCAAGAACCGCTACAAGTACCTGGCCCGGCGGCAGTTCCACGCCGGCAAGCCGTTTGACGAGCTGAGCGAGCGCGAGGCTGCTGGCCGGGACGGCGGCCCTGCGGTGCCTCTGCAGAGCCACATCCACCGACCGGACGAGGTGTTCGCGGGCGTCCAGCTGGAGGAGGCGGTTCAGCGCGGTATCGCGGACCTGAACGAGGATCAGCGGCTGCTCATCGTGCTCAGGGACATCCAGGGGCTGGCCTACACAGAGATCTCCAAGATCGCCCAGTTGCCGGAGGGAACGGTGAAGTCGAGGCTCCACCGCGCCCGCATGGCGCTCAAAGACAAGCTGAAGAAGCACCTGGATTGACCGGGTGGTGAACCATGAAACATGAAGAGGCCCAAGCAAATTTCAGCGACTTCCTGGAAGGAGAGCTTTCGCCACAGGAGGTGGCCGAGCTGCAAGCTCACCTGGAAGGCTGTGCCACCTGCGCCGACGAGCTGGAGGAGCTGAGGCAGACCCTGAGCTCACTGTCAGGGCTCAAGCGGGTGCCACCCCCGCCCGGCTTTCTGGGCAAGGTCCAGCAGCGGATCCGCAAGCGGTCACGGGGGCGGTTCTTCGAGCCAGACAAGCTGCTCAACAGGATCCCTTTCGAGTGGATATCCTTCATCATTATCCTGATCATGCTCGTGGTCTACATGTACACAATCCAGACCGCGGTGACCGACGTGAGCCCCGCAGAGAAGCCAGGCGCTGACGCCACCGATGCCCGGCCGATACAGACACCGCCAGCCCCCAAGGGGGAGCCCCCCAAGGAGGAGCACCCGCGGAGTGTCCAATGAGGGCCTTGGAGGGAACTGGTAGATCTTTCCATTTGTTGCAGCGTTAGAACCACTGTCGTACCATTCCGCATAGCTGGAAGGGATGCCTCTTGGCCGAATTACCATCAAATCTGGGGCGCTATCGCCTGGTTGAACGCATTAGCGTGGGCGGCATGGCGGAGATCTTTCGCGCCAAGGCCACCGGAGAGGTGGGCTTCGAGAAGGAAGTGGCGGTCAAGCGGATCCTGCCCCACCTGGCCACCGACCGGGAGTTCGTCGACATGTTCATCGACGAAGCCCGAACCGTGGCACAGCTCAACCACTCGAATATTTGCCAGATTTTCGAATTCGGCCAGGTGGACGGGGCGTACTTCATCGCCATCGAGCTGGTGGACGGCAAGGACGTGCGCGAGATGATGGTCTATCACCGGCGGCTTCGACAGCCGATGCCGGTGAGCATCATCATGCACATCATCGGCAAGGCGTGTGAGGCCCTCGAGTACGCCCACACCAGCAAGGACTCTGGCGGCGCGCCCATGCACATCGTGCACCGGGACGTGAGCCCACAGAACGTGCTCGTCTCGTACCAGGGGATGGTGAAGCTCATCGACTTTGGCATCGCCAAGGCCATGGGGCGCCTGACCAAGACCCAGGCCGGCAGCATCAAGGGAAAGTTCAGCTACATGTCGCCGGAGCAGGTCATGGCCCAGCCCATCGACCACCGCTCCGATATCTTCGCCGCCGGCACCGTGTTGTGGGAGTGCCTGACCAACAAGCGGCTGTTCAAGGGCGAAAACGAGATCATCACCATGCAGATGGTCCGGCGCGCCGAGATCACCCCGCCATCGGAGATCAACCCGCTGGTGCCGCCGAACCTCGACCCCATCGTGCTGCGCGCGCTGGCCAAGGACCCGAACGATCGGTACCAGACGGCGGGTGAGCTCCTGGACGATCTCGAAGATTTCGCGATCCAGGCAGACCTGACCTGCACCACCAGCGAGGCGTCGGCCTGGATCCGCGAGACCTTCGCCAAGGAGTACCGCAAGCTCAAGGAGAAGCGCGCGGCCCCGGACAACGACGGCGTGATGCTCCTGCGCACGCCCAAGTCCACCGCTCGCATGGGCAGCGAGGCGTTCACCGCGGAGGCCAGGGAGCCGGACCGCCCGCCGCAGGTCATCATCGGCGACGGCAAGAAAGAGGATGAGGTGGCGCTGCTGGCCACCCTCGCCGCGCCGGGGGACGAATTCCTCGGTGAGAAGACGCCCATCGGCATCGGCGTGCCCCCCAGGCCGCCTCCCGACAAGACGCCCAGCGGCACCGGGCCAGGCCGCCCCCTGCCGGTGGTCGTGCCCCCTGCGGCGGACGACATGGACTACAAGGAGACCACGCCGCTGGACGACAAGCCCGCCGCGTCGATCCAGCAGCCCACCGACCCGGGGCTGGAAGGGGGCGGCCTGGAGCCGATCCCCACCGTCGAGGACCCGATCATCCCCATCGACACCGAGGACGCCGGCATCTCCTTCGTGGAGGCGTCCCACAGCGGTGTCAGCGAGGCCGCGGCAGCGCCCCTGACCCTGGACGATCCGGCGGGCGCCGAGAGCAGAGAGGCGCAGTTCAGCTCCCAGTCAGGCCTCATGGCCGTCCCGACGGTGGAGGACGCCTCGCCCTTCGAGGACGACTTCAACAGCTACTCCCAGCGCCACAGCCGCTCCTCCAAGAAGCCGTTCTTCGTGGCCATCTGCGTCATCGCGGTGCTGCTCTGCATCGCCGTGGTGGTGCTGCTGTCCCGGGGGGACAAGAAGGAGCCCGCCGCCCCGGCCGGCGCCACCGCCGGCGGCAAGGCCCCCAAGACAGCGGCAAGGAAGCAACCGCCAGCCAAGCAGGCGGCTCCAGCAGCGCCGGTGGCTGCCGCGGGTGACCCCGCAGCAGCGCAGCCGGGCGAGCCGGAACAGGCGCCTGCAGGAGAGCCTCAGCCGGCGGCCGGCAAGGCGCCCGTGGAGGGCCACGCCGCGGCCGCCCCCGCGGCGTCGGGTGGGGCGGCGCGCAAGCCGGCCGGCAAGGCAGCGCCGAGGCGGGCCGCCACCCCTGGCAAGCGCAAGGTCGCCGCCTCCGGAGGCAAAGAAGAGGACCTTCCTGACTTCAACTACATCCCCGAGGGGTCCCGGGCGGTCCACTACATCAAGAAGGAAGAGGAGCTCAAGGAGGGGGAAGGCGACCTCCCGGCCCCCAAGGGCGACGCCGCCCAGAAGCCGGCGGTGGAGCTCAAGGAGCCCGCGAAGGAGCAGCCGGCGACGAAGCAGCCGGATGAGGAGCCGGTGCAGAAGGTGATCCTCCCCGACGAGAAGCCCGCCGCGCCGGCACCTGCGCCCGCTGCTGCGGCCACGGCTCCTGCCGCGGCCCCGACGCCCAAGCCGGCACCCGCGCCTGCTGCCGCGGCCCCGGCTCCTGCGGCGAAGGGCCGGCTCATCGCCAGCACCATCCCGTGGGCGTATGTCTGGGTCGATGGCAAGAAGACCGGCCGCAGCACGCCGATCAGCGAATCGAATCCGATCCGCCTCAGCCCGGGCAAGCACAAGATCACCTTCGAGAAGGACGGCCAGAAATTCAACTTCAGCGTGACCATCAAGCCGGGCGAGACCACCTCCCTGGTCAAGCGCCTGCCCGTCAAGAAGGAGCCGCCTGCGGCCCCCAAGGCGGCCCCCAAGGCCGCCCCGGAGGCCGCCCCAAAGCCGGCGCCCAAAGAGTAGCGGGCGCCGGGGACAAACTCCTTTACTGGGGTGACATCCTGCCCTAATCTCCCCCACGAAACGCAAGGCGAAGAGGTGAACCATGACGAGCGAGACACGGTTGAAAAAGAACTCCTTCAACGGCGTAAAGATATTCTCCGCGACCATGGCCCAGGAGCGCGATCGCCTGGGGGATCGCATCACCGACTGGATAAGGGAGCATCCCGACTGCGAGATCGTGGATACCGTGGTGACCCAGTCCTCTGACGAGGCCTTCCACTGTCTCGTCATCTCGTTGTTCTACGTCGAGCCCATCGAGTAGAGCACTGACGGCGAGGCGTCCTGCCTCCCGCGCTGACCGCGCATCTCAATCAGCGTTTGCTTCATGGCACGCCGCCGCGTGACCGTCACCGGTGCGTCGGAGCTCGGGCTCGTCCGTCTCGCACCTCCTGTCGCCGCGCCTGGCGTACAGCGGGCAGCGGGGGCGAAAGGCGCAGCCCCCCGGCAGCTCGAGCGGGCTGGGCGGCTCACCAGGGAGGACCGCGCCGGGGCGGGCGGTCCCCTGCTCCAGCCGCGGCGCCGCGTCCAGCAGCGCCTGCGCGTACGGATGCGTCGGGGCGCTCAGCAGCAGCTCTGCCGGCCCCCGCTCCACCACCTGCCCGAGGTACATCACGGCCACCTTCGTGGCCAGCCGCGCGACCCCGGCCAGGTCATGGGTGATGAGCAGGAACGCCACGCCATGTTCCTGGCGGATGGACGCCATCAGCCCCAACAGGCGCGCCCGGGTGGGGAGGTCAAGCGAGCTGACCGGCTCGTCGGCGACGATGAGCTCTGGCCTGGACGCGAGGGCCCTGGCCAGGGCCACCCGTTGTCGCTGACCGCCGGATATCTCGTGGGGGTAGCGCGCGCCGATGCCGTCCTCGAGCGCCACCGCGGCCAGCAGGTCAGGCACCTCCCGGGCGCCGCCGAGGCGGTGCACCAGGAGCGGCTCCGCCACGCTCTGGGCCACGGTCATGCGGGGGTCGAGGGAGGCCAGCGGATCCTGAAAGATGAGCTGTACTGCGCGCCTGAAGGGCCGGAGCTTACGGTCGCTCAGGCCCTGGACCTCCTGACCTCGATGCCTGATCTTCCCGGCGTCGGGGCGCTCGAGGCACAGGGCGCACCGTGCGAGGGTGGACTTGCCGCAGCCAGACTCCCCCACCAGCGCCACGGCCTCCCCTGCCTCCACCGTCAGGTCCACGCCGCGCAGGGCGTGCAGACGCCCGCCCCTTCGCGCGGGGTAAGTCTTGCGGATCCCCTCCAGCTCCAGCAGGGGCGCGCTCACGGGGCCGCCTCGCCCTGGGCCAGCGCCACCAGCTCGCGTGTGTACGCCTCGCCAGGGGACCGGACCAGGTCCGCCGCCGCCCCAGCCTCGACGATCTGCCCCGCGCGCATCACGGCCAAATCATGACAGCAGGACGCCGCGAGCCCGATGTCGTGAGTGATCAACAGTACCCCGAGGCCGTCCTCTTGGCTCAGCCGCACCAGCTCCTGCACCACCTGGGCTTGCAGGGTGGGGTCGAGGGCCGTGGTCGGCTCGTCCGCGATGATGAACGCCGGATCGCCCGCCAGGGCGACTGCGAGCATCACCCGCTGGCGCAGCCCACCGGACAGCTGGTGCGGGAAGGCCCGGGCGCGCTCCGCGGCTGGCGTGACCCCGAAGCGCTCCAGCAGCGCCACCGCTTCGTCCCACGCCTCCTTCCGGCTGATGCCCCGGTGCCGTCGCGCCACCTCGGCCACCTGGGCGCCTGCCTGGATCACAGGGTTCAGCGCGCTCAGGGGCTCCTGGAACACCAGGGCAACCTCGCCGCCGCGGACCCTGTCCAGCTCGGCGACGGCCATGTCCAGCAGGTCACGATCTCGCCAGAGCACCTGCCCACGCGTCACCCTCGCAGCCGGCGGCAGGAGCCCGAGCATGGCCAGGGCCGCTGCGCTCTTGCCGCTTCCAGACTCGCCCACCAGCCCGGTGATCCGCCCTCCGGCCAGGGCCAGATCCAGGCCGTCCACTGCCCGCACATCGTGCGGCTCGCCGCGGAAATCCACCACGAGGTCACGGACCTGGAGCACGGGCTCGGGGACGCCGGACATGGGGCTTCAAGTGTTCCACAACCCCGGCAGGTGTTATAGATAAAAAGCCGATGACGACCCCTACCCGCTCGCTCCTCCTGGTGACGCTGATCCTCACCGCTGCCGCATGCGGCCCCCGCCGGCCCACGGTGGTGCGGGTCATAGACGGTCGGGCGCAGGAGTCTCGGTTCGTCAGCCCCTCGGCCTACCTGCACTACCTGCGCGGCCGAATCGCGCTCAACCGGGGGCGCCTGACCGAGGCGGAGGTCCAGTTCGAACAGGCGCTGGTGTTCGACCCGGCCTCACCGCACCTGCTGACCCAGCTGGCGGCCATCAAGGCGCGCACGGGAGAGCTGCCCCAGGCGCTCAAGCTCGTGAACCGCGCCCTGGACGAGCGGGACGCCTTCCCCGAGGCCATGCGCCTGAGGGCCAGGATCCGCTGGCGCATGAAGCGCCCGTCGGCCGCCGAGCAGGACCTGCGCCGGTGCGTACGCCTCAACCCCACCTACCCCGGCTGCTACTTGACCCACGTGGCGTTGCTGGAGCGTCTGGCCCGGCTCGGGGAGGCGCGCGCCCTGCTGCGGCAGCTGGTGCGGCAGCTGCCCACCTACCGCGAGGGCCACCGGCGCCTGGGCAAGGTTTGCATGGCGCTGATGTCCTACCGCTGCGCGGACCGGGCGTTCAGTCGCGCCCTCAAGAAGCGGTGGAACCTGATCACCGCCCGGCGGCTGGCGCGGGTGCTGGTCGCCCTGGGCGAACCGGACAGGGCGAACAAGACCCTCAGGGGCAACCCGGCCACGCCCGGCAAGCCGGGGCGCAAGCGGCGGCCCCTGGACACAGCCGCGGTGCGCGCCCTGGAGCGCGATGGCAACCACCAGGAGGCCATCGCCGCGGCGCGCAAGCTGGTGTTGAAGCACACGCGCCACCCGGACGCGCACCTGCTGCTGGGCCAGCTGCTGAGCGAGCACGACGAGGACGCGGCGTCTCTGGCCGAGGAGCACCTGGTGCGCGCCTCACAGCTGGACCCGGGGCGCGCCGACACCCTGGCCGCCCTCGGGTGGCTCCGCCGGCGGCAGGGCAAGCTGGCCAGGAGCCGCGACCTGCTCGCCATGGCCAGCCGCCTGGCCCCCAGGGACGCCCGCATCCTGGGGCGCCTGGCAGAGGTGAACGTCGCCCTCGGCCGCTCGGCCCGCGCCATTGAGCTGCTCAAGCTCGCAATCCCCCTGAGCGACGATACCGAGCTCACGGCGCGCCTGCGGGCCCGCCTGGCCCAGCTCGAGCGCAGCCGGGTGGTGACGAAATAATGCCCCTCCAGCCCACGTACAACCCATACATCATGCGAAACCGCCACCTGCTCCTGCTCTCACTCGTCTCCGTAACCCTGCTGCGCGCAGGCAGCTGCGCGCGCATCGAGCGCCCCTACCCGCCGCCGCGCGCCACCGAGGTGGTCTCCGCGGTGCTGGCCCGGGGGCAGCGCGTCAGCGCCCTGCGCGCCGAGACCCGGGTGAGCCACAAGAGCGAGCAGGGCAAGGTCAAGGGCACGGTGCGGCTGATGGCCGCCTCGGGTGGCAAGCTGCGCTTCGATCTGGTCTCCCCCTTCGACACCCCCCTGGCGACCCTCGTCACCGACGGCAAGGACTTCTCCCTGGTGGACGCCCAGAAGAGCCGCCACTTCCACGGCCCGGCCTCCCCCTGCAACGTGGGGCGGCTGCTCCAGCTGGTGCTCGCCGCCGACGACGTGCGCACCATCCTGGGGGGCTCCACCCCGGTCATCGCGCACTCCAGCGCGACCCTGGCCTGGGACGACCAGCGAGGAGCCGAGGTGCTCACCCTCAAGGGCAAGGGCGTGACCCAGGTCCTGCGCCTGGATGGACGCGACAAGGGCTGGTCGCTGCTCTCCTCGGAGATCCGGGATGCCGCGGGCAAGCCGCTGCTCCAGCTGCGCGCCGCGGACCACCACACCGTGAGCGGCCTGCGCATGCCGCGCACCCTGCACATCAAGCAGCCCCGCCACGGCGCCGAGCTGTGGGTCACCTACAAGAAGGTGGAGATCAACATCCAGCTCCCCTCCATCGCCTTCTTGCTCCCGCCGGCCGGGGGGTTGCCGAGCCAGCGGGTGGACTGCGATACGGTGATCAAGCAGTGACCGCCCGCCGCGCAATGGTCATCCTGGCCCACGGCAGCAACGACGCCCGCTGGCGCCGCCCCTTCGAGGCGCTGCTAGCGCAGCTGGAAGCCGCCGCCCAGGGCCCCGTGGCGCTGGCCTACCTGCAGTTCTGCCAGCCCGACCTGGCCGCGGCCCTCGCCGACGTGCAAGCGCGGGGAGCCACCGAGGCCGTGGTGATCCCGGCGTTCATGTCCGGCGGCGGCCACCTGCTGCGAGATGTGCCGGAGCAGGTGGCGCAGGCGGCACAGGATGTGCCGGATCTGGCGGTCACCTGCGCGGGGGCGCTGGCGGAGGAGCAGGAGGTGGCGGCGGCGATGGTGGCGGCTTGTTTGCGGCTGGGGGGCGGGGCGAGGGGAACAAAAAACAAGGAACAAAGAACAAAGAACAAAAAATGAGGCAGCCAGCATCGGGCGGTGTGGCCTAGGCCATCACTTCTCAAGCCTCAAGCCGCGAGCGAAGCGAGCCAAACCATCTCCCCTGAAGCCTGAAGTCTGAAGCCCGAAGCC
>CAZEFW010000082.1:11147-22153 GCA_964511535.1 uncultured Myxococcales bacterium | reverse complement strand
GAGCGAAGCGAGCCAAACCATCTCCCCTGAAGCCTGAAGTCTGAAGCCCGAAGCCTGGCGAGCGAAGCGAGCCAAACCATCTCCCCTGAAGCCTGAAGTCTGAAGCCCGAAGCCAGGCGCGCAAAGCGCGCCTACTGCTGGCAGGCGGCCTCTCCGAAGAACCAGGGAGGCAGCAGCATGGCAGCCTTCCAGCTGTACAGGGAAGTGTACTTGTAGCTGGCCTTGCTCTTGGTCAGGTCATGGATGGTGACCCCGAGGTCGTACTTGAAGACGAACTTCTTGACGATCTTCGGGAACCCGAGGTCGATGTCGATGGTCCAGCCCTGGCTCGCGCTCACCAGCCGCGTGCCGTCGTAGGTGGCGCACATGCCGCCCTGAATGTAGGGGATATGGGTGAACCCCTTGGCCTTGCCGCCGGTGACCTTGTACACCCCGCCCAGGTCGAACAGGTTGCCGTTCCAGGCCGCCTCGATCACCTTGAGCAGGTCCTTGTAGTTCTTGAACAGCAGCGATGCCAGCGACGACAGGTCGATGGAGCCGCCGCCCAGCGCGGCCATCACGCCGATCTGGAACAGCACCTTGGTCAGCAGGGCCGTGGCCGAGGACAGGGCGCTGACATACAGGTCGCCCTTGGGCTCATAGGCCAGGCTGTTGGGGAAGTGCGCCTTGGGCAGCGCCTCCAGCTTGGTGATGTACGCGTTGGTCTGCACGTCGAACACGGTCACCGTGCTGTTGGACAGGTCGAGGGTGAAGGTCTCCGGCACCAGCGCGCCGATGCCGCCGCCTGCCAGCGCCGAGACCTGGGCGCCTCCCGGCGAGAACGCCACCTTCTGCGACGCCCCCCCCTGCACCTTCAGCTGGCCCAGCAGTCCGCTGATCACCGGGATGTCCACCACCGGCTTGGTGGAGGCGCCGCCCGAGACCTTGATCTTCGTGCTCGTGGCCTTGGGGCTGCTCAGGTTGGTGATGTCGAACAGGTGGATCTGGTCCGCCGCGCCGTCGAGCACCACGGCGGTCTTGCCGTCGGGGCTGAGGTCGACGTCGATGAAGAAGCCGGTGGTGATCTTCGGCACCGGCCCGCCCGGAGTGATGGAGAGGAACTTGATGGTCCCCTTGGCCTGCGGGCTGCGCGGGTCGGTGATGTCATACAGGATCACCTGGAGGCCGGTGGCCACCGCCAGCACCGGCGCGTCGGCAGCCGCGGCGAGCCCGAAGATGGGCAGGGTGATGGTCTGCTTCACCGTGACCGACGAGGAGAGCAGCTTGGGACCTCCCGCGGCCACCAGGTCCACCATGCCGACCTTCGGCTTCTTGGCCAGGTTGCGCTCGGTGGCCACGTACGCCACCGCAGAGTCGTTGCTCAGCACGATGGGGTCCGGGTCGGTGAACTTCACCTCGCCCGAGCGCTTCTTGATGTCGCCGGGGGTGGCCTCCTGGAGCACCGCGATGCGGTCTCGGTCCGGGACGGTCACCAGGTGGTAGCGCGTGACGTTCACGGTAAAGGTTGCCGTGCCGTTGGGGCAGGTGAGCACCCCGGCGTTGGCGCCCACCGGGATCCCCTCGGGGGTCTGGAAGGCCAGGTCGGTCTGGGACTGGCTGATCACCTTGCCCGACTTCCCACCGAGGGTGACGGTACAGCCGCCGCCGAAGTTCAGCCCCACGATATCCACGTACTCGCCCACCACCGCCACGCCGTCCTTGGCGCGATCGGTCACGGAGCTGATGCTGGGCGGCGGCGCCACGGTGTCGGGCGCCTGGTCCGGCTGCAGGTCCAGACCGCCGAGGTCGCCGGCGCCCAGTTCGCCCGCGCCGCCATCGGACAGGTCCACAAAAACGCCGTCCTCATCGCAGGCCGCCAGGGCCATCACCAACGCCAGCAGCAGCGGGAACCTGCCTTCGATCATCACGCGCATCAGCTCGCTCCTAACACCGGGATGATAGCACCACGATCAGGATGAGCAGGGCGATGCCCACCCCGATCCACTGGTCCATGGTGAGCTGTATCGAGAACCCGCCAGCCTTGACGCGGCGGGGCCCTGCCGCGGGCCTGCTCCCCGACGGGATCCCCGGCAACATGGCCACCGGCTCGCGCTCGTAGGCCGGCCGGCCCGACACGGTGCCGTCCTCGTCGGCGTCCAGGCGGTTGGTGCAGAAACAGCATCGGCGGGCGCCGTCGGGGTTCCACTGGCCGCAGAACGGACAGGTGGTGCTGCCGGCCATCAGTGCCTCACTACCCGGAACGCGCTCCGGTCATAGCGCACGCCGGTCACCATGTTCACCAGCTCGCGGGAGTGGCCGGCGAAGGGCACGTACCACAGCCGGGCTGCCCCTGCCTGGATACGCAGGGACCGGATCCGGTGGGGCACCACGCCCGGCAAGATCTGGATCAGCGTGGCGTAGCCGAGGGTGCGGGCGTCCTCGCCGCTGAAGAAGCAGTGGTACAGCTCCCCCCTGGCCCGGGGCGCGCGCTTGAGCAGCGGCTGGATTCGGGTCATGTCCCGGGCGGCGTGGTCCAGCCGGGGCGCGCGCATGGCGCCGTAAGCCGCCACGTAGTAGTGGAGCTGCGAGTCCGGCGATGCGCGCGGCCGGTCGAAGGGGGGCAGCATCACCCCGAGCATGTTGCGCAGGTCGGCCACACGATGAGCCAGCCGCCCGCCATAGCGGGCGCGCACCGGGACCCGCCAGAAGGGGAGCCACACCGCGCCTTCCGTGTTGACGCCGCCCGGCGGCCTGGCGAAGTGCGCCTCCATGGCCACCAGGCCGTCGCCGGTGACCTCCCAGAAGGCCCCGCACGCGCTGCACGGCAGCACCATCGAGTGGTTCCCCGGGGTCAGCGCCTCGCCGCAGGCCCCGCACTTCAGCTCCAGCACGCGCAGCTCATCGAAGGCGCCGTGGCCGGCGGCCTCGGGCGCCTGCACAGGGCTGCCCAGCGCCTCGGGGTCGCCGCTCACCGCGTCCCACAGGCGCGCGCCGCCATCCGCTCCCGACTTGACCCAGAACGGGTAGTAGTACAGGGCGAGCTCCTCGCACACCAGGTCCAGGCGCTGGGTGTCGAGGGCGGTCATGCCGCCGGTGGGATCCCCCAGGCGGATGGCGCGCTCCATCAGCGCGTCGCGGGCTTGCTGGAGGTGCAGGCGGGGCGGCTCGACCCGGCCCAGGGCCTCGTGCTCGGCGGAGAACTGCTCCAGCGGGAAGACCGCCGCCCGCATCCTGAGGCTCGTGATGCCCAGGGCTCGCGCCGAGGGATCGGGCAGGTTCAGGTCCACCACCCGGGCGCGGCACGAGCGCATCGGCCCGGAGTCCTGGCGGGTCGCTCCCGGCATGGCGTCCTCGGGGCGCTCTCCCTGGGACGTGGCGTGCGGGTTGCGGTCCTCCTCCATGGTCACCCGCCGGCCGATGTCCCAGCCGAGCAGGATCCCCGAGAGGTGCCAGAACGGCAGCAGCACGAGCTTGGCGTCGGGCGCGTCATCGGGGGCAGGCGCCGAGGGGCGGACCACGTACCGCAGCAGCCGGTTGCGGCTGAGAGCCAGCAGCGCGGCCTCGCAGAAGGGGCAGTCCCCCGCCATGGAGCCGTCCAGGTAGTAGAAGTTCCCGGAGCAGACAGGGCAAGAGAGCCGCACCAGGCGCTGCCCATCCTCCACGGCGAGCCCTGCATCGCAGTGATCGCAGCGTACCTGCAGCGAGCCCAGCGGGAAGGTCATGGGGGCGCCGCACTCGCCACAAATGCTCGAGACCTGCTCGCCGCTCCCGCCTGCAGACATGCCCCGTCTCCCTCCGATCAGGCCCGCTCCATCGGCGCGGGGTTCAGAGCCCGAGCAGGTTGATGGCCAGCCCGCTGGCCAGGATGGCCAGGCCTGCGAGCGCGTGGGCGTAGCGCTCCATGAACCGCAACCGCACCACGCGGGTGCCCAGGTACCCCGCGGTCACCATGCCCAGCATCACCAGCAGGGTAGCCGCCCCGTAGGCGAGGCAGACCAGCGCCACGCCCGCCACGCTGTGGCGAGACGCGGGGACCATCACCAGCGGGATTAGCGGCTCGCACGGGCCGAGCACGAAGATGATGAACAGCGCCCAGACGGTGCGCCGGTGCCGAACCGAGTGGCGGGTGTCGTCGTGATCCGCGGCGCCGTGGCCTGGCTCCTCCGCCTCGTGGTCATGGTGGTGATCGTGGGTGTGCACGGAGCCGTCAGCGTGCACATGCGCGTGGGAGTGCGCCTTGCCGCGCAGGCCGCGCCACAGCCCCCAGCCAAAGTAGAGCGCGCCGAACCCGAGCAGCGCCAGCCCCGCGAGGTTCCCCCGGCTCCCCTCCACCGCCTCCAGCGACGAGATGGCCACACCGGCCGCCATGCCCACCGCCCCGAGCACCACCGAGGAGAGCACATGGCCCACCCCGCAGATCCCCGTCCAGAGCAGCGCCTTGCGCAGGGGCCAGCCCTCGGCGCGCCCGAGCACGATGAACGGCAGGTAATGGTCCGGACCGACCAGGGTGTGAAACGCCCCCAGCGACAGGGCGGTCCAGAGCAGAAGTGGTAGCGAGCTGTCCAGGGTTGACCTCCTGTTAGAACCTAACGCCCCGCCCCCCTGGCTGGCAAGGTCGAGCGCAAACGATCCGTTTCGTGTGGTCGCGCCGCGGCGCCGTCGGCGCCCGCCGCCTTCCCCGGGGGCATTTAGAGCGCCCGCGCCGCGTGGCATTCGTTGACCGGCTTTGCCGGCGGAGCTATGCTTTGCACGCAATTCTTGAGACTTGCATGCCGCGATCACGTAGAGACCCCGTTACGAGCCTGCTGGAAGACGCTCCCACATTCTCCCGCCTTGGCGGCGGGATATTCATGGTCGTGGAGGGGCCGGATCGCGGCGAATCAGTGTCGCTAGCCGACGGCCCGGTGCTGGTGGGGTCCTCCCCCTCATGCGAGCTGCCGCTGACGGACAAGACCGTCTCGCGCCGCCATGTGGAGGCGGTGCACGAACCCTTCGGCGTGGTGGTGCGGGATCTCGGCTCCACCAACGGCTCGTTCATCCACGGGCAACGGTTCGTGGAGATCGTGCTGGCCTACGGCGCGACCTTCAAGCTGGGCAAGACCGTGATCAAGCTCCTGCCCGAGGAGGAGGAGGTCCAGCCAGAGCTCAGCGACGATGACTTCTTCGGCAACCTCAAGGGTGAGGACCCGAAGATGAGGCGCCTGTTCGCCCTGCTCAAGGACGTGGCGGCCACCGAGGCGACGGTGATCATCGAGGGGGAGACCGGCACCGGCAAGGAGCTGGTGGCCGAGGAGATCCACCGCCACAGCCCCCGCGCGGGCGGCCCGTTCGTGGTGTTCGACTGCGGCGCGATCCCCCGGGACCTGATCGAGAGCGCGATGTTCGGCCATGTGAAGGGCTCCTTCACCGGGGCCCACAGCGACCGGAGCGGCGCCTTCGCCGAGGCCAACGGCGGCACCATCTTCCTGGACGAGATCGGCGAGCTGAGCCCGGACCTGCAGCCCACCCTGCTGCGGGTGCTGGACAAGCGCGCCGTGCGCCCCGTGGGCGGCAACCAGTACCAGCAGGTGGACGTGCGGGTGGTGGTGGCGACCAACCGCGACCTGCGCGAGGAGGTGGCCAAGCGCGCCTTCCGTGAAGATCTGTACTACCGCCTGGCCGTGATCCGGATCCACCTGCCGCCCCTCAGGGAGCGCGGGCTGGACATCCCCTTCCTGGCCGACCACTTCATCCAGTTGTACTCCCCGCCGGGGCAGCCGTCGTTGGCCATCTCCTCCGAGGGAATGCGCAAGCTGCAGCTGCACAGCTGGCCGGGCAACGTGCGCGAGCTGCGCAACGTCATCGAGCGCTCCTGCGTGCTGAGCCATGGCGACGAGGTGAACCTCGACGACTCCTTCTTCAAGGAAGACCCGGCGCCCAACCTCGGCGTGCGCACCGATCTGCCGTTCAAGGAGGCCAAGGGGCAGCTGGTGGAGACCTTCGAGCGGGAGTACATCGAGGATCTGATGACCCGCCACAAGATGAACCTCTCATCGGCGGCCCGAGAGGCCCAGATCGACCGCAAGCACCTCCGGGAGCTGATCAGGAAGTACGGGATCAAGCCGAAGGAGTAGAGCTGCGGCGTGCAGGCGCCCGGTCGCCCGCGAACAGCTCCAGAATCTGGATAATTTTTGCTATCATAACGCAACCTTGATGTAGACTTGTTCATTCCAGGAGGGGTCCCAGGCGATCGCGACGATATGGCTTTCAAGCTTGTCGGAAACTCACCACTGTTCAACTCCCTCGAACCGGAGGTGTTGAACAGACTGCTCGACGAAGCGCCCCTCGTGACGTTTCGTGACGGGCAGCTGGTAATGCGCGAGGGTGATCCGGGCGGCGCCATGTACATCATCAAGCAAGGCATGGCGCGGGTGTATACGACCCGAGGTGGACGGGAGATCGAGCTGGCGGTTCTGGCCGAGGGTGCCTGCATCGGTGAAGTGGCCACCCTGACCGGGCAGCCGCGCACCGCCACGGTGGCGGCGATCCAGGATTCGGAGATGTTCCGTTTCAGCAAGCGAGCCATCGATGAGATCCTCGACACCTTCCCGATGGTGAAAAAGAGGCTGGAATCCTTGATCCTTGGCAGGGCCAGGGACACGATTGATAAAATTACCCGGCAATGAGCGGCCCAGCACTGGCCGCCTGCGCCCGGGTTGAAGTTGATTAGCTTGAGGGACTGACGCGACAGCGATTACATGGCCAAGGAGCCGCTCGGTGAGTGACGTCCAATTTGCGCTGCGATTCATCTCGGGCAAGTACCAGGGGGGAGAGTTTCCGCTAAAGGAAGGCCGGGAGATCATCATCGGTCGATCCAGCGAGCTCGACATGGTCCTGGTGGAGGACATGGTCTCGCGTAACCACGCGAGGATCAGCACCACGGCCGCGGGCATCCGCATCGAGGACCTCGGATCGACCAACGGGACCTTCGTCAACGGCGAGAAGATCAAGGAGGCGAGCCTGAGCGAGGGCGACCGGGTCTTGATCGGGACCAGCATCATCAAGCTGATCCCGGCCGCCGAGATGGGCGCTTCCCAGGAGATCTCCATGGAGCGCGCGGTCTCGCCGTCCCAGGCCCAGCGCCGGACCCTCGGCGGCTCGCGGTCCATGGTTGGCACCATCGACGAGATCCCGCTGCCCGACCTGCTGCAGCTGCTGTCCACCTCCAAGAAGAGCGGCGTGCTGGAGATCGCAGGGGACAACGGCCTCGGCCGCATCTACCTGCGCGACGGGCAGATCTACTACGCCAACATCGACGACAGCTACGACATCGGCCCTCGCAAGGCCTTCTACCGCATGGCGGTCTGGGAGACCGGCACCTTCGAGCTGGCTCCGCCAGATGACAAGGAGTTCCTCGAGACCATCGAGGACTCCACCGAGGGCTTGCTGATGGAGGCCATGCGACAGCTGGACGAGATGAACCGGCTGGCGCCAGAGTTGCCAGGGCTGGACGTACCGATAGAGCTAGCCCGGCCCCTCTCGGCCGCGCTCAAGGACCTCTCCCCGGAGCAGCTCGACCTGCTGCAGCTGGTGCACAACCACGGGACCATCGCCGAGGTGCTGGACCACACGCCGCTCACCGACGCCG
Source organism: uncultured Myxococcales bacterium (assembly GCA_964511535.1). Classification (GTDB taxonomy): domain Bacteria; phylum Myxococcota_A; class Polyangia; family CAZCFB01; genus CAZCFB01. Next base: position 14,547 of record CAZEFW010000082.1, on the reverse strand, counting down.
ACGTCTACCAGGGCGTGCTGCACCTCTTCGAGAACAAGTACGTGGGCAAGAAGAAGGGCGCGGGCTCGCTCCAGCTCTGATCAGACCTTCAGGGTGAGGCCCTCGCGGGCGGCGACGAGCTCCACGTCCGCGCCGCCCGGCTCAGCGTCGAGCAGCGCCCTGCAATGCCCGGCCAGGGCGTCGACGTCCTCGTCGGTGTAGTCCTGATCGTAGTGGGTCATCACCAGCCGCTCTGCCCCCGCCTGCGCGGCTGCGCGGGCCGCCTCTGCGATGGAGGCGTTGCCCCGGGATCGGCGCGCGGTCAGGTCCTCCGGGGTGAAGGTGCAGTCGTGCACCAGGCAGTGGGCGCCCTGGAAGATGGCGCGCCCCTGCGCGTCTGGTTCACCGTGGGTGAACAGGACATCGGTGGCCACCACCAGCACGCGCCCTCGCTCCTCCAGGCGGTAAGCCAGGCTGCTGCACCGCCCGTGGGGCAGCAGCTCGCCGGTGACCTTCACCCCGCCGATCTCCAGCTCTGTGCCGGGGCAGAATCCCTCGAAGCGGATCCCTGCGCCCAGGTTGGAGAGGCTGTGCACCGGCGAGAAGTGCGGGTCCATCTGCCCTTCCATGACCCCCTCCAGCGCCGCTGGCGACTCCATCGGACCGTACATGGTGATCCGGTTGCCGGGGATGTAAGCCGGCACGAAGAAGGGGAACCCCTGGATGTGATCCCAGTGGGTGTGGCTCAACAGGAGCGTCGCCTCGCCGTCACCGGCGCCGAAGCCCTCGCCCAGGAGGCGGTTGCCCAGACCAATGACCCCGGTGCCGGCGTCAATGATCAGCAACGCGCCAGACGCACCGCGGACCTCCAGGCAGGTGGTGTTGCCGCCGTAGCGGTTGTATTCGGGGCCGGGCGCCGCCACAGCACCGCGGACTCCCCAGAAGGTCAAATCCATGACGCAATAACTCTAATGTTGCCCACGACTCTTCGCAATAATTGGGCGCTCTGGCTAACCTGGATATTGCGCCAAGGGGCCGTCACGAGGGTGAGCCGCTTCACCGCGTAACGACCTGAAGGGTCGGCGCACGGCGAACGGAGACCGAGGCGCAGGGGACCCGCGACGACGAAAGCATACTGGTGCGTATGGTGAGGCGGCGCGGGAGCCGCTGCGCCGACGGTAACGGACGCCGCAGCAGGGCATCTGGCGCAATATCCAGGCTAAAGCGTGATCTCCTCGCCCTCGGCCGAAGCCAGCAGCTCGATGTCCGGCGCGTCACGCTGAAGCCGCGCGAGGTGCTCATCCACCTGCGCGTCGGTCATGGTCGGTGAGTAGTGATACAGCGCCAGGCGTCGCGCGCCGGCGTCGACAGCGATATCGATGGCGTGCTCGGCGGTGCTGTGCCCCCAGTGGGGCCGCGAGGCGTACTCCTCCGCCGTGAACATGGTGTCGAACAGCACCAGGTCGGCGTCACGGCACAGGTCCACGACCCCGGCCCTGAGCTCCCGCAAATAATCTGCCTCCTCCCTGGAGGGAGGCGACTGCGGCTCGGTTGCGATGAACTCGTGCTGAAACAGGATGCGGTCGAAGGGCGCCGTGTCGGTGACGTAGGCCACCGTGGCGCCGTCCGCCTCCACCCGGTACCCGACGGCGATGTTCGGATGGTTCAGCCTCGCGCAGCGGACCCGCGCCCCGCCGAGCTCGAAGCACGCGCCCTCGATGAGCTCGATGTAGGACACCGCGGCCGCCACCTCGTCCAGGTGCACCGTGAAGTAGGGCGCCTCGGTCTGGGTGCGGAAGATGTCCTCGAGGTGCACCTCACGCTGGCGGCCATAGACGAACAGCTGGTTGCCCGGCTCATAGAGCGGCGCGAAGAAGGGCAGCCCCTGGATGTGATCCCAGTGGGTGTGGCTCACGAGCAGGTGGACCGTGCCCTGGCCCTCGCCGCAGGGGCCGCTCATGAGCGCCTTGCCCAGCCGGCGGATACCGGTGCCCGCGTCGACGATGATGATGGTGCCGTCATCTGGGATGACCTGCACGCAGGACGTATTTCCGCCGTACCGGTTCGTCGTCTGACCGGGGACCGGGTAGGAGCCTCGCACACCCCAGAAACGCACCTTCATGAACGGCCTCGCCTCATCCTTTTTAGAATCTTGCCCCACCGCGCGAGGCAGTCAACCACCATCGGCCAGCGGCGGCTCACTCCAGCCCGAGATCCGCTTGCAATCGAGTGAGCTCCATGTCGTCCGGGCGGACCTTGGCCGCGCGGGCGGCGTGCTCGCGGGCGCGCGCCAGCAAGTCCGATCCCGCGCTCCTGGCCGCCCGATGCCGCGCGAGCAGGATCTGTCCCAGGCGAAGGTTCGACTCGAAGTCCTCCTCCCGCTCCTTTTGCAGCTCGCCGTAGCGGGCCTCGGCCCGGGCCTGGTTCCCCGCCGCCAGGTGCGCCCGCGCCGAGAGGCGCAGGTTCAGCTCCACCGCCGGCTGGAGCGTCACCAGCAAGTCCAGCGCCTCCGCGGCGGCGCGGCTCTGCCCGGTCCGGAGGCGGACCTCGCCCAGCAGCTTGAGCGCCCGCAGGTGGAACGGGTCCAGCTTCAGCGCCTGCTCCAGGGAGCGGGCGGTATCGTCCCATCGCTGGCGCTGCTGGTAGATCAACGCCAGGTAGAACGCGTTGGTGGCGTCCAGCGGGTTCAGGGCCGCCGCGCGGCGAAGCGCCACCACCGCCTCGGCCGGGTTGGCCAGCCTCAGCTGCGCCAGGCCCACCAGGGTGTGCGCGCCGGCGAAGCGCGGGAACTCCAGCACCAGCTCCTCCACCAGGCGCAGGCACTCCGATCCCTTGTCCTCGTCGTGCAGCAGGCGCATGGCGCGCTGGAAGCGCGCTCTCGCGGCCTGGGGCACCGCCCTCGTGCGACGCTGCACCCTGCGCACGAGGGCCCTGCCCCGGGCGATCTCCTTCGGCGTGGGCTCCAGCCCGGAGGCTGCTCGCGCGCGCTGCAGCGCCTCCCGGGGCTGCCCCAGGTCGAGCATGGTGTGAGCCAGCGTCAGGGAGCACATGGCGCTGGAGTCGAGCTTGCAAGCCCGCTCCAATAGCGGCCTGGCCCTGGCCGCCTGTCCGTCCAGGAGCCAGAGCAAGCCGGCCCGGTAGATCGGCTCGCTCTGGCCGGGCAGAGCCTCGGCCGCCTGGCCCAGCAGCCCCACGCTGCGCTCCAGATTGGCCGGCGAGCGCGCCAGGGCGAGCATGGCCTGTCCGTAGAGCTTTATCCCCGGGTCGCGCGTCGTCGCGATATGGCGCGCAGCGCGCTCCGGATCACCTGCCCGGGCGGAGCAGTCCACGAGCAAACGCGTGGCCGTGATCCGGGCCTTCTTGCTGCCGGTGGCCATCAGCGCCCGGGCGTCGGCGATACGGTCCTGTTTGCCCGGGCAAC
>CAZEFW010000082.1:0-11047 GCA_964511535.1 uncultured Myxococcales bacterium | reverse complement strand
CCGGTGGCCATCAGCGCCCGGGCGTCGGCGATACGGTCCTGTTTGCCCGGGCAACCAGACGCCGCGCTCACCAGCAGCAGCGCCAAGACTGTTTGTGACAGGTTCAGGCGTGACAGGTTCAGGCGTGACATGTTTGGGCGTGACATGTTTGGGCGCGGCATGTTTGGGCGCGGCATCTCAGAACACCCGGTCCGAGTCGATCATCAGCGTCACGGGGCCGTCGTTGCACAGCGACACGTCCATCATGGCGCCGAACCTCCCGCTCTGCACCTCGACCCCTTCTTGCTGGCAGCGCTGGATGAACAAATCGCACAGGCGCGCCGCCTCCCCCGGCTCCAGCGCCCCCACGAACGAGGGCCTGCGGCCCTTGCGGCAGTCCCCGTAGAGGGTGAACTGGCTCACCACCAGCAAAGCGCCGCCGGCCTGGAGCACCGAGCGGTTCATGTGGTGGCGCTCATCCTCGAACACCCGCAGGTGCACCACCTTGTTGACCAGGTACGCCACCTCGGCCTCGCCGTCACCCTGCCCTGCGCCGAGCAACACCAGCAGGCCAGGGCCGATCTCACCGACCCGCTCCCCTTCCACGGTCACATGGGCCCACTTCACTCGCTGGACGACGGCTCGCACGGCGCACCTCCCGGGGTTTCACCTCACGCAGAGATCCGGGGCCGACGGGTCACAGGCCCTGGGCACAGAAACGGAGCTGCTGCACCCCGGCTTGCTCCGGGTCCGGCACCGCCTCCGCGCCCCGCGTGCCTGTCTTGCGGCACTCGTAGCCGGACCTGCAGTCGGAGTCCTTCTCGCAGCTCTTCATGCAGAACCGGGTCTCGTAGGTGCGGAAAGCGCAGAATCCGCTGGTGAGGCAGGTCTCGTCCACGGTGCAGTGGTTGGTCTTCTTGAGGCTCGGGTCCACCGCGTCCTCGGTGGACGGGTCGCATGTCTGTGAGAGGAAAGAGACGGGGAAGAAGCGGATGCACACCGCCTCGTCGGGGCAGGTGGTCAGCCCGCACCCCTCCACCGTGCAGTACCCCTCGAGCTGGGACGTGTCACAGATCCTGTCGCCCAGCGGGGAGCAGTCCACGTTGGTGGAGCAGCTGTCTCCGATCTGATCCCCGCAGCCCGTGGTCATGAACACCGCGACCAGCAGCAGGGGGAGTATGCGCGCGAGGGCGATCATGGTGGGGCATGGTAGCGACCAGGGTGGCCGGATGCAAGCCATGTGGCGCGGCCCTCCATCGCGCCCCGCCCGGGTCCCTTCAGAGCACCACCGGCAGCCGCTCCGCGGGGTGGATCCCCTCGGGGCTCACCTCCAGGTGGTAGGCCAGCGCCTCTACGCCGCCCGCGCAGACCGAGCGCAGCACCTCGCCGTAGTGGGGATCGATCCGATCCGCCGGCCCCACGGCACCGGCGTCCGCTCGCTGGACCGCGAACAGGATCACGGCGCGGTCCCCGCGCTGGTGCAGCCGGGCCAGCTCCTGCAGGTGCTTCGCCCCCCGGGCGGTCACCGCGTCGGGGAACCGCGCCACCCCTTGCTCCACCAGGGTGACGTTCTTGATCTCCACCCAGCACGCCCTGCGCCCCTCGCCGCGCAGCCGCAGGTCGATCCGGCTGTGGTCGCTCGCCTTGACCTCGCCGGTCACCTCCTCGTAGCCCGCCAGCTCCGGCAGCGCTCCCCCGGCCACCGCGCGCTTGAACACGCGGTTCGGCATCAAGGTGTTGACCCCCACCAGTACACCCTCCGGCGTCCGGACCAGCTCGAGCGTGTAGGGGAGCTTTCGCTTCGGGTTGTTGGCCCGCGACAGGTACACCTGGCTGCCCGGGTCCGAGCAGCCGGCCATGCTCCCCGTGTTGGGGGTGTGTGCCGTGACCAGGTGGCCGTTACGCAGCTTCACGTCCACCAGGAACCGCTTGTACCGCCGGACCAGGGTCCCACGTAGCAGGCGTTGGTTGAAGGGCAGCAGGGGGCCAACCATGGCGTGACCCTACCATGGCGTGCCCTGCCCTGGCCGACCCCCTGCCCTCGGCTACTTCCCCTTGCCGCCGAGCTTCAGCTTCTCGCTCAGCGTGGTCTCGCCCCTGACCCTGAGGTGAGGCCGCAGCTTCTTGTAGGTCTTGCGGCCGATCCCCTTCACCCGCACCAGCTGGAAGGTGGAGGTAAACTTGCGCCGGGCGCGGTAGGCGAGGATCGCCCGGGCCTTGCTCGGCCCGATTCCGGGCAGCAGGCGCAGCTGCTCCTCGGTGGCGCTGTTCAGGTTGACCACCTTCTGGGTGGCCGCCTCTGCCCGCGCCGAGGGGCCTTTCTGCCGGCTCCGGGTGCGGGGCCCGGCCAGGGCCGAGCCGGCGAGCAGGACGGTGATCAGGGCTGCCGCCAGGGTCCGCGCGGCGGTGTGGATGGTGACTCTCTTCATGGCTACCTCCTCGGGGTGATGGTTGACGCGGACCCACATTGCATTCGCCATGCCTGGACCTGATCGTTATAAATTCAACCGGTTACGCTGCACTCTTCCGGGCCAAAATCCGGTCACCGGAAGCCGCCGCCGGATACCGGATCCCTGGCCAGAGATCAGGGGATATAATCAGGTGCGAAACGAGCCAGGAGCCCGCGCATGCGCCACCCACCCCCAATCCTCCTCGCGATATTTACCGCAGCCGCCATTTGCGCGTGCAAGGAGACGACGCCGGCGACCCCTCCGGTTGATGCCGGCGGCGATGACCTCGCCTGGCTGGACGGCGGACCGGCCGACTCCACGACGCCGGACAGCGCGCCGGCCGCAGATCTGCCGGGCAAGGCGGACATGCCCCCGCCCAAGGCGGACATGCCCCCGCCCAAGCCCGACATGCCTCCGCCACCTGATATGGGCCCGGCCCCGGACACGGGCAAGTCCTGCGTCTCCCACGCCGGTTGCGACGACGGGGTGAGCTGCACCCAGGACCAGTGCGTGTCCGGCAAGTGTACGCACCAGGTGAACCCCAACTTCTGCGTCATCAACAGCACCTGCGTCACCATCGGGACCCTCGATCCCGGGGACAAGTGCAAGAAGTGCCAGCCCACCGTGGACTCCTGGGATTTCTCGAGCTACGTGTGCACCCGCACCCACGCAGGCAGCGGCAAGGCCGGCTTCACCGACGGCCCCGCCGCCACGGCCCGGTTCTACTACCCGGCGGGCATCGCCGTGGGCAACACCGGCGAGGTGTATGTCGCCGACCAGTACAATCACCGGATCCGGATGATCTACAACGGGCAGGTCACCACCCTGGCGGGCAGCAAGTACTACGGCTACCAGGACGGCCCCGCCCTCACCGCGCGGTTCCGCCACCCCACAGGCGTGGCGGTGGGGCCAGGGGGCGAGGTGTACGTGGCGGACAACTACAACCACCGCATCAGGATGATCAAGGGGGGACAGGTCTCCACCCTGGCGGGCACCGGCAAGGCCGGCTTCACCGACGGCGCCGCCAACCAGGCGCGCTTCTACAATCCCCAGGCCGTGGCCACAGGACCGTCCGGCGAGGTATACGTGGCCGACACCAAGAACCACCGCCTACGCTGGGTGTTCAACGGCAAAGTGTTCACCCTGGCCGGCACCGGCAAGCACGGGTGGATCGACGGCCAGGCGGCCCAGGCGCAGTTCTACCACCCCTGGGCGGTGGCCACCGGAAACATGGGTGAGGTGTACGTGGCGGACTACAACACCAACCATGTGCGCATGATCAAGGGGGGCGCCGTGAGCACGCTCGCTGGCAGCGGCAAGTATGGCCACCTGGACGGCGCCGCCTTGACCGCCTGGTTCCGCTACCCGGCCGGGCTCGCCGTGGGGGCCAAGAGCGAGGTGTACGTGGCCGATCACAACAACCACGTGATCAGGCGCATCGCTGGCAGCGGGGTCAAGACCTTCGCGGGGACCGCCACCAAGCAGGGGTACGCAGACAGCCCCGCCGCCTTTGTCTATTACCGTCACCCCATGGGCATCGCGTTCAAGTCGCCCAGCACGATCTATGTGGCGGACCGCCACAACCACCGCGTACGGGTCATCACCTGGTAGTGCTGCCTCGCCTCGCCCACCTGAGCCTGCTGGTCCTGATGCTGCCGGGCGCCGCCGCGGGCTCACCCCGTGCCCGCGCCCTGGAGCCGCTGCTGCGAGACGCTGCCGAGGGGGACGCCCTGACAGTGCGCGCGGCGCACCCGGCCAGCGCGCTGCCGGACGGTCGGCTGCGGGTGCTGGTGCGGTTGCACACGAGCGCTGCCCCCGGGACGCTGGCCAGGTTCGATCCCGAGCCGGCACCGGGAGATGTGGTGCCCGTCAGGGTCCGCCCTGATCAACTCACGGACCTGGCCTCGATGCCCGGCGTGCTCCACGTGGAGGCGTGCAGGCTGCTGCGCCCCCACCTGGATCGCAGCCTCAAAGAGGTGGGGGCCGCGGCCGCCCACCGGGGCGCCGGCGGGCTGGACGGCGAGGGGGTCATCGTCGGCGTGGTGGACACCGGGCTCGACTTCCGCCACAAGGACTTTCAGGACGCCGCGGGCCGGACCCGCCTGCTGAACCTGGTGGACTTCTCGGTCAAGCCGGCCAAGGGGGACCCGGGCGAAAAGTACGGCGCCCGTATCTACACCGAGGCGGAGATCAACGCCCAGCTCGCCGCGGACCGCGCCCTCGGGACCCTCGCCCCGCCTCTGGTGCCCCACCAGGACCGCTCGGGTCACGGGACCCATGTCAGCGGCATCGCCGCGGGCAACGGGCAGGGGGCGGCAGCCGGCTACAACCCTGGCCGGTACGTGGGCGTGGCGCCTGGCGCTCGCATCATCGCGGTGCAGGCAGCCCGGGGCAACGACGCCGCCTTCCACGACGCCGACGTGCTCGGCGCCATCAGCTACATCTTCGACCGGGCGGCCGCCCTCGGCATGCCGGCAGTGGTGAACCTGAGCCTCGGCACCCAGCTCGGCCCGCACGACGGCACCAGCAACCTGGCCACCGCCATCTCCGCCTTCACGGGGGATAGCAGGCCGGGGCGGGTCATCGTCACCTCGGCGGGCAACGACGGCGGCCGGGACATTCACGCCTCGGGCTACCCCGCGCTGGGCGGACCGTCCACGGTCACCCTGAAGATCCCGGACTACAAGCCCACCAGCGCGCAGGAGCTTGTGCACATGGAGATCTGGTACGGCGGCGGCGACCTGGACGTCTCGGTCACCAGCCCGGCGGGGCGCACCACCGGCCCGGCCTCCACCGGGAAGGGGATGCAAGAAAGCCACGGCGAGGGCCAGGTGAAGCTGTTCAACGCCACCAGCGGGCCTTACCCCGGCAACGGCAAGAACATGGCCGTGCTGGTGATCAAGGAGATCACCGGCCAGACCCCGGCCCCGGGCCGGTGGACCATCAAGCTGACCGGCGCCGCCCGCCGCTACGACCTGTGGCTGGTGAACCCGGCCATCTCGGGCGCGGACGGGCGACCGCGCCTGTTGGGCCCGGTGGATCCCGACGTGCGCCTCTCCAGCCCGGGGACCGCCCGGGGGGTGATCAGCGTCGCGGCCTACAGCACCCGCACGGCCTGGGTCTCCCGGGGCGGCGCGAAGTACGCGCTGCAGTCCGCGCGCCGCGGCGAGCACGCCTTCTTCTCGGCCACCGGCCCCACCCTCGACGGGCGCTTCGTGCCGGACGTGGCCGCGCCGGGCCAGATGATCATCAGCGCCATGTCCCTGCACGCCCGGCCGTTTCACGGCGCCAGCTCCTACTACGTCCCCGACCTGCCCTTCGCCCTCTGGTCCGAGGACCAGTCGCGGGGGCTGCTGCGCGGCACCAGCCAGGCGGCCCCCCACGCGGCCGGGGTGGCGGCGCTGCTGCTGCAGCGGGCGCCCGCCCTGACCGTGGGCCAGGTGCGCGAGCTGTTGCGGGTGGGGGCGCGGGGCGACGGCGCCATGCAGGCGGGGCGCGCCTGGTCCCCCCGGTGGGGCTTCGGCAAGCTGGACGCCACGCGCTCCATCGCGGCGCTCGCGGCGGGCGGCGCGGGGCCGGCCCACCCGACCATGAGCACGGTGGGGGTCAACCGCGATCTGCTGCCAGCCGGCTCCGGCGAGCTGGCCGTGGTCACCGTGATCCCGCGCGACGCCGCTGGCCGGCTCCTGGGCGCCGGGCGGCGGGTGGAGGTGACCACCTCCGCGGGGCGCACGTCAGCGGCTGTCCACCGGGCCTACGGGCGCTACGAGGCCACCCTCTCCCCCGCGGCACGCCAGGGCCGGCGCGCCACCCTGGCGGTGTCCGTGGACGGCGTGGCGTTGAGCCACCGGCCCGTGGTGCACTTCACCACGCGTCGGGACCTGGTGGGCGAGGCGCTGCGCGCCCGCGGCGGAGGGTGCGCCGCTGCCGGCGCCGGGCGACAACCGTCTCCGGTGGCGCTGCTGCTCCTTATGGGCCTCGTCGCCTGGCGCGCGCGAGCAGCCCGGCGATGGCCATCAGGATGAACCAGGGCGGCGCCGGGTCCGGGCCGCCGCCGAGGGCGCAGCCTCCGGTGAGCAGGTAGTCGTCCAGCGCCTGGGTCGAGAGGGGCGGGCCGCAGACCCAGAGCTTGTCTCCGGCGCCGAGGCACTCCGCGCCCGAGGGGCAGGTGTTCTTGCTCGGGTGGCACAGGATGGTGCAGAACATCTTGCCCGTGGCCGCGTCCCTGGCGCACATGCCGCTCTTGCACTCGTCGCCCCTGGTGCAGCTCGTGCCGTACCCGCCCTTGGGCGGCGGCGTCGTGCCGGGCTGCATGGTGACGCTGATCTGGTGCTCTGCCCGGTTGCCCGCCTTGTCCTTGGCCACGGCCTTGAGCAGGTGCGTGCCGGCCGACAGGATCAGGTGGTACGTCCAGGGCGGGCTGTACAGCGGGCTCTGGGAGACGCTGTCCAGCAGCAGGTCCACCTCCACAACGCCCACGTTGTCCGAGGCCGTGATCTCCACCTTGACGTCGGTGGGCACCTTGGCGCCGTCGGCGGGCGTGGTGATGGCCACCTTGGGCGCGGTCTTGTCCTGCACCGCGCCGGTGTAGAGGTCATTGCCCGACTGGTTCTTGAGCCAGCTGTAGTACGCGTCCACCCGCGTATCCACGCCGAGGGTGCCGCACGGAGTCTGGCCCGCGGAGGTCACCCCCACCTGGACCTCCTTGCCGCCCAGGGTGGCGAAGGCCGGCCCGCCCGAGTCGCCCTTGCACGTGTTGCCGATGCTCCCCCCGGAGCCGGCGAAGGTGAAGCGGGTCTGGTCCACCTGCTTGACCGAGTTGACGGCGATGCGCTTGGTGCCGGCGTCGCTCTTGTACGAGGAGGTCTTGCCGTAGCCGATGAGGGTCAGCTTCAGCCCCTGATAGGGGGCCTGGTCCGAGGCGATGGAGGGCGTGATGGGCGGCGCCGTTTGCAGCCGCACCAGCCCGATGTCGTTGGACAGCGTGGACATGCTCCAGCCATGGTGCCGGACCACCGCCGACGCGTTGTAGGCCTTCCCGCCGGCGTAGAACACGTGAGAGGCGCCGGGGTGCAGGCAGTGCGCCGCGGTGAGCACCGTCTGCTTGCCCACCAACGTGGCCGTGCAGAGCGATGAGTTGGCCACGCGCAGGTAGCCCACCGAGGGGTGGCCCGAGTAGGGCTGCCCGTTGGTGATGCTGAGGGCCTGCTGGCCAGGCTCCCACCCCTGCATGTCGCCGCACGACATGGCGATGAGGCAGAGCAAAGAAGCGGCAGCGGTTGATGGGGCGCGGGGGTTGAGCATCGATCCCTCTTGAAGGTCAGGTTACCATATCCCACCTGATCAGTGATTTTGGGTCTCAGCAGCAGCGGATGGTCCCACATGCCGGAGGCGCGCGTTCCATGACCGTTCCCCATGACTTTGACGGAAAGCAGTGGGCAGATATCTGCGGCGAGGCCACCGCCTTGCTCCAGGATCTGCTCCGCATCGACACCACCAACCCGCCCGGGGACGAGGTCAAGGCGGCCCGGTTTCTGGCCAGTGCGCTGGAGGCGGACGGCCTGAGCTGCGAGATCATCGAGGCGGCGCCGGGGCGCGCCAACCTGATCTGCCGGCTCGACTCGGGCACCGACGCCGAGCCGCTGCTGCTCGCCTCGCACCTGGACGTGGTGCCGGCCGGGGACCGGTCGCGCTGGACGCACCCGCCCTTCGGCGGCGAGCTGGCGGAGGGGTACATCTGGGGGCGCGGCGCCGTGGACATGAAGAACATGGTGGCCATGGCCGCCATGGTGGTGCGCCTGCTGCGCCGGCGGGAGGTGACGCTGAAGCGCGACGTGATCTTCGCCGCCGTGGCCGACGAGGAGGCGGGGTGCACCCACGGGTCGCGCTTCCTGGTGGAGCAGCACCCGGAGCGGGTTCGCGCGGGGTACGCCCTGGGCGAGGTGGGCGGCTTCAACCTGTCGGTCAAGGGCGCGCGGATCTGCCCGGTGCAGACGGCGGAGAAGGGCAAGGCGTGGCTGCAGGTCACCGCCAAGGGACCCTCGGGCCATGGCTCCATGCCGCTGAAGGACAGCACCGTGGTGCGGCTCTCCGAGGCGCTGGCGCGCATCGGCAAGGGGCGGCTGCCCCAGCACAACACCCCGGTGGCCGAGGCCTTCATCCGCGGGCTGGCCGACCTGCTGCCCTACCCGGACCGGCTGGTGCTGCCGAAGCTGCTGTGGGAGCGCGCCAGCGGCGCCATCATCGATAACCTGGTCAAGGACCCGTCCCAGGCGCGCAACTTCAACGCCATGCTGCACAACACCGCGGCGCCCACGGTGGTGCGCGCAGGCGAGGCGCCCAACGTGATCCCGGACTCGGCCACGGCCGAGCTGGACGGCCGGCTGCTGCCCGGGCAGGAGGCCGCCGATCTGGTGCGTGAGCTGAAGGAGCTGGTGCAGGACGAGGAGCTCTCCTTCGAGGTGCTGTCCGAGGCGGAGGCGGTGATCAACGACCCGCCTGACTCGCCGCTTTGGGCCACCATCGTGGACGTGGTGGGCCAGCGGGACCCCACGCTCAAGGTGCTGCCGTACATGATCCCCGGCTACACCGACGGCGCCTGGTTCTCTCGCCTCGGCGCGCGGTGGTACGGCTTCTCGCCCATCAAGCTGGACACCAGCTCCGGCCCCAGCTTCGCCGAGCTGTTCCATGGCATCGACGAGCGGATCCCGGAGGACGGCTTCCACTGGGGCCTCGGCGCGTTGTGGGAGGTGGTCAGGCGGTTCGCGGGGGCGTGATACCATGCGCGCATGGGTCGACCGCTGGTCCTGCTCCTCGCGCTCTGTTCGACGGCCTGTGACTTCGGCGGCGTACGCCACATCCCCGTGGACGTGCTGCCCGCCGAGCCCGACGCCGCGCCGCCCGATCTGATCCTGGCTCCCGACCTGCCGGCCGCCGCGGCGGCCGACCTGGACGCCGGGCCGGCCGCCGACCTGGCCCCCGACGCTGGCGGCGCAGGACCGCCCTACCCCTTCGTGCTCGCTCACGGCTTCTTCGGCTTCGACAAGGTGGGCCCGCTCGACTACTGGTGGAAGGTCAAGCCTGCCTTGCAGGCAGACGGCCACGCGGTGACCATCGCCGCCACCGACCCGTTCAACACCACCTACGTCCGGGGGGAGCAGCTGCTCAAGCAGGTCAAGCAGGTGCTGGCCAAATCCGGGGCCGCCAAGGTCAACATCGTGGCCCACAGCCAGGGCGGCCTCGACGCGCGCTACGTCGCGGTGAAGCTGCCCGGCCAGGTGGCCTCTGTGACCACCCTCGCCTCGCCGCACCAGGGCGCGTACATCGCTGACGTGCTGCTCAAGCGCACGGCGGGCTGGACCAAGGCCATCGCCGAGGCGTTCCTCAAGGCCTTCGCGCCCAAGGTCTACGGCGACCCCGCCAAGGACACCTCCATCAAGGCGAGCCTCGAGTTCATGGCCACCGACAGCGTGGCCAAGTTCAACGCCAAATACCCCGATCAGCCCGGCGTGGCCTACTACTCCATCGGCGGTCGGTCGGACAAGCATGACGGCGGGTCCACCTGCATCGCGCCTCTGGCGCCGCCGTTCATCAAGAAGTTCGACAAGGTCAAGGACCCCATCGAGCCGCTGCTCTACATCACGGCCAAGGTGCTGCAGAAATCGTTCAAGAACCCGAAGCCCAACGACGGCGTCATCGAGACCGCCTCGACCAAGTGGGGCACCTGGCTCGGCTGCGTCCCGGCGGACCACTTCGACCAGGTGGGCCACCTGTTCGGCGATTCACCAGGCAAGGGCAACAGCTTCGACCACAAGCAGTTCTACCGGGACCTGCTGGCGTGGCTGAAGGCTCAGGGGTACTAGCGCCAGCCTGGGGCTGGCGATTGCCAGAGTGCCAGAATGCCAGAATGCCAGAATGAGACGGTCAGCAGCCAGAGGGCTGGCAGACGCCCCCGACCATTGCCCCTGAAGCCTGAAGCCTGAAGTCTGAAGCCAGGGCCGCGAAGCGGCCCTACAAGCGCCAGCCTGGGGCTGGCGATTGCCAGGAATGCCAGGACGCCGGAATTCCAGAATGCCAGAATGAGACGGTCAGCAGCCAGAGGGCTGGCAGACGCCCCCGACCATTGCCCCTGAAGCCTGAAGCCTGAAGTCTGAAGCCAGGGCCGCGAAGCGGCCCCCTACAGCGGTATGTTCCCGTGCTTGCGCGGCAGGTTCTCCTGGCGCTTGTTGGCCAGCATGCGCAGGGCGGAGATGAGCTTGGCGCGGGTCTCGCGCGGGTAGATCACCTCGTCGATGAAGCCGAGCTCGGCGGCCTTGTACGGGTTGGCGAAGGTGTGGCGGTAGTCGGCGATGAGCTCGGCGCGGCGGGCCTCCGGGTCTTCTGCCTTGCTCAGCTCCTCGCGGTAGATGATGTTGACGGCCCCGTCGGGCCCCATCACGGCGATCTCCGCGTTGGGGTAGGCGTAGTTGATGTCGGCGCGGATATGCTTCGACGCCATCACGTCGTAGGCGCCGCCGTAGGCCTTGCGCGTGATGCAGGTGATCTTGGGCACCGTGGCCTCGGCGTAGGCGTACAGCAGCTTGGCCCCCGAGGCCACGGTGCCCAAGATCACCTGCATC
>CAZEFW010000081.1:9506-40045 GCA_964511535.1 uncultured Myxococcales bacterium | reverse complement strand
TACCTTGCCAACCCACCAAGTACTTTTTGTGGCGGGCTATATCATCTGTGTCAACAATGTGAACATCTCTGAGGCCAGAAATCCTTTCGGAAAGCACAAGAGTACCTGGCTGGACTAGCTGTTGCATTGCATTGGCGATTACCAAGCTGGCCATCGCTGAATGATCTTCGACCAATATACAATGCGAGGGGGTCCTTCCCTGTCGAATAATACAGGTTGAATCCTGGCAGTGTGGACATGGGTCTCTTTCTTGGACGCTGATATTTCTTATACAGGGTCTCCATTATCTTTTCGCTGGATTTGCCCATCGTCTGAAACTCTCAGATCTGCGAAATCTTATACAACCGCCAGGTGCCCATATCCAGATGTTTGCAATTCACCGCGCGGCTGGCGCGGCGCGTGTTGAGAAGTGGACCACGTTGGCATAATATGGCCCCGGCAATTCACCGTTGAGGGATTGGGCTAAAATCACATGTCTATAAATAGATATCTGTTCACAGGTGGTGGCACGGGTGGCCACGTAAACCCTAACCTGGCCATCGCCCACGAGCTGCGCCGCCGGGACCCCGCCGCGAAGATGCTATACGTGGGCGTTCGCGGGAAGCTCGAAGCGACCATGGTGCCGACCGCTGGCATGAAGATCTGGTTCGTCAGGTCGCGCGGGTTTCCCGGGATGAACCCCCTCAAGCTGATCCTGTTCGTGCTGACCCTGCTTGTCGGGTGGATCAAGGCCCTCGGCATTCTGCTCTGGTTCCGCCCCCATGTCATCATCGCCACCGGGGGATATGTCGCCGCGCCGATAATCTTTGCCGCCGCAACGCTTCGGGTGTTCCCCGGGGTCCTGCTCAGGCTGCTGCCCTTCTTCGCGCCCAGGTGGAGGATCTTGATCCACGAGTCGAACGTGGTCCCGGGGAAACTGAACAAGGTGGCCGCGTGCCTCGCCGACTGCGTGGCGGTTTCTTTTCCAAAGACCCTTGGTCAGCTCCCGCCGTGCGACGGGAAATATACAGGTCACCCGGTCAAGGGTGGCACCTCCGCCGGGGATCGGAGCAAGGCGCGGGCCGAGCTTGGATTACCCGACGACGCCATGGTCGTATTCGCCTTTGGCGGCAGCCAGGGGGCGCGCACCATCAACCGGGCGGTGGCGGATGCGCTGCCCACGCTGCTGACCCGGCAAGGCCTGTACGTCATTCACGGAACGGGGAAGCAGGTCGAGGGGAGCAGCTATGACGGGGCTGCTGATGTCGAGGAGCGCCTGAAGGCCAACGCCGAGCGGTTCGATCCGGGGCTACTCAAGGCGCTGGACAGCCGCTACATCCGCAGCGACTTCTTCAAGCCCATCGGGCCCTATTATCACGCCGCCGATCTGGTGGTCTGCCGCGGCGGCGCCTCCAGCCTGACAGAGCTGTGCGCCTACGCCGCCCCGTCGTTGATCTTGCCCAAGGCGAACCTGCCTGGTGAGCACCAGGCGGCCAACGCGCGCTCCATGGAGAAGGCTGGCGCCAGCGCAGTGCTCTACGAGCGGGTTGAGCTGGCAGATGGAGACGCCGTGGAGATGGTGCCCGGCGAGGAGCTGGCGGAGGCCATCCTCGCGCTCCTGGACGACGAGGGAAAGCTGCAGGATATGGCAAACAAGGCCAGAGAAATGGCCGATCCGCACGTGCTCCCACGCCTCGCCAGCGAGGTCTTGTCGCTCCAGGGCAAGCCACCGGACGAGGTGCCGGCTCCTCCGCCTCGCGAGGAGCTGGAGGATCGCATCACCGAGCTGGACTCCAACGGGCTCGACCACCTGCTCAGGGGAGTGGCCACCGGCTGCGAGCCGCCGCTCGCCGATGAAGATGCCCGCCTGGCGCGGTTCAAGATCGACGGATACCTGGCCGGGGGGGGATATATTCCCCCCTGCCGTGGGTGCCGGATGGTCGGTCTCATGGGCTACGAGGAGCGCATCCCAACCCTCATCCACTTCGCCACCGGAAAAAAAGGCGGCGACTACTGCAAGCTGCCGATGATCCGCCGGGATGCCTTCGTGGGCCTCGCCTTCCTCAGTCTTCGTCCTGGCCTGGCGGCGGAGAGACCGCCCGGCTGGGGGATCGAGCCCGGGAAATTCCTGTCGCTGCCTCCGGACGATCGGGACATGTTCGGCGGCATCGCCGCCCTGGGAGAGCATGCTGACGCGGTCCAGGCGGCTGTGCTTGACGGCCTGGAAGATGACTATTTCGAGTCTCGCGCGAGAGCGGCCGATGCGCTGGCGATCCTGTTCATGGGCGAAGAGGAACAGGCCAGACCCGAAGGCGCCGACAAGGCGCTCTCGGCGTTGTTGCGGGACCCGAGCTTCGAGGTGCGCGCGGCGGCTGTCCGGGCGCTCAGCGAGATGGCGACCAGCCCAGAAGAGGCCCTGCGAGAGCTGGCGCAGATCAACTATGACCCCGCGTGGGCTGTGCGTCGCGCGCTCTTCGAGGCGCTGGGGCGGCTGTTCCAGCGCGGCGTGTTGAGCAAGGACGAGACCGAAGAGGCGAGACAGGCCGTGCTCATCACGAGCAATGGCTTTGAAACGCACTACCCGCTGAAGGCCGCTTTCAACGGGCTGGGCCAGCGGATTCAGGGAGGGTGACCCGGTGCTCTACTTTCTGTGTCGATACCTCGAGCGGCTGGGCCTGCCAAGGGTGTTCAGGTACATCACCACCCGCGGCGCCCTCTCATTCATCTTTTCACTCGGCATCAGCCTGGGGCTGGGCCGGCCGCTGATTAACACCCTGTACCGACATGGGTACCGCTCGAACGAACGCAGCTACCAGCTCAGCGCGAGCGGGAAGCAGGGCACGCCCATGATGGGCGGCCTGTTGATCATGATCGCATGCGTCGGCGTGACCCTCCTGTGGTGTGACCTGTCCAACCCCTACGTGCTCCCCATTATCGCGGTCGGGCTCGTCCTGGCTGCGCTCGGCGCCGCAGACGACATCCAAAAGGTGAAGGGCAAGAAAGCCGACAAGGAACCATCTCCGCCAAGGGGGACCTTGTGGTGCCTGCTATCTCAGCTGCAAGGGTCGAGCAATGACAAGTCAGACAAGGGGCTGTCCCGGCTGGTGAAATATACCGTGCAAGGCCTCCTCGGCCTGGCTCTGGGGATTCTCGTCTGGCACCCCTCGCTCTCGCCGCTGCCCGAGGAGGTGCGCACCAAGATCTACGTGCCGTTCTACAAGTACGATGTCGTGGATATCGGCTGGCTCTATGTCCCGGCAATCGCGGTGTGGATCGTCGGCGCTTCCAACGCTGTCAACCTCACGGACGGGATGGACGGACTGGCCATCGTCCCCACCATAACCGTCTCCGTGGTCATGGCAGTCTTCGCCTATATCACCGGCAACCAGGTCTGGTCCAAGCACCTGCTCTACACTTTCCTGCCTCGCGTGGCAGAGATCACGGTCCTGTGCCTGTCGTTGGTGGGGGCAGGGATGGGCTTCTTGTGGTTCAACACCTTCCCGGCAGAAGTGTTCATGGGGGACACCGGCTCCATGTTCCTCGGCGGCATCCTGGGAACAGCCGCCCTGTTCCTCAAGCAGGAGATGATCTTCCTCTTCGCGGGCTCGCTGTTCATCGTCGAGGGCGTCTCCTCGCTTGTTCAGGAGAAGTTCGGCCTCAGGAAAGGCAAGCGCATCTTCTACAGGGCTCCCCTTCATGACACCTACAAACACCAGGGAATGGCCGAATCAAAGGTCACGGTCCGTTACTGGATCATCTCGATCCTGGTGGCCGCCATCGCCCTGGCGACCATAAAGGTACGGTGAACCAAGAGGTCACAATGGAGGTGTTGCCGCAGGTAATCCCTTGGTCGGAGTGCTCGGCCAGCACAGGCCGAACCCCAGGAATCACTCCCCCGCCTCCAACCGGTCCGAACCCCTCTCAGGTCACCGTGCCCCACCCGCCTTGCGGGCCACAAAGAAGTACATCGGCGTGAATATTCCGAGGCGGCCGCCGGCCACCAGGTTGTCGGCCCCCCTGTTGAGCACATCGTGCACCTGAGACGCCCCGGCGGGCGCCAGCTTCGCCAGCTCCATGAGGCGCACCGCGGCCCCCGTGACCCTGCGGCCGATCATGGAGCGGCTGAAGCCGGCGAGGGAGAGGTCCCCGCCGGCGAGGGGCAGGTACCAGGGGGTCTCCGGGGCGCACTCACCCACCAGGTCGCGCGCCTCGAGCAGCTCGAAGCCGGCGGCCGCCAGGGCGCGGTCCACCTCGCGGTAGTGGGTCAGCGCTGGCAGGCCGTCCCCCTCCTCGATGCCCCGGGCGATCTCGCGATGCTCCGGGTTGCCCGCGTCGTATCGATCGGTGGTGCACCACTCATAGCCCGCGAACAGGCCGCCGGGGCGGAGCACGCGGTTGACCTCGCCGAAGACCACCGATCGATCCGGCGCGTGGCAGGTTGATTCGATGGCGTAGGCCGCGTCGTACGCCCCGTCCGGGCCGGGCATCTCCATGAAGTCGCCCTCGACGTAGCTGCAGAGCGCCTCCAGCCCCGCCTCGGCGGTGTGAGCCCGGGCGCGCTGGAGCTGGTATGCGTTGATGTTCAGGCCGGTGACCCGGGCGCCGCAGAACGCCGCGATGTTGCGGGCGGGACCGCCGACCCCGCAGCCCACGTCCAGGACGGACGCCCCTCGCTCCAGCCCGAGGCGCAGGGCCAGGTAGTGCTCGTGGCGCAAGATGGCCGCCTCGAGGCGCTCATCCCGACGTCGCACGGCGAAGTGGAACGACTGGCCCCAGCCGTATTCGTAGAAGTCGGTCACGAGGTCGTAGTACTGGTTGACCACCGCGCCATAGCCGCGCTTGCGGTCCTCCTCGCTCCCGCCGCTCTGCTCGTCGAACGAGCGCCGATACGCCGCCACCGTGTCCTGGACCTGGTCACCCTCGAGGCCGGTCCGGGCTGCCGCTCTCATGGTCTTGTTTGCTCTCATGATGGTCATTCTGGATCAATTACGCGCGGGCGCAGGCCAATCCGCCGGATGGAGTTCAGTCGGCGATGCTTGGGCGCCGGAGATATTTGGGGTCATGCTTACATCAAACCGGAAAAGGGGTCCCCTGCCAGATGCGCACGAGAAAGCTGTTCAACATGGCCAGACACCGACTGTTTCGAAGAGTCCGCCGACGCGATGATGATCGTCCCGAGGCGGACCGGGAGGCCAGCTACCCGCCCCCCTATCCCCATGGCTGGTATCGGCTCGCGGACAGCGATGAGCTCGGCCCGGGTGACTCCATGCCCATCTATTGTCTGGGCCAGGAGCTGGTCCTGTTCAGAGGCGAAGCGAGCGGGGAGCTCGCCCTGCTCGACGCCCACTGCTGCCACCAGGGGGCGAACCTGGCGGCCGGGGGCGAGGTGGTGCGAGATGACATGCGCTGCCCCTTTCACCACTGGACCTACGATTGCCAGGGCCAGGTGACGTCCATCCCCACCGCGGACACCAAACCGAAGATCACCTTGCGGGTCTGGCCCGTGCGAGAGGTGGACGGGATGGTCTGGGCCTACCACGGCCCCGAGGGGGAATCAGCGCCGCCTTACGAGCCCCGGGTCCAGCCGGAGATCGCGTCTGGCCAGATGGTCTACCGGGGCAGCCACGACGGGGGAACCGTGCGCATGCACCTGATCGAGTTCGCTGAAAACAGCGTCGACTTTCAGCACTTCAAGCCGGTGCATGGCCAGATGTTGATCCCGTGGACCCAGATCAAGGTGCCCGGCATCACAGTGCACCACACGCCTGACTGGAGCGTGGATTCAGCGTCACCGTACATCTCCTACTTCCTCAACCACGCCCGCCTGGAGGCCTTTGGGCGGCCGATCCCACGCACCGACGCGGACGCGAAGATCACCTTCTTCGGGCCGGGGGGGGTGGTCTACTTCGAGTTTCAGATCCCGGATGTGGGGCGGATCTTGATGTACCAGACCCACCTGCCCCTGCAGCCCATGAAGCTCCAGGTCAACTTCCGCTGGTTCGCGGACAAGCAGATCTCGCGGCCCCTGGTCTCCTACGTGGTGGGGAGCTGGATCAGCCAGTGGCAAGCGGACATCGAGATCTGGGAAAACAAGATCTACCGCCAGGTCCCTTGCCTCATGCGCAGCGACGGACCGGTGCGCCAGATGCGCCAGTGGTTCAAGCAGTTCTACCCGGCCGAGCAGCAGCCTGAATAGCGCGCCGCTGCCCGGCCGGAGCGACGCAAACCAGGGCCACTCCATCGGGTCACGCCCTCACCTGCCAGGCCCCGACCTCCCCGATTTCACCTGCTGTCAGCTGGCCTTCGGCCACCTACCAAGCGTCTACATTTTTGGACGATCAGTCGATTCCTTTGGACAACCCGTCGGCCGCCCTCCGCTACCTTCAACATCATGAAAGCCGACACCCCCACCGAAAGGAGCGACAGACCGATGAACGACACCCCATCGCAGATCCTGGGCCCCCCCACCCCCCAAACCGTCACCTCGTGCACCGTGGCCATGACCATGACCCTGGTGGCGGTGGCCGTATCCCTCTGCCTTGCCATGGCCGGCTGCAGCGATGACGCGGAGTCGCAGCCGCCAGCGCCCGACGGCGCGGTGCCCGACCAGGGCGTCATCGCTGACGGCACCCTGTCCGACGGCCTGGCCGCAGATGGCGCTCCGCCAGCCGGCACCTGGGCCGTGCTGGTGCGGGGCGCGCTGGCCTCCACCGACCTGGCGAAGATGAAGACCACCCACGACGCCGTGGCCAAGGGCGGCGAAACAGCGGCCAAGGCGGCGGGCGACCAGAGCCACGACGTCTTGCTGGGCACGAAGCTGCTCGGCACGACGGAGAACGAGTTCATGGGCCTCGACACCTGGAACAACCTGTCCGGGCTGCAGAAGTTCTACGCCGATCCCAACTTCATCAAGGCCTTCTCCACCCTTTTCAAGTCGGCGCCAGCCCCGGAGATCTTCGTCAAGCAGGACAAGTGGCACGGCTGGGGCGACCTCAAGAGCGGCGACGCGCACAAGCCGTACTACTTCGTCGTGGCGCGGGGCACGCTCAAGGAGAAGGACGCCAGCAAGGCGAAGGCTGCCCACGACGCCGTGGCCGCGGGGGGCGAGTCCATCGTCAAGGCGGCCGGCGATGTGGCGCACATCGTCTTTACCGGGCTGAAGGATCCGCAGGAGTTCATGGCCATCGACATCTGGAAAGACAGCGCCAACATCGCAAAGACCTACACCGACCCCAACTTCGCCAAGGGCTTCGCCGCGCTGTTCAGCGGCACGCCCACCATCGCCGTGTACAAGTCCACGGACTGGCATCAGTGGTAGGCGGCGCCACGTTGCGCCGGGGCTGAGGAAGCGGGACAATGTTCGGCGGCGAGATGGAAGCCCTAGGCGAAATTCTGCGCGTCCTGCGCATCTCAACCAGCATCATCTCCAACGGCAACTTCTCGGCGCCCTGGTCCGTGTCCACCCGCGGTGCGACCGGCGCCATCTTCCACGCGGTCATCAGCGGCGGCTGCTTCGTCCGGCTCACCGGGGGGCGCCGGACAAAGGTGGAGGCGAGGCCGGGCGACGTGGCCCTGGTCTCACGTGGTGACCCGCACGTCACCTGCAGCGACCTGTCCCTCTCGCCGGTGCCGGTCACCAGCCTGCAGCCAGTGGCTGGCCCGGGCGCGGTGGCCCGCGTGGAGGGGGGCGGCGGCGGCGAGCAGACCGAGATCATCTGCGGCAGCTTCGAGCTGGACCACCCCGCCGCGCGGCAGCTGCTGGAGATGTTGCCGGACCTGGTGCTGATCCCCGGCGGTGGCGAGCGCTCCCGCTGGTTTTCAGCCACGCTGCAGCTGCTGGCGGCGGATCAAGGGCGGCCCGGCCTCCCGGGATCGGTGGTGACCACGCGGGTGGCCGAGGCCCTGGTAGCCCACCTGCTGCAGGTTCACTTCATGTCGCTGTCGAGCGAGGCGGCGGGCTGGCTGGCTGGACTGAAGGACGAGCGGATCGGTCGGGCGCTGGCGCTGATCCACACCGAGCCAGGTACGCGCTGGAGCGCCGAGGGCCTGGCCGAGCGGGTGGGCATGTCCAGGGCCAGCTTCTTCTCCCGCTTCTGCGCGCTGGTGGGCGAGCCGCCGGTGAAGTACCTGACGCGCTGGCGCATGAGCACCGCCGCTGACCTGCTTCGGCGCGAGCCGGACCTGCCCCTGGTGCGGGTCGCCGGGCGCGTGGGGTACCGCTCGGAGGAAGCCTTCGGCCGCGCCTTCCGCCGGGCCACGGGCCTGACGCCGAGGGAGTTTCGCGCCACCTCGGATATCCACGCCCTGCCCGCCTGAGCCGCGCCGGGCTCCGATCACGACCACGGCCATGTGGGCGGCCGGGTGCCTTAATCGCGCTGGTTCAACAGGGCGGCCGCCGCTAACGCCCCGAGCTGAGGGCCGCGACGAATCGATCCCGGTCACCCGGGTCCGAGCCGTCGAAGGCGGGGGAGAAGTCGACGCTGGATACCAGCGCATGGATCACGTTGGGATCGCCCACCGTGCCGTGGACACCGCAGCCGTCGAACCAGGTGTGGTCCAGCACTGCGTGGTCCAGGTCGCACGCCCGTAGGTCCACGCGGGTGAAGCTGGCCTCCCGGAGATCCGCGCTGTCCAGGCACGAGCCCGCGAGGCGGGTGTCGCACCACTCGGACTTCACCAGTGTGGTCCGGTCCAGCCCGAGCTGAAGCCAGCTCGAGCCGGAGACCTGGATGCCGTTGAGGTTGGCGTCCGTGATGGTCGCCCCGCGCCAGGAGCCGCCCTCCACCTGGACCATGTTCATCTCGGATCGGCGGAGGTCAGCCCCCTCCAGGGTGCACCGGGTGAAGACCGCCTCCTGCAGCGCGACGCCCCCGAGCGAACCGCGGGTGAAGTCGCACGCCTCGAACTCCGCCTGCTCCAGCATCGCGCCATCCCAGTTGGTCTCCACGAACCGGCAGCCCACGAAGCGCGCGCGCGCCAGGGGCTGGGGGTCCAGGCGCAGCTGCGAAAAGTCCGCGCCCTGCGCCACGATCCGAACGCCGGCCGTATCCCGGGACATCCATGCCTCATGCGCCGCCAGCGCGTCGCGGGAGAAAAGCGCAACCGAGTCACTCATGCTCCAACCGTACCGCTAACAGGGCAGCGCTGCGAAGGGCCATCAGCGATGGCGCACCGGTGCTTGTGGTTTCAGCGGAGCTGGGGTGGCGCGGGCAGGAACGTGTTTTTGGTGTTCAGCGCGAGGTAGACCATGCTCTGCCCCATGGGCGCCAGCACATGCAGGGTCTTGTCCGTGACCCTGGTCAGCGGGGCGAGTTCATATGCGGAGATCTTCTCCTCGAGCTCACCAGCGATGCGGACGATGGATACGCCGAGCTCGGCCATGCAGGATACACGGGACTTGGCCCACGCTTCGGGACGGCTGCTGATGGTTCCATGGGCCAGCGCATTGCGCAGCTCGCTGGCCCCCTGGATCTGCTCATTCAATTGGCCCAGCCGGACACCAGGGCGCTCATTACGCGGCAGGCGCCCCAGCTGCTTGTAGAGCATGGAGCCTGCCAGCGCGAAGCTGTCCGGACAACCATCACGCCACTCGCTCAAAGCTGGCCTGACGCTGCTGAGCGCTCTGGTCTGCAGCAGCTGGACCAGCATGGCCCTGCGCAACGCCTCCAGCAAGGCGACGGGGTCCTTGTAGCTTTGCTGGTACAGCCGGACCAGGTGAAACAAGTGCGCGTTGGAGTCGCTGAAGTTGCGTGAAAAGTTTACGGTCTTGAACTGGCGCAGCAACGCTGGCACCGCCTTCCCGGCCATAAGGCCTGCGACCAGGCCTGCAACGCCACCCAGCGGAAACCCCACCAGACCGGCGGTAGTGGCAGCCGCGCCTGACAGCGCCAGCGCCGAGACTAGCGAGCCCTGGTCCGCCGCGAGCGCTCCGCTGCTCTCCTGTTCAGCGCGCCCCTTCTGGACCATCTGCTCCCCCACCCCGCCCTCCACGTCCTCATCTTCGACGCAGCAAACCAGGGAGCCGAAGCGCATGGTCATGGGCGCCCGGTTGGCCTGCCCCGCGGCTTGCTTCAAGACCATCGCCGCGGTCGAGCCATTGTTGGCCAGCAGCAGTCGCAAACGCCGGCCGGTCTCCACCTCAACGGCCCGGAAGGCGTAGCACCCCTGGTACGGCTCCCCCTTGGCTTCCACCAGGTCATAGCTCTCCCCCACGCGGTCGCCCACCTGCACGGGGCCACCCTCGCCCCAGCCAACCTGCTCGCGCTCCAGCAGGGCATCGATCATCTCGGCGGCATGCTTGAACCGCTGGCCCGGGTCCCGGTGGGTGGCACGCCGGGTGATGGCCTCGAGCCCGGGCGGCATGCCCTCGACCACGTCACCAGGGCTGGCCGTATCGCCGGTGGCCAGGAACTCCAGCACGCGCCCCACCGAGTAAATATCAGCGCGCCCCGTAGCCTCGAGGTGCCCTCGCTCTAGCTGCTCCGGCGCGGAGAACCGGATCGTGCCCAGGGCCTCATGGCTCCGTGTGAGGCGGCTGTCCCGAAACGCAGTGGCAGAGGCGATGCCCCAGTCCACGAGCACGGGCCGGGTATCCGAGGTCAGCAGGATATTGGAGGGCTTCACATCGCGGTGGACGATGTCTCGCTCATGCGCGTGGGCCAGGGCCTTCAGCACGCGGACGCCGATGGCCGCGATCTCCTGGATGGAGAAGCGCTTGACCGCCTGGAGGCTGGCCAGATCAGCCGCCTCGATCAGCTCCATGACGATATATGGAGCAGGTTCGGCACCGTGATCCAGTACCGAGACGATGCCCGCGTGATGGAGCTTGTGCAGGATGATCGCCTCCCGCTCGAAGCGCGCCCTGAACTCGGGGTCGTCCAGGTTCTGATCGTGCATGATCTTGATGGCGACCTGCCGCTCTCCGCCTGCTCTCTCGACTCGGCGCGCCCGGTAGACAGCGCCCACGGAGCCCCGGCCCAGCAGGGTTGAGTCCATGCAGTACCCGGGGATCACGGGCAGCTCTCTGGGGGCCAGGGGGCGATGATCCTGCAGAAGCTTCTGAACCTCCGGGGCGAGCTCTTCCTCGAGCCGCACCAGCTCCGAATTCAGCTCGAGCATCATCTCCGGGCGCGGAGAATCTTGCGGGCGGTTGACGAGATCCTGGAGCGGGTCAGGCCCGGTGGCCGAGTCGAGGAACGCGTAGGGCATACACTCGTTGGCGCCCGTGGGGTTCGAATAGAGCAGCCGCGGCTCGGAGTCGTCCCAGCAGTACCAGAGCATCGCCTGGTGCAGCCCGGTGGACGCGACCTCCTGGACCACGACCCAGGGGTAGAGCATCAGCACTTGGCCCTGGTCCCCCACCAAACAGGGGACATTCTGATCCATGGGGAGCGGCTTTTCCGTGCAGATGTCACTCAGCCGGACGGGATCCCTGCCAGCAAATCGCACCACCTGCGCGTACTGCCGCTTCCGCTTGCTCCAGGTCCTCGCCACCACCTGCAGCGGCCGATACGAGGCCTGCCCCAGCACCCGGCAGAAGCGGTGAAAGGGCTCGGCCTGCTCCTGAAGAATGGCGGCGGCGTCAGCCTCGGGCGGCAGCTGAATCCCGATACGGTGGCCCACCCTTTCGTTTCGCGTCTCCACGAAATCCCTGAGCACATCCGAGAGGCGGAGGGGATCATCGGCGTTGTCCCTGAAGGGTTGGGAAAGCTCCGGGGCCACGAGCTGGGCCGGATCCAAATGGGACAGGACGCAGCCCAGGGCCTTGACCGCCCTGGACCAGTCCCCAAGGGACGGCGTCCTGAGCTTCGCCTTGAGCAGGCTCCGGTAGTCAGGTGGTGGATCGATCCCGAGGCCGGCCAACTCAGCCGCGTACACGGCGGTGAGCCAGCGCATGGACACCTCCACGAAGCCAAGGCGATGGCCCAGCAGCCGGCGCCGATCGCCGAGGCCCTGGTCCCTCATCCGGTGGAAGGCGTTGGCCAGAAACTGCGGCGAATAGCACCGCAGGCGCATGACGTTGGATGACCCCGTGGCCCCCCCTGGCGTTGCTCCCTCCTGCGCTCCCGGCGGCATCCCCTGACCTTACGCCCGCACCGACTTCGCGGCCAAGTTCAAACAACAATCATGCAAACGTCGCCATCGAAAATCGGGCGGCTTTCCCCCTGCCTGGCCCGGCGAAGCGTGTGGAAGACCGACGATCATCGCAGCTGTCCCAGCCCCTCGCGGCCCCGAGGTCCCTCGGGTCACTCCCCCTTCACCACCGCCTCGAACAGGTCGTTCTTCAGCTGGGCCGCGTCGTCGAGGCCGGCGCCGCTGAAGGGGAGCGACAGCATGCGCTGGTCCTCGCGGCGGCGCGCCGCCGTCGCGCCGAGCAGCACCACCCGGCCGGGCATGGGCGGGTCCTGGGCGGCGACCTCGGCGAGGCGCGCCCGCCAGCGCGCGGCGCGCTCCGGGTCGTAGCAGAAGAACACCAGCTGCACCCGGGCCCCGGGCTGGCGCAGGTCGTCGGGGTCGGGCGGCTGCTGGACCTGCACGGTGACCAGCTCCTGGTTGATCTCCTTGCGCAGCAGCAGCCCGAGCAGCGCCGCCTCCTGCGCCACCTGCCCCGCGGCCTCGGAAGGGTCCGCCTCCCCCCACGCCGCCGGCTCCGGCAGCAGGTAGCGCAGGTTGAGGGTCAGGGCGTCCTCCTCGAAGATGGCCAGCAGGTCCCGGGTCAGCCGCGCCAGGAGCCCCGCCGTGAGGGTGCAGAAGGCATGGTCGAAGCCGGGGGACTTGATCAGGAACGCAGGGTCGGTCTGCACCAGCACCTCCACCACCCGGCGGCGCCGCCGGTGCACGCCGTCGTTGCGCAGGTAGTAGAGCAGCTCACCCTCCACGTAGCGCACGTCGAACAGGCTGATCTCCTCGCCGGGATCCATGTAGGCCAGCTCCGAGCGCAGCAGGTTCTCGAAGGACCCGCGGTTGGTGAGCCCGGCGAGCCCCCCCACCGGGTAGTCGCTGTCCTCGGCCAGCTTGGTGGCCGACAGGGGCGGCTCCCGGCGCGGGCGCACCCGGGGCAGCCGCAGCCTGGCCATCTCCCGCTCCACCTGCCCGATCTGGCGGCACCCGAGCCGCACCTCCTCGCTGTGCAGCACGGCCCAGTTCTCGATCTCGAACAGGTCCCCCTCGGTGAGCAGCCGGTGCCACTCGGCCTCCTGGTTAACCCGATCCAGGAACGCCTCGAGGTCCGGACCGAACGGGTCCTCGAGCTCCAGCGACGACGCCAGCGCCTCGTGGGCCGGGGAAATCTCCCCGGCTCCGTCCAGGCGCACGGCGCGCACCCGTGACAGCTCCAGCCGCCAGCGTCGCGGGTAGAGGTGCGCGAGGCCGCGCAGCAGCAGCTCCACCATGCGGTTGATCGCCGCCGGGCGCACCGCCGGGTCGAGGGGCAGCGCCTGCAGCCCCTCGCAGAAGCAGGGCTCCTGAAGCAGGCTGGCCAGCAGCTCGTTCTCGTAGCGCATCAGCAGCCGCCGCCGCGGGGAGTGCCCCTCGGCCTCGCCGCGGGACGCGAACCGGGCCAGCTCCCCCCGCACGACGAGCGCCCACAGGTCATGCACCAGGAAGAACGGCAGGTGGGAGAAGCCCCGCCTGCCCTGGCGGTAGGTGCGCCCCACCAGTCGCCGCAGGCAGGCCAGCGCCCCGGGGCGGTGGTCCTGGATGCGAGGGTCGGCGATGCCGGCCCAGACCAGGCTCCCCAGCAGGTAGTCTCTCGTGCTGCTCCGGGGCAGGCGCTGATCCAGGGCGCCCTCCGGCTGCACGTCGTTGGCCGGCCCGGCCATGGTCAGTCGATGCGGAGCATCTGGTCCACGCTCTGCTGCATCGCCTCCAGGTCACCGCTCCGGTCGCCGATGTAGCGCAGCAGCACAAGGTCTCCCTTGTTGACCACCCCGCCATGGAACAGGAAGGCCCGGGTGCGGATCAGCTTGTACAGCTTGATGAACTTGCGGTCCGACACCTCGAAGCGGAACTCCTTCTCCAGCGACCGCATCACCCGAACGAACAGCTGGAACACCTCCTCGGGGAAGGCCCGGGCGCGGTGGAACACCTCGCCGTCAAAGTCCCGCTGCAGCATGCCGTCGAGGTACAACTTGAGGCCGGTGAAGTCATCCAGGGAGGCGCGGCCCACCCATGGGCGCAGGTTGGCCGCCTTGTACACCTCGTGCTGCAGGCCGCGCAGCAGCAGCTCGTCCAGGGCCTGACCGCGCACGCTGCGGCTCTCGACCTTGAGCGGGAACCGGTCGATGAGCGCGCCGAGCTCCGGGTTCTCGGGGATCTCGTTGGTGGCGGCGAACAGCATCTTCAGCTTCACCGGCTCCGGGCGGCCGTCCTGGTAGAACTTCCGCTCGTTCAGGATGGTGAGCAGGGTGTTGAGGATGGCGCTGTTGCTCTTGAAGATCTCGTCCAGGAAGGCCACCCGGGCCACGGGCAGCTTGCCCTGGATCCGGCGCATGTGGCGCCCCTGCTTCAAGGCGTTGACGTCGATGGGCCCGATGATCTCCCCCGGCTCCGAGAACTGGGTCAGCATGTACTCGAAGTAGTCCTCGCTGGCCGTGTCCATGCCCATGGCCTGGGCGAACTTGATCACCAGGTCCGACTTGGCCGTCCCCGGCCGCCCAACCACCAGCAGCGGCTCCTGGGCCACGGCGCAGATGCAGATCAGGTCGACGATGTCGTCCTTGCCCACCCAGTAGCGCTTCAGGTCCTGGCGCAGGCGGTTGACCTGCTCCCGGGATCGCTCCACGTCGAAGCGGGCGCCATCGCCAACAACAATCTGGTCGCTCATGTGCGCTCCCCGGGCGCGGCCGCGCCGCACGGCTGGTCCCGCTGCAGGTGGCGCCGCAGCAGGAACTCCTCGCGCTCCTCGAAGTCTCGCAGCGCCTTGCCGATGAGCAGCCTGCTGCTGATGGCTGCCTCCATCACGTGGTCCAGCATCTTGATCACCTCCAGCTCGACTCGTGTATCGATATAGGTATCTCCGGCCCTCGGGGCGTTCCCCCCGGTGTACAGCTTCTCGGCGGCCAGGTAGGCCTCGAGCAGCTCCCGCAGCGGATCCCGCCGCTGCTCCAGGGGCAGCCCCTCCAGCACCAGGAGCGCCTCCCGACGCACCAGGTCCACCAGGTCCAGCTCGGACATGAACTGCTCCGGGTAGCTCATGCCGGAGGCGCCCTCGGTCAACCTCGCCAACGTGACCCGCGCCATGCGCTCGGCGTCCTCGGCGCGGTCCAGGGCCAGCAACCCCCGGGCCAGGGAGAGGCGCAGGGCGGCGCTGTACAGGGAGACCTCCATGGGCGCGGCGCCCACCTGCCGCGCCAGCGCGTCGAACGCGGCCTCGCCGCTACGCTCCTCGGCCCAGCGGTTGCGCCGCAGCAGCCCCACCGCCTCGGTGAGCACCCGCGCCACTTCGCGCACCCCCTCCTCGCCCTGGTCCTGCCAGAGCTGGTCGGCCCACCCCAGGGCCCGCGCGCAGTGGGTGGCGACGCCGGCGGCGTCCCCGGCTCCGTCGGCCAGGCCAGCGGCCTCCAGGTGGACGGCCACCTCGTTTGGCAGGGCGCTGGAGGGGAACAGCGTGCGGCTCTCGGCGGCGACCAGCTCGGCCATGTCGGGCACCGACTGGCGGCCGGCCAGGCCGAGCCAAAAGGCCTCGAGCCGGTCGCCCAGCACCCGGCGCAGGTGGTCCGTCATGCCCTCGCCCGCGGACCAGACCCGCGGCATGGAGCCGTTGTCCATGTGCCCCCGGATGGCCTCCTCGGCGTACCGCACCCAGAGGGGCCACACCTCGTCCTCGGCGCTGCTCCGCGAGGTCTCCCCTCGCGCCTGCTCCAGCTGCGCCTGGGCCGCCGCGTGGTGGCCGCGCGTGGTGAGCAGCCTGGCCAGCGAGGCCCTGGCTGCGGCGCGCACGCCTGGCAGCCGCATCTCGTCCAGGCCCTCCTCCACAATGTCCATGTTGCCGCCCAGGTGGCGCAGCAGGCGCGCGTCGCTGTCCCCATCCTGCTCCGCCACGAAGTCCTGGTGCAGCCGGATCTTGATGAACCCCGGCGTGTCCGCCTCGGCGAGTCCGCGCTCGTTGAGCTGGGTCAGCAGGTCCTCCCGGGCCGCCTCCACGGCGCGCTGGTCGCCCGTCAGGCGCCAGATGTCCCTGCGCGCCAGCCACCGCACCTTGATCGGGAGCGCCGCGTCCGGGCGCCAGCTGGCCAGCCGCACCACCTGCGACCGCTTCGGCGCCTGCTCACCATGCAGGCGCGCGGCGGTGGCCATGGCAGCCACGGCGGCCGGCATCGGCTCGTCGGCGTCCACGCCCTGCACCAGGCGCTGCAGGTGGGGCAGCAGCCGCTGGGGCGCGCCGGCGCTGTCCGGCTCCGGCGCGGCGCCCGGAAACAGCCCGGACCAGATGGCCTCCATGGCACAGCGCGCCGCGGCGCCCTTCTCGCCGTATGCCTCCCGGATCTGCATCAGCTCGGTCCACGCCGCCTCGTCTCCGCCCCGCCGGATGATCTCCCGCTCGATCTCTGCCTGGCGCAGCGCCATCGCAGCGCGGTCCGGAGGCACGCCTGGGCGGTCCGCCGTTTCGTCAGCGCCGCCGCTCCCCCCGCCCAGCCTGCGCCCACGCCTCCGCCGCTTTCCGGCGGGATCACGCTGGCCCTCGGCTTCTGCCTCGGGGGTCCTTGCGGGCATGTTGCGCCGCTGCCGCTCCCGCTGCCGGGCGGGCGCCAGGGGGCGCGCGGGTCGGGCCAGCTTGTAGCGGCCCAGGTCCAGCGGCGATCGCTCCAACAACGACGCGATGGAGACCCCCTCGAAGGTGGCGAGGTGATCCACCAGCGCGTCCAGCGGCCTGAAGCTCTTGCGCGGCACGGTGATGCGCTGCAGAGGCCCTCCCTTGGCCAGGGGCAGCAGCAGGGTCAGCGCGTCTGCCTTCAGCTCGAGGAGGTTGCGGTACCGGTCCCGCCGAAGCGGCGGCTCCAGGGTCAGGTCCACCGGGAGGTAGAGCTCCTCCATGCCGCGGAAGGCGGCCAGGCCCAGCCCCGTGAACAGCCCGATGGTGTCCCGGTCCCGCCGCCGCGCCGCCTGGACCAGGTAGAGCTGGCCGCCCTCGCCGTCGTCGAGCACGGCAACCCGCAGGCGGGACACCTCCTCCTCGGCGGCGGTGGCCAGGAACCGCTCCAGCTGCTCCCGCTCGTCGTCCCGCAGCAGCACCAGGTCCGGTTCGGCCGGGACATGCCGCGGCTGGGGCGTGAGGCACACCGTGAACCGGCGCTCGGGCCCGGGCAGCCCTCGCCAGCGCACCTCGCCCGCCAGCTCCAGCTCGAACTCGGCCAGGTCGTAGATGGAGCGCCAGGCGGGCGGCTGGATCAGCCGCTGGCCGCCCCCCACGTCGAACAGCAGCCACCCCTTGCCTGCATACTCCCAGGCCTGGCGCCACAGCGCGGCCAGCGGGTGCTCGTGGCCCCAGGGCAGGTAGATCCCGCGGGCGCCGGTCATGGGGTAGTAGACCTGGATCCCGCGCTGCACCTCCGCGCACCAGGCCACGAGGTAGTAGTGGGGCGACAGGATGCGCACCAGGAGCCCCTCATGGCCGCCGTCGTCGCCCACCCTGGCAGCCTGCACCCGGTCGTTGTCCAGCTGGAGCGAGCGCTGGCACAGATCGGCCAGGCTGTCCGGATCGTCGAGCCAGAAGAGCACCGACATGTCCACAGACGGCTCCCGGCGCCACGGCACCGGCACCACCAGCTCCGCCAGCCGCCGGGCGCGGGTCAGGCCGAGCACCGTGTGGCGGCCGATGTGCTTGCGTCCCACGCGGCAGACGAGCTGGCCGCCGTCGTCCACGGTGAAGTTGATCCGCTGGCCCGCCTCCGAGGCGTTGAGCCGGCGCAGGGCGTCGTCCGACAGCCCCGTGATCACCAGCGCCCGGGACCCGTCGCCGTCACAGGCCGTGACCTCATAGCGGGAGAAGGTCCCGTCCGAGGAGCGGGTGGGACGTGCGCGGAAGTCTGCCAGGGCGGCGGCCTTCCCCGGGTCGGTTATGAGTATGCCCTTGTGCAAGGTCTGCCCCTCCCCGCGCCGCTACTCCGACTGCTCCAGCTTGTCCCGGGTCGCCTGGTCGAGCGGCGGCGCCCCGGCGCCGGCCCTGGCGGGCTCCCCCCTGCGCACGCGCACCTCGCCCGCCTCGTCCGGGTCGAGCACCCCCTCGCCCACCAGCTGCGCCACCAGCGCGCGGTGGTCCCGCTCGTGCTCCATGGGCAGGGCGTCGTCCTCGCCGTGGTAGTCCACATGGATGTCCCGCTTGCCCGTCCGCGGGTTCGATACCAGCCTGATGGTCAGCTCTGCCATTCAGTCCTCCTGCCGCTGCGTGGTGGCGCCGGGGTCGTCGCCCCCGGCCTTGAAGCGCCTGCCGCCGAAGATCTCCGCCAGATCCGCCTCGCGCAGGGTGCGCTCGGCCACCAGCCGCCCGGTCACCTGCTCCAGCTCCTCGCGATGGAATGTGAGCGTGTCCCGCGCCCGGTCGGCCTGCTCCGCCAGGATGCGGCCGATCTCTCGATCCAGCGCCCCAGCGGCCTGCTCGGAGAGGCGCCGAGCAGCCCCCCCCGCCTCCTGCCCGTCACCCGCCCTGTCGCCGCTGTAGACCCGCAACCCCACCGCCTCGCTCATGCCCCACCGCTCAACCATCAGCTGCGCGATATAGGTGGCGCGGTCCAGGTCGCTGGCGGCGCCGCAGCTCACCTGCCCCACCAACAGCTCCTCGGCCACCCGGCCCGCCAGCGCCACGCACACCTCGTCCAGCAGCTCCTCCCGGGTGCGCACGTACTGGTTGCGCGCCAGCTCCTGCATCACCACGCCCAGGTAGTCGTCCTCCCCGGTGGCCAGGGCGACCCGGGTCACCGCCGGGCAGTGGGGCAGCACATGGGCCACCACCGCGTGCCCGGCCTCGTGGGCGGCGATGGTTCGCGCCTCCTCCTCCCGCACCTCCGGACGCGGTCGGCGGCGCTCGCCGAGCGCCACGTCGATGTCGGCCCTGGACACCTCCAGGCGCCCGTCGTGCCGCCGGATCTCCTCCCGCTTGAGCGCCCGCATCAGCGCGTACAGGTGGTCCCCGGAGAAGCGCACCCCGGCGTCGGGATCCACGTAGCCGCCGGTCTGCTCCACCATGTACTCCAGCACCTCCGGGCGCAGGTCGAGGTTGAACTTGCGCTGGTAGATCTCCAGGATCTCCCGCCGGTCCTTGGCCCCCGGGTACGGGATCTCCACGGTGAGCTCGAAGCGGCCGGGCCTCAGCAGCGCCGGATCCAGCGCGCCGACCAGGTTGGTCGTGCCCACCACGAACACCAGCTCCTCGCCGCGGAAACCGTCCATCTCCGTCAGCAGCTGGTTGACCATGGAGTGCTCCACGCCGCTGCTGGTGTACATGCCCCGGGCGGTGGCGAAGGAGTCGAGCTCGTCGAAGATGATGATGGCCGGCGCCGAACGCCGCGCCTGGGCGAACACCCGCCGCAGGTTCTCCTCCGACGCCCCCACCCAGCGGCTCTTGAGCTCCGGCCCGGAGACCACCGAGACCGTGGCGTCCAGCGCCGTGGCCATGGCCTTGGCGAAGAAGGTCTTCCCCGTGCCGGGCGGACCGAAGAAGATCATCCCCTTCGGCACGATCTCCTCGATATCCCGTACCCGCCCCGCCGACTGGCTGTCCTCCTTGAGTCGCAGCAGGTCGAGGATCTCCCGCTGCAGCTTCTCCTTCACCGCGGGGTACCCGCCCACGTCGCGCCGCAGGTCCACCCGGGGCACCTCCAGCTCACCGTCCAGGGTCATGCGCCGGATCTCCGCCAGGACAGCGTCCACTGTCTCTGGCGTGGCGGGGTCGAAGTCCATGGCGTTCCCCACCTGGGCCAGCACCTGCCGGCAGCGCACCGCGTTGAGCCCCGAGACATACTTGTACAGCCGATACGGGTTGAACCGCTCGACCCCGAACTTGCGCGCCTCGCGCTGAAGCACCAGCCCCGGCAAGTGGTCGCGGCTCAGCCCCACCAGGCTGTGGCGCACCGGGAACGCCTTGACGATGACGTCGGGGATCTCGAAGCCGGGATCCCTGAAGCCGAGGAACACCAGGTCCGGGTTCTCGTACATGATGGCCGCCACCTCGCGCGCCTCCACGCTCAGGGAGCTGCGCGTGGTGGTTGTCAGCACGTCCAGGTGGGTCAGCACATGCACCGCGTCGGCCGGGGCGCCGAACACGGCGTCCCGCAGCTCTGCCAGCAGCCGCGACGGCAGCGGCTGGCCTGCCAGCATGTCGTCCCCTGGCCGCGGGTGCCCCGACAGCAGGCGCAGCCGGCCCTGGCCCAGGGCGCGGAAGCGCCTCCGCAGGGCCAGGTAGATGTAGTTGGTCAGCTGCTTGTCGCACTCCACCAGCAGCGAGAGCCCCTGGCGCAGCTTGCCCTCGATCCAGTCCAGGTCGTCGCGGTAGGCAGCCTCCACCGCCTCGTCGTAGCTCAGCTCCCGCGGGAGATCGGCGATGGCCACCCGCAGATCGTCGCTGCGTTCTTTCCCGGCGTCGTCGCTCATGGATCTACACCTCCACCCGGATCACCAGCTCGTACTCTCCTTCTTCGTTCTTCCCTTCCTGCACCTCCAGCACCTGGCCCAGCTGGCCGGCGCGCTCCTTCAGCGCCCCGGCGTGCACCTCCTGCAGCACCTCCCGAAGCTCCAGGAGGCGCTCCTCCTCGCCTCTGGCGAGCTGCTCGGTGACGTCCTGCTGCACCAGCCGATCCGGGTCCACGCCCTCGGCGCGGACGCGGGCTTCAGCGCGCCGGCGGGCATCCTGCCTGTTCCACCCCTCGGCGCGCACGTCGCGCTTGATCTCTCGCGCGACCTCCAGGGTCGTGGTGACCTCCAGGGTTTCCAGGTCCACGGACATCTGCTCTCCCGTGGCGTTTTGACGCGTCAAGCGCCCGGCCTGGTCCTCCACGAAGTCGCGCTCCTCCAGGGCCTTGCGCAGCAGGTCGCGCATCTCCCCCGCGGGGAGGATCTCGGTCATGTCCAGCCGCAGGGTGGACCGGTCCCGGGCCATCACCACGTCCTTCAGGGTTATCACCCAGGTCTCGCTCATGGCATCTCCTCCACGGGTGGCCGGCTCATCTCACGACCCCCTCCAGTCGATCTTGCAGCGCCCGCAGCGCCGTCATTCGTTCGTTCGCCCCGGCCCGATCCCAGGCGCGCAGCAACAGCAGGTCCTGCGCCTCGCGCTCCACAGGGTGCAGGGACAGCACCCGTCGGTGCAGCGCCTCCAGCGGCGTCAGAGATCTGACCAGCCGGGCCACGGCGCCCCTGGCCTGCTGCCGTTGCTCAAAGGTGAGCAGCGGCGCCTCCCCCTGCAGCGGGTGGCGCACCCGGCGGTCACCGCGGTCCATTCGAGCCACCGAGTCGGTCCATCGCTCCACCGGCTCCATCATGTCCAGCAGGGGCAGCGCCATGTCCGGGCGCTCCAGGCGCTCCACCGCGGCGAGCCACAGCTCCAGCAGCCGGGCGACGGCCACGGCCCGCCTCGGCACCGACTCGCCCGCCCGGTCCACCAGGCGGGCGGACCAGCAGGCCACCAGATGAAAGCGCAGCCAGGGCAGCAGGGGCGCCAGGTCCGGCGCCATCAGCCGCTCCAGATCCCGCTCCCCCGCGGGGCGGCCGGTCTGCAAGCAGACGCGGGTCAGGGGGTTGTCCAGCCAGTAGCGCTGATCGTCTTGCTCCGCCGACAAGCCCGGCGCGACGCGCAGCGCCTGCCAGCAGATGTGGTGGGCCAGCAGGTCCCCGTTGGTCCAGTCCCCGGGGGGCTTGCGCATGTCCCCGGAGGGCAGGCGGAACCGGCGGTGGGCAGCCAGCACCACCGCGTCCATGGCCGCCTCCCCGAAGGCCAGCGAGAGGCCGCCGTCCCACACCTCCGGCGACAGCAGCCGCACTCCGCGCCGCGGCCGGGGGGCGCCCGGCGCCGCCACCTCCACGGCGCGCCAACCGCCGTTGCGCGTGAGCCAGGTCAGCACACCAGCCGGGATCAGCTGCGCCAGCGCCTCCGCCGCCTCGAGGGTGAACCGCGCCTGCGCGGTGCCCACCTGCCACCGCGATCCGCCCAGCGGAGCGGGCGCCTGTCCGTCGAACAGGCCGATGGCGGCCTGCACCAGATCGGCCGACCGGCGCTGCCGGGTCAGCTCCCCCTCGTCGGGCAGCCGCTGGGCCCGGTCAACCGTCAAGGCCCAACCCTCCGGGGCCGCCCACGGGGAACCCGTTGACCGTGATGCGCCCCGCCGACAGGCGGATCTCCACCTGGTTTCCGGCCCCCTCCCCGCGGCGGTCCTCCTCGGCCCACCGACGGTAGCGGCCGGTCAGATCATGCAGGCGCTGATTTTGCGAGCCGATGAACCGTCGCTGCGTGGTGCGCAGGGCTTGTTGGTAGGGGCCGTCCACCAGGGCGTCGGTGGCGTCCAGCAGCGCTCTCCCCCCCTGCCCCGCCTCTCCCGCGCGCAGCTGCTCGAGGGTGTAGCCGGTGAAGGTGATCACGCCGAGGCCCGCGGCGCGCGCCTGCGCGGCGAGGCTGGCCAGGGGCGAGGCCTGGGCGAAGGGCTCGCCCCCCAGCAGCGTGATCCCCTCGATCCCCTCGGTGCCCAGCACCTCCTGGGCCAGCGCGTCCGGGGTGATGACCTGTTCCCCGGGGTGCGCCTCCAGCAGGTCCGGGTTGCAGCAGCCACGGCAGCGCAGCGGACACCCCTGGACCCAGACGGCGAACCGCAGCCCCGGACCCTCGACGCGGGTACGCGGCACAACGCGCGCCAGGTTGATCTGAGCGGGGGGCATGAGGCTGGGATTATAGCCCAGCGCGGAGACCGCGCGGCGGCCGCCGCGAAATCAATCTTGGCGCGGGATGAGGCCCTTGCCGTCCACACCCAGGGCCTGGGTCCAGTCGTGCAGCACGGCGAGATCGTCCTGCGCCAGCTCCTCGAAGCTGAACCCGCTCAGGTACCCCTTGCCCGACGGGGCCCGCCGGGACCAGCGACAGCTGGCGCGTACGTTGATGGCGCGGCGGTCGTCCAGCTCCTCCGGGCCGTGCACGGCCAGGGTCAGGGTCTCGCCCACCTCCACCGCGTCCTTGTGGGCCGCGCGCAACCCCAGGGCGCTGGCGTCGATCAGCCTGCCGAACTCATCGCCGTCGAGGTGGCGCAGCATCAGGTAGTAGTAGACCTCGCGACGGGGCGCCTTGCGCCGCTGCGCGGGCAGGTCGAGAGGGTAGCTCGACCGGGGCAGCCGGATGGTGATCTCGGTCCCCTTGCCCGGGGTCGAGCTGAGGGTTACCTCCCCGCCGTGGCACCGCGCCGTGCCGCGGATGATGTCCATACCGGCGCCGCGACCGGAGATTGCGGTCACCTCCGAGGCGGTGGAGAGCCCCGGGCGGAACACCAGCTCCAGCGCCTCGGGGCCCTGAAGCGCGCGGGCAGCGTCGGCGGAGATGAGCCCCGCCTCCACGCACGCCGCCTTGAGCGCCGCCACGTCGATGCCCGCGCCGTCGTCCCGCACCGTGGTGATCAGCACCTTCTCCGCCTCCATGAAGGCCACCGCGACCTGGGAGCCCGGCGGCTTGCCCGCGGCCTCCCGGGCCTCCACCTGCTCCACCCCGTGGTCCACCGCGTTGCGCAGAGCGTGCACCAGGATCTCCCGCAGCGCGGACCGGGTCAGGTGCGAGACGGTTACCTGCCCGCCGCTCACTCTGAGCCCAACGCGCTTGTCCCGCACCATGGCCAGGTCGGCCACCATGCGCTGCAGCGCCGGCTCCAGGGTGCCGGTCTCCACCGCCCCCACCGACTCCACCGCCGCTTCCAGGCTGGCCAGAGCTGCCCGGGCGTCCGGCTCCATGCCAGGCAGGGCGCGGGCCATGTTGCGAGAGAAGCTGCCGAAGCACCGCTCCAGCACCAGCACCCTGGCCCGGGAGGGGCCTTCACGGTGCCCCGCCGCCGTCCTGGCGCCGCTGAACACCTTCTCTCCCGCGGCCCGGGCGTCAGCCAGCGCCCGGGTCAGGGGCGCCAGCAGGTCCTCGTCAGATCCGGCGCCCTTGCCGCTCACCAGGCCCTGCTCCACCTCGTGGGCCACGGCCTCGATCACCCGCAGGCCGCACATGCGCGCGTTGCCCTTGATGGTGTGCACGCCGCGCATGACCTCCCGCTTATTGTGGCCCTCCGCACCCTCGCGCTTCGGCTCGCGAAGAGGCCGGAGCCGCTCCTCCGCCTCGCTCATGAACTCCAGGAAAGCCGACTCTCCGGCGGTCACCACCTCGGTGACCATGTTCAGTTTCTGCTCCCTGTCCACGACGTCCCGGCGCAGCTCGCGCAGGTCGGTCACGTCCTTGGCGATGACCATCACCCGGCTTACGACGCCGTCGGTGTAGATCGGCGCGTACTCCAGCTCCAGGTTGCGCAGGTTCGGCTCCCCCTGCGCCTCGGGCCGCCGGTATTCGATGGCGGAGATCGCCTCGTCCCGGGTCATCATCCATTGCAGCTCGTCCGAGCCGAACACCAGCTCGAACCAGTTCTTCATCCTGAGCGCGGCCTCTCCCGGCGCCTCGCCGGACACCTGCAGCAGGTCCAGGATGTGGGCGCCGTCGATGGTCACATCGCCAAACAGGGTGGCGGTGTACGCCGAGTACTCCGGGTTGACCTTGCCCTGCGATCCCACGGTGAAGATCGCCTGCTGCATGTTGTCCAGCAGCTCCTTGACCGCCTGGTTGGCCAGGGCCAGCTCCCGGGTGCGCTCTCTGATCACCTCCTCGCGTCGGTCCAGCACCGCCGCCAGGCGGTCCTGGCGCACTCCAGCGAAGGAGGCGAACAGGCCGAGGAAGAAAGGCGCGCTGTCGATGATCCAGAGCAGGGGCGTGTTGCGCTGGACCCAGATCATCGAGGAGAAGCCAAAGGAGAGCCCCTCCTGGAGGATCATGAACAGGGTCGCGCCCACCGGAAAGCAGAGCCCAAACAGCGCCCCGAACAGGGCGTACCTCCTGGTCTCGGTGCCGAGCACCATATCCCTCAACCCTCCTCGCCGCGGTCGCGCACCAGCACCACCAGGTTGCGCCCCCGGTCCTTGGCGTCGTACAGCGCCGCGTCCGCGTCGCCCACGGCGTCGGCCGCGGCGGCGTGGCGCGGCCGCACCTCGCAGACCCCGATGCTCACGGTGATCCGCACCTCCTCACCCTCGTGAACGAAGGAGAGCCCCTCCACCAGGCGCCGGAATCGTTCGGCGGCGGCCACCCCCTGCTCTCCGTCGATGCCGGGCATGATGATCAGGAACTCCTCGCCGCCGTAGCGCCCCACGCTGTCGGTGACGCGGACGGTCTGCTCCATGCTCCGGGCCAGGCCGCGCAAGACCTCGTCGCCAAACTGGTGGCCGTGGGTGTCGTTGAGCGACTTGAAGTGGTCGATGTCCAGCAAGGCCAGCGCCAGGCAACTGGAGTACCGCTTGTGGCGGCTGAACTCCAACTCCAGCAGCTCGTCCAGGCGCCTGCGGTTGAACACCCCGGTCAGGCCATCCCGGGCGCTCAGCTCCTCGATCTCGGCAAGCGCCTTCTTGAGCTGCTGCTGGTACACCGCCACCTCGGTGACGTCCGTGATCACCACGCACACATGGTCCACCTCCCCGCGCCCCACCTTGAGGGGCAGGAAGGTGCAGTCCTGGCGCATGTGCTTCAGGCCCGCGGTGAGCGGCAGCCGGCTCTTGCACGGGAACAGGTAGGGCCGCTGCTGCCAGCCGCTGAACGCCGACTGCCCCAGGGTGAACACCATGGCGCACTTGCGCCGCAGCCACGCCTCGGGGAGCTCGGGGAAGGCGGCGAACACCTCGCGGCCCAGCAGCTCGTCCGCCCGCCGGCCGGTGTGCGCCGCCATGAACCGGTTCCAGTGCCGGACCCGGAGCTCCCGGTCGAGCACGAGGACGCCCACGTCGATGCGGTCCAGGATGTCCGGGATGAGGTTGTCGAGGTCCCGTGCCACGGGAGCGTTCCCTACAGGTCCTCGAGCAGCTTGTCCACGGCCAGGCGGATCTTCTGCAATGACCCCTCGGGGAACACGAGCATCAGCTTGCAGTTGTCCATGTGGCCGTGGGTGCCCATCTCGATGTCCAGGATCAGGGCCGCCTCCCAGCCGGGCTGCGCCTCGGGCGCGCCCACCGCGGCGTCCACCAGGGCGGGGGGCGAGAAGTAGAGCTCGGCGTTGAGCGGCTCGAGCAGGCTGCCGAGGAACGCCCCCACCATGATGTTGGTGATCTCGAGCATCTGCTCGTCCGAGAGCAGCGGCTCCCCCTCCAGCTGCTGGCCCTGCTCGGGGCGGTTCTCGAAGATCAGCAGCGCCTCGCCGTCTACACCGTCGCTGAAGGCCTGACGGGTGGCCACCGCGTCCTCGATGGCCATGCGCTCCTTCATGGTGTTGAGCAGCTTCTCCACGCTCACCAGCTCAACCTGGGGGATGTTCAGCCGCACCTCCAGCCCAAGCAGCTGGCTCAGGGCGTTGGCGGTGCGCCCCATGCCGATGTTGGCCAGCTCCTGCAGGGCGTCTATCTGGTCCGCGTTGAACTCCACCACGCTCATAGCGCCCCCTCGCCGGAGAGGTAGGTCATCAGCTGGGACAGCTTGTCCTCGCTGATGGGCTTCTGCACCACGGCCCGGGCCCCCAGGTCCCTGGCGCGCTTCGCCGGGGCGCTCTGGATATTGGCGGTGATGACGATTATGGGCGCCGAGAAGCCGTCATCATGGAGCCGCTGCAGCACGTCGAACCCGTCCAGGCCAGGCATGTTCAGGTCCAGAAAGAGCAGGTCCACTTCCCCGGCCGCGCACGCGGCCAGCGCGTCCTCACCCGAGGCTGCCTCGGTGATGTCGAGGTCGAAGCCGTCCGGGACCGCCTTGCGGATCGACTTGCGGGAAAAGGACGAGTCGTCACAGATCAACAACCGCTTGCTCATCGGGGATTCGTCTCCTTGTTTGGTGTTTTTCCTGTGCTGGACCGTAGCCCACCGCGGGGGACCGAACAAGTTATGGGTCGGCAAAAGGAGCCCCTCCGGCTCACCCCTCGAGCAGCGGCGGCAGGCGTCGGGCCCAGGGGCGCGCCTGCTCCAGCTGGGCCGCAACCCGCAGCAGGGTCGCCTCGTCGCCGAACCGGGCGGCGAACTGGACCCCGATGGGCAGCCCGTCGTCGTTCCAGTGCAGGGGCACCGACATGGCGGGCTGGCCGGTCTGGTTGAACAGCTGGGTGTTCGGAGTGTAGGCCAGCTTGCCGCTGCCCACCTTGTCCAGGGCCACCTGAAGCAGGTTGCGCAGGGGCATCATGCGCAGCAGGAACATCTGCCGCCGCTCACCCGCGCTCAGGGAAAGCTCGCCCACACGGGCCGGGGGCCTGGCCATGGTGGCGGTGACGAAGCAGTCGTACTGCTCGAAGAACCCGGCCACGTCCCGGGCGGTGGCCTGCATCAGCTGCTGGGCCGCAACCAGCTCCGGCGCGGTGGTCTTCCAGGCGATTGAGGCCAGCAACCAGGTGGAGGGTTCAAAATCAGCGCCGGAGGGCGACACGCCGGCAGCCGCCGCGGTCTGCTCGACGAAGCGCGCCACGCCGGTGGCCACGGTGAGGAAGTAGGCCCGGATCATCTCCTGGCGCGGCAAGGTCGGCGCGGCCTCCTCCACCTGGTGGCCCAGGTCCCGCAGCAGGGCCACCGCGCTGTCCACCGCCGCCACGCAGCTCTCCTCGGTCTCGCCCACGTACAGGGTGTCGCGGGTGAAGGCGATGCGCAGCTTGCCCGGGTCCGCGCCCACCTCGTCGATCCAGGGGCGCGCCTTGGCCGGCACGCCGTACGGCTCACCGGGGGTGGGCGGGTCCGCGATGTCCAGCAGCAGGGCGCTGTCGCGCACGGAGCGGGTCAGCACATGCTCCTGGACGAAGCCGCCCCAGGCCTCACCGGCGAACGGCGCCATGGTGACCCGGCCGCGGGTGGGCTTGAGGCCGAACAGGCCGCAGGCTGACGCAGGGATCCTGATGGAGCCCCCGCCGTCGCCGCCGTGGGCCGCCGGCACCATCCTCGACGCCACCGCGGCGGCCGACCCGCCCGAGCTGCCGCCCGGGGTGTGATCGGTGCTCCACGGCGAGCGGCAGGGGCCGCGCACCTCCGGCTCGGTGACGCCCATGATGCCGAACTCCGGGGTGTTGGTCTTGCCCAGGATCTGCAGCCCCGCCGCCTCGTAGCGATGAGCGAGCACGCTGTTGCCGCTGGCCTGATGCTCCAGCCCCAGGCGCGAGCTGTTGGTGGTGGGGGTCCCCTCCAGCTGCAGCTTCAGGTCCTTGACCAGAAACGGTACCCCCCGCAGCGGCCCGTCGGGCAAGGACGCGACCCGGTCCCGCGCCCGGTCGAACAGCTCATGCACAACCGCGTTGAGCTCGGGGTTGCGCGCCTCGATGCGCTCCACCGCCGCCTCTAAAAGCTCCTCGGCAGACACATCACCGCGACGCACAAGTTCAGCCAGGCCCATGGCATCGAGCCGGTCGTATTCAGGTATTTTCATGATGCACCACGTTAGCACGGCCCCGCCCACCCGGGCAGCGAGTCAGGCGGGCGATGCCGTCTGCATAAAAGGCAGCCGCTCCAGCAGCTCGCACACGGCCACCGGGTTTTGGCCCACGGCGGTCTCGTCCGAGAGCACCACGCCGGCCCAGCCGGCCCTGGCCGCGTCGTAGAGGTGCACCACCTCGGAGCGGGTGGGCTCCGGGTGGTGGGTCATGTGCTCGAGCACCTGGCCCGCCAACAACGACGGAACCCGCAGCCCCGGGAGGCGCGCGGTGAACGCTTCCTGCAGCGGCCCCAGCGCGGCCATGCCCACCTGGGAGCCGAGGTCGCCCCGGCAGAGCCAGAGCTCGTCGAACGCCTCGGCGATGTGCGCCGCACGATCCAGCGCCTCCGGCCGCTCCAGCTTGGCCACCAGGGGCGCCCCGGTCAGGCGGCGCAGGCACGCGGCCTCGCTGCCGTCATGTACGAACGAGAAGGCGAACTGGCAGAAGGGGTAGGCCCCGGCCACCTGCACGGCCCGGGCGTCCGCCTCTGACAGCGCCTCGAAGGGCACCGGGTGATCGGGGCGGTTGATCCCCTTGTTGGCGCGCAGCGGCGGACCGTCGCCCCCGAGCACGCGGGCCTTGATCTCCCCCTGCGCCACGGCCTCCACCTCGAGGGTGATGCGCGCGTCGTCCAGAGTGAGCCGCTCACCCGGGCGGACCGCCGCGAACAGCTCGGGGTGCGGCACCGGCACGCGGTCCTCCTCCCCGGGGTCCTGCGCCTGGCACACCAGGGTCACCCTGCCCTGCATCGGGCGCTCGCGCCGCAGCCGGCCCACTCGCATCTTGGCGCCCTGCAGATCCACCACCACCGGCCGGCGCTCCCCGGCGCGCCGGTACAGCGCCTCCAGCCGCTCCATCCACTGCTCCAGCGCGTCGCCCGGCAGGTGCGCCGCGTTGAGCCGAAAGCGCGCGGCTGTGGGCATCAGGC
The DNA here is from genome assembly GCA_964511535.1 of uncultured Myxococcales bacterium. Lineage (GTDB taxonomy): Bacteria > Myxococcota_A > Polyangia > CAZCFB01 > CAZCFB01. The sequence goes on along the minus strand of CAZEFW010000081.1, from coordinate 10,504 downwards.
GGTCCAGCAGCTGCGGGTCCGCGGTGGCCGGGCCGAGAGTCATTACCACCTGCATCGGTCCTCCTTGGGTGGGGCGGCTCACTGTACCGCCGCGGGCGCGGCCGGGTCCACCGGCGCGGCCGCTCGCCTGGACGCCAGCGCCTCATCCACCAGCTTGCCGAGCCCACCATCCACCAGCTCCTGCGCCAGCAGCGCCTGACCCGCGTCTGTGAGGTGTGCCCCGTCCCACCAGAGGAAGCCATGGTCCAGGTTGCGGTCCAGCGCCTGCTGGGGCTCGGCCAGTGGCACCCCGAGGCGGGCCGCCAGGGCGGGCATCTTCTGTTGATTGTCGCGGGAGATGCCCCAGCGAAAGCTGCAAGGTTCGGCCACCAGCAGGGTCCGGATCCTGGTCTGGCGGTTGGCGGCCACAAGGTCGGAGAGGTTGCGATGCAGCGCCGGCCTGTCCACGTCGTTGAAGCCGAAGATCGCCACGAGCACGTCGGGCTTCAGCGCCATCAGGTGATCTCGATAGGCGCCGAGCATTCGGCCCGAGTCAGAGGCCCGCACCCCCGCGTTGATGCACTCAGCCCTGGCGCCGGCGGCTGCCAGGCGGCGGTCGAGCAGCCGGCACACCACCTCGGAGGTGATCCGGTTCTGCGCGCTGGCCCCCTCCCCCCAGGTCTGTGACGTGCCAAGGAACATCACCCGAACGGTGCTCGCGATGGGCGGCCCCTTGGCGTGGCTGGCCAGCAGCCGCTCCACCATGTCGCGCTCGTTCTCCGGCGGGTGCTCGAGCCCCTAGTAGTCGATCTGGTCCGGGTCGGGCACCTGGTGGGAGAAGTGGCGGTGGTCCACCACATACAGCGCCAACACGCCGATCAGGGCGGTGGCGTTGAGCAGCAGCGCCGGCGTGCCGGCGCCGCGCCCGCCCCCCCCCGCCCGCCCCCCCCGCGGGGCGCCCCACCCCCCCCCCAGGGCCCCCGCCCCCCCCGGGTGGAGCCACCGCCACCCGGTGTCGC
>CAZEFW010000081.1:0-9496 GCA_964511535.1 uncultured Myxococcales bacterium | reverse complement strand
GGCCCCCAACCACCCCCCCCCCCCCCCCGCCGCGGGGGGGGGGGGGCCCCCCCCCCGGCGGGGGCGCCCCCCCCGCGCCGGCCGCGCAGGGCCAGCACCAGCAGCAGGTTGAGCAACGCCACCCCGAGGGCCGCGGCCGCCGCGGTGTGGAGCAACGTCCTCCGGTTGTCGAAGGCCTCGCGCAGCACCGAGCCGTCGCGCAGGTGGAAGGCCACGTCGTCCACCAGCACCTCCTCCTCCTCGTCGAGGATGAAGCCGCTGGTGCGGAAGGAGATCACCTGGCTGGCGGCAAACGGCGGCTGGTGGGCGCCGGCCGGCGCGCCGTTTATGGCGGCTGACACCTTGCCCGCCTCGAAGGTGAGCGCCACCTGCACCCATCCTCGCCCGAAGATCGGGCCGTGCTTGACCGGGGTTCGGCGGCGGAACATGCCGACGCTGTCCGCGTCATAGAAGAAGCTCTGCCGCGCGCCCTCTCCGTCGCACAACATCAGGCCGGATGAGCCGGCCGGGCCGCGCTGGAACCCCACCGCCAGCAGGCAGCCGGGGCCGTTCTGCACGCGCGCGGCGAAGGTCAGCCTCCGCAGCTTGAGGGTCTGCCGGTGGACCACCTCGTTGTAGCTGAAGTAGCGGTCCAGGTTCAGCTGGTTCCGGGCCAGGGTGGTGCGGGTCGCGAAGAACGCTACCGCGCCCATGGGCCGCCGCTCCAGCCCCACCTTGGTCACTGCCCAGCGGCCGTTGCGCCGCAAGGTGTTGCCCCGGGCCAGGTACAGGTCGGCCGCCACCACGGCGATGGCCATCACCAGCAACAAGTTGGCGGCGAGGACGCCGCGGCTCATGCGCGCCGCCACGAGACGATGTACTCGGACCCGGGCGGACAGAACGCCGGCGGCGACATGTCCCACGCCCCCGCGAGGCCGAGCTCCTGGGCCGCGAGCTCGTGGTGGCACATGGCGATGCCGATGTCGATGTTCTGCAGGTTGATGCCGCCGAACATCCGCTCGTAGCCCCTGGTGCGCCTGAGGAAAAAGTGGGCGGCCCGGGCGTCGTCCTCCAGCACCACCCGCCACGGCTGCTTGTTGGAGGCCGAGGGGCCGAGGCGCACCGCCTCCAGGCATGGGCCGAGGTCGCCGGCGTCCGCGGGCGCCGCGGGGCGCATGGCCTCGCCGATGAAGAAGAGCTGCTCGAACGGCTTCCGCCGATCCGACCCCGCGCCCACGCGGATGGCGCGCTCCACCAGCGTGCGCTTCTTTCGCGGGTGCCCCACCGGGCTGATGACCGGCAGGAACTCCCCCTCCGACAGGCCCATGCGCCGGGCGAACCGGCCGCGCTTGAAGGTGCCGCCCATCCAGCAGGTGCCCAGGCCCAGCCCCGTGGCGCCGAGGATCACTCGCTCCATGCAGTGGCCCAGGTCCTCACGGGCGCCAGGCCGGTCCTCGATGGCGCACAGGATGTACACCCGCGCCCCGCGGATGAAGCCGTAGGTGCCGAACTGCCTGGCCTCCCGGCGATCCTCCTCGTCCAGGTCGAGCAGCGCGTAGCGCACCGGGTTGCCCAGGGGGCCGCGTGAGCACTGCTGCATCAGGCGGTTCAGGGCCGCGCGGGTTGCGTCATCCAGGGTCGTCGGGGCATAGGCGCGTACGGAGGTCCGGGCGCGGATCAGGTCGAGGTTGCTTTGCATCGCTGGAAGCATAACCCCGTCCGGGCCAAAGAAAAGGGCAACGGCTCGAACCAGCCGGCGTTGACCCCCGCCCCCGACGGCCACCATACTCGGAGCCGTGACCCGCCCCTCCTCCAGCCGCACCCGCCAGCTCTGGGCCGAGGCGTTCACCGGGGTGGCGCGGGAGTACTGGACCGAGGACCGGATCCGCGCCCGCCTCGGCAGCAAGCAGCTGATCCTGCACCCGGTACGGGCCGCGCCGTTGCTGCGAGCTCTCGGGCTGCTGCATCGGGACGCCAGCCTGCCCCCGGACGCGCATCGCAAGTACATGCAGATCAACCACATGGTCCGGCTGTTGCGGCCGTTCCTGCTGCACCTGGCCGACGAGCGCGGCGAGGTGCGGCTCCTGGACGCGGGGTGTGGCAGCTCCTACCTGACCCTGCTGCTGGCCTGGTGCTTCCGCCATGTGTGGCGCCGGGAGGCGTGGATCATGGGTGTCGATCGGGACGCGGACATCATCACGCGCTGCCGCGAGCGGGCCGAGCTGATCGGGCTGCAGGAGATGCTGCTGTTCGAGGCCGTGGTCATCGGCGAGCTGGACGCTGACCAGCTGGGGATCAACGCGCTGGTCTCCCTGCACGCCTGCGACACCGCCACCGACGACGCCCTGGCGCTGGGCGTCCGGCTCGGCGTCGACCTGCTGGCCGCCGCCCCCTGCTGTCAGGTGGAGCTGTCCCGCGCCTGGACCGACCTGACCCCCTCCGGCGCCGGGGAGGCGCTGATCCCGCTGTACCGGGCAGGCCACCTGCGCCGCGAGGCAGCGGCCACCGTGACCGATCTGATGCGGACCCTGCTGCTGCGGGCGCGCGGCTATCAGGTCACGGCCATGGAGTTCGTGCCGTCGCAGCACACGCCGAAGAACACGCTGCTGCGGGCGGTGCGCCAGGAGGCGCCCGATCCGGCGGCGTGGGAAGAGTACTGCCAGCTGGTGCGGGCCACCGGCGGCGCGGGCATCAAGCTGGAGGAGCTGCTTCCGCAGAAGGGCTAGTCGCGGGTTCGTTTGCGGTGACGTCGCCCGGGAGAAGCTCATGCCGCCGCCCTGCCCGGTTTTAACCAGTTGAGGGTTGAGAGTTGAGGGTTGAGAGTGGCTGCCGGAATCCGTGGGCATTCTGACGCTGAACTCTCAACTATGAACCCTCAACCCTGCCAGCGAAGGCACGACTGTTTCTTAGGTGAGCGACAAGCGCTGAGAGGTCAAAAGACCCCACGACCAGCCGAGGGCAGATCAGCGCCCGTAGACCAGGGTCACCGGCTGCGGAGCGAGGGACTGCACCTCAACCTCTGGAAACCCTGCCCCGGCCAGCCATTTCTGGTAGTCGCCCCGGGTGTAGGTCTGCCCCGCCTCGGTGGCGTGCAGCATGTTGCTGTAGAACAGCAGCGCCATGGGGTGGCCCTGTCGGTCGTTCTCCAGCACGAAGTCGGCGATGACCACCACGCCGCCCGGCTTGAGGGCCTTGCGGATGCGCCCCAGCACCTGCTGGTTCTGCTCCGCGGACAGCCCGTGGGCGATGTGCGAGTAGATCACGTAGTCGTAGCGGTCCTCGCCGAAGTCGGCCTCCAGCAGGTTGCCGTCTTGCATCTCGAACCGGTCGAGCACGCCGAAGCGGTCCACGTAGTGCTCGGCGATGTGGTTGACGTTGTGCCAGTCGAACTGCGTGGCCCGGGCGCCGGGGTTCTGCGACAGCCAGGTGGCCGAGTAGGCGCCGGATCCGCCGCCCACGTCGAGCATGTGAAACGCGTCCCGGCTGGCGATGCCCAGGTGGGCGGCCGCAGCCTCGGCGGCGGGGTGGGCCAGCGGGGCGATGGCGAGCACCAGCTTCTCCCAGAACGCGTACTCCTCCTCCTCGTAGGTGGGCGTCTCCCGGGGCGTGGTGCCGCGCTTTACCGCCGCGTTCAGGTTCTCCCAGCTCTTCCAGTCGAACTCCGCGATGCCCGCGAAGCCGAGGTAGGTGCGCTTGCCCTTGACCAGGAAGGTGGACGAATCGATGGTGTTGGCGTACTTGCCGTCGGTCAGGGTCACCAGGCCGAGGCCGAGCACCCCGTCCAACAGGGCCTGAGCGCCACGCTGGGATATGTCCGCCCGAAGCGCCAGGGCGCCAGCGTCGGTGGGCCCATCATCAAGATGTGTGAAAACCTCGAAGTGCACCGCGCTGCTCAGGATCTGGCTCGCCCAGTGCCCCGTGGCGTAGCGCATGATCAACTCCGGGTTCGGCGGTCCCCCTTGCTCTCTCTGTTCCATGACCTTCCTCCTGTCTCCCCTCGATTAGTCTCAACTGAGCAAATTTGCCAAGACTAACTATGGCGTGACATGGAGATCGGTCAATGGGGGGCGGCTATTTAGCGGCTATTCGCCCAGGCCGGTGAGGCGCAGCTTGTTGCGCGCGCTGCGGCCCAGTTTGCTGCGGGGTGAAGCTTCAACCAGGTGCTCGAGCAGCTCGGCCCCGAGCTCCTGCTGCAGCTCGTCCTGGCTCTCGCTGTAGTTGAAGCCGATGAAGAACAGCGCCTCCGGGGAGACGGCCTTGTCCTTGATCAGCCGCGCGGCCGCCGGGAACCCGGAGGCAACGAGGGCCGACAGGTGCCGTAGCACCGGGTCTGCTGCGCGGTCGGCCCGGGCCAGCGACTTGACCGAGGGCAACGACGTGACGCCCGCCACCAGGGCGTTGAACCGGCCCCGATCATCCAGGCGGCCCATGCGGTCCAGCCGCTCGAGCAGCACCAGCGCCTCGGCGCGCCGGCGGGCCTTCAGGTGGGTCTTGATCCGGGCTGACAGCGCCTCCACGAAGGCGTCGGGCAGGCGCCCGGCGGCCAGCCGTTCCAGCGGACCGGCGTCAACCTCCTGCCCCTCCAGCAGGGTCACGGCGCAGCCGCACATGGCTTTCTGCTGCGCGGGGGTCAGGCCGTCCAGGTGGGGGCGCAGGGCGCGGCAAATGCTGATCAGGTGGTTCGCATCTGCGCAGCGGTCCAGCTCCTTGATCAGCGCCTTGGCCGCGCCATCCATGGCCGCCAGGGCCTCCACCGCGGCGCGTCGGGCGGCAGGGTCGTCTCCGGCCAGGTGGTCCAGCAGCCGGCGGCTCACTTTGCCGCCGCCCGCCTTGCCCAGCGCCTTGAGCGCATAGGCCCGGGCCTCGGCGTGGCGGCTCTCCGCCAGGGCGGTGAGGCTCGCGCGCCCGCCCTCCCCTGGCTCGAGCCCCTGGAGCGTATCCAGCGCCGCGCGGGCCAGGGCCGGCTCCGGTTCGCCGGCGGCGATGGCAGCCAGCGCCTTGAACGCCTCGCCGGTGGAGCGCGCCGCGCCCAGGGGCCGGCGCAACGCGGCCAGGGCAGCGATGCGCACCGGCAGGGGGTGCTGATCCCGGGTGTAGGGGAGCAGCGTCCGCACCAGCTTCGCGCTCGGCTCGTAGCCCAACAGCCGCACCGTACGGGCGGCTGCCATTGGATCGTCCATCCAGGCCTTGTCCTTGAGCAGGCCAAGCAGGCGCTTGCGCAGCGCGGCCAGGTCCGCGGCGGGCATGCGCTCCAGCTCATCGCGCAGGGTCCAGAGCAGGTGGTCGCCCACCTCGTTGTCCCCGAGCATACCGAGCAGCCGGTCCGTCACCTTGCCGGACAGATGGCTGGCCAGCAGGGAGATGATCGCCTTGCGTCGCGCGGGCGGCGCCTCGTCCGTCAGCCCCCTGGTCAAAGAGGTGACGGCGCCCTTGCCCTGGGTCGCCAGCTGGGTCTCGGCGCCCTGCCTCAGCGCGGCGTCCGGGTGATCCAGCAGCGGCACCAGCATGGCCGCCACCCGGGCCGACTTGCTCATGGACAGCGCCTCGAGCGCCGCGTGCTGAACCGCGGGCTCCACGGACTCCAGGCATTGCCCCAGCGCCTTGATGGCCGCCGCGTCCTTGACCTTCAGCTCGCCCAGGACCACGGCCGCCGCGATCTGCCTGTCGGGGCGCTCGTCCTGCAGCAGTTCGATGATCTTCACCACGCTCTTCTCAAGTCCCATGAGCCCTCCGCGCCAGGTTCGGTTCCGACTGCCAGAACACAACTATAGGTAAAAGTGACCTGCAAACGCCAGGGCGGACCTACCGCTGCACCGGCGCCGCGTGATATCCTCGATCCTTGAAGCATGCCCGCCCAGGAGACCCCATGAACCCAACCCGCTGGCGCCCGCTGTGCGTCCTGATGTTGCTCCTCGTCCCGGCTCTGGCCGCAGCCGAGGGCACCCAGGAGATCGGCAAGGACCACAACCTGTACACCTCAACCGAGCTGGGGGTCGACATCCTCAAGGCCGGGGAGGTGATCAACATCTCCGTCGGAAAGGACTTCGCGGTCTCCACCGCGGTCATCGACGTCATCGTCAAGAACCCTTCAGGCGCTCATGTGACGGGATCGCCGTTCAAGGTCGGCTATTACGTCAACAACCGGAAGGGGTACCTGTACTACCCGGGCAAGCTGCCGCCAGCGGTGATCACCAACCCGATCAAGGTGGTCACCACCACCACCGGCAAGTACACCGTGCAGTTCTCCACCCTCCTGGGCTTCGTGGATCCCTTCGACATCACCGTCACACCCACCACCTCGACGCCGGTCACGCCGCCCAAGCCGGCGTTGCCCGGTCGCCTGCATTCCAGCAAGTGGTCCTTCAACGCGGGCTCATACAGCAACCCCACCAACGCGGAGATCTATGTCCGCACGCCCATCACGAGCACCACCGACTTCACCTGGATGCTGCATTTCAAGGGCATGGCGGGCTACACCTTTGACCTGTCGGCCAACAGCATCGGCCTTCCGGCGCCCAAGTCCAGTACATCACAGAAGAAATCTCTGGCGAAGGCGCCGCAGCCGGAGTTCGACATCTACCTCAACTTGCCGGCCAAGGCCACGGGGGGCGCCGCCGCGCCCAAGCTTTCGAGCTTCAAGTGGGCGGGCAAGGGGCTGTGCACCGAGGCTTACCCCGGGGTGCTGGGCCACTTCAGCTTCGACAGCGATCTGCCGGCCACCTACCAGCTGGTGGTGGACACGAACAAGGACGGCAAGTACGACGCGGCCACCGACGGGGTGGTGCTGACGGGCAAGGTAACCAAGGGCACCAACACCGTGGGGTGGGCGGGCAAGACCGGCAAGGGCGTGGCCGTGGCGGCGGGGACCTACAAGGCCCAGCTGTCCCTGCGCCTGGGGGAGCTTCACTTCGTGGCCGACGACATCGAGACAGCGCGGCCGGGGCTGCGGTTCTTCAAGGTGGATCCGCCCAAGTCGACGACCACGCCTGCTGGCGCGCTGATGTACTGGGACGACACGCGCATCAACACCTTCAGCAGCATGCTGATCAGCCCGTCCACCACGCTCCCGGCCGGGCTGTCCAGCGGCACCTACGGGTCTCCGGGCGTCTGCAGCCAACCTGGCGCCACGGGGGTCAACTCCCACTGCTGGGGCAAGTTCACGGCCTCCGGGCCGGGCAATAACACCTACATCGACACCTGGGCCTTCGCATACCAGACCGTGGCCACGGCCAGCCTGGTGGTGGGCACCTCCGGGGGAGATGACGACACCGACGGCCTGTCCAACGCGGATGAGTGCCGCAAGCACAGCACCGATCCCAAGAAGGCCGACACCGACGGCGACGGCATCGGCGACAAGGTGGAGGTCAACGGAAAGTCGGACCCGACCAAGAAGGACACCGACGGCGACGGAATCCCGGACAACGTGGAGGACGCCAATAAAAACGGCGTGGTGGACGCGGGCGAGACCAAGCCGCACAAAAAGGACTCGGACGGTGATGGGGTGGAAGACGGTGTGGAGGATGCCAATAAAAACGGCAAGGTGGACACGGGCGAGACTGATCCTAACAAGAAGGACTCTGATGGAGACGGGATCGGCGACGGAGTGGAGGATGCCAACAAGAACGGCAAGGTGGACGCCGGCGAGACCGACCCCACCAAGACCGATTCCGACGGTGACGGCATCGCGGACGGGGTGGAGGACAAGGACAAGGACGGCAAGCTGGACGTGGGCGAGACTGATCCCACCAACAAGGACACCGACGGTGATGGCCTGGACGACGGAGTCGAGGACCTGAACAAAAACGGCAAGGTCAACCTGGTCGAGACCGACCCCACCAAGGCGGATACGGACGCCGACGGGCTCAATGACGGGTTGGAGGACAAGGACAAGGACGGCACTTGGGACAAGGGCGAGACCGATCCACGCAAGGCGGACACCGACGCCGACGGGCTCAAGGACGGCACCGAGGACGCCAACAAGGACGGCAAGCTGGACAAGGTCAAGGAGACCGACCCGCTGTCCAAGGACACCGACGGTGATGGGCTCGTGGACGGCTGGGTGGATACGAACAAGGACTCCAAGAAGACCATGAGCGAGGGCGAGGACCTGGACCTGGACGGGGTGGTGGACAAGACCGAGACCGACCCGCGGCTGATGGACACCGACAAGGGGGGCGAGTCTGACGGGTCCGAGGTGCTCAAGACGGGCCATAACCCGCTGGATCCCAAGGATGATTTCGTGGATACGGACGGCGACGGCATCGTGGACAAGCTGGAAGACAAGAACGGCAACGGCAAGGTGGACCCCGGGGAGACCGACCCGAAGAAGAAGGACACCGACGGCGACGGGATCGACGACGGCAAGGAAGATAGTAATAAAAATGGCAAGTTGGACGTGGGCGAGACCGATCCCACGCGCGTGGACACGGACGGCGACGGCCTGAAGGATAGCGAGGAGGACGTCAACAAGAACGGCTACCAGGACAAGGGCGAGACCGATCCCACAAAGGCGGATACCGACGCGGATGGGCTGAGCGACGGAATCGAAGATGCCAACAAGAACGGCAAGGTGGACAAGGGGGTGGAGACGGACCCGCTGTCCAGCGATACCGACGGCGACGGGTTGGTGGATGGCTGGGTGGACAAGGACGGCGACAAGAAGAAGGTGATGGCCGAGGGCGAGGATCTCGACCTGGATGGCGTGGTGGACAAGACCGAGACCGACCCGAAGCTCAAGGATACGGACAAGGGCGGCGAGTCAGACGGCTCGGAGGTGTTGACCACCAAGAACGACCCGCTCGACCCGTCGGACGACTTCGTGGACACCGACGGCGACGGCATCGCGGACAAGCTCGAGGACAAGAACGGCGACGGCAAGGTGGACAAGGGCGAGACCGATCCGAAGAAGACCGATACCGACGGCGACGGGGTCAGCGATGGCGTGGAGGACACGAACAAGAACGGCAAGCTCGACCAGGGGGAGATGGACCCCACGAAGGCAGATACCGACGGCGACGGGCTGAGCGATGGTCTGGAGGACCAGGACGCCGATGGAACCGTGGACCCGGGAGAGACCAGTCCGCTGCTCAAGGACAGCGACGGCGACGGGCTGGACGATGGGGTTGAGGATGCCAATAAGAACGGCAAGGTGGACAAGGGGGAGACCGATCCCACCAAGAAGGACACCGACGGAGGCTCTGTGGACGACGGAGCCGAGCTGAAGCAAGGGACCAACCCGCTGGACCCATCGGACGACATCATAGACGAAGGCGGCTGCAGCGTCGGCGGCCGGAAGCCCGTATCCGAGGCGCTGGGCCTGGCGTTGGTCCTGATGCTACTGCTGGCAGCGCGTCGGCGCCGCCAGCAGTAACGGCGGCGTCCCGCCGCCGAATAGCAAAACGACGCTTCGACGAAATCCCTCAGCGTGTCCTGCAATTAAAATGTCAAGCGGCGGGGTCAGACCCCCCTACTTGACATTTTAATCCGAGGCACACCTGTAGCCGCGCGACCGGCGCCG
>CAZEFW010000080.1:0-40210 GCA_964511535.1 uncultured Myxococcales bacterium | reverse complement strand
GACTACCACGCCGTGTCAGCCCTCTTCGAGCTGGGGAAGCTGCCCCCGGCCAGGGGGCCACTGATCCTCAAGGTCAAAGGGTTCCTGCCCATCCGGCAGCCGGCGCTGGTATCGGTGGCAGAGGCGGCCGGCGCGGGCCGGGCGGCGCCTCGGCGGCAGCGGTAGCGCGCCTATCGCCCCTCCCGGTAGATCAGCACGTACGAACGAGGCGCGCGGCGGATGAGCAGCACCTTCTCCTCGGAGGCCAGCTTCTCGAACAGCGGATACCACGGCTCGCCGGTGACCAGGTCGGAGCCGCGGATGTACTCTGGCACCAGCAAGTCCAGCTCCACGTAGGCGCCGCCAGCGGCCTGGTCCAGGCTTGGGCCGTAGGAGAAGCTGGCCAGGTCCGGGTGGGGCGACAGGTCGTTGTGCAGGGCGCCGCCGTACAGCGCCAGTAATCCCTCGGCCCGCGCCTTCATCACCGCCAGGCCCTTGTTGGCCAGGTGCTTTTTGATCAGCTCAAGCAGCTTCTGGTAGTCCACCCCCTGGCGGTTGATCAGCAGGTCGTAGTCCTCGCAGCCCACCTTGAGGATGTGTGGCGTCACGCCGCCTTGCTTGGCGGCCTTGATCAGCGCCCACAGCTCGTCCTCGGTCTGCTCCGGGCGCTTGGTCACCTCGCCCACCTGCTTGACCACCTGCTTCTCCTGCTCGCCGCAGCGGCCGTCCGGGATCCAGGTCTCCAGCACGATGTCCCTGGATCCCTTCAGGGCGGCCAGCACTGGCAGCAGCTCGGCGGTGAACCGCGCCACCGACGAGGTGCCAGCCGGTCCGCCCTTCTTCTGGTGGAACTCGCCGAAGCCGATGACCCGGGGGGCGTCCTCGAGCACCAGGGCCAGGGCCTCGGCGGGGCTGGCCAGCCTGCGGTGCCAGAGTACAGGCGCTACCGCATCGGGCGTCGGGGCGGGGGCCGCCGTACCGGGGCTCGTGTCATGGCTCGTGGACGCCCGCTCCCGGCACGTGCACCCCACGCCCGGCGCCAGCGCCAGCCCCAGCGCGAGCCCCAGAACCATGCATCTCCTGCCACCCATGACCTGGCACATTATTCTGTCATTTCGTCGTTTTGTCATTTCGTCGGTCTGTCATCTCCAGAAAAGGAATGCGACAACCTCCCCCGGCTGTTGTCTCTCCCATGGGCCCGACTTCACCCACCCCCCCGCGGGGTGCTATGCTCCCCGTGAAATAGACTGGAAGTTGCTGTACGCCTTAGGAGGTATCCTGCCATGCGCACCCCGCTTCGAACCATTTTGATGCTCGCCGTCGCCGCGATGATGCTCGCGCCGTCGCCCGCGAGCGCCACCGTGCTGATGTACATGACCACAGGCGAGTTGACCCGGCAGTCCACGCTGGTGGTGGAGGGCACCGTCCTGCACCAGGAGGTGGTGGAGCTGGACCACCTGTACACCGACACCTACATCCTCGTGTCGAGCAAGGTGCACAAGGGCAAGGCCACGCCAGGGCAGATCCTCGCCTTCCGCACCATCGGCGGATCCACCTCGGGGGTCAGCCTCATCGTCACCGGCATGGCCCGCTTCAAGGTGGGCGAGCAGGTGCTGGTGTTCGGCGCGCCTGCGAAGCCGGAGGGCCAGAAGCGCCTGATGGTCATGGGCGCCGCCCTGGGCAAGTACACCATCTACCGCGACGCCGACGGCAAACAGCGCGTGCGCCGCAGCACCAATGACGCCTCCATCGGCCGCTTCGACCCGAAGGGCAAGTTCCTCATCGACCGCCACGGGCTCAAGGTCGACGAGGGGCGCCGCGCGCTGGACGCCCTTCGCGCCGACATCTCGCGCCACGTCAAGCAGGCGCCACCCCGGCCGGTGGACAAGACCGAGGGAGGTGCAAAATGACGCGCTCCCATGTCCTGCTGTCCGCTCTGGCCGCGGCCCTGCTGCTGGCCTCCCCCGCGGCGGCATACAAGCGACTGACCAACTCCCAGTCGGGCCAGCCGCTGTACTTCCACTCCAACCCGATGCAGTTCAACACCGACTCCAGCTCTGCCCCTCCCGGCGTGAGCGCCAGCGCCTTTCAGGCGGCGGTCAAGGCCTCTTACCAGAGCTGGGCCTCGGTCTCCTGCTCCTACTTCAAGGTCCAGGACAACGGCCTGACCAGCAACAAGAACGGCAACAAGAGCGACGGCATCAACACCAACACGGTGCCCTCGTACTGGAACCAGTCGCCCAACGCCCTGGGCGTCACCATGACTTACATGTACGGCGCCAAGATCTCCGACGCCGACACGGTCTACAACCCGAACCGCCAGTGGTCCACCTCCGGCGCCTGGAACAAGATCGACGTCCAGGCCGTGGCGACCCATGAGATCGGCCACCAGCTGGGGCTGGACCACTCCCAGACCTCCACCGCGACCATGTACTACGCGGTGGGCGCCGGCAACCTGGGCCCGCGCTCGCTGCACTCCGACGACATCGCCGGCCTGTGCGCCATCTACCCGTCGGGCAGCCAGCCGCCGCCAGAGTGCACCAAGGACCAGGACTGCGCCGCCGGCGAGAAGTGCCAGAACCAGAAGTGTGTGGGCGGCTCCTCCGGCACCAAGGGCTACGGCTCGCCCTGCAGCTCCAACCAGGCGTGCAAGAGCGGCATCTGCCTCAAGGACAGCCAGGGCAAGACCTTCTGCTCCGACTTCTGCGCCAGCAAGTCATGCCCCAACAACGACAAGTGCGTGGACATCAAGGACACCCAGGGCAAGAACTGGAAGGTGTGCTACCCGGGCAGCTCCGCTTGGGGCACCATCGGCCTGGGCAAGCCCTGCACCGCCTCGGTGGAGTGCAAGGACAAGTACTGCGCCCCGGTCTCGGGCAAGGGCTACCTGTGCGCCAAGGCGTGCGACTACAACAAGAGCAACTCCTGCCCCTCGGGCTATATCTGCACCAAGTACCAGACCTCGTCGGGCTCCCTCCTGGGCCTCTGCGTGCCAGGCACCACCACGCCGCCGCCCACCAAGAAGAAGCTGAACGAGCCGTGCACCAAGCACGCCGACTGCAAGAGCAACGTCTGCCTCAACACCGGCAAGGGCGTGGTCTGTACCCTGTACTGCCCGGTGGGCAACAACAGCGCCTGCCCCTCGGGGTACATCTGCGTCAAGCACACCTCGGGCAAGGGGGTCTGCTTCAAGGGCACCACCCCGCCGCCCCCCATCAAGAAGGGCTCGCTGGGTGACCCGTGCGCCGGCGCCTCGGAGTGCAAGAGCAACCTGTGCGTGAACCAGACCTACTGCACCAAGCTGTGCGACCCGAACAACCCCGAGGCGGCGTGCGGCCTGAAGTACGGCTGCATCAACGCCGGCGGCGGCAAGCATGTGTGCTACGGCGCCACGGGCTCCAGCAACAACATGTCCGAGTCGGGCGGGTGCGAGGTGGGGCCTCAGGGCGGCCAGGGCGCCAACGGCCTGCTGCTGCTCCTGCTTGCGCTGCCAGTGTTCATCATGCTGCGGCGGCGGGACTGATCCGACGCGTCAGGGCCACCGCCCCTCCCTTCAATTTGTTGCCAACCTCGCCCGGTTCCGGGACAGTAGCGGTCTGAATGCAGGGATCCACGGTCGGCGGCGCCGAGGCCGCCACAACGCAGACCTCGCGGGTCATCGGGCCCGTGGCCGGGGCCAGCATCGTGGCCGGGTCCATGCTCGGCATCGGCATCTTCCTCTCGCCGCCCATCGTGGCCGCCAACGTGCCATCGCTGGTGGGCTTCTTCATGCTCTGGGTGCTGGGCGGGCTGACCGCCCTGTCCGGGGCCGTGGCCTGCGCCGAGCTGGCCACCCTGATGCCTCGCTCGGGGGGCGACTATGTCTTTCAGCGGGAGGCCTTCGGCGACTCGCTGGCCTTCGCCAGCGGGTGGGTGCTGTTCGGTCCCATCTTCTGCGGCTCCATCGCGTCGATGGCTGTGGGGCTGTGCACCTACCAGCTGCCGGTGCTGCTGGGCCGCGACCTGTCGGGGGTGGCCTTCACCCTGCCGCTGCTCGGCTGGCCGGTGGCGTGGTCCCAGGTGGCGGCCCTGGTGCTGGTGCCGCTGCTCACCATGCTCAACTCCCTGGGCGCCCGGCCGTCGGCGCGCACCCAGGCGCTGCTCACCCTGATCCCCATAGCCATCCTGTCGGTGGGATCGTTCTATGCCATCTCGGTGGGCGTCGGGGCAGGCGCCCCCGCGTCGGAGCAAGCCCCGGCCAGCGCGGCGTCCTTCTCCATGCACGGCGTGGTGGTGGCCTACCTGGCGGTCTACTTCGCCTACTCGGGCTGGGCCAACATCATCTACGTGGCCGGCGAGGTGGAGCAGCCCCAGGTGAACCTGCCACGCTCCCAGGTGGGCGGCACCCTGGCCGTGATGGCGCTCTACCTGCTGCTCTGCGCGGGCTTCGTGCGCACCCTCGGCTTTGCAGGGCTGGCGCCCGCCGGGGAGGCCGGCTCGGCCGCCGCGGGCGCGCTGTTCGGCGACCTCGGCAGGCTGCTGATCACCATCCTCATCGCCAGCGCCCTGGTGGCCAGCATCAACGGCACCATCCTGGGCGGGCCGCGGGTGGCCTACGCCATGGGCAAGCACGGCGCGGCCTGGCGCTGGCTGGGCCACCTGTCGCCGCGCACCAAGGTGCCGGTGCGGTCGCTGTGGACCCAGGCGGCCATCTCGGCGGCCCTCATCGTCTCGGGCCGCTTCGAGGAGCTGCTGGCCATGGTGAGCCTCACCATGGTGGTCACCGGCTCCCTGACCGTGGGATCGCTGTTCGTGCTGCGTCGCAAGGATCCCGACGCGCCGCGTCCGTACCGGGCCCTCGGCTACCCGTGGCTGCCGTCGCTCTACCTGATCTCGTCGGTGCTGGTCATCGGTGACATGGTGCTGGCGGCCTTCTCGGGTCAGCGCCAGGATGTCTACCCCCTCATCGGCCTGGTGGGCACGGCGGCGCTGTACCTGGGCCACCGGGTGTGGAGCAGGGCTCAGAAATAGCCGAAGCGCTTCTTCGCCTTGACCTTCTTGCCGTACTCGCGCACCCACGCCTCCTCCTCGGCTGGCAGGGGGCCCAGCTCCAGGGCGTCGAGGTTGGCGTCCAGCTGCTCGCGGGTCTTGGGCCCGGTGAGCGTGACATGCACGTGGGGGTTGCCCAGGCAGAAGCGGTAGCACTGGTCGGCTGTGAGCGGCGGCGGCGCAGAGTCTCCGGCAGCGCCGGGCCAGGGCGCCATCTCGATCCCCTTTAGCGGCTTGAGCAGCTGGCGCCAGGAGGTGGCGGTGTAGCAGATGAGGCCAGGGTTTCGGTGGTGCAGGTGGGGGAAGATGTCCTGCTCCGCGCCCGGGTGCTTGGCGTTGTAGCGGATCATCAGCAGGTCGAGGATCGACTCCTGCGCCAGTTCGCCGGCGCGCACCCGGTCATGGATGCTGGTGCCCAGCGCAAGGATCTTGCCCTGGTCGCGCAGGTCGGTCAGCGCCCGCTGGATCGCCTCGGAGTAGAACGACATCTTGCCGAACCAGGAGAGCAGAAACACGTCCAGGTGATCCGTGCCGAGGGTGCGCAGCATCTTGTCCACCCCCCGCCGCACCATGCCCGCGGTGTAGGCCCAGCCGAAGCAGGCCACCACGTGGCGGTCCCGCTCCGCCGCCAGCAGGTCCCGCAGCGCCGGCGTCACCTTCTTCATGTGCGGCGACCAGGCCCAGTAGTTCACCCCCCGCGAGGCCGCGTGCTTGACGTCGTCACCGTCGATGCCGTAGTTACCGGCCACGCCGAGGCGCAGCACGGGTTTGTTCACGGTGGGCAGGGTGGTCTGGGTGAAGTCGGTGGTCATGGGCACAATCCCCTGAAGCCTGAAGCCCGAAGCCTGAAGCCTGGGCCGCGAAGCGGCCCTACCCCGCGGCCGCCTGGTCCTTCTTCATACAACACTTCTTGTACTTCTTGCCGCTGCCGCAGGGGCACGGGTCGTTGCGGCCGATGCGCGGCTTGTCCCGGCGGATGGTCTTGGTCACCTCGCGGCCGCCGCCGTCTGACGGGTCGGGCCCGGCCAGCTTGCCGCGCCCGGCGGTGCCGCGGCGCTGCTTGTGGCGGTACTCGGGCAGCGACTCCTCCTCGGTCTCGACCTGTACGCGGAACAGCTTGGACAGCACGTTGGACTGGATGCGCTCCATCATGTCCGAGAACATGTTGAAGCCTTCCTTCTTGTACTCCTGCTTCGGGTCGCGCTGGCCGTAGCCGCGCAGGCCGATTCCCTCGCGCAGGTGGTCCATGGCCTTGAGGTGGCCGATCCACTGGTCGTCGATCTCCTCGAGGTAGAAGTGGCGCGCGAAGAACAGGAACACCGACGGGTTTAGCTCCTCCTCCCGCAGGTCCACCAGCTTCTCCACCTCCTCCCAGATGCGCGCCGCGATGACCTCCTGATCCAGCGCCACCTCGCCGATGGTGATGCGCGAGTTGAACGCCGCGGCGAGCGCCTCTTCCAGCGCCGAGAAGTCCCACTCCTCGGCGTGCACCTTGTTGTTGCAATGGATCGCCACCTGGGTGCCGATGGTCAGGTCGCACAGGTCGAGGATGCGCTCGCGCTGCTGAATCAGCGACGAGGCCACCTCGCGGATCGCCTTTTCCGTGCACGCCTTGGGGTCCCTCGCCTCTTCCAGCAGGTCCACCATGGCGCCGTAGTGCCGGTACAGCTCCCGGGTAAGCTCCTCGTGGTTCACCTCGCCCACCGCCGGGTCGCCGCTGCCGTCGCCGCGGTACGGCCCGCCGTCGCCGTCGTCCAGCCCGCTGAAGAACGCGTCCACGATGCTCTTGATCCGCTCGCCGATGAGGTCGGAGAGCTTCTCCTCGGTCCAGTCGCCCGACTTGACTGGCACCTCCGGCTCCTTGCCGGCCTTGATCTCCTTCTCGGTGAGCTCCGGCGCGTAGCGCCCCTCGAGCACCGCCTTGCGCAGCGAGTAGATCGTCTTGCGCTGCTGGTTCATCACGTCGTCGTATTCCAGCAGGTGCTTGCGAATGTCGAAGTTGTGCCCCTCCACCTTCTTCTGGGCGTTGCCGATGGCCTTGTTCACCCAGCGGTGCTCGATGCGCTCGTCCTCCTCCATGCCCATGCGCTCCATCAGGCTCTGGATCCGCTCGGCGCCGAAGATGCGCAGCAGGTCATCCTCCAGGCTGAGGAAGAACCGGGACGACCCCGGGTCGCCCTGGCGCCCGGCGCGGCCGCGCAGCTGGTTATCGATGCGTCGCGCCTCGTGTCGCTCTGTGCCGAGGATGTGCAGGCCCCCCGCCTCGAGCACCCGCTCGCGATCCGCCGCGCACTGCTCGGTGTACTCGGCCAGCAGCTTGCGGTACTTGTCCGGCTCCTCGTCCGGGTCGGCCAGCCCCTTGGCCATCATCTCGGCGTTGCCGCCCAGCACGATGTCGGTGCCGCGGCCGGCCATGTTGGTGGAGAGGGTCACGGTGCCCGGCCGCCCGGCCTGGGCCACGATCTCCGCCTCGCGGCCGTGGTTCTTGGCGTTGAGCACGTTGTGCTTGATCCCCTTCTTGCGCAGCATGCGCGCCAGGACCTCGCTCTTCTCCACCGAGACGGTACCCACCAGCAACGGCTGGCCGGCTTTCTGGCGCTCCTGGATCTCCTCGATCACGTGCCGGAACTTGGACCGCTCGCTCTTGTAGATCACGTCGTCGTGATCGGCGCGGATGCAGTCCTGGTTGGTGGGGATGACGATGACCTCCAGCTTGTAGATCTTGAAGAACTCCTCCGCCTCGGTCTCGGCGGTTCCCGTCATGCCCGCCAGCTTGTCGTACATGCGGAAGTAGTTCTGGAAGGTGATGGTGGCGAGGGTCTGGTTCTCCTCCTCGATCTTGACGTTCTCCTTGGCCTCCACCGCCTGGTGCAGGCCGTCCGACCAGCGGCGCCCGGTCATCTTGCGGCCGGTGAACTCGTCGATGATGATGACCTTGCCGTCCTCCACCAGGTAGTTCACCTCCCGCTTGTACAGGTGGTGGGCAGACAGCGCCTTGGTCACGTGGTGGTTCCAGTCCAGGTTGGCCGGGTCGTACAGGTTGCCGATCTGGAGCTTCTTCTCCACCTTCTCCACGCCGGTGTCGGTGAGCATCACGCTCTGGGCCTTCTCGTCCACCGTGAAGTCGACGTCCTTCTTGAGGAACGGGATGATCCGGTTGACCTCGGTGTAGCGGTGGGCCGACTGCTCGGCCGGGCCGGAGATGATAAGCGGGGTGCGCGCCTCGTCGATGAGGATCGAGTCCACCTCGTCCACGATGGCGAAGTGCAAGGGGCGCTGCACGTACAGCTCGATGGACTCCTTCATGTTGTCGCGCAGGTAGTCGAAGCCGAACTCGTTGTTCTGCCCGTACGTGATGTCGCAGCGGTAGGCGTCCTGGCGCGCCTTGTCCGGCATGTCGTGGTAGATGGTGCCGGTGGTCAGGCCGAGGAAGCCGTACAGCTGCCCCATCCACTCGGCGTCACGGGTGGCGAGGTAGTCGTTGACCGTCACCAGGTGGCAGCCGCGGCCGGTCAGGGCGTTGAGGTACAGCGGCAGGGTGGCCACCAGGGTCTTGCCCTCACCGGTCTTCATCTCGGAGATGATGCCCCGGTGCAGCACGATGCCGCCGATGAGCTGCACGTCGTAGTGGCGCATCTTCAGCGCCCGGACGCCGGCCTCCCGCGCCACGGCGAAGGCCTCGAACAGCATGTCGTCCAGCGGTTCGCCGTTGTCCAGCCGCTGGCGGAAGGCCGGGGTCATGGCCGCCAGCTCGGCGTCGCTCTTGGCCTGCATCTGAGGCTCGAGGTCGTTGATGACTGCCACCATGGGCTGGATCTTCTTCAGCTCACGGCTGTTCTTGCTGCCGATGATTTTCTGCAGGATGTATTGGATCACGGTCAGGCCGCCTTGCTGTGTAAGCGAACAGGAATAAACCACCACAAGATAACCACATTTGCGGGAGGCACAATAGTACCCCCATTGCTACGGCGGCGGTGATGCATTAAGTTGACGTCCAAAGCTCGACTTGAGCGATTTTTCGTCGCGAGGCTGAGAACGTTTCGAGGCGCCGCAAGGCGCTTGCCGGCTTTTTGGCGCAGGCGTAGCAGGGCTACGTCGAGCACAAAAAGCCTAAAGCAACGCAGCGCCGGCCGAAACGGGCCAGCCGCAGCAGAAAAAGAGCTTAAGTCGAGCTCAAGGGACTGACGAGGGACGACGTCGCGATGGGCCGATCGGCTAAGAGCCTGTTCATGCGCTGGGTTGACTCCCAGTACACCACAGAGGAACTCGATCGGTTCAAGGCCCTGCCCACCCGCCAGAACGAGTACGGCTACGACCCCTTCGGCTTCCACCGCGACGACACCAAGGCGGCGCTGGTGGTGGTGCGGTGGCTGTACCGCCGCTACTTCCGCACCCGGGCGTTCGGGGTGGAGAAGGTGCCCGCCGGGCGGTGCATGCTGGTGGCCAACCACTCGGGGCAGCTGCCCTTCGACGGGGTGAACATCGGCGGGGCGCTGCTGCTGGAGGCCGATCCGCCGCGGCTGGTGCGGTCCATGATCGACCGCTTCGTGCTCAAGATGCCCTACATAGGGTACATCTTCACCCGCTGGGGCCAGATCCTCGGCTCGCCGGACAACTGCCGCCGGCTGCTGGATGACGAGGAGGTGATCCTGGTCTTCCCCGAGGGCACGCGCGGCATCTCCAAGCCGTTTCACAAGCGCTACCAGCTGCAGGAGTTCGGGCTCGGGTTCATGCGCCTGGCCCTGGCCACCAACACGCCCATCGTGCCGGTGGCGGTCGTGGGCGCCGAGGAGCAGGCCCCGGCGTTCAACATCAGCCCGCTGGCGCGGCTGCTGAACCTGCCCGCAGTGCCGATCATGCCGGTGCCGCCGTTCTTCCCCATCGTCCCGCTGCCGAGCCGCTACTCCATCTACTTCGGCGAGCCCAAGTACTTCTCGGGGCACCCGGACGACGACGACGAGCAGATCGAGCAGCTGGTCAAGACCGTCAAGCTGAGCATCGAGTCGATGCTGAGGGTGGGCCTCAAGGCCCGCAAGTCGGTGTACCTGTGAGCGGCGACGGCGCCAAGCGCATCATCCTCACCGGCATCGGCGGCCGCCTGGGCCGGCTGGTGGCCAAGCGGCTGCACCGCATCGGCACCTACAAGGTGGTGGGAATCGACCGGCGGCCGATCCGAGATCTGCCCAAGGATATCGAGCATGTGCAGGTGGATATCCGCTCGCGGCGGGCCCGCGACGTGTTCCGGGCAGGGCAGGTGGACGCGTTCATCCACATGGGGCTGATGCATGATTTCCGCAAGAGCTCCGAGGAGCACCACTCCTGGAACGTGGCCGGCACCTCGCGGCTGCTGGAGCACGCGGCGGACTTCAACGTGCGCAAGGTGATCTTCCTGTCGTCCGCCAACGTCTACGGCCCGCGGGCGGACAACGCCCAGTTCCTCACCGAAGAGGCGCCGCTCATGGCGAGCCTCGACTTCCCGGCCATCCGGGACCTGATCGAGGCGGACATGCAGGCCACCAGCTTTTTCTGGCGCTCGGGCGGCCGCGACATCGAGACCGTGATCTTGCGGCCGGTTCACATCCTTGGATCCGTGCAGAACGCCCCGTCCAAGTACCTCCGCCTGAACCGGATCCCCACGGTGATGGGCTTCGATCCCATGGTGCAGGTGATCCACGAGGAGGACATGGCCGACGCGCTGGTGGGCGCACTGAGGCCCGGCATCCGCGGCGTGTTCAACATCTCGGGGCCGGGCGAGTTCCCGCTCTCCGTGCTGATCAAGGAGACCGGGCGGCCGACCCTGCCCATGCCCCTGCCGATGTTCCGCAAGTACCTGAGATCCTTGTGGCGGTGGCGCCTGACATCCTTCCCGGTGCCCATGCTGGTGCATATCCTGTACAACTGCATGGTCGACGGCACCCGCGCCCGTCGGGTGATGGGATTCCGGCCCAAGTACAGCCTCAAAGAGACCATAAGGGCCGTTCTCGCGGCCTGACACTCCTCGCCTGGACTCGGACCGTCAGGCCGCTCGCCGCCTGATCGGCGCTCTGTACTCCCACACGCACTCCCGGCACGGTGTGAACCTCGATAAACGTGGTTCACGTGAACCAATGTTCACAGTTGGCGATGACCCTTCCGGCGCGGCCGGCATAACGTCTGTAAAGTGTGTTTGATTCCAGACTGTTGGCGTTCAGAATATTTTCATCCGGATCCGGCACGGAGCTTGCTTTGTTGAGGGGCGCAATGAAAAGCCCCATCAAATCTTCTCCCAGGAGAGTCAGGATGAACCGGATCCTCAGCCGTAGCTTTCCCCTCTTTTTTGTCGTGCCCATGTTCCTCATGACCGGCTGCCACCTGATGTTCGGTCCGCCCACGCCGTGGGGCGGGGCGTGCTGGGACGAGTGCTGGACCTGGTGCGATCACCACGGGTGCAAGACCTGCGACAAGGAAGGATGCGACGTCCCCAACTCGCAGTGTGATCCGGCGGGCCCCAAGGACCAGTGCCCCGGCACCTCCAAGTGCGATCCTGACCGCGCGGTGTGCAAGAAGAAGGACAGCTGCTCCACCAAGGCCGACTGCTCGGGGGACGACCTCTGCATCGGCGGTGCCTGCGTGCCTCAGCGGGATCCGTGCAAGAACAACGACGGCTGCGGCAAGGGCGCTTACTGTAAGAATGGCGTCTGCGCGGGCACCAAGACCTGCAAGGGAGACGGCGACTGCAAGGCGCTGGGCGCCTTCGTCTGTGACCTGCGCGGCACCTGCGTGCCGGGCGTGCCGGCCAAGCCCAAGGGCTGCTCGGTGGCCAACGCTTGCCCCGGCGGCGTGTGCGTCAACAGCAAGTGCGGCACCTGCACCGGCGACTGCGGCGGCGGCAAGACCTGCCAGTTCAACAGCCAGTGCGGCGACGGGCGCGCCTGCCTTGACGGCCAGTGCGTCAACAAGTGCAAAAAGACCGATCAGTGCGGCAGCGGCCAGGTCTGCAACGGCGGCGTCTGCGCGGCGCGCACCGGCGTCAACTGCACCTACAACAAGGACTGCGGCGCGGGCATGCTGTGCGTCAACAGCCAGTGCGTTCAGAACTGCACCGGCAACAAGTGCGACAACACCAACGACCTTTGCGGCGCGCCCATCAAGCAGGGCAAGGACCTGGTGCGGGCCTGCCACGCCAACCACAAGCCGAAGCTGGAGTGCAAGGTCAGCAAGGACTGCACCAACAACGAGACCTGCGTCAACGGCGTGTGCCGCACCGTGTGCACCAGCGACAACGACTGCGTGGGCTGCAACGACGGCCACAAGTGTGGCCCGGGCGGGTTCTGCATGACCACCCAGGAGGCGACCCCCATGTGCTCCACCAACAAGGACTGCAAGAGCGGGCAGGCCTGCCTCAACGCCCGCTGCCAGAAGCTGTAGCTCCGCCAGCTGTCCGTCGCCTGCCCTTCGTCGTAACCTCCCCTTCGAAACCCCGCTCATATCTGCTAGCATCGAACTCCCACTTGCAGAGGGAGGAGAACCCGTCATGCCGCAGCAGGATCAGGCCATGGTCAAGGTGGTCTTCAGAGGAGTCACGCTTCTTGAGAGCTCCGTCATGCAGGACCTCACCGACGAGGGTGGGTTCATCCAGACCGACGGGCCCATGCCGGTGGGCACGGCCCTGAGCGTGTTCCCCGACGACAGCCCCGACACCGAGGTGGGCGTCTCCGTGGCCGGCGTGGTGGAGCTGCGCAAGGCGCGGCGCGGGGTGGACCAGCCCCAGCCGGGGATGCAGCTTCAATTCCAGGGGTCGGCCGAGGCCTTCTTCCAGGCGCTGCAGGGCTTCGAGGAGGAGGAGCCGAGCTTCCAGATGGACGCCGAGCCGCCGGACAGCGAGGAGGAGGCGGGGGGCGACGAGAGCCCGCCGGTCAACACCACCGACTTCGTGCTGGTGGACGGCGAGCCCGTGGACCGGGACGAGTACCTGGCCGGGCAGGATGACGCCGAGGGCGAAGAAGAGCCGCCCGAGCTCCCCGAGGACGACGAGGAGGCAGGGGACGAGGACGAGCCGCCCGCCATCCCCGACGACGACGAGGACGAGCCGCCGGCCATCCCCGACGACGACGAGGAAGAGGAAGAGGAAGAGGAAGAGGAAGAGGACAAGAAGGAGTAGGCTTCAGGCCTCAGTCGAACCGGGCGGTCCCCCGGTCCCCATCAAGTTCAATGTTCCACCCCAGCGGCAGCGCCAGGTTACGGTCGCCGTGCCCCACCGGCGCGCCGGTGAGCACCGGCACGCCCAGATCGCCCAGGCGGTCCTCCAGCACGGGCCGCGGTGAGTCCATGCGCGGGTCCTCGCAGTCGGTGAGGTCGCCGATGATGATCCCCGCCACGCCGTCCAGCGCGCCTGCCAGGCGCAGCTGGGTCAGCGCCCGGTCGATGCAGTAGGGCGCCTCGTTTACATCCTCGAGCAACAGCACCTTGCCGGTCAGATCGGGCATGCCAGGCGTGCCGCAGAGGTGGCTGAGCACCGTCAGGTTGCCGGCCCAGAGCGGGCCCCGGGCGCGGCCGCCGGCCAGCGGCTCCAGCGGCGGGAGCGGCGGCGGCTCGGTGTGCTCCAGCAGGCGGAACAGGGCGGCCAGGTGCTCGGCGGGCAGCCGCGGCAGCTGGGTCATGGTGGGGCCGTGCACGGTGTGCACCCCGGCGTTGGCGGCCCAGGCGTGAATCACCGTCACGTCGGAG
This sequence comes from uncultured Myxococcales bacterium, assembly GCA_964511535.1. GTDB lineage: Bacteria > Myxococcota_A > Polyangia > CAZCFB01 > CAZCFB01. Next base: position 26,497 of record CAZEFW010000080.1, on the reverse strand, counting down.
AAGCCGATGATCGGGATGGTGCGCGCCATGAGGGTGTAGGTATCGAACAGGGGCGCCAGGCGCATGCAGCCGTAGCCGCCCCGGGCGATGAAGATGGCCTTCACCGCGGGGTCGGCGATGGCGCGGTTCAGGGCGCCGCCCCGGGATTCATCGTTCCCCGCCAGGTAAGGCAGCGCGGCCTGGGTATCGGGCTGCTCGACGCCGTGGGCCACACGGTAGCGAGCGGCGAGCAGGGCCAGGCCCGCGCGGTACTGGTCTGGCGGGGCCGGGCTGGCCGGGGAGACCACGGCCACGGAGTCTCCGGGAGTGAGGCTGGACCACATGCCCGCCATTGGTACCAGGCTTTGTTGGCGCCAACAACATCCTGCGGAGTGACGGGGCACGCGCCGTGTGGTTCAATTCCATGGATTGCGCGGCGGCGCATGCCCACCACGAGGCAGGAGGCACGCATTGTCCGAGACCTTGAAGATCCCGACGCGGTGGTCGGCCCTCAAACAGCTGGCCGCGGAGCAGGGGCGGTACGCGGCCGTGTTCCCGATCCACTACCCGCGCGCCCTGCTGCGCGCCTTCGGCCTGCAGCCGGTGGAGGTGTGGGGCCCGCCCGGCAAGGAGACCACCCTGGGGGACGCGCACCTGCAGGCGTACACCTGCTCCATCGTTCGGTGCGGGCTGTCGTTCATCAAGGCGGGGGCGCTGGACGCCGCCGCGCTGATCCTGGTGCCCCACGCCTGCGACTCGCTGCAGGGCCTCGGCTCGACCCTGCTCGACTTCGCCGAGACGCCGGCGCCGGTGGAGACGCTGTACCTGCCGCGCGGGCGCAGGGAGAGCGATGTGCAGTTCCTGGCCGAGGAGCTCAAGCGGCTGGCCGCAGCGCTGGCGCGGGTGACCGGGCAAGAGCCGACGGAGGACGAGCTGCTGCAGGCCGCGAAGCGGGAGGAGGCCGCTGACGCCGCCCTTGCCGCGCTGCTGGAGGCCCGGCCCGGCCTGGCCCTGTCAAACCGCGAGCTGTACCGGCTGGCGCGCAGCCGCGAGTATCTCCCCGCAGAGGTGTTCGAGCCGCTGTGCCGCGAGGCCGCCGCGGCAGCGCCCGTGGAGGACCGGGGCGGACCGCGGGTCGTGCTCTCGGGGCTGGTGCCCGAGCCCATGGACATGCTCGACGTGCTCGACGACGCCGGCGTGATGGTGGCCGCCGACGACATGGCATGCCTGGGGCGGCGGCTCTACCCGGCGGGCGAGGGGGACGAACCTTACCTGCGCATGGCGCGCGCCCTGCAAGGCGGCGCCCCTGACGCCACCCTCGGATGCTCGGTGGACGACCGCATCGCCCACCTGGTGCGGCTGTGCCGCGGCAGCGGCGCCACCGGCGTGGTGCACTACGACATCAAGTTTTGCGAGCCGGAGCAGTTCTACCTGCCCCAGGTCAACAAGGGCCTCAGCAGCGAGGGGCTCAAGACCCTGTCGGTGGAGGTGGACCTGGCCGACCCCTTGCCCGATCAGGTGGTGACCCGCCTCGAGGCCTTCGCGGAGACCCTGCCATGAGCGCACTGGTCGACCAGCTGCTCTACTACCTCAACGTCAACGTGGTGGGCACCACCGCCCTGCGGGTGCAGCGGCTCCAGATGGAGCTGAAGATGCGCAAGCCGGGCTGGTGGAAGCATGACCACCTGAACCCGCCGTTCCTCACCTCGCCCTGGCTCAAGGAGCTCATCAGCCGGCACTACATGGTGGGGCAACACGCCAACCGCGGGCGCAAGGTGGCGTGGGTCACCTCCGGCGCGCCCATCGAGTTCCTCAAGGCGCTGGACTACTTCCTGGTCTACCCCGAGAACCACGGGGCGGTGTGCGGCATCAAGCGTATCGGCGACCGGCAGTGCGAGGTGGCCGAGGAGGCCGGGTGGTCCCGGGACATCTGCTCCTACGCTCGCACCGACTTCGGCACCATGCTGTCGGGCGAGACCCCGGTTGGGAGGCTGCCGAAGCCGGACCTGCTGCTCTGCTGCACCAACATCTGCCAGACGGTGCTCTACTGGTATCAGGTGCTGGCGCACCACTTCGGCTGCCCCCTGGTGCTCATCGACACGCCGTTCATCTACCGCGAGGCGGGCGAGCATGACGTGGCCTTCGTCAAGCGGCAGGTGGAGGAGGCCATGGCCGAGGCCGAGCGCGTGGCCGGGCGCAGCATCCAGGCGCCGAAGCTGGACCGGGCCCTGGAGCTGTCGGCCGAGGCCATCGGGCTGTGGCTCAAGGTGATGCAGGCGGGGCAGGCGCGGCCGTCGCCCATCCTGGCCTTCGACGAGTTCATCCACATGGCGCCCATCGTGGAGATGCGCGGCGAGCAGTTCACCGTGGACTACTACGCGGCGCTGCTGGCCGAGCTGGAGCAGCGCATCGACCGGGGCGTGGGCGCGCTGAAGAACGAGCGCAAGCGGCTGATCTGGGACAACCTGCCCATCTGGTACCGCATCCGCTGGATGGGGGACCTGCTGGCCGAGGCGGGGGTGGCCCTGGTGGCGTCCACCTACACCAACGCCTGGGGCGAGCTTGCCGAGATGATCGACCCGGCCACGCCGCTGGACTCCATGGCGCGTGCCTACCTGCACCCGATCCTGAACCGGGGCACCGGCCACAAGCTGCAGGTCATCCGCAAGATGGTGGGGGAGTACAGCGCCGACGGCGTGCTGCTGCACTCGGACCGATCGTGCAAGCCGTACTCCATCGGGCAGATCGACCAGCAGCTGAAGCTGGCCGAGGAGCTGGGCAAGCCGGCGCTGCTGCTGGAGGCGGACCACAACGACTCGCGGGCGTTCTCCGAGGAGCAGGCCGAGACGCGCCTGACCGCCTTCCTGGAGGTGCTCGGGTGAGCATCGTCGCGCTGGGCATCGACATCGGCTCGGCCACGGCCAAGGTGGTGGGGGTGGACGCCGGCGGGGCGCTGCGCTGGCACCTGATCGAGCCCACCGATCCGCGCGCCGAGGAGCAGGCGTCGCGGCTGCTGCAGCGGGCCCGGGCCGAGGCGGGGGCTGACGCGCGGGTGGTGTCCACCGGCTACGGGCGCAAGCTGGTGCCCGGCGCGGATCGAGTGGTCACGGAGATCACCTGCCACGCAAGGGGCGTGTTCCGCGCCATGGGCACCAGCGGCACGCTGGTGGACATCGGCGGCCAGGACTCCAAGGTGATCCTCATCGGCCCGGACGGGGCGGTGATCAACTTCAAGATGAACGACAAGTGCGCCGCAGGGACGGGGCGCTTCCTGGAGGTGGCAGCCACCCGGCTGAACGTCGCGCTCGACGCCCTCGGGGACACCGCGCTGGCGGCCGCCGGCGAGGTGCCCATCTCCTCCACCTGCACCGTGTTCGCCGAGTCGGAGATGGTGAGCCTGTTGGCCCGGGGCGAGCCGGTGGACCACATCGTCCGGGGGCTGACGCGGTCCCTCGTCTCGCGGGTCGCGTCGCTGGCCAAGAGCGTCCAGCCGAAGCCGCCCTTCCTGCTATCCGGCGGCGTGGCCCGGTCCGCCGCCGTCCGCGCCTTCCTCGCCGAGGCCCTCGGCGGCGAAGTCTCCCTGCCCGAACACCCCCAGCTCATGGGAGCCTACGGAGCCGCCCTGCTGGCCCTCCCTAAATGACATCGCAAATGACATCTCAATAAAATGTCAAGTGTAGGGGTCAGACCCCCCTATATGACATTTTATTTTTCGCCAATTTCCTCAATGGTTTTACGAGAAAATGTCAAGTGTAGGGGTCAGACCCCCCTATATGACATTTTAGTTGGCGGCCGCGAGAAAATGTCAAGTGGTGGGGTCAGACCCCCCTATATGACATTTTAATCGTCGTCCGAGACGTACTCGTCCTTGATGCGCTGGCGGGTCTCGGGGTGGGCGAAGCAGACGCTGTGCATCTGGGCTTCGGCGGTCTTGGCCGCCTGGAAGCGCTGCCGGCGGGGGGCTGACAGGTGGCGTTTGAGCAGCTCCAGGGCGTGGCGCGGCTTGTCGGCCATGCGCCGGGCCACGGCCTGGGCCTTGCCCCACACCTTGTCGCGGGGCAGCACATAGTTCAGGTTGCCGCGGCCCTCGAGGTGGCGCCCGCGGAAGTACTGCCCGCCGAGCATCATCTCCCGCGCCAGGTACGGCCCCACGGCCTCCTCGAGCAGCGAGGTGGTGCCCATGCCCGGGGTGAAGCCGAGGTTCATGAAGCTGCAGCCGTAGCTGCTCTCCCGCGCCAGCAGCGCCACGTCGGCGCACAGGCCCAGGGCGAGGCCGCCGCCCGTGGCGTGGCCCTCCATGGCCGCCACCACGGGCACCGGCAGGTCGAGCAAACGCTCGGACAGCACGATGTCGGTGGGCGCCAGCTCGCCGTCTGCCAGGCGCAACAGCAGCTCACGCGGGGCGCCGGCGCAGAACACCTCTGGCAGGCCGCGCAGCAGGCAGACCCGCGCCTCGTCGTCAGCGTCGATCTGGTCCAGGCAGGCCAGCAGCTGCTCCACGAACGGCTCGGAGAAGGCGTTCTTGCCCGGCTCGTCCTGCAGCAGCAGCACCAGGATGCCCGGCTCGAGGGTCTGGAGGGTGACCAGGTCGTCCCGGCTCATGGCGTCTCCTTCGGGTTGAGCTTCGGGGGCCGCGCGAACCAGGCGGGCAGCTCGCCGTCGAGGAAGCGGCGCAGCTGGTCGCGCACCTCGGGATAGGTGAACAGGGATGCCGCCCGGGTGGCGGTCAGGCTGCCATGGTCCGTCATTCCCAGCAGCTCGTGCTCCAGCCCCTGGAGGCGGCTCAGCGATCCCGGGTCCACGCGCAGGGCCTGGCGCAGCCAGCGCCGGGCAGCTTTGAGCAGGTCGGCCGGGTCCGCCACCACCTCGTCCACGAGGCCGAGCTCCATGGCCCGCCCCGCGGAGGTCGCGCCGCCCAGGCAGAGCAGCCTGGCTTTTTGCGGCGGCATCCGCCGGTGCAGCATCGGCAGGACCATGGCGGGCACGAGCCCGAGGCTCAGCTCCGGCATGGTGAAGCTTGCCCCCTCGCAGGCGAGGACCAGGTCCGAAGCGGCCGCCAGGCCCACGCCGCCGCCCGCGGCCGCGCCCTGGACCAGCGCCATGGTCCAGAGGCCGCCCTGGGTCAGCAGCTCGAGGCAGGTGGTGTACTGCTCGCAGCGCTCGCGCACCTCGCCCGGGGGCAGCTCGTACAGGCCTTCCAGGTCGAGCCCCGAGCAGAACACCTCCGGGCCGCCGCGCAGCAGCAGCACCCGGCAGGGGCCCTCCACCGCCTCCTCGAGCAGCCGGTGCAAGGCGTCGAGCCCCGGGCCGTCCAGCGCGGGCGGGTCGCCCCCAAGCGTCACCTGCCAGACCGCGCCGTCCTTCCCGTCACAGGAGACCTGCATGGCTCCCCCTCAGCTCCAGCCGTAGTCGCGGATGTGGCCCTCGATCTTGTTGAGCACCAGCAGCTTCTTGCCGCGGTACTGCTCGTCGTAAACCGACCCGAGGGAGTCGAAGTCCGGCGTGAAGTCCCCCACCTCCACCAGGTCGTGGCGTCCGCGCTCCAGCGCCTCGTACTGCTCCACCGACACCTCCTTGCGCGAGGCGAGCAGCGCCTTGACGCCGGCCATGCCCACCACCTCCCGCGCCCGCGATCCCACGATGCCGCTGTAGTACTCGCCCACCGAGCCCGAACCGTAGGAGAAGATGCCCACGCGCTGGCCCGGGGCCAGGTCCTCGCTGCTGTCGATCAGGCCGAGCAGGGCCATGTAGGTGGAGCCAGAATAGGTGGCGCCCACCTCCCGCGTGTAGGTCAGCCCACCCAGCGAGCGCTGGCTGAACAGCTCCCACGCCTCCTTCTTCTTCACCTTGCGCCAGTTGCGCAGCAGCGCGCGGAACGCCATGAAGGTGATTCCGCCCAGGGGCACGTGGAACAGGTTCTTGTTGAACCAGGTGTCCCAGTCCACCTGACCCTCCACCGCCTCCACCTGGGCGCGGTAGTCGTCGAAGGCGCCCTCCAGCGCGTCGAGGTAGCAGAAGAGGCTCTCCTCGCCGTTGCCCGTCTCAACCCGCAGCGTGGGTCGGAAGGTGTCCCAGGTCTCGTTGGTCCAGAAGCCGTTGCGGTCCAGCTCGATCTCCAGCACCTCGGGGTCGCGCGACAGCACCATGGCCACCGCGCCGCCGCCGGCCACGAACTCGTACGGCTTGCCGATGTTCATCCGGCTCTGGTCGGTGGAGATCACCAGCGCCCTGGCGTCCGGGTCCCGCTGGGAGCGCAGCCAGTGGCAGGCCATCATCACCGACGCGGTGCCGCTGTAGCACGCCTGCTTGGCCTCGTAGCAGCGGCAGTTGGGCTGCAGGCCGAGGTAGCGGTGCACGAAGGTGGCCATGGCCTTGCCCTGGTCCACGCCCGACTCGGTGGAGACGATGACCAGGCGGATGTTCTGCTGATCCACCTCGTTGATCAGGCGCATGCCGGCGTTGACCGCCATGGTGACCGGATCCTCCCACAGCGGGTTGACCGTGCGCCGGCGCACCAGCAGGTTGTCCCGCAGGTCGGAGACCGGGTGCTCGCGGGCCTCGGCCAGCTTGTGCAGGTCGAGGAACATGGTGCCGCCGTAGGCGGCCATCTTCTCGATGCCGACGCGGGGCAGGGCGGGGGAGGCGTTTGACGGGGTGTCGCTCATGCTGGGGGCCTCTCGATCAGCTCAGGTGCCCATTGGTAGTAGCTACCGGGCAGTTATGCAAGGTCTCCCTGCTCCCCACCACCGCGGCTCCCTCCGGGATCCCGATGGCGCGGCTGACCACCGAGCACTTGACCACGAACAGGAAAAAGGTCGGCGGCCCGGGCTGGTCCACCAGGGTCTCGAAGTTGCCCTGGCCCTTGCTGATCACCAGATCGGCGCGCTCCAGGGCGCTCCGCAGGCTCGCCCCGGCCAGCTCGTGGCGCGTCCCTGGCAGGTCGACCCCCGAGTCGATGATCCGGACATGCGCCGGCAGGCCCGCCTCGGCGGCGTCATCCCGCACGGCGTCGTTGATGATCGGGCCGCCCCGCACGGCCAGGGTGACCTGCGGCCCGTCCGCGCCGAGCTGCTCCAGCAGCAGGCCGTCCAGCACGATCTCCCCCGCGTTGTCCGCCAGGTAGAGCAGGCGCCGCGCGCGGCCCAGGGCGCGGATCAACGCCGGGATCTCGTCCACGGCCGGCGCCCCGCCCAGCGCCCGGTCAAGGGCGCCCTGCAGCGAGAAGGTCTGCTCCGCTGCGAAGTCGATCACGTTGCCCGCCACCGCCAGCTTGATGGCCGTGGCCAGGGCGTCCGGCCCGCGGTCGCGGATGCGCTGGCCCAGCTCCCGCCGCCTGGCCAGCACCGCCGCGTTGGAGCGCCGCCGCTCGTCCGCGTACAGGTCCGTCTGTCCGCTGGCCTCCAGCACCATGCGCTGAATCTGCCGCGCCACCACCGGCGTGGGCAGCGCGCGATCCACGCCCCGCAGCAGCGCCTCGATCCGCTGCTCCACCGCTTCAGCCTGTCCGGCGGAGAGCCCGGCGCGGGCCACGCACCCTCTGCCGAGCCGCAGCAGGCAGGGCAAACATTCGTCCTCAACATGCATCCCGAAAAGATAGCGCACCCCAGCCGGCGGCATGAGGTTTTGACTTGTGGGGATCCGAGTGGCATTTTCGCGAGGATGCGCCTTCTGGGACTCGACGTGGGAGAGAAGACCATCGGCGTGGCCGTGTGCGACGAGGAGCAGGCGGTCGCCACGCCGATGCGGACCCTGGAGCGGCGCGGCGGCAAGGGGGACGTGGCCGCCGTGGCGGCGGTGCTGCAGGAGACGGGCGCCGCGGGCGTGGTGCTCGGGCTGCCGCTGGAGCTTTCGGGGCGCGAGGGAGACGCGGCCCGGCGCGCGCGTATCCTCGGCGACGCTCTGGGCGCGGGGCTCGAGGGCGTGGCGATTCATTACTGGGACGAGCGCTTCTCCACCAGCGAGGCGGAGCGGGTGCTCATCGAGGCAGACATGAGCCGCAAGAAGCGCAAGAAGGTGATCAACCACCTCGCGGCCTGCATCATCCTGCAGGGGTTTCTGGACCGGGGGAGGGCAGCAGGGTGAGCGTGCGCGCCATGAGGTCCGCGTGGGTGGTCTTCCTGCTCACGGTGGTGGCGGGGATCGTGACCTGTTGGTGGCTCTACCGCTACGCGCTGGCCTACCCGGACCGGCCGCTCAACGACGGCGCCGACAAGGTGACCGTGGAGATCCCGCGCGGCACCGCCTTCCCCGGCGTGGTGGCCATCCTGCATGATCGCGGCCTGCTGGCCAACCGCGCCGCCTTCCGGATCTTCGCCAACTACAAGGGCGTGGCCAACAAGGTGCGCGCGGGCACCTACAAGCTCCAGTCCGACGTCACCCCGCGCAAGCTGCTGGAGATCCTGGTGCACGGCGTGCCGGCCCCCACGGTCAAGGTGACCATCCCGGAGGGCAAGAACATGCTGGAGGTGGCCGCCATCCTGGAGGCGGCCAACATCGCCAGGGCCACCACCCTGATCAAGCATATGCGCGACCGCCGGCTGCTGCGCCGCCTCGGGGTGCCCGGCCCCACCGCCGAGGGGTACCTGTTCCCCGACACCTACAAGCTCAAGGCTCCCACCCCCGCGGTGGAGGTGGTGGAGAAGCTGGTGCGCCGCCACCGAGGCGTCTACTTCGCCCTGCGCAAGAAGCACATCAAGGGGTACACGAAGCTGAAGAAGCGCCTGCGCTGGGGCCACCAGGAGATCGCCACCATGGCCTCCATCGTGGAGAAGGAGACCGGCCAGTCCTCCGAGCGTCCGCTCATCGCGGGGGTGTTCCTCAACCGGCTCCTGTTCCGCAGCTTCTACCCGAAGCTGCTGCAGACCGACCCGACCATCATCTACGGCTGCACGGTGCCCGTGGTGAAGTCCAAGGCGTGCCGCAAGTTCAAGGGCCGCATCCGGCGCATCCACCTCACCGACCAGGACAACGTCTACAACACGTATACCCACACCGGCCTGCCGCCCGGCCCCATCGCCAACCCCGGACGGGCCGCCATCGCCGCGGTGCTCAACCCCACCAAGTCGCGCTACCTCTTCTTCGTGTCCAAGAACGACGGCACCCACAAGTTCTCCCGCACCGAGGCCGAGCACGAGCGGGCGGTGGACAAGTACCAGCGCGGGAAATGAGCGCCTCGGGGGCCGGACCCGCCGTCGAAGCGGTGGGGGTGAGCAAGCACTTTCATTCCGGGGCCAACTTCGCCGACCTGCTGCGGGGCAAGCTGCGCGGGCGCAAGATCCAGGCGCTTCACCCGCTCGACCTGCGGGTGGAGCCGGGCGAGGCCCTGGCGCTGGTGGGGGAAAACGGCGCCGGAAAGTCGACCCTGCTGCGGCTGGTGGCCGGCCTGCTGATCCCCGACGCGGGCCAGCTGACGGTGCTCGGCCAGGAGACGCGGGACGCTGGCGCGCGGCACCGTCAGCGCGTCTGCTACGTGGGGGGCGAGGAGCGCTCCTTCTCCTGGCGCCTGAGCGGCACGCAGAACCTGGAGTTCTTCGCCGCTCTTCATGGGCTCGACCGCCCGGCTGCCGCGCGCCGCGCCGCCGAGGCGCTCGAGCGGGTGGGGCTGGCGGCTGACGGCGATCGGCCGGTCAGGGAGTACTCCACCGGCATGCGCCAGCGCCTGGCCCTGGCGCGCGGCCTGCTGGGCGAGCCGGAGCTGCTGCTGCTGGACGAGCCCACCCGCGGGGTGGATCCAGCCGCTGCCAGCGCGCTGCGCGACCTGATGCGCGAGCACCTGCTCACCGGGGCGCGGACCACGCTGCTGGCCACCCATGATCCTGCCGAGGCCCGGGCCGTGTGCTCGCGGGCGCTGCTGCTGAAGCAGGGCAGGAGCCAGGGGCCTGAGCCCGTGGAGAAGATCCTCTCCAGACTGCTCCCTTCGGCACCCTGAAGCATAGTCAATAAATAACATAGACTTGATAAATTCAATTAAAACAATAGTTTGATCTAAATTAGAACTTTGCCCATTGACAAACTCTAATTAAAAAAGAAATATATGTACTTCATTGCAGGAAAACCAGTGTTTGGTTCGGCCGGGCACCTGGATTCCGGGGGTAGGTCCGGAGCTGGGCGGCCGCGGGGGTGGAGTGCGTTTTGGGCAGGGAGCCGAAAAAAACCTTGCAGGTCGAGGTCCCGACAACGGGGTATCACCGTGACCTGATCTCATGCCAGCGGGCATGCCCGGTGCACACCGACGCGCGCGGATATGTGCGCGCCATCGCGGACGGGCAGTTCGAGCAGGCCTACCTCATCGCCCGCGGCCCGAACCCTTTCGCCTCCATCTGCGGCCGCATCTGCGGCGCCCCCTGCGAAGATGCCTGTCGCCGCGGACAGATCCCCGTGACCGACGCGGCAGGCCAGCACCTCGGCCCGGATCGGCCGGTCTCCATCCGGGCGCTCAAGCGCGCCGCCTGCGCCCACGCCGGCGCGGAGGTGCGCTCCGCCACGGCGCTCATGGACGCGTCCATCAACGCCGACCCCGGCCCGTGCGCCGACGCGGACGAGCTCGCCGCGCTGCTGCGGGCGGTCAACAGCGACGCCTTCGAGCAAGCCAGCGGACAGAAGGTTGCCATCATCGGCGCCGGCCCCGCCGGGCTGGCCGCGGCCCACGACCTGTGCCTCATGGGGTTCTCCCCGGTGGTGTTCGAGGCCGAGCCGATCCCCGCAGGCATGCTGGTGCTCGGCATCCCGGCCTACCGCCTGCCCCCCGCGTTGATCCGCGCCGAGGTGGCGGTGATCGAGTCCCTGGGCGCCGAGATCCGCTGCTCCACCCGGGTGGGCCAGGACATCTCCTTTGCAGAGCTGCAGGAGCAGTACGCGGCGGTGATCATCGCCGTGGGCGCCAAGCGGTCCCGTGAGCTCGGCCTGCCAGGCGAGCAGGGGCCGGGGGTGCTGGGCGGGGTGGACTTCCTGCGCGCCCGCGCCCTGGAGGAGCCCATCGAGGTGGGCGAAGAGGTGCTGGTCATCGGCGGCGGAAACGTGGCCTACGACGTGGCCCGCACCGTGGTTCGGCAGGCGGCCTACGACGCCGCCCGCAGCGCGGCCCGCCTCAAGACCACCCGCCGGGTCACCCTCGTCTCTCTGGAGACCCTGGAGGAGATGCCGGCCGACACGGTGGAGATCGTCGAGGGGGACGAGGAGGGCGTGGATCGGGTCAACGGCTGGGGGCCCCTGGCGGTGGTGCGCGATTCCAGCGGCGCGGTGACCGGGGTCCGGTTCCAGCGTTGCCTGCGGGTCTATGACGACGAGCGCCGGTTCTCGCCGGTCTTCGACGAGGACGACCAGCAGATCATGCCTTGCGACACGGTGCTCATGGCCGTGGGGCAGGCGCCCGACCTGAGCTTCCTGGAGGGCGCCGGGGTGGAGATGCCTCGCCCCGGCTGGCCCGCCCTGGACCCGGACACCCTGGCCACCTCCGTGCCGGGGGTGTTCGCGGCCGGCGATCTGGCCCACGGGACAGCCCTTGTGATCCACGCCGTGGCGTCGGGCAAGCAGGCCGCCCGCTCGGTCTACGCCCATGTCATGGGCCAGCCCCTGGCCCCGGCGGTCATCGAGCGCCACCTGAGCGTGGACCCGTACCAGCGCGAGCATGGCTTCGAGCAGCGCCGCCGCCTGGAGGTGCCCACCGCCTCGGCCGAGTTGAGGCTGGAGGAGCCCTGGCGTCAGGTGGAGGAGGGCTACACCGACGAGCAGGCGAAGCTGGAGGCGGGCCGCTGCCTCGACTGCGGGGTGACGCCGGTGTTCGACGGCACCCGCTGCGTGCTGTGCGGCGGCTGCGCCGATGTCTGCCCCACACGCTGCCTCAAGCTGGTCTCCCTCGACCGGCTGGAGCCCAACGAGGCGCTGGACCGGGCCACGGCGAGCGCCCTCGGCCCCGAGCAGTCAACGGATCCGGCGCAGCACTCGGCCATCCTCAAGGACGAGGATCGCTGCATCCGCTGCGCCCTGTGCCAGATGCGCTGCCCCGTGGAGGCCATCTCCATGGAGCGCGTGCGCTTCAAAACCGAGTGGAGGAGGACGCGGTGAGCGAAGACAAACACGACAAGAGCGCGTCGAGACTGGATGAGCAGCCGATGCCGAGGCGGGACATGCTCGGCACGGCGGCCACCTGGGCCGCCGGCGGGGCCTGCCTGATGGCCACCCTGGGCCTGGCCCGGCTGCCCAAGGCGGCGGTGCTGCCCTCGCCATCCAAGAAGTTCGAGGTCACGCTGCCCGAGTCGTTGGCCACGGGCGTGCCCTACATCCCGGAGGGGCGCACCGTCGCCCTGCTGCGCACCGCCGCCGGCGATGTGGTGGCCCTCTCCATCGTCTGCACCCACCTCGGCTGCCTGGTCAAGCCCAACGACACCGGCTTCGAGTGCCCCTGTCACGGCTCCACCTTCGGGCCGCTGGGTGAGCTGGTGCGCGGCCCGGCGCCCAAGGGCCTGCCCTGGCTGGACGTCGCCGCGGCGGGGGGCGGGGCTTACCTGGTGGACGAGGGCAAGGAGATCAAGCCGAGCCTGGACGAGGAGAAAAAGGGATGAGCCACCACGGCAACGAGGCGCCCCTGGCGCTGCTCTGGCGCCGCCTGCGCCAGAGCCCCCGCCGCATCTGGCAGTCGATATACCGTACGGGCCGCGCAGACACCGACCGCGCCCGCTCGGCCTTCGTCTTCTCCAACGTCTTCCTCCACCTGCACCCGGCCCGCACCCACCGCTGGAGCCTGCGCTGGTGGACCACCGTGGGCCTCGGCATCATGGCCATGTCCGCGTTCCTGATCACCGTGGTCACCGGCGTGCTGCTGATGTTCTACTACAAGCCGTACCCGGACGTGGCCTACCAGTCGGTCAAGGACATCCACTTCGTGGTGCCCACCGGCCAGCTCGTGCGCAACCTGCACCGCTGGGCCGCGCAGATCATGGTGCTCGCCGTGTTCCTGCACATGGCGCGGGTCTTCTTCACCGCCGCCTACCGAGCGCCCCGGGAGTTCAACTGGGTCATCGGCATCCTGCTGCTGGCCACCACCCTCGGCCTGTCGTTCACCGGCTACCTGCTGCCCTGGGATCAGCTGGCTTACTGGGCCATCACCATCGGCGCCAACATCGCCCAGTCCCCCCGGGAGCTCACCGACGCGGTGGGCATGACGCCCTACTTCGACCCCGGCGGCATCCAGAAGCAGATCCTGCTCGGCTCCGAGGAGGTGGGGGAGGAGGCGCTGATCCGGTTCTACCTGCTGCACGTGATGATCCTGCCCATCATGCTGGTGGGCCTGGGCGCGGTGCACTTCTGGCGCATCCGCAAGGACGGCGGCCTGGCCCGCCCCGCCGACGCCGACGCTCGCCTCGGGCCCCAGCACCCCGAGACCTTCCCGGTGTTCACCCAGGAGCCGAAGAAGACCTACCAGCTGGCCGCCCTGGTGCGGGGCCGCACCTCCGCGGTGAACAACGGCCCGGAGAACACCCTGCCCACCATCCCCCACCTCTTCTATGCCGAGGTGGGGGTGTTCATGCTCACCTGCGCCATCTGCCTGGCGCTGTCCCTCATCAGCGACGCCCCGCTCAAGGAGATCGCCAACCCGCTCGTGCCGGAGAACCCGGCCAAGGCGCCCTGGTACTTCCTCGGGCTGCAGGAGCTGGTGGCCCACTCCGCGTTCATGGGCGGCATCGGCATCCCGGCCATCGCCATGCTCGGCCTGGCGCTCATCCCGTACCTCGACCGCGAGACCGAGGGTACCGGCGAGTGGTTCGGCGGCCCGGGCGGTAAGCCCCTGGCGCTGCAAGCTTCCGCGGTGGGGTTCGGCCTCTCCATCGGCATCGAGGCCATCGCCATCCAGTTCGGCTGGGTCCGCCAGTGGTGGACCGACGCGCCCCAGATCCTGATCACCTTCTTCAACCCCGGGACGGTGCTGACGGTGGGCTACATGTTCTACTCCTGGCTGCTGGTGCGGCGCTACCGCTCCATCCGGGCCGGAGCCATGGGCCTGTTCGTCTGTTTCCTCTGCGGCTTCGTGGTGCTCACCGTCATCGGCACCTACTTCCGCGGACCTAACTGGGAATTCTACTGGTCGCCGGACCAGTGGCCCGGGCACTGAGGAGGCGCCAGATGAACCGGAACAAGCACCTGCTCCTCTGGTCCTCGGTGGCCACCCTGGCCCTGCTGCTCTGGGCGGCGGTGGACGAGAACTTCCTGCGCGAGTGGCGGCTGCAGCAGCGCGCCTACGCCGCGAAGAAGGCTGCGGCCGGCAAGTCGGCCGACGTCAAGCTGCGCCAGGTGGTGGTGCCGCAGCTCAAGTCCTTCGACCGCTGCGTCTCCTGCCACGTGGGCATGGCCCCCGGCGAGACCGGCATCGCCGGCGACCCGGTGCTCGGGCCGCACCCGCGCATCCCCCACGATCCCAAGAAGCTCGGCTGCGTCATCTGCCACGGGGGCCAGGGGCTGGCCACCCGCAAGGCGGACGCCCACGGAACGGCCGCGCACTGGCCCGAGCCGATGATCCCGCGCAAGTACGCCTACGCCGGCTGCGGCTCGTGCCACACGCACCTGGCCGTGCCCGGCGCCGCGGTGATGGCCGAGGGCCAGCGCCAGCTGGAGCGGCATGACTGCCTCGCCTGCCACAACATGGACGGCCGCGGCGGCACCACCCGCCCGGGGCGCACTGACAAGGCAAACGGCCCGGACCTGAGCGGGGTGGGCGCCTCGGGCAGGCTGGACAGCTGGCACGGCCGGCACCTGGCCCGCAAGGCGAAGGCCACCGGCGCAGAGGCCGCGGTGTGGGCCACCAGCTTCGGCCAGGTCAGCGCGGCGGAGCAGGCAGCCATCACCGGCTACCTGAAGACCCGCGTGGGCGCGCCGAGCCTGATGAAGGGCAAGGCCCTGTTCCACTCCCTCGGCTGCCGCGGCTGCCACAAGGTGAACGAGGCGGGCGGCGACGACGGACCCGATCTCTCCTCCTTCGGCCTCAAGGATCCCGCCCTGATGCCCATGGCGGGCGTCCGCGGGCCCCACACCCTGGCCAACTGGGTGGTGGAGCACTTCGAGGCGCCCCGGCGGGTGGTGCCGGGCTCGAAGATGCCGGAGTTCGGTCTGGACGCCCGGGAGATCGAGAGCCTCACGCTCTACCTGCTGTCCCTGCGCCTGAGCAAGGTCCCCGAGGCGCTGTGGCCCCGGGACCGCGCGCGCTCGGTGATCCTCAAGGAGCGCGAGTTCGCCACCGACGGCGCCTCGCTCTTCGGCGTGTACTGCGCCGCCTGCCACGGCGAGAAGGGCGAGGGGCGCCGCTTCTCCGGCATGGGGCACTTCCCCGCCATCGGCAAGCCCGGCTTCCTGGCCAGCGCCAGCGATGCCTTCATCGAGCAGAGCATCCGCCGCGGCAGGCCCGGCCGGCGCATGCCCGCCTGGGGCGAGGCGAGCGGCGGCCTGCGGGACGCGGAGATCAAGGCCGTGGTGCGACATGTGCGCGCCCTGGGCGGGGGCGTCAGGCCTGCGCCCGACGACAAGCCGCGCCGCTGGGTCAAGGGGGACGCCGCGGCCGGCGGCGGCATCTACAAGGCCAGCTGCGCCGGCTGCCACGGGGCCGCGGGGAAGGGGGCCGAGGGGCCGTCCCTGTCGAACCGGCGCTTCCTGGCGGCGGCCTCCGACAGCTTCCTGGTGCGCTCGGTGAGCCTCGGCCGCCCTGGCACCACCATGCCGGGCTTCACCGCGGGCTCCGTCGCCCACCCGTCGCTTTCGAAACGCCAGATCGAGGCCGTGGTGAGCTTCATCCGGTCCTGGGAGGAGAAGAAATGAGCTCAAACAAAAAAGGCGGATTGGGTCGCCGGGACTTCCTCGGGCTGCTGTCCGCCGGCGGCTTCGGCGCCTTCGCCGCCAACGCCAGCGCTGCCTGGGGGCTGGACGCGGTGGACAACCCGCTGGCCCGATATCCGGACCGCAAGTGGGAGGCCGCATACCGCGACCTGTGGAAGTACGACAGCACCTTCACCTTCCTCTGCGCGCCCAACGACACACACAACTGCTTGCTCAACGCCTACGTGCGGTCCGGGGTGATCACGCGCCTAGGGCCGACCATGAAGTACGGCGAGGCCACGGACCTGGACGGCAACAAGGCGTCGTCCCGCTGGGATCCGCGGGTGTGCCAGAAAGGCCTGGCGCTGACCCGCCGCTTCTATGGCGACCGCCGCCTGCGCCACTGCATGGTGCGCACCGGCTGGAAGAAGTGGATCGACGACGGCTTCCCCCGGGGCGCGGACGGCAAGCCGGACAAGAAGTACTTCAACCGCGCCCGGGACACCTGGGCGCGCCTGAGCCACGCCGAGGCCGCGGCCCTGGTGGCCAAGGCCCTGGCCAACATCTCGTCCACCTACAGCGGCGACGAGGGGGCCGCCCGGCTCAAGGCCCAGGGCTACGAGCAGGAGACCATCGACGCCACCAAGGGCGCGGGCACCCAGGTGCTCAAGTTCCGCGGCGGCATGCCGCTGCTCGGCATGACCCGCGTGTTCGGGCTGTACCGCATGGCCAACTCCATGGCCCTGCTCGACGCCAAGCAGCGCGGCCTGGGCCCGGACAAGGCCCTGGGGGGCAGGGGCTTCGACAACTACTCCTGGCACACCGATCTTCCCCCGGGGCACCCGATGGTGACCGGCCAGCAGACCGTGGACTTCGACCTGTCGTCGGTGGAGCTGGCCAAGACCGTGGTGCTGTGGGGCATCAACTTCATCACCACCAAGATGCCCGACGCCCACTGGCTCACCGAGGCGCGCCTCAAGGGCACCAAGGTGGTGGTCATCGCATGCGAGTACTCGGCCACGTCCACCAAGGCGGATCAGGCCATCGTGGTTCGCCCCGGCACCACCAGCGCCCTGGCCCTGGGGTTGGCGGGCGAGATCATGCGCAAGAAGCTGTACGACGCCGACTACGTGCGCCGCTGGACCGACCTGCCGCTGCTGGTGCGCATGGACAGCCTGGAGTACCTGCGCGCTGCCGACGTGTTCGGCGGCGAGCCGGCGCCGCTCAAGCGCAGCCGGGTGATCAAGAAGGGGGAGAAGAAGCCGATCCCCGGCGCCCAGTACCGGCAGATCATCCCCGAGGCCATGCGCGAGGAGTGGGGCGACTATGTCTACTGGGACGCCGCCGCCGGCAAGCCCCGGGCGGTGACCCGGGACGAGGTGGGCGAGCACAGCCGCGTGGGCAAGCCCCAGCTCAAGGGCACCATCACGGTGAAGCTGCAGGACGGCAGTGAGGTCAAGTGCCGCCCGGTGTTCGACCTCGTGTTCGACTATGTTGGCCACTTCGACGCCAAGACCACCGAGGAGGCCACCTGGGCCCCGGCCGCCGCCGTGGAGCAGCTGGCGCGTGACCTGGCCAAGGACCCGGGCACCACCCTGTTCACCGTGGGCATGGGCCCGAACCAGTTCTTCAACAACGACAACAAGGACCGGGCCATCTTCCTGCTGGCCGCGCTCACCGGCAACGTGGGGCGCATCACCGGCAACGTCGGCTCCTACGCCGGCAACTACCGGGTGGCCCTGTTCAACGGCCTGCCCCAGTACATCAACGAGGACCCGTTCAACATCCAGCTCGACAGCAGCAAGCCGTGCAAGCCGAAGATGTACTGGCGCGCCGAGTCGGCCCACTACTACAACCACGAGGACCACCCCCTGCGGGTGGGCAAGAAGCTGCTCACGGGCCAGACCCACATGCCGACGCCCACCAAGTCGATGTGGTTCGCCAACGCCAACTCGATCCTCGGCAACGTCAAGTGGCACTACAACACCGTGGTGAACCAGCTGCCCAAGATCGAGATGATCGCGGTGCAGGAGTGGTGGTGGTCCACCTCGTGTGAGTGGGCCGACGTGGTGTTCGCCGTGGACTCCTGGAGCGAGCTGAAGCACCCGGACATGTGCTGCTCGGTGACCAACCCCTTCCTGACGGTCTTCCCCCGCACGCCGCTCAAGCGCGTGTTCGACACCGTCGGAGACATCGAGTGCCTCTCCCTGGTGGGCCACGCCATGGCCAAGGAGACCGGCGACGAGCGCTTCGCCAAGATGTGGCACTTCGTCGACAAGGACCAGACCAGCGTCTACCTCCAGCGGATCCTCGACTTCTCCGGCTGCGCCAAGGGCTACGACTTCGATGACCTGGAGAAGAAGGCCAAGGCGGGGGTGCCCGCGGTGATGATGCACCGCACCTACCCCAAGGCGGTGGGTTACGACCAGATCGCCGACTCCATGCCCTGGTACACCAAGTCGGGCCGCCTGGAGTTCTACCGGGAGGAGAAGGAGTTCATCGAAGCCGGCGAGAACCTGCCGGTGCACCGGGAGCCCATCGACTCCACCTTCTACGAGCCCAACGTCATCGTGGCGGGCAAGCACGACGCCATCCGCCCCGACGGGCCGGAGAAGTACGGCGTCAAGCGCGACGACCTGAGCTGCGAGACCCGCCAGGGCCGCAACGTGGTGCGCACGTGGGCCGAGGAGGCCAACGCCCCTCACCCGCTCAAGGCCAAGGGGTACCGGTTCGTGTTCCACACGCCCAAGTACCGCCACGGCGCCCACACCATGCCCATCGACACCGACATGATCGCCATGCTGTTCGGCCCCTTCGGCGACATCTACCGGCGCGACAAGCGGGCGCCCTTCGTGGGCGAGGGGTACGTGGACATCAACCCGGCCGACGCCAAGGAGATCGGCGTGCAGGACGGCGACTATGTCTGGATCGACTCCGACCCGGAGGACCGGCCCTTCCGCGGCTGGCAGAAGAACAAACGCGACTACGAGTTTTCGCGCCTGATCTGCCGGGCCCGCTACTACCCGGGCACCCCCAGAGGCGTGACCCGCATGTGGTTCAACATGTACGGCGCCACGCCGGGCTCGGTGAAGGGGCACAAGGAGCGCGCCGACGGCCTGGCCAAGAACCCGAGCACCAACTACCAGGCGATGTTCCGCTCCGGCTCCCACCAGTCGGCCACCCGCGGCTGGCTCAAGCCGACCTGGATGACCGACTCGCTGGTGCGCAAGGGGCTGCTGGGCCAGAGCATCGGCAAGGGCTTCCTGCCCGACGTGCACTGCCCCACTGGCGCGCCGCGCGAGGCCATCGTCAAGATCACCAAGGCCGAGCCCGGGGGCATCGGGGGCAAGGGCCTGTGGCGCCCGGCCGCCGAGGGGATGCGCCCCGGGTACGAGTCCGAGCAGATGAAGCGGTACCTGCAGGGGGCCTTCACAACTGTCACCGGCAAGCCGGACAGGAGCAAGTAGATGGCGCGAGTCAAGAACTGGCAGATCGGCCGGGAGATGTCGTACTGGTACCCGGAGTCGCGACCCAACAAGCAGTTCGCAGCGGTCTTCGACCTGAACAAGTGCATCGCGTGTCAGACCTGCACCCTCGCCTGCAAGACCACATGGACCTCGGGCAAGGGGCAGGAGTACATGCTCTGGAACAACGTGGAGAGCAAGCCGTGGGGGTTCTACCCCCTCGGCTGGGACGTGAAGCTGCTGGCCGCCCTCGGGCCGCAGGCGTGGAACGGAGGGGTGTACGGCGGGCGCACCATCTTCGAGGCCGCCCGCGCCGGCGAGCGCGCCATGGGCTGGCTGCCCAAGGACCTGGACTACGCCAACCCCAACGTGGGCGAGGACGACTGCACCGAGCGCGTGGACGGCGGCCGCTCCGAGACCGGCATCCACAACACCTGGTTCTTCTACCTGCCGCGCATCTGCAACCACTGCACCTACCCGGCCTGCCTGGCCGGCTGTCCGCGGGGGTCGATCTACAAGCGCCCCGAGGACGGCATCGTGCTGCTGGACCAGAAGCGCTGCCGCGGCTACCGCGAGTGCGTGCGGGCGTGCCCCTACAAGAAGACCTACTTCAACCCGATGAACGGCACGTCCGAGAAGTGCATCGCCTGCTACCCGAAGATCGAGAAGGGCCTGACCAACCAGTGCTTCGTCAACTGCATCGGCAAGATCCGCATGTCCGGCTTCATCTCGAAGCCCGAGGCGGCCCGGCCCGACAACCCCATCGACTACCTGGTGCACATCAAGAAGGTGGCCCTGCCGCTCTACCCCCAGCTCGGCCTCGAGCCGAACGTGTACTACATCCCGCCGATCCACGTGCCGCCCGAGTACCTGCGCCAGCTGTTCGGCCCCGGCGTGGACGCGGCCATCGAGACCTACGCAGAGGGCGCCACCCAGCCAGACCTGGCCGCGCTGCTCTGCCTGTTCGGCTGCACCGAGGAGCTGACGCCGCGCTTCAAGCGCGAGGGTGACCAGGTCGCTGGCATCGGCGAGGACGGGAAGGTGCTGGTGAAGGTGCCGGTGACCGAGCCGGTCTACGTGCGCAAGGCGGTGGACGCCCGGCGCAAGATCGTGCGGACCAACACGCCATGAGGAGCGAGCCCATGAAGACCACCCCCCGCGGTCTGATGATCGCGATCCATATCTTCGTCGCCCTGGTCGCCCTCTCCAGCTGCGACCGGCGCGGCGCGCAGCAGGCGTCTTCGTCGGAGATCGCCGTCGTGCGCGCCAGCGAGCTGCCGGACAACCCCGGGGCTGCCGCCTGGGCCAAGGTCAGCGCTCACCAGGCCAAGCTGCTGCTTCAGGATCTGGTGGAGCCCCGCCAGCTCAAGGCCACCACCGCGTCGGTCAGCGTGCAGGCGCTCACCGACGGCAAGGAGATCGCCTTCCGCCTCACCTGGAAGGACCCGAGCAAGGACGACCTGCCCGGCGCCTCGCGCTTCTCCGACGCCTGCGCCGTGCAGCTGCCGGTCAAGTCCGGGGCTGAGCTGCCCGCGCCCCAGATGGGCGAGCAGGGCCGCAAGGTGCAGATCAGCTACTGGCGCGCGTCCTGGCAGGCGGTGGTGGACGGCCGCAAGGACACTATCAAGGCGCTCTACCCCGGCGCCTCCGTGGACCACTATCCGCCCCAGGCCGAGCCGCTGAAGAAGAGGCCCCGGGAGCAGGCCGCCATGGCCGCGCGCTACGCGCCGGCGCGGGCGCTGGGCAACCGCATGGGCGGCCCGCGCAAGAGCCCGGTGCAGGACCTCGTGGCCAGCGGCCCGGGCACCCTGCGGCCGGCGGGCAAGACCGTGTCGCGGGGCAAGGGCGAGCGCACCAAGGGCGGCTGGCAGGTGGTGATCCGCCGGCCGCTGCCCGCGGCAACGTCCCGCAGCCACGTGGCGCTGGCCGTGTGGCAGGGCGCCGCCGGGGAGGTGGGGGCGCGCAAGATGCGCACCGGCTGGATCCCGGTCAGCCTCGGCGCGAGCGGGGGTGCCAGGTGACCGTCCGTGAGGTGATGCCAGCGGAGGTCAGGCAACATGTGATGGACTCGCTCCAGCTGAGCCTGCTCGGGCTGCTGCTTCAGCGGCCGCGCGATGACTGGCGTCAGGAGGTGGGGCGGCTGGCCAGCGAGGCGGAGGACCACCGGCTGGCCGGGGCCGCGGCCGCCGCCCTGGGCGCCGCGGAGCCGGACTACCACGCCTTGCTCGGGCCGGGCGGCAGCGTCTCGCCCCGCCACGCCGCGTATATCGGCATGGAGGATCCGGGCAAGCGCTTGAACCGGCTGATGGAGCTGTTCCAGGCCTACGGTTACCACCCCGCGCGGGGCGAGGATCCGCCCGACCATGTGGCGGTGGAGGTGGGGTTCGCTGCGTTCCTGTCGCTCAAGCTGGCCCACGCCGTCGCCAGCGACGATGAGGAGGCGGCCCTGGCTGCCGCCGGGGCCCGTGAGATGTTCATCCAGGAGCACCTCGGCCCGCTGGTGCGGGCGATGCTGCCGAAGGTGGAGCAGGCGCCCACGGCGCCGCCCTACATTCAAGAAGCGCTGTCGGAGCTGGCCCTGCGCGTCGGCCCTGGCCCGGAGGAGGGCACATGCCCGGCGTCCTGAAGATCTCTGCCGCGGCCCGGCTTGCGATCCACGCCCTGACGCGCATGATGGCCAGCCACGGCGGCGGGCCGATGACCGCGACGGAGATCGCGCTGGAGCTGGGCGTCTCGGCGGATCACCTGAGCAAGGTGCTGCTTCAGCTGGCGCGCGAGGGCATGCTCGTGTCCAGGCGCGGCCCCGGGGGCGGGTTCATCCTGGCCCAGTCCACGCCGGAGCGCTCCCTGCTGGAGGTGGTTGAGCTGTTCGATGGCGCGCCCACGGCGAGCCCGTGCATCCTGAAGGTGCGCGGCTGCGAGGGAGAGGACTGCTTCCTCAGCGGTCTGGAGCAGGATGCCGCCAGGCGCATGGTGTCCGGGCTGGAGGGCATGCAGGTCCGGGAGCTGGTGAGGTGCGAGTCAGATGAAGGGCAGGCGGTGGACAGCTAGCCCGGGTTCAAAGCCAGTAGCGCGGGTAGCTCCGGCTGGAGCAGGCGTTGTTGACCAGCAGCGCCACCAGCAGCATGACCGCCGCGCCGGTGGTGGCGGGCACGAGCACATAGAGGTATCCGAGGGACTGGATCTTGGGGCCGCCGATGACGGCGATGAGCGCCGTGGCCCCGCCCGGCGGGTGCAAGGTGCGGGTGAGCTGCATCAGGGCGATGGCCGAGGCCACGGCCACCGCCGCGGCCAGCCATGGCTCCCAGCCGAACAGCTGATTGCAGGCGACCCCAACGATGGCCGACAGAAAGTGGCCACCCATGAGGTTGCGCGGCTGGGCCAGCGGGCTGTCGATGGCGCCGTAGATCAGCACGGCCGAGGCGCCGAAGGAGCCGATGACCAGCAGCAGGTCGCTGCCCGCCATAAGGCGGTAATTGATGAGGGCCACAGCGGAGATGCCGAGGAACGCGCCGGCCCAGGACCAGAGGATCTCTCTCAGGGGCAGGTGGGGCGGGCCCGTGCCGGTACCCTTCATCTTGGCCAGGTAGCCGGCGAGGGCGTTTCCAGTGGTTTTCATGATCAATGCTTATGTTAATATAATCCACAGACAAGGTAGACAATTAAATGGGGTTTCAGAACTTGGTTGCATATAAAAGACCCTGAGGCAGATTTACCTTGTCCCAGTTGAACTCAACTCACCCGGAGAGGCCTCCATGCTTCAGACCACCCTCAACAACCTCCTGCTCCCCAACGTCGTGCTTCCGGCGGTCAGCCGCTTCACCGACAACCAGGCCTGGGTTTACCTGCAGCGCTACCTCGACTCGGATTACGAGGATCCAGCCGATCGCAAGGCGCGCCAGTGGCAGCGCCTCAAGCGGCTGCTGGTGCACGCCTACACCAACACCGCGTTCTACCGCGAGCGTATGGACTCGGTGGGGCTGACTCCGGACAAGATCAACACGCCGGAGGACTTCCGCCGCATCCCGGTCACCACCAAGCAGGACCTGCGAGACAACTTCCCCGACGGGATCATCGCGCGCAACATGGACCTGCGCGACGTGCGCATCTCCAACACCTCGGGCACCAGCGGGCGCCCGGTGGTGCTGGCCCAGGATCACGACGACATCAACCGCAAGTACGCCTCCAAGGTGCGCACGCGCTACCTGGCCGGCGTCAACATCGGCGACCGGATCTTCCGCATCGCGCCCAACGAGTGCCAGCCCTGCTTCACGGACGGCAGCTCGCCGGACGTGGGCCTGCTGCAGCTGCTCAAGATGCGCCTGTCGGGCGACGAGGATTACAACCAGGCGTACTACATCTTCATGGAGCGCGGCCTGGTCAACAAGTACGTGCACCAGCGCACCTTCCCGCCGCCCCTGGATCACAACAACCTGGAGGCCGACGTCCAGGCCTACCTGGACGAGATCGTCGAGAAGCGGCCCCAGCTCATGTCGGGCCACCCGCTGTACCTGTACCTGGTGGCGCGCATGATCGAGCGCACCGGCGAGGACATCCGCTTCATCAAGGCGGTGGACTGCACCGGCGACCTCTCCACCGGCGGCCTGCGCGCTTACCTGGGCCGCGTGTTCAAGGCGCCGGTGTACCAGATCTACGGCGGCTGCGAGTGGGGCCGCATGAGCGGCAGCTGCGGCCACGGCGACGGGTCGATGCACATCCTGGAGGACATCGTCTACCCCGAGTTCCTCACCCCGGACAACGAGCCGGTGGGCGACCGCGAGGTGGGCAACTTCATCGGCACCAACCTGACCAACTACGCCATGCCGCTGATCCGCTTCGAGCACGGCGACGTGGGCTGGCTCACCAACGAGCCCTGCTCCTGCGGCCGCACCTCGCCCCGCATCGACATCGAGGGCCGGCTGCAGGCCCTCATCGTGCGCCCCGACGGTCGGGCAATCCCGTCCAGCGCCTTCATGGAGCGCGTGATCCCGAACAAGGGCGTGCTGCTGTTCAAGGTGGTGCAGCACGAGATGGAGAAGTTCGAGCTGATCTACCGGCCCGACCTGGCCGAGGAGGCCGACGAGGACGCCCTGCGGGCCGACATGCTCGACGTGCTGGGCGGGGACGCCGAGGTGGAGATCACCCGGGTGGACGTGCTCGACCCCGCGCCGTCTGGCAAGTTCCGCCTGGTCAAGTCCACCAGCTACTCGGACTACCGGGTGCTGGACCCTGCCAAGCGCGAGGCCGAGCTGGGCGAGTACTGGTAGGCCGCTACCTGACCAGCACCTCAACCTCCCCGATGTACCAGCGGCGCCTGCTGTCAGGGTCCCTGTAGCGCAGCTTCAAGCGAAGCCGCCCCGGGCCGGGGGAGGTACACATCGCGCGCACGTCGGCGCCCTGGACCACTTCGCAGGATCCCACCCCTTCGCCACCCTCGGTCCTGAGCGAGGCCGAGACCTCGAGCCCGCCAGGGTTACGCAGCCGCACCGTGACCGGGTGGCCGACGTCCACGTTGACCTGGTTGGATCGCGGCTCGAGCAGGGTGAAGCCCTGGTGGAAAAACCGAGGGGTCAGCAGCGGCTGGCGCAGCATCTGGCCGCGCGCGAGCGGGCGCGCGAGCAGCTGCCACCCGGGCTTCTTCGGGAAGTGCCGCAGGATGAACAGCTCTGGCGGGGTGAACAGGTAAGTGGTGCGGTAGGCGCGCGTGCGCTGGCGGCCGATGCCGCGCGGTGAGTTCCAGGTGACGTCCATCAGGTACCAGCGCCCCCTGATGCGCGCCAGGTTCCAGGAGTGGTTGTTCCCCTCGAGGCTGCCGTCCCGGCCCCGGACCTTGCCGCCGACCCAGTAGACCTCGGCGCCCGCTGCCTTGCCCATGGCGGCCAGCAGCCGGGAGTAGCCGGAGCAGACGCCCTTGCGCCGGCGGAAGACGCGCTCGGGCGTCTGCTTTCCGCGCCACGACTCGTCCGCCAGTGCCGGGTAGTTGTAATAGATCCTGTCAGCCACCCAGTCGTGCAGCGCCTTGACCAGCAGGAACGGGTCGCGCTCCTGCCTCGCCAGGTGGCGGCCCACCGCCTCGATGCTGGTCTCCTGCGCCCGGGTCATGGCCACCACCGCGGGGTGCAGCGTGGCCGGCATGGGCCAGGGCGGCGCGTCGCCCACGCGGATCTTGCCGTCCGCGCCAGGGGTCAGGGCGCCTGCCGGGTTGGGCGCCGGCGCGGTGGGCAGATCCCCCTTGGCCAGGTGCGGGTTTGGCTCGGCGGTCAGCTCGTACAGCCACTGCAGCGCGCCGGCCACGCCGAAGATGCCCCGGCGCGCGGTCTGTGCGGCCCCGGCGTTCGAGCCGAGCAGCATCCAGTCCCCGCGCATGTTGACCGCCACGAAGGTCTGCCCCGGGTAGATCCAGAGCAGGGCCGTGAGAAACGCCAGGTTGATCCCGGCGGTGCGCAGGGCCAGCCGGGTCAGCAGGCGCAGGCGCCGCGGGCGGGGGCTCTCTGCCCTGCGACGCTTCCATTGTGCCCGCGCCTCCCACAGCCCGGGCAGCACCGGAAACAGCAGCAACCCGCACATGCACACCAGCCACAGCGGCCCGTTGCGGTAGGCGGCAAGGGACGACGCGGCCCACACCCCGAGCAGGGGGAGCAGCACCGCCACCATGATTCCCGCCGCCCGGAGCGCCCTCATCTACATGGTCCGCCCTGTGATGAGGATGCTGAGGATGGCCATGGCCGCCGGCGCGAAGAAGATCAGGAAGCCGGCGGCCAGCATGACCGCCATGAGCCAGGTCTTCCAGCGCGGGGCCTTCTCCTGGCGCCCCCGCTCGATCCAGAACGGGACGCTGCCCAGGCCGATGGCGATGACGATGGCCACGGCCCACATGATGGGCCAGTGGCCGCCCGGCGCGCCAGGCTCGGCGTGCGCGAGGGTCGGCCACAGGAGGAGGCCGGCTGCCAGGATGGGCCGCTGGATTTGCATGTGCCAGGCGATTATGCGGCAGGGGAGGGGAGGGGAGCAAAAAGCGAAAAGTGAAAAATGAAAAGTGAAAAACTGTGGGGAGTGGGGGTGGGGAACAAAAAACTAGAAACTAGAAACAAGGAATTAAAAAATTGCGGCTTCTGGCCTCAAGCCGGCGATCCAAAGCCAGCGACCAGAAGCCGCCAACGCCAGCGAACGAAGCGAGCCTGGCCCACAATTCCCCCTCAAGCCTCAAGCCCCAAGCCTAATGCTGATCGTTTAAGCCCACCTGCCATGTGGGTTGC
>CAZEFW010000079.1:0-40702 GCA_964511535.1 uncultured Myxococcales bacterium | reverse complement strand
GGCTGTTTGCGGCGGCATCACGCGAACGCCCACGCGGGCACGGGGCCGCCGCAAACAGTCACGTCAGCCCGGAAGGACAAGGTCCACGCGCGCCGGTGATTTGCCGAAACGCGGCGGGACGCCGCGTCTACGTTTCGCTCTCGGATGGAACGCGGCGGGACGCTACTTCTACGGTTTCGACTTGGATGGAACGCGGCGGGACGCCGCGTCTACGTTTCGCTTTCGGCTGAAATACAGCGGGACGCCGCGTCTACTCTCCCGCCAGCACCAGCCCCGCGTTGTTCAGGTGCAGGTCTTCGCCTTCCTCGGGCTCGTACGGCTGCAGGTACAGCGTCTGGCCGTCCGGCATGTCCACGCCGTTGCCTGGCGCTGGTTGCCAGCCCATGGCCATGGCTTCGCCGAGCTGGATCAGGGCCTCGGCCAGGTCCTCGGCGGCCTCGGGGTCGACCCAGGTCACCAGGTCGGGGCAGCCCAGCTTCTTCATGCCGCGGGTGTGCAGGCAGTGTCCGGGCGCGCCCTCGCGCTGATCGGTCTCGAGGATGAGGGAGACCTCGCGCCCGAAGGTGAAGGGCGCCTCCGGCGGCACCGCGGCCGCAGCCGGCCCCGGCATGAACCGCATGGCGTGCACATCCAGCAACACCACCGCGCCGCGAGCCACGAACCAGCGCACAAGCGCCCAGCCGCCCTGCAGGTGGCTCAGGTCCTCCGGGTCGGTGGCCACGCACCGCACCGTGTGGCACTGGTCGCACGCGTCGAGCAGCTCCAGCGCCGGCCCCAGGTCCTTGGCCGCGATGTTGCGCGCCGCGCCGTCGCGCCAGTGATCGAACCACTCCGGGTCGTCATCCCGGCGCACCCGGCGCACCTCGGCCTCCCGGGCGGCCGCGGCGGTGGGCACGCCGAAGGCGTCAACCTCCAGGGGGATGTCGTCTGCCAGGTCGCCCACGGAGAAGCAGACCCAGAAAGCCTCGGCCTCACGACCCCAGGCGGGGGTCGCCTCCCGGTTCCACAGCGGTGTGTTGAAGGTCATGGCCCATGATCCTCCAGCGCCGCCGCAATAAGTCAACTTCCTGGCGACGAAGAGAGTGCAATCCTGCCCGCTGTGGCCGTACAGTATGTAGCGACCAACGTCACCGATTCACTCCACAACTCCCGGAGGATTTCCATGCTCCGCAGAACCGCCCTCGTCTCAATCCTCGTCATCGCCGCCACCCTGAGCTGCCGCGAGACCGTACCCCTGCCGCCCGTGGAGGGCCCGCCGCTGTCGGTGCCCGACGGCAACGAGCGCCCGCCCACCTTCGCCGCGGACCAGCCGCTGCAGGTGATCTACGCCACGCCCGAGGGGCAGCTCGACTCGCCGCACCTGCAGATCACCGTCTCCTTTTCCAAGCCGATGATCGCGCTGACGAAGGTGGAGGATCAGGCGGAGAAGAGCCCCCTGCAGCTCTCCCCGCCGATCAAGGGCAAGCAACGCTGGCTCGGCACCCGCACCCTGGTGTTCGAGCCCGAGGCGCCGCTGGCCGGCTCCACCGAGTACCAGGTGGAGGTGCCCGCGGGGCTCAAGGCCCTGGATGGCTCGACCCTGCCCGAGGCCCGCAAGTGGACCTTTACCACGCCCCGGCTGTCGGTGTCCCGGGTCTACCCCCACCGCTCGGCGCGCTGGCAGCGCCAGGACGCCTCGGTTCAGCTCTGGTTCAACCAGCCGATCAAGGCCACCGCGCTGGAGCAGCACCTCAAGGTCGTGGCCCACCCCACCCGCAAGACCATCAAGGACGCCCGGCCAGTGCCGTTCAAGCTGACCCAGGGCAAAAACAGCCGGCAGGTGGTGATCCGCCCGGCGCGCTCCTGGCCGCTGGACAGCGCCGTGCTGCTCAGCCTGGCCGCCGGCATCGTGGGCGACGAGGGGCCGCTGCCCACCACCAAGGGGTGGGACTCGCGGTTCTGGACCTACGGCCCGCTCAAGGTGCTGAGCATCTCGTGCAAGAAGCAGTGCGACCCCGACGACTCCATTCGCGTGGAGTTCTCCAACCCGGTGCACTACGGCAAGGGCCGCCGCGCCATCCGCCTCAACGGCAAGGGGCTGTCGCGCCGCGACTCCAGCTACACCACCCGCTCCATCTACGCCGACGCCAAGCTCGCGCCGCGCAAGGCGTACAAACTGACCGTCAAGGCCGGGCTGCGGGACAAGTTCGGCCAGAAACTCGCGAAGACCGCCAGCTTCAGCTTCAACACCGGCGACTACCGGCCCTTCGTCTACTTCCCCATCTCCAACGGCGTGCTCGAGGCCGGCTCGGCGCTGCAGCTGCCGGTCAACTTCCGCAACGCCAACAAGGCGACCCTCTATTCCAAGCGGCTGAGCGAGACCGAGGTGGCCCAGCTGCTGGGCCACGAGGACTGGTGGAGCGACGAGACCCTGCTGCTGGATGAGCTCAAGGGCGCCACCCAGCAGAAGATCAAGGTGGCCGGCGCGCCCAACAAGCGGCTGACCCGCCGGGTGGACCTGGCGCCCATGCTCGGCACGGGCAAGCGCGGGCTGCTGGGCCTGGAGCTCACCACGCGGCTGCGCGACGGCAAGGAGACCCGCCGCGAGACCCAGCGCGCGGTGATCCGCGTCACCGACCTGGCCATGACCGCCAAGTACTCCCCCCACGGCCTGATGATCTGGGTCACCTCCCTGAGCAAGGGCACGCCGGTCAACGGCGCGAACCTGTCGCTCTGGCGCAAGGGCGGCAAGAAGGCCATGTGGCGCGGCAAGACCGACGCCAGCGGCCTGGCCATGCTGCGCGACCCGGACCTGCTGGGCGACTCCGAGGACCGGCGGCTGCTCTTCTTCGCCGAGAAGGACGGCGACCGCAGCTACGTCTCGTCCGGGACCCAGGGCGGCATCAGCCCGTGGGACTTCGGCATGGAGGCGTCGTGGGACAACAAGGACAACTCGCTCATCGGCGTGGTGTTCTCCGACCGCGGCCTGTACCGCCCGGGCGAGCAGGTGCACCTCAAGGGTGTGGTGCGGCGCGATGGCCGCACCGGCCTGGAGAAGCCGAAGCCCGGCACCGGCGTCAAGCTGGTGGTCAACGACGCCCGCGGCGAGAAGCTGCTGGAGAAGCGCCTGGAGTTGTCCGAGTTCGGCACGCTGAACCACAAGGTGGAGATCCCGGCGGGCGCGCCCCTCGGCTCCTACAGCGTCATACTCTCCCCCGACGGCGGCGGCACCCTGTACGGCCGCTTCTCCGTGGAGGAGTTCCGCCCGGCGGAGTTCAAGGTCACGGTGAGCAGCGAAAAGCCCCAGCTGGTGCGCGGCGACACCATAAAGTGGAAGACCGCCGGCGCCTACCTGTTCGGCGCGCCCATGCGCAAGGCGCCGGTGCGCTGGAGCATGTACCACTCTCCCAGCTACTACACCCCGCCCGGCCACGAGGGGTACGTGTTCACGGACCAGGTCTGGTGGTGGGGCGATGGATACAACCGGCGGCGGGGCGGCTTCGTGGCCCGGGGCAGCGGCAAGCTCGACGCCCGCGGCGGCTACGGCGGCGAGCAGCGGCTCAAGCCGGACCGCATGGTGGGCCCGCGCACCTACGAGGTGGAGGCGTCGGTCACCGACATCTCGCGCCAGAGCATCTCCGGCCGCACCCGGGTGCTGCTGCACCCGGCCGAGTTCTACATCGGCGCTCGCTCCGAGGGCACCTTCCTCAAGGCGGGCGAGACGCTCAAGGCCACGGTGCTGGCGGCCGCGCCCGACGGCAAGCTGCTCGCCGGGGCGAAGGTGACCGGCACCCTGTTCCGCCGCGTGTGGCACTCGGTGCGCAAGAAGGGCATGGGCGGGGCGCACTACTTCGTCAGCCGCCCCAGAGAGAAGAAGGTGGGCACCTGCGTGGTCTCGACCAAGCTCAAGGCTGCGCCGTGCAACATCAAGGTACCCAAGGCCGGCTACTACGTGCTGCGCCTGGCCGCCAAGGACAAGCGCGGCAACCCGGTGGCCTCCTCCTTCGGCCTGTACGCCGCGGGCAAGGACTACGTGCCCTGGCGCAGGGACAACGACGACAAGGTGGAGCTGGTCACCGACCGCAAGACCTACAAGGTGGGCCAGACCGCGCGCATCCTGGTCAAGTCGCCCTACGCCGACGCCCACGGCCTGCTCACTGTGGAGCGCAACGGCATCTACATGCAGCGCGCCTTCAAGCTCAAGCGCACCAGCGCCTGGCTGGAGGTGCCGGTGACGCCGGAGCTGCAGCCCAACGCCTACGTGTCGGTGGTGCTGGTGCGGGGCAGGGTCAAGGTGCCGGCGAAGAAGGGTAAGGCCAAGCAGCAGCGCGACGACCCGGGCAAGCCCGCGTTCAAGGTGGGCTACGCGCGGCTGAAGATCAGCAACGCGGACCGGCGCCTGCGGGTGGACGTCAAGCCGGACAAGACCGACTACCGCCCGGGGGGCAAGGTCAACGTGGACCTGACGGTGAAGGACCACGCGGGCTCTGCCATCAAGGGCGAGCTGACCGTGGTGGTGGCCGACGAGGGCGTGCTCTCCCTGGTGGGCTACAAGCTGCCCGACCTGATGGGCACCTTCTACGCGTCGCGCGGGCTGTCGGTGCGCACGGCTGACAACCGGCTGGCCCTGCTGGACCGCCGCATCTTCGGCGAGAAGGGCAAGGGCCCCGGCGGCGGCGGCGAGGAGGCTGGCGCCGCGGCCCGCAGCGGCGGGCGCGCGCGCAGCAAGTTCGTCTCCACGCCCTACTTCAACCCGGCGGTGCTCACCGACGGCGAGGGCAAGGCGCGCATCAGCTTCAAGCTGCCCGACAACCTGACCACCTTCCGCGTGATGGTGGTGGCCGTGAGCCCCGAGGCGGAGTTCGGCAACGGCAAGGGCAGCCTGCGGGTCAACAAGCCGCTGCTGCTGCTGCCCACCCTGCCCCGCTTCGTGCGCGTGGGCGACAAGATGGAGGCCGGCGTGGTGGTGCACAACCACAGCGGCGAGGCGGGCAAGGTGAAGGTGTCGGCGCAGGTCACCGGCATCCAGCTGGACGGCGCCGGAAGCTCCGACCTGGAGCTGAAGCAGGACGCCAGCGGCGAGGCGGTGTTCCGCTTCAAGGCGGACGCGCCGGGCACGGCGACCTTCCGCTTCTCGGCCAGGCTGGGGGACTTCTCCGACGCGCTGGAGCTCAAGCGGCCGGTGAAGTTGCCCCTGGTGATGGAGACGGTGACCACCTACGGCTCCACCGAGCGGGCGGCCGCCGAGGGTGTGGTGCCCAGCGAGGGCGTGCGTGCGGACGTGGGGGGGCTGGAGGTTTCCCTGTCGTCGTCGGCGCTGGTGGGGCTCAAGGGGGGCATGGAGTACCTGCTCGATTACCCGTACGAGTGCCTGGAGCAGACGGTGAGCCGCATGGTTCCGCTGGTGCTGCTCAAGGACCTGACCGAGGCGTACAACCTGGGCAAGGCCGAGGGCGTGCCGGCCACGGTGGCCACCCTGATCTCGCGGGTGCAGAAGCTGCAGCGCTGGGACGGCGGGTTCTCCTACTGGCCGTCGAGCCAGCGCTCCTACCCCTGGGCGTCGGCCTACGCCGCATGGGGGCTGACCCGCGCCAAGGCCCTGGGCCACAAGGTGAGCGGCAACGTGCTGGACAAGGCCAAGCGCTACCTGAAGAACCAGCTGCGCTGGGGCCCCAAGGGCAAGAAGCGCGAGATGAAGGGGTACACCCTGGCCACCTACGCCTACATCGCCTACGTGCTGGCCGAGATGGGCGAGAAGGTCGGCAGCGACTTCTCCCGGCTGTACGGCCGGCGGGACGAGCTGCCCACGTTCGCCCGGGCGCTGCTGCTGGCGGGCATGATCAAGGGCGGCGGCGACAAGGAGATGATCGACGGCCTGGTCACCGACCTGCTGGCCAAGGTGCAGCAGACGGCCAAGGGGGCCAAGGTGGAGGAGAACCTGGGCGACGGCTACGCGCCGCTGTTCCACAGCTCCACCCGCTCGACGGCCATGGTGCTCGACGCGCTGCTGCGGGCGCGCCCCGACAACCCGCTACCCGAGCAGATGGTGCGCCACCTGCTCGACCTGCGGAAGAAGGGCCGCTGGCGCAACACCCAGGAGACGGTCTACTCGCTGCTCGCCCTGCACACCTTCTTCAAGGCGCGGGAGAAGGCGGAGCCCGACTTCCTGGCCAAGGTGTTTCTGGGCCAGGACAAGCTGCTGGAGCAGAGCTTCAAGGGCCGCTCGGTGGAGGCGAAGAAGCACAACCTCGACATGGCGAAGCTGATGAAGGGCGGCAAGGGCGCCGGCGTGCTGGGCCTGGTCAAGGACGGCGTGGGGCGGCTGTACTACTCGGCATCGCTGCGCTACGCCCGGGCGACCCTGCCCACCGAGCCGTGGGACGCGGGCTTCTTCGTGCAGCGCAGCTACCAGCCGGTGTCCGCCGATGGCGCCACCATGGACAAGCTGCGCGGCAACCCGGCCGACAAGAAGGCGGGCGTGACGAAGGTCAAGGCGGGCGACCTGGTGCGCGTCACCCTGCGCATCACCGTGCCGCAGCACATGCACTTCGTGGCGGTGGACGACCCGCTGCCCGCGGGCCTCGAGGCGGTCAACTTCCGGCTGACCACCTCGTCGCGCCATGACCGTCGGCGCCACCGGCACCACGGCTACCGCGCGCGTTACGGCGCGCGGGGCGGCAGGGTCTCGTCCTGGTACTCGCCGTTTTACCAGCAGACCCTGCGGGACGACCGCGTGCAGCTGTTCGCCGACTCGGTGCTGCCCGGCGTGTACGCCCACGTGTACCTGGCGCGGGCCACCACCTCGGGCACCTTCGTCACGCCGCCCACCATGGTGGAGCAGATGTACGCGCCCGAGTCTTTCGGCCGCACCGGCGCGGTGACCTTCGAGGTCGAGCGGTAGTGCGCCGGGGCAGGGTCATACGCCGGGCCCTCGGCCTGGCGGGCGGGGCCCTGCTGCTGGCCGCGCTCGGGCTGCTGGCCTGGGCCGCCACGGTGGACCTGCCCGAGGCAGCGCTGGATCCGTCCAACATCGCCTCGGTTCAGCTCACCGACCGCGACGGCGCGCTGCTGCGTGAGGTGCTGAGCCGGGAGGATGGCCGCTCGGTCTGGGTGCCGCTGTCGCGCATCTCGCCGCACCTGGTGCAGGCCACCCTGGCCGGCGAGGACCAGCGGTTTTACCAGCACGGCGGCGTGGACCTGCAGGCCATGCTCAGGGCGGCGGGCCAGGCCGCGCGCAGCGGCGAGGTGGTCTCGGGCGCGTCCACCGTGACCATGCAGCTGGCGCGGCTGGTGTCGGGTGTGCCGCGCACGGTGCCGGGCAAGCTGCGCCAGATGGTGCTCGCCTTGCGCCTGGAGGGGCGGCTGAGCAAGGACAAGATCCTGTGGCAGTACCTAAACCGCGCGCCTTACGGCAACGGCACCTTCGGGGTGGAGGCCGCCGCGCGGCGCTACTTCGGCCGCACCGCCGCGCGGCTGAGCCTGGCCCAGGCGGCGCTGCTGGCCGCCCTGCCCCGGGCGCCGTCGGCGTATAACCCGTTTCGCCACCGGCAGCGGCTGCAGCGACGGCAGCGCTACCTGCTGTCCCAGATGCAGCACCAGGGCCGCATCAGCGCCGCCCAGGCGCGCATGGCCCGGCGCGAGCAGGTGGACTGGGACGCGGCCGAGCGGCCGTTCCTCGCTCCCCACGCGGCGGCCCTCGCTCTGTCCCGGGCCCGGTCCGCGCACGGCGCCCGGGCCGCCCGGGTGGCCACCACCCTGGACCTGAAGCTGCAGGAGCGGGTGGCCGCGGCGGTCACCGCCACGGTCACGGGGCTGCGCCAGCGCGGCGTGAGCAACGCCGCCGCGGTGGTGGTGGACAACGCCTCCGGCCATGTGCTGGCCCATGTGGGCTCGGCCAGCTTCTTCGACCAGGAGACCAGCGGCCAGGTGGACGGCGCCACGGCCCTGCGCCAGCCCGGCTCCACCATCAAGCCGTTCACCTACGCGCTGGGGCTGGAGATGGGCAAGACCCCGGCC
Organism: uncultured Myxococcales bacterium; assembly: GCA_964511535.1. GTDB lineage: Bacteria > Myxococcota_A > Polyangia > CAZCFB01 > CAZCFB01. The sequence continues at coordinate 32,707 of CAZEFW010000079.1, read as the reverse complement.
TCGCTGCTGATGGACCTGCCGGCGCGGTTCACCACCGACAAGGGCGCCTACCACCCGCGCAACTACGACGACACCTTCCACGGCCCGGTGCGGCTGCGGGTGGCCCTGGCCAGCTCCTACAACGTGCCGGCGGTGCGGCTGACCCGCTTCGTGGGCGTGGACCGGCTGCTCGACCGGCTGCACGCGGCGGGCCTCGCCTCGCTGACCCGGCCGGCCCGGTACTACGGCCTCGGCCTGACCCTGGGCAACGGCGAGGTGACCCTGTACGAGCTGGCCGCCGCCTACGCGGCCCTGGCCCGCGGCGGTATGTACCGGCCGCTGCGCCTGCTCCGGTCCGTGGCCACCGCCGACGGCGCGCCGCTGCCGCTGCGCCCGGCGGCCGCGCCGCGCAAGCTCTTTTCGCCGCAGGTGACCTACCTCGTGAGCCACATGCTCTCCGACCCCATGGCGCGGCTGCCCGCCTTCGGCCGCAACAGCCCACTGCACCTGTCGTTCCCCGCGGCGGTCAAGACCGGCACCTCCAAGGACTTCCGCGACAACTGGACCGTGGGCTACACCCCGCGCCACACCGTGGCGGTGTGGGTGGGCAACTTCGACGGCGCCAGCATGCACAACGTCAGCGGCGTCAGCGGCGCCGGGCCGCTGTGGGCCGAGATCATGGCCGCGGTGACCCGGGGGACCGAGCCGGCGCCGTTCAAGCGCCCGGCCGGCCTGCGCGCCCACCACATCTGCACGCTGTCGGGCGAGCTGGCCGGGCCGCGCTGTCCAGGCACCCGGCAGGAGCTGATGCCGGAATCCGCCGGGGCGCCGCGCCCCTGCTCGTTCCACCGGGCGCTGCGCGTGGACACCCAAAACGGCCTGCTGGCCGGGCCCGCCTGCCCGGAGCGCCAGGTGGAGGCTCGGCCCTTCACGGTGTACCCGCCGGCCTACCGCGCCTGGGCTGCCCGGCAGGGGTTGCCCGCGCCACCCCGCGAGTACTCACCGCGCTGCCCCGCGGCCCCGGGCGGTGACCGCGACGCGGCCGTTGCGGTGCGCACGCCGGTGCAGGGCGACCGCTACTACGTCGACCCCGACCTGAAGCGCGGCTTTCAGACCATCCCCCTCGAGGCGGTGGTCAAGGGTCCGGCCAGGGAGGTGCGCTGGCTGGTGGACGGCCAGGAGGTGGCCCGGGCCCCGGCGCCCTACACCGCGCGCTGGCCCATCACCCGGGGGCAGCACACGGTGCAGGCCCTGCTGCCCGGCGGCCAGCGCAGCGAGCCCATCACCATCGCGGTGGACTGATCAGGAGCTGGCCACGGTCCAGAGCATCTCCAGCGCCACTGGATCCAGGCGATCCGCCCACACGCGCAACCCCCGCGGCGTCGTCCCCACCACATGCGTGGTGAAGTCCACGAAGGTGCTGTCCGGCAGCAGGATGTTGATACGAAGCTCCGCGCCGGCCTCCAGATCGTCGAGGCCCAGCAGGTAGAGCTCCACCCCTTCGCCCACCAGGTCCATGCCCCGGACCAGGTCCTCGGGGCGCTGAACCCGGAGCAGCGCCGAGGGCGGCGAGCCGGGCACCGTGCTGGCCACCCGGATGTTTTCCCCGGTGGCGGGACGCTCCGGCTCCGGAGCTGGCTTCTCTGCCGGTGAGGCTGGCGCCTCGCTCCGTGCCGCCGCGGCGGGAGATCCCCTGGAGGGGGCCTTGCGTGGCGCGGCGGCCCTGCCCCGGAGCTTCTTGGACAGCATACGCAGCCGGGCCGTATGACCGGTGGCCGGAGCAAATTCCAGCAGGCTCCGGCCCCGGGTGGTGGGGCTGCGGGCAAACTCTCGCCTGGCGCTCGGCTCCTCGCTGTCGAAGTCCTGCACCGCCACCTTGACCCGACGCGCCTTCTTGCCGGCGCGCGCAGACTTCTTCGGCGCTGCCTCCGCGGATTTGGCCGCGGGCGCGGGCACCCAGGTGCCTGAAGAAGACGCCCCGTCGCGCAGCTGGCCGTCGTCCACGGCCAGCTTGCGGCCCAGCCGGATCTCTGCCTCGCGCCGGGCGGGCGCCAGCGCCGGCGGGATGTGGTTCGTCCCGTACTCCTGGAGGTCCGGGTTGGCCAGCCGCAGCCCCTTGCGCAGCAGCGGCCGGTCCTCGTCGTTGGCCAGCTCGTAGGTGGCGAAGAAGACCCGCCCCTGGCGCACGCCGGTCAGATTCCCCGGCAGCACGAACTGCAGTTCTGCCGTGCAGTCCAGCAGCTCCGAACCCCTGGCCCACTCCATGCGCAGGCCGATGCGGTCACCCACAACCAGGTGCTCGGAGACCCAGACCACCAGCTCCTCGGCGCCCATCCACCAGATATAGCCGGGGCAGAACCCGAAGGTGCCCTGGATCGTCACCTCCAGGATGTCTGCCATGCTCAGGTTCCGCCGAGGGCGCGACGGGTTCAACCCTGGATTCATCTTCCCTGCCCACACCTCCCCCCACTTGTCCACACCTTGTCTGCAGGATACCAGGGGATCGCGTGGTGATGCCACCAGCCGGCGGCCTGCAGCCGGGATCCAATCCCGGGTGGGCCGGGCTGGCGTTGACGCTGCCCGGGTGCGCGCGGGCCCGGCGTATCAAACGCAGAGCGCGGCGAAGCGGGGCAGCACGGAGGTGGCCTGCGGGGTGATGGAGACGCCGCGGTTGGCGGCGTCCGGATCCTGGCCCGCGGCGATGATCTTGTCCCGCCGCTCGCGGATGTAGCAGCGCATGATCTCCGGGGTGAACTCGGGGTGGTACTGGATGCCCCAGGCCCGCGGCCCCAGACGGAAGGCGTGGTTGGTGTCCTGGGCCGTGGTGGCCAGCGCCACGGCGCCGGGGGGCGGCTGCAGCACCGCCTCCCAGTGGGTGGTCTGGGCCGGGAACGAGCCGGGCAGCCCCCCGAACAGCGGGTCGTCGTCCGCGCGGGGCGCCAGGGTGACGGGCACCGTGCCCACCTCTGCCCCGCCAGGGCAGTCGCCCACCTCGCCCCCCATGCAGTGGGCCAGCAGCTGGTGCCCGAAGCAGACGCCGAGCACAGGGAGCTCGTCCTGGACGGCCCGGGCCAGCCAGGCTGCCGCGCGCTCGCTCCAGGGTTCGCGGTCGGTGACCATGGCCGGCGACCCGGTGACCAGGACCCCGCACACCTCGTCTTGCCCGGGCAGCGGCTCCTCCAGGTGGGCCTGCACCAGCTGTACGCAGGAGGGATCTACACCGAGGCCGGCCACGAACCAGTCCTCGAAGTCGCCGTGGTCAGCGGCGATGATGGGCAGGGTGGATCCGGTCTTGACGAGGAGGAGGGGCTTCATTTGCCCAAAGGTAGCCCGGCCGGTGGGGGGGTTCAAGCTGCGACGCCGGCGCCCGGGCCAGGTTCAAAAAAACCTTGAAAACGGGGCCGCGCTCCTATACCTAAGTGAGTCCTGACGGAGGAGTACCATGGCTATTTCCAAGAATAACCCCGCGGCCCGTGACCACCAGCGGCTGATGATCCATTGCCCCAAGTGCGACGGCGAGATGAACCTGATCAAGCGCGTGCCCGGCGGCATGCACTATGTCTGCCCCTCGGACGGCAACGCCATCCCGGTGAGCCGCGGCCTGTACAAGACCCTGCCTCACGAGTGGGTCCGCAAGTAGCGCGCCGTTCATCCCGCAAGGGCCGCGTAGCGGGCCGAGGACAGGCGCGCTCCCCCGGAGGGGGGCCCGGACACACGCCACACGCCTGGAGACAGGCTCCTAGTCCCAGCAGAGCTCCTTCCTGCAGTTGATCGTGTCGATCAGCTGCCCGTTTCTGTCGAAAAAGAGGTTCTCGGACACCGCGCCGGAGGGCTTGCGCATGACGCGCAGCGCGTGCCACGCCTTCTTGGAGCACCGCTGCCCGGTGAAGCAGCCGCGGTAGCGCGCGGGCTCGCCCTGTGCGTCGAACAGCAGCATGCCGAAATTTCGGTGGCCGGCGTCGTAGATGTAGCGCTTGCGGGCCATGCCCAGCTCGTCCACCAGCGCGCCGGCCTTGTCCCGGTCCTCTGTCTCCACCGTGTGGTCGTAGTTGTCGTAGCTGTAGCTGCGCACGGCGCAGCCGAGGTTTGTGGTGGCGGCGCCCTTCTTGTCGAAGAAGCGGCGGCTGGTGAGCCGCCCGGCGTCGTCGTACTTGTTGCGGTAGAGGTGGAAGCCGGTGCGGTAGCAGTCGATGGGCCTGGCCCCCGAGTCGAACCAGCTGCGCTCCACCTCGTTGCCCTGATCGTCGTACTTGTGCCGCACCTCGAAGGCCGAACAGCTGGTGTCCTTGCCCGGCTGGCGGTCAGCGCGGAAGTGCTTGATGGAGGTGACCCGGCCGCGGGCGTCCCGGGTGTAGCGGAACTCCGCCGCCTGGCGCGTGCCGCAGGTGGTGCGCTTGCCGCTGGAGGTCATGCAGGTGCGGCGCACCCGCCCGCAGCGGGCGTCCACCTCGTAGTCGAAGCGCTTGGTGGCCTTCACGCAGCGGCCCCCCGAGAGCTTCAGGTTCACCTGGCGCACCAGGCAGCCCCGGCCGTCGAAGGCGCGGGTGTGGCCGCACACCCCGTGACCATCCCGCGCCGGCTTGCCGGTGGGGCCGAGGCAGGTCTGCTTCACCTTCAGCCCGCGGGAGTCGTAGGCGATGCGCCAGCCGTAGCAGCCGGTGCCGGTGTCCATGGCGGCGAAGCCCTGATCGTCCTGGTAGATGCGGGTCACCGGCCGCCCGGCGCTGTCCCGGGTGATCACCACCTTGTGGTAGCCGTCGTGGCCCACGGCCTTGGTGTCCCCGTCCACCATGCGGGCGCGCTCCAGCACCAGCCCCTTGCGGTCCCGCTTGTAGGTGGTCTTGACCACGCCGTCCTTGTCCTTCATGGAGCCCACGGTCCACTGCATGCACGTGGCCGCGCTCACCCTCCCCTGGCCATCGCGGCTCAGGGCCATGCGGCCGCAGCCGGACAGGGCGTTGGCGCCGTTGAGCTTGCGCGCGCTGTAGCTGGCGGCCCTGGCGTCGAAGTGCCGTGACCACTGCACCACGCCGCGGTCGGAGACCTTGATCAGGCGCTGCAGGAGCCCCTTGTCGCCGCGCTCGAACAGGTAGCGGCTCACCGCGCGCTGGCCCACCCGCTCCTCGGCCAGGACCACGCGGCCCTTGCGTCGTCCCAGCCGCCAGTTGACGGCCGCCGGGGCGGCGCGGCCGGCCGGTCCGCAGGACACCGCGTCATGGCCCATGATGCAGTGGGCGTGGGTGGTCCACTTGAGGCCCGCGGGGCGAGGCGCGGCGGCCGTCGTGACCACCGGGCCGCGGTCGGGCTCCTCCAGCAGAAAGATCGCCTCGCTCTCTGCCAGCCGCGGCGTGGGGTAGTCCGGGTGGTGGGGCTTGTTCGCCTTCGCCGCGGGCTTCTTGCCCGGGGCCATGGGTGGCTTCTTCTTCTGCACCGCCTTGAGCTTCACCGGCTTCTTGGTGGCCCGCTTTTCGACCATCTCCCTGGTGACGGCGGGCTTCTTCTCCTTGCACGCCGGCGCCCAGGGCAGCACGACGCACAGGAGCGCGAGGACGACTCTGTCTTTGATCATGGGAAACGAGCGTAGCCGAGCGCCCGACGAAAAAAAAGATGCGACAGGATCCGGGCCGGCGCTGTCTGTCCAGCATGAACCAGAAAATGCGCGTGAGAGTCCCGATCCTGATGCTGACCGCCGCCCTGCTGACCGCGGGGTGCGAACCCGATGTCTTCGCCCCCGGCACAAGGGGGCCAGCCAAAGATCCCACGGTGAAGCTGGACAGCGGCGGCGCGGGCCCTGCGGCCGACGCGGGCCCGGGCAAGGGCAACAAGCCCTGGCCCGATCAGGGGGCCCTGTGGCCAGACCAGGGCGGAGCCCCCGCGCCGGGCAAGAAGGACGGCGGCGTCGCGCCCATGAGCGGGCGCGGGTTCGGCCAGAAGTGCGGCGGCGCCAACGGCAAGTGCAAGTCAGGCCTGCTGTGCGTGCTGTTCAACGAGAGCGGCAAGCAGGAGGGGTACTGCACGGCAGAGTGCAGCTCGTCCAAGCCGTGCCCCAGCTCGCCCGCGGGCGCCCAGTGCGCGTTCAAGATCACCAGCGGCAAGACCATCTGCGGGTTTCTGTGCAGCGCGGCCTCGCCCAAATGCCCGGCAGGGCTGACCTGCAGCTACAACAGCAAGGGCAGCTACCACTACTGCACCACCGACGCCCCGGCCAAGTGCGGCAACGGCAAGCGCGAGCTGTCCGAGCAGTGCGACGGCAAGGACATGAACAACCAGACCTGCCAGGCGCTGGGCTACAAGGGCGGCACGCTCAAGTGCACGGGCGGCTGCAAGCTGGACAAGAGCGGCTGCACGGGCAGTGCCAGCTGCGGCAGCTTGCCGCCGCGAGACTGCAAGGCCGGCACCGCGGCGTGCGGCAAGCTGGAGCTGTTCGCGCCCACCAAGGGCCCCGGCTACGTGGTGACCTACGGCAGCACCTACAGCTGGCTGCGGCGGGACACCGCCATGCTGATCAAGTACGCCGCCGCGTCGGTGGCGTGCATGATGCCGGGCAGCCCCGGCATCGGCCTCGGCGACATGAGCATGAGCAACGGCGGCACGCCCAAGAGCTCCAGCGGGCAGCTGCGCCACCCCAAGGGGACCCACGACTACGGCCGGGACATCGACGTCGCCTATTACCAGACCGGCCAGAGCAACAATTACCTGCGGCCGGTGTGCCCGCACAGCTCCGGCGGCAAGGAGGCGTACCACTGCACCGGCGCGCCCAACATCCTCGACGTGCCGCGCACCACCCTCTTCCTTGCCAAGCTGCTTGAGAGCAGCCGGGTGCGGGTCATCGGCGTGGACGGCAAGATCGGCCCGCTGGTCAAGGCCCACGCCAAGACCCTGTACAACAAGGGCATGATCACCGCGGCGGCCTACAACAACTTCAACAAGCGGCTGGCCTACGAGACCACCAACAAGGGCATGGGGTGGTACTACTTCCATCACCACCACCTGCACCTGAGCACCTACACCACCTCCTACAGCTCCAGCAGCGCCGCCCCCGAGCCGCCCATGGCCCCGGCCAGCTCCGAGCCCGCCATGCAGCCCAAGGTCTACCCCATCGCCCCGCCCATCAACCTGGACCTCGAGCCCACCTTCCCCCTGCTGAAATAATGTCAAGTAGGGGGGTCTGACCCCACCACTTGACACTTTATTCGGCGCTCCTGGGAAAATGTCATATAGGGGGGTCTGACCCCACCACTTGACATTTTATTTGGGGTGGCGGCGGCGGGTGGCGCGGAGGGCCAGGGCCAGCAGGAGCAGGAGCCAGGCGGCGCCGGGGTTGGTGGCGCCCACGGCGCAGTCGCAGCCCTCGTCTCCGCCCTCGCCGGTGGTGGAGCCGCCGTCGGTGCTGGCGCTGATGTCCGCGGAGGACACCGCGTCCACGCCGGCGCCGGTGTCGGGCGCGCCCGCCTCCGGGCTCGCGCCGGCCTCGGTGGCGCCCGGGCCGTCGGGCGTCAGGTCGGGCGAGCCGGCCTCGAAGGCGCCGCCTGCGTCACCCATGACCAGGGCGTCGGCGTCCGTGCTCGCGTCTGCAGCGCCCATGTCCGCGTCAGTCACCCCGGCGTCGCCCGCGCCCATGTCCGCGTCGGCCACGCCAGCGTCGCCAGCGCCCATGTCCGCGTCGGCCGCGCCCGCGTCACCGGCTCCTGCCTCGCCCCCCATGTCCGCGTCAGCCACGCCCGCGTCCATGTCCGGCGCGGCGCCGTCCAGGTACAGCGGCCCGTCCGTGGGCACCCCCGCGTCGCCGAGGCCCTTGACCGTGTAGGCCACCGACTTCTCGTTGTTCAGCTCGTTGCCCTCGGTGATGGCGCACCCGCTGTCCGACAGGGCCCAGCCGAGGTAGAAGCCGGGCTTGACCCCCACCCGGTTGTGCGTCCGGGTGGTGCACCCCAGCGCCGGCAGGCCGCCCGCGATGGTCCACACATGATCCGGCGAGTGGCTGCACGTGGGATTGAGCGCCCGGTTGTAGAACAACGCCAGCGTGGAGGACTGGCTGGTGTCCCCGCCGTTGTTGCACACCGTGGCCGAGTAGATCACCGCGTTGCCGGTGGCGTTGGCGGTCAGCGTCTTGACATGCAGGTCCGGCTTGCCCGAGGTGGTGACCGTGATGGGGCTGTAGCGGTCGTTGTTGGTCTCGTTGCTCTCTGCCACGGCGGCCCCCGAGTCGAGCCGCGCCCGGATGTAGCGCGTGCCCTTCATGGCGGACGCCGGGATGGCCAGCACCACCGAGGTGTAGGTGAACCCCTGGCCCGACTTCAGGTCCGCGGTCTGCTGCTGCTGCCCCAGGTAGACGCAGCCCACGCTGGACAGGTTGGTCGGGCAGTAGTCGTAGCGCACCGTGTAGTCGGTGGTGAGCATGCTGGTCTTGGTGGTGTTGTAGATGGTGTAGCGCCCGGTGAAGGTGTCTCCCGGCGCGCCCACCTTGCCCGTGAAGGGCACCGCCGCCTTCTGCACGTACAGGTCCGGCGCGATGGTCACCTTGATGTCGTCGAAGCGCGTGTTGTTCCCCTCGTTGGTCTCGCTCACCTTGCCGGTGGAGTCGGCCCTGAACATCACGTAGCCGGTGCCGTACAGCGCGGTGCTGGGCAGCGCCAGGTTGGCGGTGTAAGTCCGGGCCTGCCCGGCGGTGAAGCTGTCCTTGACGTAGGTGCTCCCCAGCGCCGTGCACCCCGCGTCCACCGCCGCCGGGCAGTAAGCGTAGGAGATGTAAAACGGGATGTTCAGCAGGTTGCTCGAGCCGTTCTGCACCGTGCTGCTCACCGAGAACGCCGCCCCGTGGTGCGCCGTGCTGCCCGAGGCCGGCGCCGCGCTGGCGGAGAACGACAGGTCGGTGGCTCCCTTGGTCACGGTGATCGCCTTGTACAGGTTGTTGTTCCCCTCGTCGCTCTCGGCCACCACGTTGGTGTAGTCCACGAAGATGCGGATGTAGCGCGTGCCGTTGGCCGCGCTGGCCGGCATGATCAGCGGCATGCTGGTGTAGGTGAAGCCCTGCCCCGAGTTCAGGTCGTTGGGGCGGTGCTCCTCGCCCAGCGAGATGCAGCCCGTGGTGGAGGTGATGGTGGGGCAGTAGTAGTAGCGCACCCAGAAGTCCTTGGTCAGCCGGCTGGTCTTGGACTTGTTGTAGATGGTGGGGCGCACCCTGAAGTTGGCCCCGGCGGAGGACACCGAGCCGGTGTAGGGCACCGTCGCCTTGTGGACATACAGGTCGGGCCGGGTGGTCACGCTGATGTCGTCGAAGCGGGTATTGTTGGCCTCATTGGTCTCGCTGACCTTGTTGGTGGCGTCGGCCCAGAAGTAGATGTATCCGGTGCCGTACATGGCCGCCGTGGGCACCGTCAGCGTCCGGGTATAGGTGCGCGACTGCCCGCCGGTGAAGGTGTCCTTGACGTAGGTGTTGCCCAGGCTGGTGCAGCCCGCGTACAGCTTGGCCGGGCAGTAGTAGTAGTTGAGGTAGAACGGCGTGTTGATCATGTTGGTGGCGTTGTTGCGCAGGGTGGCGGTCACCGAGAACGCCGAGCCGCTGGCGCTGGTGCCGCCCGTGGCCGGCGCCGTGGTGGCGGTGATGGACAGGTCGGTGTTGCCCTTGGTCACCTTGATCGCCTTGTAGTAGTTGTTGTTCCCCTCGTTGCTCTCGGTCACGCCGTTGTTGTAGTCCACGAAGAAGCGGATGTAGCGCGTGCCGTTCTGGGCCGTGGTGGGCAGGGCCATGGGCATGCTGGTGTAGGTGGTGCCCTGCCCCGAGTTAAGGTCCGTGGTGCGCAGCTCCTGGCCCAGCGACACGCACCCGGTGGTGGAGGTGTTGGTGGGGCAGTAGTAGTAGCGCACCCAGAAGTCCTTGGTCAGGCGGCTGGTCTTGGTGACGTTGTAGATGGTGGGCCGCGTGGTGAAGATGGCCCCGGGCCCGCCACCGAGCCGGTGTACGGCACCGTCGCCTTGCTGACATACAGATCGGGCCAGGTGGTCACGCTGATGGCGTCGAACCGGTTGTTGTTGTTCTCGTTGGTCTCCAGCACCTTGTTGGTGGCGTCCAGCCAGAAATAGATGTACCCGGTGCCGCGCAGGGCCGCGCTCGGGACCACCAGGTTCTTGCTGTAGGTTCGGGACTGGCCAGCGGTGAAGGTGTCCTTGACGTAGGTGTTGCCCAGGGAGGTGCAGCCGCTGAACAGCTGGGTCGGGCAGTAGTAGTAGTAGATGTAGAAGTTGGTGTTGGCCATCTCGGCGGCGCCGTTGCGCACGGTGCTCTGCACCGAAAACGCCGAGCCGTGGCCGGTGGTGCCCCCGGTGGCGGGCGCAAGGCTGCCGGTGAAGTACAGGTCCACCGGGTTGCCGTTGACCGTGATCGCCTTGTAGTAGTTGTTGTTCCCCTCGTCGCTCTCGGTCACGCCGTTGTTGTAGTCCACGTGCGCCCTGATGTAGCGCGTGCCGTTGGTGGTGGCGCTCGGCATGGTCAGGGGCATGCTGGTGAAGGTGGTGGCCTTGCCCGAGTTCAGGTCGGTGGTGCGCAGCTCCTGGCCCAGCGACACGCAGCCGCTGGTGGTGGTGTTGGTGGGGCAGTAGTAGTAGCGGACCCAGAAATCCTTGGTGAGCCGGCTGGTCTTGGTCTTGTTGTAGATGGTGGGACGCACCTTGAAGGTGGAGCCCTTGCTCTTGACCGACCCGGTGTACGGCGCGGTCATCTTCGACACATAAAGGTCCGGCCGGGTGGACACCGAGATGTCGTCGTAGCGCTCGTTGTTCCCCTCATTGGTCTCGGAGACCTTCTTGGTGGCGTCCACGAAGAAGCGCACGTACCCCGTGCCGTACATGGCCGCGCTGGGCACGGTGAGGTTCTGCGGGTAGGACCGCGTCTGCCCCGGCGCGAAGTCGTCGGTGATCTTCTTGCTGCCCAGGCTGGTGCAGTTGGCCGCCGACTGCTGCTCGCAGTAGTAGAAGTAGACGTAGAACGTGGGGGTGACCGTGACCGTGCCGATGTTTCGCACCGAGTAGGACACGGCAAAGACCGACCCGTGGCCCGCAGTGCTGCCCGTGGCAGGCGCCGTGCTGCTGCTGAACGTCAGGTCCTGGCCGTGGGCCGCACCACCGAGGCCCATGGTGAACAGGAACGCGGCGAGGACGGGGAATGAGGGACGGAAACCCATGGATTCTCCTTCAGAAGCAGCGGCCAAGCAGGCCAGCGAGCACCAGTGATGATCGGAATTCCTCCCATCAGTATCGCGAATAGCCACCTGCGGCGTCCACCCTCCGCGAAAATGTCAAGTAGGGGGGTCTGACCCCGCCACTTGACATTTTCGCTGCGCGGTGGCGTGAACGGTTCGGCGGTTACGGCCACCTCAGGTGATAGAGTTATCGCAGCAGGGGAGGGAGCCGTGACCCACTGGACTTGGTTTGCGCTGGTTTTTGCGTTCGCAGGGTGCGCGGGCGATGGGGACAAGGGCAAAGGCGGGGGACAGGACGCATCTGTTCCGGCAGTGGATCTGGCCGGTGTTGTGGCTGATGGCTCCCCGGTGAAGGGCGCCCGTTCGGTGAGGGCCTGCGGCCGGGGCAGCCCGGCCGAGATCCCGGGGGCGGGCTGGCGCGCCTTTCGCGTGGTCATGAACCCGGCGGGCAAGCTGATTGCCGTCAGCGATGGCCCCCGCGCCCTCTTCTACGACGCCGGCAAGGATCGCTGGGACATCAACAGGCAGATAACGACCCTGACCGGCGGAGAGTGGGCAAAGGTAGCGCAGGACCGCGCGGGCAACAGCATGGTGGTGTGGATTCGCGAGGGCGCGGTCAGCCCTCCGGAGGTATGGGCCAGCCTGTCCAGGGTCGAGAGCGACCGCTGGGACGCTCAGTACCGGGTGGACCAGTGGGTCAACCATCAAACCAAGTGGGGCAAACCCACCGGCGTGGCGTCGGCCAACATCACCATGAACAACAACGGCAAGGCCGCAGTGGTGTGGGATTACAGCACCGCCTACGGCGGCAAGGACGAAATAATCTATGCCGCGCTGTTCGACCAGAAGTCTCGGACCTGGACCAGGGGAACCCTGGTGACGGACGACCACCAAAACATCGGCCGCCTCCAGTTGCAGATGGACGCGGCCGGAAATGTGATCGTGGTATGGGATTCACATAAAAAGTGGCGAAGCGATAGCCAGTCCTTCGCGGCACGCTACGACGCGGCCAGGAAGGAATGGCAGGCCCCGGTGCCGATCGGCCCCAGCATCACTCCCAATGGCTGGCCGACCCTGGCGATGGACAGCGACGGAAACGCCCTGGTGGTGACCGCTGCCGGCCACCTCTACTGGACCTGGTTCGACGCCGCGACACAAACATGGCTGCCGCCCGCCAGGGTCCACGACCAGGTGGAGACCAGCGGCGTGCCGCAACTCGTCATTACCCCGGGGGGCGACGCCCACGCCTTGCACGCCAGCAACAGCACTTTCGTGACAACCTTCTCGCGGTCCTCCATTAGCTGGGGGACGCCCCGGAAGCTCAGCATCCACAAAGGCAAGGTCGGTAGCGCTGTCATCGCTGCCGACCCGAAGGGGAACGCTGCCGTCGTGTGGTGGCACCTTGATCCTGCAGATTGGACCCCATCTTACTCTCCACTTTCGCTCCAGGCCGCCAGGTATTCCGCCGCCAGCAAGGTCTGGAGCAACCCGATGGTCATCCAGCCCCCCGCTTTATTTGCCGACGGCCACTCGGTGGCCATGAGCGACAACGACGTGGGGATCATCCTCTGGTCTACGGCCGCTTCGAGGGACAAGTCCTATCCGTGGATTATCACGGGCCGCAAGGACCACGCCTGTCTATTGCTGCCGCAGACCTAGGCGTCGCCCGAGCGCTGCCGCGAAAATGTCAAGTAGGGGGGTCTGACCCCACCACTTGACATTTTGTGGGTGATGCTTGGCGTCGGGGGTGGTTTTGGATCATGGTTTGTCCACAGGAGGCCACCCATGATCGAACTGCTTACCGCGGCCACGCCCAACGGCTTCAAGGCGTCCATCGCGCTGGAGGAGCTGGAGCTGCCGTACACGGTGCGCGCCATCAACCTCGGCGAGGGGGACCAGAAGCAGGACTGGTACCTGGCGCTCAACCCCAACGGCCGGATCCCGGTCATCGTGGATCATGACAACGACGACTTTGCGGTGTTCGAGTCGGGCGCGATCCTGATCTACCTGGCGGAGAAGACGGGGCGCCTGCTGCCTACGTCCGGTCCCGAGCGCTCCGTCGCGCTGCAGTGGCTGATGTTCCAGATGGCCGGCGTGGGCCCGATGATGGGCCAGGCGGGGGTGTTCTTCCGCTACGCGCCGGAGAAGATCCCGTACGCCATCGAGCGCTACCAGAAGGAGAGCCGTCGCCTGCTGGAGGTGATCGACGCGCGGCTGGCCGAGGCCGAGTACCTGGCCGGCGGCGAATACACCATCGCGGACATCGCCACCTGGCCCTGGATCGGCGCCCACGAGTGGATCGGCGTGTCGCTGGACGGCCTGGAGAATCTGAAGCGCTGGTTCGACGTCATCGGCGAGCGCCCCGCGGTGCAGCGCGGCAAGGTCGTGCCAGAGAAGATCGCCCCCGTGGACGAAAACGCGGACAAAAAGCGCGTGGAGACCGCCCGCAAGCTGCTGGTCTAGTCGGCGAACGTCTCGCCGAACACCCGCGCCCAGTTGCCCCAGCAGATCCGCTCCAGGTCCGCCTCGCTGTAGCCCCGACGCTCCAGATCCCGGGCCACCTCCCGCAGCGCCGTGCAATCCTCCAGCCCCTCGGGTCCGTGGGTGAACCCGTCGAGGTCCGACCCCAGGGCCGCGGTCTGCACGCCGGCCACCTTGACCATGTGGTCCACGTGATCCGCCAGGGCGGACAGCGGCGGCCGCCGCGTGGCAGCCAGCTCGCGGTCCATCTCCTTGGCCACGGCCTTGATCTCCTCTGTCTCGCCCTTTAGCCGCGGCATGTACTTCTTGACGATGGGCCAGTGGGCCCGGTAGGCGTCGGCCGCGATGAACGTGGAGGCGAAGTTCACGCCCGCCACGCCGCCCAGGTCGGCCAGGGCGCGCAGCTGCTCATCGGTGAGGTTGCGCGGCGCCGGGCAGAGCGCCCGGCATGACGAGTGGCTGGCGATGGGCGGCCGGGTGACCAGCTCGAGCGTGTCGGCCAGCGCCGCGTCGGACATGTGCGAGACGTCCACCAGGATCCGGTGACGCTCCAGCTCCGCCACCACCTGACGCCCCAGCTCGCTCAGCCCGCGGTTCTTGCCGAAGGCGCTGCCGGTCAGGTCGTTGTCGCTCCAGGCCAGGGTCAGGTAGCGCACCCCCAGCGCCGCCCACTGGGCCACGGTCTCCACCTTGCCCCCGAGCGCCTCGCCGCCCTCCACGGCCAGCAGGATCCCCACCCGGCTGTCATCCCCGGCCAGGTCCAGCAGCTCCTGGCGCGTCCCGGGCAAGACGAACGGCCCCTGGCCGTCCAGCGCCCGCGCCGCCTCCAGCAAGGTCAGGGCGCGCTCCGCAGCGTCGCCCGCCCAGTGCTTGCGGCTGACGAAGCAGGCGAACACCTGGCAGCCGATGCCCGCCTCCAGCATGGCCGGGGCCGTGATATGGGCGTCGCACCCGGGGTCCAGGATGTCGGCGCCGTCGTCGACAATCTTGAGGATGGTGTCGCAGTGGGCGTCGAAGATGCGGGGGGTCATGGCGGCGTTGCTCCGGTGCGGTGGCCCCTCACCATGTCACGGCCAGGGCCCTGGCACCAACCACCTGTGGACGATACCCTCATGGGATGAGGCGCGCGACGATGACGGCGGCCATGCTGGTGCTCCTGGCAGGTTGCGAACAGGACCCGGCGGACCTCGGCGGCGATGCCGGCCTCGACGTGGGCGCGGCATCGGACCGGGGCACCGACGCCGTCGCCCCCCTGGATCTGCGCCGAGATGGCGCCCCCCCCGACGCCGCGCCCCCCGGCGACAGCGCCCCGCCCGCCCCCGACGCCGCGCTGCCCACCAAGCCGTTCGTGGTGGTGCACATGCCCGACACCCAGTACTACTCGCAGAAATCTTCTCTCTTCCCCCACTTCACCGCCCAGACCCAGTGGATCGTGGCCAACCGGCTCAAGCGCCGCATCGCGTATGTCTCCCACGTGGGCGACATCGTGCAGTCCAACGCCTCGGGCTCCACCAAGAACAAGGCCCAGTGGGACCGCGCCGACCAGGCGATGAAGGTCCTCGACGGCGACCTCAAGAAGCAGCCCGACGGCCACCTGCCCTACAGCGCGGTGGTCGGAAACCACGACTACGACAAGTACCTGAGCAAGTCGTCCGCCAAGCAATACCTCGCCTACTTCGGCCCCGCTCGCTACATGGGCCGCAGCTGGTTCCTCGGCGCCTCGCCCAACCAGGAGAACATGGCCCAGCGCTTCGTGGTGGACGGCCAGCCCTACCTGCACCTCGCCCTGGAGTGGCGCCCCGCCGACAAGGCCATCGCCTGGGCCCAGCAGGTGATGCGCAAGTACCCGGCCATGCCCACCATCCTGGCCACCCACCACTACCTCAACAAGGGCAACCCCGGCGCCCGCTCCACCTCCGGCGACACAAAGGACGGCAGCGGCGACAACTCCCCCGAGAGCCTGTACCGCAAGCTGGTTGAGCCGTTCCCGCAGGTCTTCCTGGTGCTGTCCGGCCATGTGGGGGGCAACGGCCAGCGCCTGTCCAAGACCGCCCTGGGCGCCTCGGTGCACCAGGTGCTGGTGGACTATCAGTTCGACACCAACGGCGGAAACGGCTTCCTCCAGCTGCTCGAGTTCCGCCCCGCCGCCAAGACCATCGTCTCGTCGGCCTTTTCGCCCACCTACAAGCCTGGCGTCACGGCCGGACCGGACCGCAGCAAGGACCCCAAGAGCAACTACACGCTGACCTTCGACCACCTGGCCCACCGCAAGCAGCTCAAGGCGGCCCGCGTCCTGCGCTTCCGCCAGGGCCAGGACTGGGGCCACGGCGCCTACGCCGGCACCGTGGACACCCACATCGGCGACGGCAAGGACGGCGCCACCAAGCCGGGCGTGGCCTACGGCGCGGCCAAGGATGTCCGCTGCGACGGCAACGAGGATCATGAGCAGGGGCTGCTCCGGTTCGACAAGATCATCGGCTCCGGCAAGGGGCAGGTCCCCGCCGGCGCCACCATCAAGAAGGCGATCCTGACCCTCACCACAGAGGGGTCCTACGCCGACAGCAAGGGCGGCGCGCGCTTCCACCGGATGAAGGTGCCCTGGAGCGAGGCGTCCACCTACAACAGCCTCAAGGGCGGCGTCACCGTGGGCGCCGAGGCCGAGACCAAGCATGACGCCGACTCCGCCGGCAAGGTGACGAGCAAGGGGACGCGCTCCTTCGACGTCACCGCCAGCGTGCAGGCCTGGGCCAAGGGCGCGGCCAACCATGGCTGGGTGCTGATCAACAAGAGCACCGACCGCTGGACCTTCCGCTCATCCGAGTGGACCGAGGTGGTAGAGCGGCCGATGCTGACGGTGAGGTACTAGACCATGGGCGAAGGAAAGGGTGAGACCAACGTGGGCGCGGGCGATGGCGCGGCGGCGCTGCGACAGCACCGAGAAGAGGTCCAGCAGCTGCGCGCGGCCAGCGAGGCGCTGAAGGAGCAGCTGGGGGCGCGGGAGGCGGAGCTGGAGGCGCTGCGCGCGGCGAGCCGCCAGGACGACGGCCTGCTGGAGTCGATCTACCACAACAGCGTGGCGGGCATCTTCATCGTGGACGTCCTGGCGCGCGGGGACTATGTGTACGCTGGCCTGAACAGGATCCACGAGGGGCTCATCGGGCTGGACAGCGCCTATGTCAAGGGCAAGCGCCCCGCGGACCTCGTGGGCCACATCGGCCAGGACGGGGTGGACTACGTGCTCGCGCTGTACAACGAGTGCCATGACCGCCGGGAGCCGATCCAGTCGGAGTTCCACGCGACGGTGGATGACAAGCAGGACTGGTGGCTCAGCACCCTGACGCCGCTGTTCGATGAGCAGGACCGGGTGTACCGGCTGGTGGGAACCTCTTTCATCATCACCGAACAGAAGGAGACCGAAGAGCAGCTGCGCCTCCACCGCGACAACCTCAAGGAGCTGGTCCAGCAGCGCACTGCGGAGCTGGAGCGCTCCAACCGTGACCTCGAGCAGTTCGCCTTCGTCGCCTCCCACGACCTGCAGGAGCCGCTGCGTATGGTCTCGACCTACGTGGCGATGCTGGCCAAGAAGTACCGCGGACGGCTGGACGCGGACGCCGACCGTTACATCGAGTTCGCCGTGGACGGCGCGCAGGTGATGCACGACTTGATCAGAGACCTGCTCACCTTCTCCCGCATCGGCAAGTCCAGTGAGCAGGCCCTGCCCACCGATTGCGGCGCGGTCGTGAGGGTCGTGCTCGGCGCGCTGAAGGCGTCCCTGGACGAGAGCGCCGCCGAGGTGATCGTCGGGGAGCTACCGACGGTCATGGCGGAGAGCACCCAGCTGCGACAGGTGTTCCAGAACCTCATCGTCAACGCGGTGAAGTTCAGGGGCGAGCACCCGCCGCGGGTGGAGATCTCGGCGCGCAGGCGTGACGGGCGCTGGGAGCTCTGCGTGGCCGACAACGGCATCGGCATCGCGCCGAAGTATCACCAGCATATCTTCGATGTCTTCAAGCGGTTGC
Source organism: uncultured Myxococcales bacterium (assembly GCA_964511535.1). Classification (GTDB taxonomy): domain Bacteria; phylum Myxococcota_A; class Polyangia; family CAZCFB01; genus CAZCFB01. The sequence continues at coordinate 15,030 of CAZEFW010000079.1, read as the reverse complement.
ACGCGCGCGAGAAGTACGCCGGCAGCGGCATCGGCCTGGCCATCGCGCGGAAGATCGTTCAGCAGCACGGCGGCGACATCCGGGTGGAGTCCGAGCCCGGCCAGGGCGCGCGGTTCTTCTTCACCCTGCCCGCCGCGGAGTAAGAGGACCCGCCCCGGGGCTGGCGCCATTCAGGGCCGGCGCACCAGCCCGGGCGCGTCGCTGATCACCAGGTCCCCATCGGCCGGGGAGCGCAGCACCACCCGCATGGCGCGCTGGCGGTACCCCTCCGAGTCCGCCATCGGGTCGGGATCCGGCTCGCGCCGCACCACCCCGAGCACCGTGACCTCCTCGTCCGGCTCCAGCACGCCCTCGCGGTAGCGCAGGGCCTTGTTGAACACCCAGCCCTGGGGCGACTCGCCGTGGCTCTCCAGGAACTCCACCAGGCGCGGCTCCGGATCGTTGAGCACGCCGGAGTTGAACTTGGCGTCCTGGGTCAGCGCGAGCTTGGGATAGTCGAGGCGGATGAGCGCCCGGCCGGTCTCGTCCTCGACCCAGAACTCGGGGACGAAGTCGATCTCCCGGATCCGGTTCTTCCAGCTGGATGACTTGCCCTGGTGCACATTCTCGTCCACCTCCACCTCGAGCACCAGGCAGGGGCGTCCGGACAGCGGCGCCGTGAGCACGCCCCCAGCGCCGGCGCTGGCCATGCCGGTGATCCGCACCAGGGCGCCCTCGCCCGCCTGCGCGATGGGCACCCGCGGCGCCTTCTTCAGCAGCCGGCGGTAGCGGGCGCGCTCGGAGAACCAGTAGCGCCAGGCCAGGCCGCCGCCCACCACGGCGATGTTCAGCGCGATGATGCCGAGGATGATGGGATCCATCAGCGCGGGCTGGCAGCAGGGGCAGGCGCCATGGGCTACCTCAGGGGCGCGACTGGACGATGACCGAGAAGCGGTCGGAGGCGTCCTCCACCCGGTTGGTGATGGCGGCGGTGCGGTCGAGCAGCAGCTTGATGTGAAGCTTGCGCGCCAGGTCGAGGTCCGACTTGAACAGCGCGCGCACGGTCTCCTCGAACAGCAGGTCCACGGTGCGCTCCTGCTCCTCCACCTTGTGTGCCAGCTCCATGACCTGCCGCCCCTTGTCGAACTTGTCGAACATGGACGGCACGTAGCTGTAGCACAGCACCGTGGCCTCCATGATCTCGCGCAGGCTGTCGCGGGTGTGGTCGTCCAGCTCGGGCCGGGTCATCACCAGGAACTCCGCCGTGGCCTCGCACTGGTTGGCCACCTTGTCCACCGCCTCCACCAGGCGGGTGTAGTCGCCTCGCTGCAGCGGCATGAACGCCCCCTCGTAGAGGGTCATCTCGATGTTGCGACGGACCTGATCGGCGGTGCTCTCCCCCTCCACCACCTGGTCTGCGAACTTCTTGAACTTCTTCTTGTCGTTGCAGTAGGCGTCGATCATGCGCTGGGTTGACTCCACCACATCGCCCACGGCCTGGATGTGTTCCATGATCAGCGCCTCGGTCTGGCGCTCCTTCTTCCCGAACAGCATGCGTCGGCTCCTGGGCTAACGTTTTCCGGCCTGGTCCTGGTGCGGCTTGTTGATCCAGATCATGGCCATCGGGGCTCTCCCGTCAACTCCCGAGGTCAGTTTTTTGACATTCATGTGACAACATCATGAAATTCACTTGACAGAATAGCGGAACTATCCGACAAAATTGGTTTTTATTTGAGGCGTCTCACGTAGCATGACCACAACAATGATCGTACTCGTTATCCTCGGCGGCCTGTACGTCGGGGCTAATATCGGCGCCAACGACGCGGCCAACTGCATCGGCGCGTCCGTGGGAGCCGGGCTCATGCGCTACCGGACAGCCATCATCCTGGTGGCGGTGTGCGTGGTGGCCGGGGCCCTGCTGCAGGGCGGCGATGTGGTCAAGACCGTGGGCAAGGGCATCGTCTCCGACCCGATCACGCCTCTGGGGGTGATGGCGGCGCTCTTGTGTGGCGGGCTGTTCGTCACGCTGGCCACCTTCTTCCGCATCCCGGTGTCCACCTCCCAGTCCGTGGTGGGCGCCGTGGCCGGCGTGGGCGTGGCCGGGGACCTGACGGTCAAGTGGGCCAAGCTGATCCGCATCGGCCAGTGCTGGGTCTTCTGCCCGATCCTGACCATGGCCCTGACCAACATCATCTACCGGCTGCTGCGCTGGGGCCTGCGGCGGTTCGAGTCGTCCCGCACGGTGCAGCAGTTCCTCACCATCACCGTGGTGGTCACCGCGGGCTACGCCGCCTACTCCCTGGGCGCCAACAACCTGGGCAACGCCATCGGGCCCATCGTGGCGCTGGAGACGCAGGTGCTGGACGTCCGCATCCTCACCGTGGCCGGGGCGCTGTCCATCGCCATGGGCGCGCTGGTATTCGGCCGCGGCGTGGCCGAGACCGTGGGCCGCGACATCATCCCCCTGGATATGCAGAGCGCCACCGCGGTGCAGATCTCGTCGGCCTTCGGGCTGCACCTGTTCTCCATGATGGGGATCCCGGTCTCCACCTCCCAGTCCATCATCGGCGCGCTGCTCGGCATCGGCATGGTCCACGGCATCAAGACCGTGTCCAAACGCAAGATCGCCGAGGTGGTCATCGGCTGGATCGCGGTGCCCTCCATGTCCGGGGTGGTCTCGTTTTTGTTCTACTCGCTGCTGACCCGCGTCTCCTGGTAGGATCGTCCCGTCTCAACGGGAGGAGGCGGAACCCATGAACCTCAGGTGGACCCTGGTGGTGGCCGCGGGCCTGTTGGCCCTGGCGTGCTCTGGATCTGGAAACAACAACCGGCCGCCCGACGGGGGCAAGATGGACGGCCCGGCCACCGGAAAGAAGGACAGCAAGCCCGGCGGCAAGCAGGACAGCTGGACCGGCGGCAAAAAGAAAGAGGTGGGCCAGCCCTGCAGCGCCAACGTTGAGTGCAAGGAGGGGCGCTGTCACCTCGGCGTGTGCATCGCCTCGCAGCTCAAGGGCGTGGGCGCGCCCTGCACCGGCAAGGCCCATTGCAAGACCATGAAGTGCGTCGGCGGCAAGTGCGCGCCCGGGGCATCGCCCAAGGGGGCCGCCTGCCTGAACAAGGAGGAGTGCGCCAGCGGCAAGTGCGAGGCGGGCAAGTGCGCGGGCACCAGCACCGGCGGCACGTGCGCCAACGACGCCCAGTGCCCGGGCGGCGTGTGCTACCAGGGCAAGTGCGCCAAGAATTGCACCAAGCCGTCGGACTGCCCGACGGGCCAGGTGTGCAACAGCGACAACGGCAAGCGGGTGTTCTGCTCCAAGGCGGCCTTCAACCCGCAGGTGGGCAAGTTCTGCGGCATCTCCGCCAGCTGCCCCGGCGGCCTGACCTGCACCGGCACCAAGTACGACTGGGCCACCTACTGCCGCGGCACCTGCAAGAGCGACCTGGAGTGCCCGCCGGCCTACGAGTGCGAGACCTCCGCCGGCGCGGGCTCACCGCGCTACTGCCGGCCGCGGCGCTTCTGCTCGACCTGCGCCCACGACGGCTCCTGCCCCACCGGCCACAAGTGCGTGGCCATGCTGGGGGGCAAGTACTGCGCCCGCAAGTGCAACCCCGGCAGCACCGAGTGCCCCATGGCCGCCAGCTGCAAGGCGGTGGCCGGCGGACACTACTGCCAGCCCAAGGGGGGCAGCTGCAAGGGCAACGGCGGGGTCTGCAGCTACTGCACCAAGAACGACCACTGCAACCCGGGCGGCCTTTGCCTGGCCTTCAACCTGACCGAGGAGCCGTTCTGCGGCTCGGACTGCACCTCCAGCGGCTCCTGCGGCGGCGGCCACAAGTGCTACACCATCGGCAGCTCGGGCAAGAAGCAGTGCGGCCCGGCGCTCAAGCCGGGGGGCAAGTACCCAACCTGCTCGTCGGGAATCACCTACCCGATCTTCAACGTGGGCGACGTCATCGACGACTTCGCCATGGTGGGCTACCGCGACGCCAACAACAACGGCACCCTCGCCGACGACAAGAACCTGCAGGTGGTCAAGCTGAGCGACCTGGCCAAGGGCGGGGCCAAGCTGCTCCTGCTCAACATCTCGGCCTTCTGGTGACCGAGCTGCAAAACCGAGACCCAGCAGTTCGCTGGGTGGATTTCAAAGTGGGGAGGCAAGGGGCTGAGGATCATGCAGGTTCACAACTCGGGCAGCAACAAGAGCTCGCCGCCCAACCAGTCGGGGCTCGACGCCTGGATCAGCACCTACGGCTCGGCACACGCCACGGGCATGGACCCGAAGAAGCGCTGCAGCAAGTACTACCTCAAGTACAGCGCGTCCAAGGGCGCGTTCACCGGCAGCATCCCGAACAACCTGCTCATCGACGCCAAGACCATGAAGGTCCTGGCCCGCGGCGTGTCGTACTCGTCGCTGCCGTCGCAATTCGGCAAGTACCTGCCGTGACGCAGGCCGCGCGCCCGGGTCCCTGAGCGCGCCAGGTCGACGCCCGCTCACTCGGCGCGACCTTGCCTCCTGGAGTTGGCCTCCGATACCATCCTTGAAGCACCGCCGCCGGAGGGAGTGGCATGGCCAGCGACGCGCTGGTTGGACAGATCCTGCACGACACCCACGAGGTGATCCGCCTGATAGGCAAGGGCGGCATGGGATCGGTGTACGAGGCGCGCCACCTGCGGCTCAAGAAGCACCGGCTGGCCATCAAGGTGCTGCACCACGACATGGTGGGCAACGAGCAGCTGTTCGCGCGCTTCCGCCGCGAGGCGGAGCTGGCCAACGAGCTGGGCCACCCGAACATCGTCCAGGTGGTGGACTTCTACGAGACCGACGGCGGCCAGCCCTGCATCGTGATGGAGTACCTGGAGGGGGAGGATCTCGGCGAGCTGCTGGTGCGGGAGGGCAAGGTCGAGCCTGCCAGGGCGATGAAGATCATCGCGGGGGTGGGGGCCGCGCTGTCGGCGGTGCACGCCCGGGCAGTGGTGCACCGCGACCTGAAGCCGGCCAACGTGTTCCTCGCCCGCACCCCCGACGGCGGGGAGCTGGCCAAGGTGCTCGACTTCGGCATCTCCAAGATCCTGGTGTCGGACGACCCGGTCACCCAGCTGACCGGCGACCAGGCGGTGCTCGGCACGCCGCACTACATGGCCCCCGAGCAGGCCGAGGGGCTGGTGCACGAGGTGGACCACCGCACCGACATCTTCGCCCTCGGCATCCTGGCCTACCTGATCCTGAGCGGAAAGCTGCCCTTCATGGGGCCGTCGGCGGTGGTGGTCATGCGGGCCATCTGCGACAAGCCTCACCCGTCGATCACGGACCACGCCGGCCACCTGAGCGAGGCCACGGCCCGGGTGCTGGATCGCGCGCTGGCCAAGGACAAGGCCCACCGGTACCAGCGCGTGGACGACTTCGTCGAGGAGCTGAGCAGGGCCCTGACCGGCGCGGAGGACGCCGCGGGCGACACCCCCGACGAGGCTGACGGCCCCGGCCCCCGGCCTGGCACCCCGGGGACCAACCCGCGGGCCACGCGGCTCGATCCGTCCGCGGCTGACGCCGACCTCGCCGGGGCAGCGACCCTGGAGGTCCCGCGGGCCGCGCAGGACAGCGAAGGTGGCGAGGCCCCTGTGGACGAGGTCCTGCCGCAGACTCAGGAGGTGACCGGGGGGAGCCCCGCCGGGAGCGAGGCGGGCGACCCCGCGCGCGCCGTGGCAGGCGGCCATGTGCCGACCCTCGACACCACGCTCTCGGCGGCGGCCGGCCAGGACACCTCCATGGACCACGGGCAGCCAGCGGCCGCAACCCGGCTGCCGCTGGCCCTGGGCCTGGCGGCCGCCCTGATCGCCCTGTTCGGCGTCGTGTTCTTCCTTGCCTCGCGGTCCACCGACCTGGAGCCTGCCCCCGGCGCGGCCCCGCCGCCGCCCCGGGCCGCGGCGCCGGCGGCGCCGCCGGCGGCGCCGCTCGAGCCGGTTCCGCAAGCGCCGCCGGCGGGACACCGCCCGGCGCAGCCCGCGGACCGCCCCCCCGACGCAGGGGCGGCGTCCGTTGACGCGTCCCAGGCGCCAGCCCCCGCAGAGGCTCGCGCGGCCCCGGCTCCTGCCGGGCCGGCCCCCGCCGCGCGCCCCAGGGTGCGGCGGCCCGCGTCCGCCCCGCGCAAGCCCGGCAAGCACGAGCAGATCGACCCGTTCAAGCAGGAGCGTCCCAGCCGGGGGGCCCCGGCCAGGGAGCGCAAGCAGGGCGAGCTGACGGGGTTCGATGAGCTCTAGCGCCCACAGCGCCGCCGGGCGCACGATCCTCCCTCCTGCGCTGCTGCTGGTGGCGGCAGCGATTGTGGCGCAGCTGGCGCTGCCTGCCGGCGCCAGCGCCAGCGACGACAAGACGCGCGCCGCGGCGCTGTTCAAGCAGGGCCGCGAGCTGGAGCGACGCGGCGATCTGGCCGGCGCTCTGGAGCGGTACCGCGCGGCGTACGAGCAGTACCCGAGCTACAAGATCGACCTGAACACCGGCATCGTGCTGCAACGGCTCGGGCGGGATCCCGAGGCGGCCGACGCCTTCGAGCGGTTCCTGCACAAGGGGCGCGCGGTTTCGCCGGGGCACATGGTTCGACAGGTGGCGAACCAGCTGTCGCGGCTGCGCCGGAAGCTCGGCAGGCTGAAGGTCGTCACCGCCGCCGGGGGGGCCCGTATCACGGTGGACGGCAGGTGCTGCGTCGACGCCGGCCGGCCCTGGCCGATCTACCTGTGGCCCGGTGAGCACCGCGTGGAGGTGCGCGCCGCCGGGTACGCCCCACGCCAGGAGCCGGTGGTCGCAGTGGCGGGGCAACGGCGCACGCTGACGGTGAAGCTTCAGCCCCTCGCGGCCGGGCGCGCCGAAGCCCCTGCCGCCCGCGCCGCCGACGCCGGGTCCAGGACCAGCCGCGACACCTGGGCCTGGACCGCCCTGGGCCTGAGCGTCGCCTGCGCAGCCGGCGCCGCCGCGTTCTACGGCGTGGGCGGCAGCCGGGCCAACACGGCCTACGACGACTACAGCGCGCTGTCGGCCGCCGATCCCGCCAGCGCCTTCGACGACCGGTGGGCCCGGGTGCAGGCCGCCGAGCGGCTCTACATCGGCGGCCATGTGCTGGCCGGCGCCGCGGCGGCGGCAGCGGGCGTGGCGGTCTACCTGCTGCTGACCCGCCCGCCAGAGGAGCGCGCAGCGCGAGCGGGCCATGACCTGCGCCTGGGCCTCTCCGCCGACCACCGCGCGGTGGGCCTCTCCCTCACGGGAGGGTTCTGATGGTCAGCCCCCGCGCGCGCCGCGCCGCTGCCCTGCTGGCCCTGCTGGCCGCGCCCGCCCTGACCGCGTCCTGCGCCAGGGAGCGCGACAACCCGTGGGACCCTCACGGCATCAACCCCGCCGGGCGGGACGGCGCGACGCCTGACAGCTGGCGCCGGCCCGACGCGGGCAAGCGCGACCGCGGCAAACAGGACAAGCGGCTCATCGACCGGGGAAAGCGCGACAGCCGGCCCCCGGCCGACCTGCCACGCCCGGACAGCTCGGGCAGCCAGCTCAAGGTGCTCCAGGTGCCGCTGTCCCTCAACTTCGAGGCGGGCAAGGGGGGCCTGGTGGGCACCAAGGACTGGGAGTGGGGAACGGCTTACAAGTTCAACGCCAAGGCCCCAGGTTGCGACAATCCCACCCCACCACCCAAGCCCCACTCGGGCAAGGGGATGTGGGGCACCCGGCTCAACCGCTGCTACTCGCCGCTGGGCAACAGCGCCACCAGCCAGAGCGGCTCAACCGCGGTGTGCAAGAACCAGAACATCAACGACGACAGCATCCTGCGGTTTCGGGTGAAGCTCCCCTCCGGCTGGCCCCTGATCAGCCTGTATTTCTACCAGTGGGTCGACATCAACTACTACTTCGACTGGAACGAGGTGCGCGTCCATGACGGGAGCGGCTCCAAGGTGCTCAAGCAGTACTGCTTCCCCAAGGCGACCAAGCCCACCGCGTGGGTCAAGCAGGAGCTGTACCTGGACAAGTACGCCGGCAAGACCGTCACCATCAGCTTCCACTTCATGGCCTCGCAAGCCGTGAACAACGCCGGGTGGTACATCGATGACCTCTCGGTGAAGAAGCCGGGTCCCTGAGCGCGCCTTCACCGCGCGCCGCTGCCCGGACCCCTCGAAGACACCCTGCCCTCCGTTTGACACCGGGGTCGTTCTACCTCACAAACAACTTGAACCTTCTGACAACACCAACCTGCGCTCCCACGGAGTTATCCATTGGATCTGCACCCCAGCGGCACCGGGCGTCTGCTGCCCGGCGCGATGCTCTTGCTGTTGCTCCTGCCGGCGGCCAGGGGTCACGCGCAGGACCATTCGGCGCTGGTGGACGAGCTGTTGCAGGCCCCCCGGCTGACCCGACAGGCCGCGGTGGTGGCGCTTCTCTCCAGGCCGTCTCGGCCCCTCGCCCCGCGGGACATTCAGCCCTTGCTCGCTCCCGGGGCCCCCTGGTCTGCGCAAATCGCCGGGGCGCGTATCAGCGCGGCGCGCAGGGACCCGGCCCTGTTCCCGCTGATGTTTCAGGCCTTCCTCATGGCCAAGGCCAGGGGCCTGCTGCCCGAGGACCCGGACATCTACCGCCGGCTGCTGCTCGGGATCTTCACCCTCGATGCCGAAGATCTGGCAGCGCGGATCCGTGAGGCGAAGTTCGATGGCCTGTTGACCGTCGCGCTGGCAGAGATGGCGGTGTGCTGGCAGGAGGGCGCCCGGCGGACAAAGCTCGAGCTGCCAGCGCCCCTGAGACGCGACCTCGAGCCGCTGCTGGAGCAGCACACCCGGGCGTGGCTCATGGCCAGGCTCACCGAAGGGCGGCGAGGGATGAACAGCCTGCGCTCCGACGCGGGCAACACCGCCTTCGCGCTGATCCATGAGCTGGTGCAGCTGACACTGGCCGCGGTGGTGGTGAGCGGCGAGGGTCCTTTGGCCGCCGCCGCCGCGGCTGCCGCCATCCCATGCAGGGCGGAGCGGGAGACCATGACCGCCATGGGCCAGGTGCTCCGTGCCGCCCAGCCGCCGCCGCCGGCAGCTGGAATGGCGCGGCTCCATCGGCTCATCCACCAGCAGCTGGCCGGCGTTGCGCCGCGGCGGCTGCTCGACCCCCAGCCGCTGCTCGATCATGTGCCTCAAGATCTACGCGCGGCGCCCGCGCGCTCCTCCAGCCCCATGGTCCAGGGCCACGTACCATCTTCCCCGCTGCGTCTCCTCAACGCGCCGCTGCTGGTGGCAGCCCTCGGGGCGCTCCTGCTGCTTCTCCTGCTGCTCCGTGCCAGGGTCCGCTCCCCCTGGCCCCTGCGCGGTGCGGCCGTGGTGCTGCTCCTGCTGCTCCTCCCGGCTGCCGAGGGGGCCCTCTCCCTGGTGGGGATCAAGCCGCTGGCCCACACCCGCTCCTGCCTCGACCCACGCATCCAGGACATGCCCCTGTTCAAGCGCGGGCGCGCCGGCGCGCCGGGGTGGGCACGCACAGCCGGAAAGGCGGGCAGCTCACGCCTGTCCGAGCTCTCCCGCGCGAAGCCGCCCGGCAGCCTGCGCGTCTTCGCCATGGGCGCCTCCTCCGTCTTCGGCCTGTCCTACCTGGAGGAGGAGGCCTGGCCAGGGGTGCTTCGGCATCGCCTGGAGCGGACCACCGGCGGCCGGCGGGTGCAGGTGTTCAACCTCGGCCGCGTGGGGGCCGTCTCGGACGAGATCTTCCACTGGACCCTCGAAGCCCTCGCCTACCAGCCGGACCTGCTGATCTTCATGCTGGGCCACAACGACTACGCCAACGCCGTGCGGGCGAAGCAGCTCCAACGATGGCCGGCAGAAGCCTGGCGGACCCGGTTCATGTCCGAGCGTTGGAGCCTCTCCACGCTGCTGCACCGGGGAAACAAGGCCCTGCGCGAGGCTCGGCTTTACCCGCAAGACGGGCCCTCTGCCATCGCCTCGGGGGAGGTCAGCTCGCGCCTGCGGCCGGTCCTGACCGCCACGATCCTGCAGGAGAACCTGATCCGCGCTGCCGCCGCCGCGCGCCGTCACGGCGTGGAGGTGCTCTGGCTGCTCCAGGGTCAGAACGAGCGTCTGTGCAGGCGCGGGACCGCCTCGGGCGCGGCCAGCCCCGAACCCGGCTGCTTCCCTCCTGAGATCCATCAGGCGGTGCTCCGGGCGGCGGGCTGGCATGGCGACCCGGTGGTGGACCCGATCCCGGACCTGCGACGGGCCGGCGGCGGCCTGGCGGGAGACACCATCTACTACGACTTCATCCACCCCACCGCCCTGGGCCACGCCGTCATCGGCGAGGCCGTGGCGCCGGCGGCGCTGGATATCCTCCGGAGGCGAGCCTCTTCCCCTCTGTGACATCCCCGTGTCATCCCCCCATCCCGCTTGACACGCGGGGCGTTCTACATACACCTACTGCCTATACCCCAACCCGTACTCCCACGGAGCTATCCCTTGGATCGGTATTCCAGCAGCGGCGGTTACCTCCTGCTCGAGGACGGCGCGCGCTTCGAAGGCACTCGGCTGTTGGGTGACCCGGGCGCCACCGGCGAGGCGGTCTTCAACACCTCGCACTCCGGCTACCAGGAGGTGTTGACCGACCCCTCCTACCAGCGCCAGATCGTCACCTTCACCGCCCCGCACCAGGGCAACGTCGGCACCAACCCGGAGGACCTCGAGTCGGACGGCGTCAAGGCCGCCGGCGCGGTGGTGCGGTCGCTGTCCCCCCGGCCCAGCAACTGGCGCTCGACGCAGGACCTGCCGGCGTGGCTGGAGCAGGCCGGCGCTCCCCTGCTGGTGGGCGCCAACACCCGGGCCATCACCCTGCACCTGCGCACCCGCGGCGCCATGCGCGCCGGGCTGTTTTCGGCCGATACGGCCGAGCCAGCGGCCCTGGAGCAGGTCAAGGCGTCGCCCTCCATGGAGGGCGCTGACCTGGCTGCCGAGGTGACCTGCGCCGAGCCGTACGACTTCGACCCCGCCGACCTGTCGCCCGTGTGGCACCCTGCGCCGGAGCGCGGCGCGCGCCCGGGCGACGGCCTCCGCGTGGCGGTGCTCGACCTGGGGGTCAAGCGCTCGATCTTGCGCGAGCTGGCCTGGCGCGGCTGCCAGGTGACGGTGCTGCCCGCGTCCACCCCGGCGGATGACATCCTGGGCGGGGGCTACCACGGCCTGATGGCCTCCAACGGCCCGGGCGACCCGGCCGCCGTGGACTACGCCGCCGAGACCTTGCGGGCGGTGCTCGACGCGCGCATGCCGCTGTTCGGCATCTGCCTGGGCCACCAGGTGCTGTCGCTGGCCGCGGGCGCCGAGACCTTCAAGCTGCCCTTCGGCCACCGCGGCGCCAACCACCCGGTGCAGCGCCTGGCCGACAAGGTGGTGGAGATCACCAGCCAGAACCACGGCTTCGCGGTCAAGGACGGCCCGCTGCACAGCGGCTTTTCGGTGACGCACCTGAACCTGAACGACCGCACCGTCGAGGGCATCGCTCACCCGGACATGCCGGCCTTCTCCGTGCAGTACCACCCGGAGGCCTCCCCCGGGCCCCGGGACGCCCTGCCCTACTTCGACCGCTTCATCGAGGTGATGAACCATGCCCGGCGATAAGCCCAACACGATCCTCGTCCTGGGCAGCGGCCCCATCGTCATCGGCCAGGCGTGCGAGTTCGACTACTCCGGCACACAGGCGGTGCGCGCCCTGCGCGAGGAGGGGATCCGCGTGGTGCTGGTCAACAGCAACCCGGCCACCATCATGACCGACCCGGAGCTGGCCGACGCCACCTACGTGGAGGCGCTGGAGCCGGACATCGTCGAGCGGGTCATCGCCCGGGAGCGGCCCGACGCGCTGCTGCCCACCATGGGCGGGCAGACCGCGCTGAACCTGGCCATCGCCCTGGACGAGTCGGGCGTGCTGGAGAAGTACGGCGTTCGGCTCATGGGCGCCTCGGTGCGAGCCATCCAGCTGGCGGAGGACCGGCGCAAGTTCCACGCGGCCATGGCGCGCATCGGCCTGGAGGTGCCCCGCGGCGGCCTGGCCAACACCGTGGAGGAGGCCCGGGCCATCCTGGACGAAGTGGGCCTGCCCACCATCATTCGCCCCTCGTTCACCATGGGCGGCGTGGGCGGCGCGGTGGTCTACAACCGCGAGGAGTTCGACGAGCGCGTATCGTGGGGGCTGTCCCGCTCCCCCATGCACGAGGTGCTCGTCGAGGAGGCGCTGCTGGGCTGGAAGGAGTTCGAGCTGGAGGTGATGCGCGACCACGCGGACCAGTGCGTGGTGATCTGCGCCATCGAGAACCTCGACCCGCTGGGCGTGCACACCGGCGATTCGATAACGGTCGCCCCGCAGCAGACGCTGACCGACCGCGAGTACCAGCGCATGCGCGACGCCGCGTTCCAGGTGATCCGCGAGGTGGGCGTGGAGACCGGCGGCAGCAACATCCAGTTCGCGGTGCAGCCGGGCACCGGGCGCATGGTGGTCATCGAGATGAACCCGCGGGTGAGCCGCTCGTCGGCCCTGGCCTCCAAGGCCACGGGCTTCCCCATCGCGCGCATCGCGGCCAAGCTGGCGGTGGGCTACCGCCTGGACGAGATCCCCAACGCCATAACGAAGAAGACCCCCGCCTGCTTCGAGCCGGCGCTGGACTACGTGGTGGTCAAGGTGCCGCGCTGGACCTTCGAGAAGTTCCCCACCGTGGACCAGACCCTCGGCAGCCAGATGAAGTCCATCGGCGAGGTGATGGCCATCGGGCGCACCTTCCCCGAGGCGCTGCAGAAGGCCATGCGCAGCCTGGAGCAGGAGCGCCACGGCCTCGGCGCCGACGGCCGGGACGTGCTGTCGCCGGACCACATCGAGCCCCACCTGCTGTCGGAGTGGCGCCAGGTGGTGCGGCGCAAGCTGGCAACCCCGCGGCCGGAGAACATCTTCTACCTGCGCCACGCCCTTACCCTGGGGCTCTCCGTGGAGGAGATCTCGGAGATCACCGGGGTCGACCCGTGGTTTTTGGATCAGCTCGACCTGCTGTACCAGCTTGAGCGGCGGCTGCGCGCTGCGGCCAACGGCCGCGGCGACCTGACCACCCTGCGCAAGGCGGTGCCGCCGGCGCTGCTGCTGGAGGCCAAGCAGCACGGGTTTTCGGACATCCAGCTGGCCCACATCCTGCGCTCCGACGACGACACCATCCGCCGCCTGCGCGATGTGCACCAGGTGGCGCCGTCGCACCTGCCGGTGGACACCTGCGCGGCGGAGTTCGAGGCGCACACGCCCTACTTCTACTCCACCTACGAGCAGGATTGCCCGGACGAGGCGCCGACCGCGGACAACCCCCGGGTGGTGGTGCTCGGCAGCGGCCCCAACCGCATCGGCCAGGGCATCGAGTTCGACTACTGCTGCGTGCACGCCTCGCAGACCCTGCAGCGCGAGGGGTACACCTCGGTGATGGTCAACTGCAACCCGGAGACCGTGTCCACCGACTACGACGTGTCGGGCAGGCTGTACTTCGAGCCGGTGACCCTGGAGGACGTGCTGGAGGTGTGCCGCGTGGAGCAGCCCGACGGCGTCGTCGTGCAGTTCGGCGGGCAGACGCCGCTGAAGATCGCCGGCGAGCTGAGCCGGCGCGGCGTGCCGGTGCTCGGCACCCAGCCCGAGAGCATCGCCGCGGCCGAGGACCGGGAGAAGTTCGGCGCGATTTTGCGCAAGCTGGACGTGCCCCACCCGCCCTACGGCATCGCCCGCACCTTCGCCGAGGCCGAAAAGACCGCGGCCGAGGTGGGCTACCCCGTGCTGGTGCGCCCGTCGTTCGTGCTGGGCGGCCGGGCCATGGAGATCGTCTACGACGACGACGGGCTGCAGCGCTACCTGCGCGAGGAGGTGAGCGAGGTCACCCCGGACCACCCGGTGCTGGTGGACAGCTACATCGAGGACGCGTTCGAGTTCGACGTGGACGCGGTGAGCGACGGGCAGCAGACCATCATCTGCGGCATCATGCAGCACATCGAGGAGGCCGGCGTGCACAGCGGCGACTCGGCCTGCGTGCTGCCGCCCTTCGTGCTGCCCGACGACCAGCGCGAGCAGATGGTGTCCATCGCTCGCGCCCTGGCCGCCGAGCTGGGCGTCATCGGGCTGATGAACATCCAGTTCGCCTACCGCGACGACCAGCTCTACGTGCTGGAGGTCAACCCGCGCGCCTCGCGCACCATCCCGTTCGTATCCAAGGCCACCGGGGTCAACTGGGTGCAGGTCGCCGTGCGCGCCATGGTGGGCCGGTCACTGGCCGACCAGGGCGTGGAGGAGGACCTCGACCCACCCCACCACGCGGTCAAGGAGGTGGTGTTCCCCTTCTCCCGCTTCGAGGGCGTGCGCACCTACCTCGGCCCGGAAATGCGCTCCACCGGCGAGGTGATGGGCGTGGCGCCCACCTTCGACGAGGCGTACTCCAAGGCGCTGTACGGGGCCGGCACCTACCTGCCCGCGCCGGGCGACGGGGTGGTGTTCTTCTCGGTCAACGACCGGGACAAGCAGGCGGCGCTGCCCCTGGCGCGGGACCTGGCCGAGCTCGGCTTCACCCTGGTGGCCACCGGCGGCACCCGGGCGTTTTTGCGCGAAAACGGCGTGGAGGCGCAGCGGGTGTTCAAGGTCAACGAGGGCCGACCCAACATCGTCGACCGCATGGTCAACGGCGAGATCAAGCTGCTGATCAACACGCCGCTCGGCGGCGAGTCGCACTACGACGAGCGCATCGTGGGCCAGACCGCCTACCGCACCGGCGTGGCCCTGATCACCACCCTGTCCGCCGCCCGCGCCGCCGTGGACGCCATCCGCCGCATCGGCCAGCAGCCGCTGCAGCCGCTCAAGCTGCAGGAGCTATAGCTCAAAACGCGGGTGAGCATTTTCGACGACCCGCAATCGTTGCCGTGGACAGCCCCGAACTGATCACTGCTCAACTCCATTGGAGATAGAAGCAAATCACCGGCGAAAGTCGACACCTTATCCTTCCGGCCGGACGCGGCCGCTTGCATTCGCCGGCCTGTGCACGCGCGTTGCCTTG